>URMF01000001.1 GCA_900548855.1 uncultured Eubacteriales bacterium
GTGTTTACATGCCGTACTTTGGCATGTTATGCACCGCTACGAGCGACAAGTAGCGCAAGCGTACATGCGTTGGATGTATATGTTGCACAACTGAAGAAAGAGAAAATCGAGTTTCGCAAACACCTATTAATTTACAGATTCGCTGTTCTGAAGCTCCTGTATCTCTTTTTTATGATACGCCAAAAGACTGACTGTTGAACCCATGATACCGGTGCATAAAAACATCACTGCCATACCGGCACCATTTCCGGTTCCTACAAGATGTCCCAACGCATTTGCCAGTCCTCTTCCTGACTGCATAAACGGTTCAAACACATAGTCCGCCAGAAAACCACCTAACAGCAGACCAATTGGAATCGTAGCATGCTGAATAGCATTCCGGACAGAAAATACACTTCCCTGCAATTCCTGCGGTACCATTTTATACAGAATAACATTCTGTCCAGCCATAATAAACGGAATGGGAAAACAAGCCCCTATGGCTGCAACACTCCACCAGAACACATTCTGTCCTAATCCCATCATAATATCTCCCAGCAAAAATGACAGGGCTGCTGAAAAATAAATCATCTTGACACTGCTGATTTTTAGCTTTTTGACAGACACAACAAGTCCGCCTAAAATTCCTCCGATGCCCAGCACAGTATTTACTGCTCCAAGAACCATGCTGTCATTCCCGCTCCTTGCCAGAATCATAGGGGATAATATATTTTCATAGGTCAGCTGCGAGAAGAAATTGATTGCCGCCATCGTAACAATAATATACCAAAGCCCTTTATTCTGTAATAGAAAATGAAAACCATCCAATGTACCGGACAGAAAATTCTTTTCCTCTGAGGTTTCCTTTAACTGCTCCGGTATCTTGATAAATACAAGCAGCACCACAAAGTTAAATACAAAGGACAACAAGTCCACTGCAATTACCATTCCAAGCCCGCCAAAGCCAAAAATAGCGGATGCTAAAACCGGCGATATAACAGAAATCAAATTAGCGGAAAAGGACGACATGCCACTCATCTGTGACAGCCGTTCTTCAGGAACCATAATGCCGATTGCAACAGCCTGTGCCGGTGCCTGAAAGGAATTCATAAATCCTATCACCGCATTTACCAGATAAATATGCCATATTTCCAGTTTTCCATTCCAAAAAAGCATACATACTGCCATGGAGCAAACTGCTGCCAACGTATCCGACACCAGCATAATTGTCTTCTTATGATGCCGGTCTATAAATCCTCCTGCAATTAAGCTTATCAGAATATACGGAAGAAAATTGCAAAAGGACATCAAAGACACTGCCATAGCAGAATTTGTCTGCGTATATGTCCATAGGATAAGTGCAAAGCTGGTCATTGCACTTCCTAACTGTGATACGGAACCACCAATCCAAAATAATATAAATTTTTTAAAACCATCTTTCATTGAATTTTATCTCCTTATAGAATATGTTTATGACCTATAAATATACAAAATCCAATGTGGGCAAAATCCCTTTTTATTCTCCGTACAAGCTTTGCCCGGACATTAGATCCTGCACAGAGATTTCTAATTCAAAAGCGGCATGTTCCAACCTCCTAATTCATTTATGGTTTTATATTATATCATTATCTATTTGTTGTAAAGTAAATTCTATTGCAGCCTATCGGCACATTTTACCTCTATTTCTCTTTTACTGCCTCAAAAAATACCCCTTCATATAGAATCATTATTGTATTGGCATCCCTTATATAAAACGTACTGCCAAAATCATATGAATTATCAACAGATATCTGTTTTACTGTATCAGCTGTGATTCCCAGCGTCTCAAATGTAATCTGGTTTTCCCAGGCTGCTTCAAAATCTGCCTTCGTCTCCGCTCCTTCACTATACTGAGGGGAATCCAGCTTATTCCCTTTGCTGATAAAGGCATCCAATCCATATTCACATTCCGCTCCAATCAGGGCATTCATTTCCTCTGTAGTAATTGCTGTGATATAAGGTGCATAATATTCCGTAACCTTCCATTTTCCATAATAGCTCTGGGAAACTGCGTCTGTTTCTGTATCCTTTCCCGGCGCCTCCGTTCCAGCTTCCGTATCTGGCTGGCTGTTATCTGCAGGAGCCTGCCCGTCTGGATTTATATCCTGTTCCTCCGGTTCTGGCATATTTTCTTCCTGTGACGCTTCTGTTTCCTCTGTTACAGTGTCTTCCTCTGTTTCTTCTACTGTTGTTGCCGTAACCCTTTCTTCCGTTGCCGGCTGTTCCTCTTTCTTTTGGCAGCCCACGGTATTTCCCATCATAAATACAATTAGTGTAATCCAGATTATCTTTTTCATTTAATTAATCTCCTCTCTTTTTCCTTATTCTTATTGATAAAACCCTTTGGAACTCATTGGATACCGGACAGACACTCCTTCCGCATTGGAAATAGACGTAATACGCAGGGCGTCTCCGCTTTTCGCAATCCATACTTCCCCATCTCCCAGAAAAATCCCCGAATCATTATATTGCATATCTGTGTCCAGGCATTGATATAGGGTACTTTTCAACGAATCGGTAAAAATGCGGTCATAATGCTCTAAAAATGCTGTACTATTTTCCACATAAATTTTTTCGCCATCTACTTTCACCACCCTTGGATAATCCACCAGTTCTGCAACTTTTTCCCTCTTGTCGCTTCTTACTGCATCCATAAATACTTCCATAAATGCTTCCGCTTCGTTTTGGGAAATGCCGCATACCTCATACATTTTCTGGCTTTCCACAGTTTCATATGAAGTATTGTTTTCTGCTAAAGCCTTCTTTGGCACTATAAAAAATGTGACAGACATTACAAAAACCACTACCGGTACCAAAACAGATGCCACCCATTTTGTGCGCCTTTCCTTAAGAACATGGGCAACCCGCTGCTCTGTATTGCTTTCTCCAAAGGCCAAAAACGCCGGATACCCACTTTGCTTCATGGCAAAATCCAGCAGGATATCCGCATAGATTTTCCTGTCCACTATTGACGAATCTTTCATGACCGACTCATCACAAAACATCTCCATATCCTGATTCATTTTATGGATTCCGTACCAGACCAGCGGATTCCACCAGTGTAAACAGACTGCTGTTACCCCCGCTAGCCGTACCACCGGGTCCTTATGCCGGATATGCATCTGTTCATGCTGTAAAATATATTGAAATGCGTTCTCTGGCATCCCATATGGCATATAAATCTTTGGAATGAGAACTCCCATTACAAACGGGGAATCAATCCCTTCACACCGCCAGATTCTGCCTCTTTCCCATATGGCAGTTACTACCTGCCTTCTGATTTTTATGTACTGTAACAAAAAATAAACCGCTACACCAAACACTCCTGCTCCCCATATACATTTCATGACTCCTAGAATCGTCCATGATTTAGTATCTGTATGCAAAATATCAGACAGCTTTTTTGCACTTCCGATCTTCTCTTTATCGCCTTGCATATCCTTCCGCGTATTCTCTACTGTTACTGCTGCAGCCTGATTCTTCTTTCCAGGCTCTGCTGTTACTTGTGCAGTCCAATCCTCCGCAGGCTCTGCAAGACTCGCAGCAAAATCCATTTGCCACGCCCAATCCGGCTGCAGGCTCCAATCGCTCTCAATAAAAACGGGACAAAGCAGACGCACTAGCATCAATATCCATAACAAATAACTATATACCTTTGAATATTTTTTTAGATATACCCGAATCACGAGTATGATTAAAATTAGTATACCTGCCTGTATTCCCATTCTCCATATATTCTCAATCATCTTTTTCCCACCCTTTTATTCACTGGCATCTTCTATCATTTTCTTTATGCGCTCCGCCTCCTGCCTGGACAATTTCCGGTCCTTTAAAAAGGCTGCCAGAAAAGAAGGTACATTTCCCTGACAGGTTCGTTCCAGTAACTCGTCACTTGCCTGCCGGTCAACCTCTTCCTTAGTCACAAGAGATTCCACAATTGTATTAGCACTTTTGATAATTCCTTTATCTGCCAGCTTCTTGATTACGGTATAGGTGGTAGACTTCTTCCAGCCAAACTCCTGATTACACAGCTTCACAAGCTCTGAGCTGGTGACAGGCTCCTGCTCCCATAAGATACACAAAAAACGATATTCACTTTCAAATATTTTCTCCATCCCATATAACTCCTTTTCTACTACAATAAATTGATGGTTATCGTACCGGACAGCCAGTCAGGTCTCATAAAACGTGTACAATAAATAAGCAAACGGTCTATCACAGTAGACCATTATTAGTCTATCACAATAGACCAGTATTGTCAACACCATATACTTGTTAAACACTTTTTACCACAGCTATGCAGTTTTGAATATCGAATCGGTGGTATCACTTCATACTTAACTTTACAAGTATTTCCGAAGATAATGAACTATTCTGATTTCTAATACAGCTTACACATAAAACCCTTTATAATATGATGACATATAACTATCAATGCGCTCTTTTTGTTCTTCCAGCTTGTCCGGTACCGAAGTCAACTGATATGCATTGATAAAATCATCATTTTCCCAATAAGAGGGGGGACAAATCGATGAATGTTCAAAAGATTGACAATAGCTGCACCATATCCACAAACCACCCCTTTTGTTATCATGCCGATTTCCAAGAAAAATTTCTCCTTATTTTGACATTTTCTAGTTGTCATTTTCTATTACAAAAAATGAGAGCTTCTCAAATCGAACCACGACTTGAGAAGCTCTCAAAATAAAGCATTTTCACCTATAATTTAGAACTTTCCAGCCTTCGCAGCTTCCTCGATGGAAACAGCAACCGCAACTGTCATACCAACCATTGGGTTGTTACCGGCACCGATAAGACCCATCATCTCAACGTGTGCAGGAACGGATGAAGAACCGGCAAACTGTGCATCGGAATGCATACGTCCTAATGTATCTGTCATACCATAAGAAGCCGGACCTGCTGCCATGTTATCCGGGTGAAGGGTACGTCCTGTACCACCGCCGGAAGCAACGGAGAAATATTTCTTGCCCTTCTCATTACACTCCTTCTTATATGTACCTGCTACAGGATGCTGGAATCTTGTAGGGTTAGTAGAGTTACCGGTAATCGATACATCAACTCCCTCCTTCCACATGATTGCAACACCTTCCGGTACAGAGTTTGCACCGTAGCAGTTAACCTTTGCACGAAGTCCCTCTGAATATGACTTACGGAATACTTCCTTAACCTCGTTGGTATATGGGTCATACTCTGTCTCAACAAATGTAAATCCGTTGATACGGGAAATAATCTGAGCTGCATCCTTACCTAAACCATTCAGGATTACTCTTAACGGTTTCTGACGAACCTTGTTTGCTTTCTCAGCAATACCAATAGCACCCTCAGCAGCTGCAAATGACTCATGTCCAGCTAAGAAACAGAAACACTCTGTCTCTTCCTCAAGTAACATCTTACCTAAGTTACCATGTCCCAAGCCTACCTTACGGGTATCCGCAACCGAACCTGGAATACAGAAAGCCTGAAGACCTTCACCAATTGCTGCAGCAGCATCAGCAGCTCTCTTGCAGCCCTTCTTAATTGCAATTGCAGCGCCTACCGTATAAGCCCAGCAAGCGTTCTCAAAACAGATTGGCTGAATGCCTTTAACCTGATTATATACATCTAATCCAGCATCCTTCGTAATCTTCTCTGCCTCTTCGATAGAGGAGATTCCGTAGCTGTTTAATACTTCATTAATCTTATCAATTCTTCTTTCATATGATTCAAATAATGCCATTATATCGTTACCTCCTTCTATTATTTAGCAATCTCTTTGTCTGTACGTGGGTCAATCAACTTAACAGCGTCGTCTACTCTACCATACTGACCACAAGACTTCTCATATGCAGTATTCGGGTCGTCACCCTTCTTGATGAAATCAGTCATCTTACCAAGGTTAACGAATTTATATCCGATAATTAAATCTTCAGCATCTAAAGCAATCGCCGTAACATATCCTTCTGCCATCTCTAAGTAGCGAGGACCCTTCTTAAGTGTACCATACATTGTACCAACCTGTGAACGAAGACCCTTACCTAAATCCTCAAGACCTGCACCTACTGGAAGACCATCCTCTGAGAATGCACTCTGAGAACGACCATATACAATCTGTAAAAATAATTCTCTCATTGCAGTATTAATCGCATCACATACTAAGTCAGTGTTGAGTGCTTCCATAACAGTTAAACCTGGTAAAATCTCTGATGCCATAGCAGCTGAATGAGTCATACCAGAACATCCGATTGTCTCAACCAACGCTTCCTGAATAATTCCCTCTTTAACATTCAGTGTTAACTTACAAGCACCCTGCTGTGGTGCACACCAGCCAATACCATGTGTTAAACCTGAGATATCCTTTACTTCTTTTGCCTGAACCCACTTTGCTTCTTCTGGGATTGGTGCACAACCATGATGTACACCCTGAGCTACTGGGCACATGTTTTCTACTTCCTGTGAATAAATCATGTTGAAACTCCTTTCAAAATGTAAAATATTACCGGCATATATGTAAAAAGCTGATTGCCGTATTTAAATATATTTTCGCATATATCGTCGAAAAAATCTAGTCCCAATTTTATTAAATACTGTTTAAATTTTCAATATGACAAAGCGTTGATTTTTCAATACTTTCCCACTGCCATTGTCACTAATAAAACACTAATAAACACAATATATTCTTTATGCAACCTTTTCAATTATATTATTTGACGTTGCTAAATAAAAATTCCTACATACCTTATCTTGCGAAATATGTAGGGCTCTTGATATTTATTAAAATATTAAACAAGCGTTACATTACTTTTCTTTGTCTTGCCGGTAGCCGCACCATTTAAGCCAAACGTCACATAATCCCCACTAATACTAATTACGGTGTATACTGTCTTATAGACGAATGCCGCATATTTTCCTTTCGTATTAGCATCTGTGGAACCGCTCTTGATTTTTACCTTGACACCTTTTTTCAAGGTCTTGGCAGTGCTGGAGGTTGTCGTTTTTTTTGATGGTGCCATATTGGTTGTAGTCTTTGTAACTGCATTAGAAGAAGCCGTGCCCTTCTTTACAGGAGTATCGAATAAAGCTTTTTCCTCTTTTCTCCTGTTAACAAGACCGGCAAGGACCTTTCCATTCGCCTTATTATATAATAGCAATTTTTCCGATACAACCTTTGCACTTCTGCTTTTAACCAGGGTGTTAAGACTGCCGGTACCACAGTTAAAAGCAAAGCTCACTAAAGCATCAAACTGGTTCTGATTTGGTTTAAAGGTCAGATACTTGCAATTAGCCACCGCCTTTTCAAAGGTCGCCAAATCGGATTTAAGCAATACAGTCGCTTTGGCAGAGGTGATTTTCATGCCACTGCTGATTACCTTTCCATCTACCTTTCCTGTGTGCCCATAGCCTATAGTCCATACACCTGCCGGGCATTTATAGGCTGCCAACTTGCAACCCTCATATTTTTTGATTAATGCAATTCCTTTATCTGATGTTTTCATGGTTTTTCCTCCTTTACTAATCCTTCCAGCTCGTCATCCTCCTTATTAATTTGTGTTTTTGCAAGTATCAGTATTTGGATTATCCACTGCGGCAGTATGTTTGGGTTTGCCTTATATATATTTTCGCAAATACTGATACACTCATTTATAGTTATGTAGCATCCTATTATCATACCGAACACAGGTGCATTTACAGGAAGCTCTAAACCGATTTTTTCCAAGCAAAATGGAATAAAATAATCTAAAAAAAAGCCAAAGAATAAGGCGGCAAATAGTGCCATCTTCTTCCAGAATCCGATTGTGCCTTTTTTACTGGTAATGGCATGCCCCACAGCCTTTTCACCTATGATGCCAGTAATCCAGTCAAATACAACTGCTATACACACAAAGGCTATAATCATTCCGTATTGCTTTGTAAACGCAGACAAAAGTCCGCATAAGATAGATAGTAACCATTTCATTTTTTCCATTGTTATCTCTCCTTTTTTATATTCCGATAAATCGCACGCCTACATTGACCTCATCATACTGTGCTTTCCATGCAGCGGCTTGCAGACTATCAGTGAGGGTTGTTGTGGCAATAATTCTACCGGTTACTGTTATACTCTCAGTATTAGCCGCAATCATAGACGCTGTGCTGGCTGCCTGGGTGCTTCCACTATAAGGAGAAGAGTTACCCGCACCGGCACCTTTCAAGGTAAACGTTGCTGGATGCGTACTAGATACATTTGAGGTAGCTGGAACATCGCAGTTGCATATAACTAATATGAAATCAGAGTTTTTAACACCATCCGGAACTGTTACCGTTTCAGATGCGACTGTTCCGTCACGTTTCACTAACAGCTTTACCGTTGTCGATGTGCTTTTAGTTTTTTGCTTTAAAAGCGCTGTATTTACTACATTATTTTGAACCGGGTTTTTCGAGGTACTGGACAAAGCACTATCTACTTTTACATGTCCGGAAACCACAGAGGTTGCAGCAGTAGCAATATGGGAATTGATTTTTTCGCTTATTGTATCATTAAAAGCCTTCTGTGTAGATTCGTTATTGTTAATGATATCCATCAATTCCGACAGGGAGGATATCTCTTTAAAAAGAGATGTGACCGAAACAATATTTAGTCCATCCAATTTGACGCGATACAAAGGCATTTCATCTATTAAATCGCCATCGTAAATATCGCCTGTCTCATATTCCGGGTCCGCTGGATTCTCACTTGATGTGCCCTTGATTACCACTATTTCTTCCGATTCAATACCGGTATCCGGATTCTTGGAATACCTGGACGCAATCAAATCATTTCTTTTTAACCCCTGCAGTCCATTATCAATCGTGCATTCCACATAATCATTTTTCTCAATTCTCCAATGCCTGCCCTTTTGTATAGCATCACCATCTCTAATTTTAATTAAATTATTCGTAATAACCTCTGCTTCAAATTTGTTTCCTGTATTTAAGACATAGCTTTCGGTTCCTACAATTCCAGCGTTTTTGCTTCCATCATCCGCCGCTGTCACATGCTCTACTCCGCCATATCCGGTTACTAAATGTGTTGACATGTTTATGCCTCCTTTCCTATTTCGTAAGAAATACTTTCCTTACCATTTTTAATTGTCACTATCTTTTTTGTAACAGGCTGCCAGACAGCTATTCCTGTTTTGTTTTCCAAAGCCCCTACAATATCACCGATATCATAGCTGCCTGTTAAATCTAAATCTATGGTGATGGAATCACACTCCAATGAGCTTTCCTTAAGCTTCTCAATTCCGGATTCCACCATTTCGGCAAAATAATCATATTCTTTTTTATAAACAGCTCCCGGAACAAAAGACGGTTTTACCATTATGCTTGAAACACTATAGTATTTGTTTGCCGACCATGCGGGAGCAGACGTTGTTTCTGACAAGGTGTAATATTTTGCTGCCCATTTTGGAGCTGCATTATAATTTTCCGAGGTGTAATACCTTCTTGCTTTCCATGCCGGGGCTACTGTCTTTTTCCCCTTTTTTACCCCGGGTACCGCAGTATATCCTCCCTTCTTCTTTTTTTGAAAATATTGGGAATAATTTTTCTCCCAGTCCGTGGGCTTTTGGGTCTGCATGTTATATCTTGTCTTCTGCACCCCGTCCACCGCTTTATATTCCGAGGTAACACCATCGCTCCAATAGTAATAGTAATTTGCATAATTCTTTGTCCAGTCTGCCGGCTGGGCTGTCTGCTTTCTATAAGAGGTGGTAACATCCCCTTCTACCGCTTTATACCCTGTACCATCCTTTTCATAATAATCTGTATATCCGGCAGACCAGTTCCCCGGCTGGCTGGTCAGTAAGAAATATGTTTCCTGTTTGGAAGCTTCCAGACTGGTGTAGGAATCGTTTTCATCCAACTTATAATAATTACCATACTTCGCAGCCCAATCGGCCGGCTGACTATCCAGCCTTACATAATTTTCCGTGATGGCCGCATTGGGATAATCATAAACCTCTACCACCTCATCTATGCCGGTCATTACCTGCATTGACTTGTCCAAGATATAATCCGAATCTTTCACAGGGTTCTCTATTTTTGAATATGGACAGACCCCGCCATATTCGTCCGTGAACAGATGAATTACATGCCTGTCCTTCAAATCTCCCTGCCCCATGCATATAAGGTGGTTTACCGGACGGTATTTCTTTTCTATCGTAAATGCCACCTGTGAGGAATCCCACTCCTCATTCTGGCTGTAATCAATTAGATGTACCGCACTTAAAACAACCTTGCCATCCTCATACCTTATTCGCAACTTTCCACCGGATTCACTTAACATGTCACATATTCCGTGATATGCATCCTGATACCGGAAGTTGTAATTTACAACCTCAATTGTTGAATCCTCACTTGAGACAGTAAATATATCTGACAAGCCAATATATTCAATAATCTCCCTGATGCATTCGTTCGCTTCCCCGGTCAGACACAGATAATCGTAACCACCAGGCGGTTCTATAACATTTCCGGCCAGGATTCCATGCCAGCTCCTTCCTGAATATGTAACTACGTTTGATTCTGTATTTACCTTGATATTATCAATAATGCCTCCATACTCTGTTCCTACCACTCTGCCATCCATAGAATTTTCTATGTATATGAGAAAGCCTTTTTGACAGCAGTGATTGTTTAAATCAACCTCTAATTCAAAGTCATTTTCGTCACTTCCATATGCAATATCCAAAGTATAATTTTCCAATACTCCTATATCTTTTCTCGTTTCATCGGCATATACTAAGTCCATTCCGGTTCACTCCTCTCTGCAGAAAGAGTGATGTCAAACCCAAATAAACCATTCCACACCACAGTTAAGTTTCCAGTTGGGATTTTCTCAAATATGTAATATTCACGATTTCTTAAATAAAAGCAATTTTCGATTTCCCCATCTATTTTTTTCTTATACACCTTGCGTTTCTTTGAATTTATGACAAGATACTCTCCCGTATCTACTACACAATCCACATTATACTGATTATCCCCTATACGGATATTAGGATTAGCACATGTCCCATAGATTATCATTTCAAAATCACAAGTGCTGATACTATCATTAACCAGCTTCTGGCTGCTTAAACCATTCGCATAGTCATATGGATAGTCATGTGGGTAATCCAGATTCTGACCTGCTTCATGCACAGTGCCAGGTCTGAATACTATACACGTTTCCTTTATCCACTGGTCATTTTCTGCTACAACGGAAAATGTTATAGTGGATTTCTTAACATTCCTGAAGTTTCCCGACTTGATATTTTTATAAAAATAACATGGCAAATAGTACTCCCCGACATGTAATTCACCTGGCTCCGCAGATATGATATCTGTATCAAACACACTTACCAGCATACTTACATTTTTATAATATTCTTCTTTTGTACTGCCGCTTATATTAATATCCGCATCCTTTGTCTTCATTTTTTTAGAGAACTTAATGATTTGTGTTGATGCTTCGTTTGCCTGATAATCCCATTCACTGTCAAACAGTGTCGCTTCATCAAGGACGATATAAGGAAATCTATCTAAATATATTTTTTTACCCTTACTGTTTTTATAATATATTTCCATTTATATAACACTCCTTACCAAACGTCCAAATACTCTTCCGTCCACTGATATTACAAAACCGGCTCTCTCTAACGCTACTGCTACCGCATTGGCAAGTCTATCATAGTCAATAATTGCCTCATTCTCTGTATAGCTATGCATTTCAAAATCCGTACCAACAGATGAAGGTATAAGGTTAGTGTCGATTGAACCGACCGTTGCAAGGCTTAATTCTTTCATAGAATCTGCAACTTTACTTACATTATTTTCAATACCGGCAGCTAATCCCAAATCAATCATTTTACCAACTTGAGATTCAAAAACTCTGGATGGGGAATGTATTCCTAAAGCATTCTTTGCCGAATCCAACGCACTTTGAGCAGCTTCTTTTGCTGCATCCATTATCAAGCTGGCCGCATTCTTAATTCCTTTAACAATACCTTCAATGATGTTTTTACCAAGTGTAAGCCAATCCACACTCTTCATTGTATCAATAAAGCTTTTTGCAATTTTGGGAACTGCGTCAATTATTTTAGGAATTGCCTTTATAAGACCTGCTACTAATTTTCCTATGATTTCAATACCACTTTGCAAGATTTGTGGTAATTTTTTTGCTATCGTGCTTACAATGTTTATAATCATTTTATCAGCTGCTGATACAATCTGAGGTAAATTATTAACAAATCCTTCAACCACTCTTATCAGTATATCTGCACCTGCTTTTAGAACTTTGGGTGCATTATCGGCAATAAAGCTAATCATGCCGGTTATCATACTTCCCACGTTTGATATAAAAGCCGGTAAATTTGAGAAAAAACCATCTGCAAGACTTCCAACAATCTCCGTTCCTTTGCTTAATACATTGGGAAGATTGGCGGTAATATTCTCTCCAAGTGTACTGATAAGGGTTCCCGCCGTTGTTATCAGAGCCGGTAGATTATTCTGAATGCCAGATATGATATTATTTAATAAATCGCCGCCATTGCTTTGCAATGAGGGTATTGCAGCTTGAATAAATGTTCCTATGGCAGATGGGAGAGCCGTTATTATATTCCCAACCATCGGAATTAGATTACCAAACAAAAATGTTGAAGTGGTTTCCGCCAAAGCCTGCAATGCGGGCTTAACATCTTCACCGATTGCCAGATAACCAAGGACATTAGAAAATGCAGCCTTCATAGCAGACATGGAACCCGTCAAGGTAGTAGCTGCCTCCTCTGCAGTTGTTCCAGTTATTCCAAGCTCTCCCTGGATTACATGAATTGCATTGTACACATCCGCCAGATTGTTGATATCATATTCAATCCCCGATACCTTCTGTGCATCTGCAAGCAGTCTTTCCATTTCCGTCTTAGTTCCGCCATATCCAAGTTTAAGGTTGTCCAACATGGTATAATTCTGTTTTGCAAATCCCTGATATGCATCCTGAATGGATTCCATTGAGGTACCCATTTTATTCGCATTATCAGACATATCCGTTAATGCCATATCTGATACCTTGGCTGCCTCTTCGGTATTGCCGCTTAATCCTTGCAGCAAGCTTGCCGAAAAGCTTGTTACTGCTTCCATGTAATTATTTGCAGACAGTCCGGCAGTCTTAAAAGCATTTTTAGCATTTGCTATTACAGTATCGCTGCTGTCTTTAAATAAGGTTTCTATACCGCCAATGCTTTGTTCTAAATCAGCACCCTCATTTACCGCCGCAGCTATCCCTTTTACAATGGTCTCTCCAATCTTGGCAGCAGCCACCACCTTTAGTATTTTTGACACAATGGAATTTCCTGCACTCTCTCCCGCTGCTCCGGCTTCCTCACCTAATTCAGAAGACAGCCTCCCTTTAATGCCTTTTGCTGATGGAATTATTTGAACATATGCCTTTGCTAATTCTGCCATTTCCCTTTTCCTTTCTGTATAAGTTCTCTTCTTCTATCCTCAAATTCCTCTGGTGAATTAAATGATTCCATCGTTTTATCTCCATTGCTATTTTCCATTAGTTTCATAGCAATAGATTCCGGGCGGTTTCTGCCCTTTGCACCATCCTTTGTTTTGGACCATAACAACAAGGCTAATCTGTCCGCTATGGAAGCGGTTAATATTGTTTCTAATGGCTGCT
The DNA here is from genome assembly GCA_900548855.1 of uncultured Eubacteriales bacterium. Classification (GTDB taxonomy): domain Bacteria; phylum Bacillota; class Clostridia; order Lachnospirales; family Lachnospiraceae; genus CAG-590. The sequence continues at coordinate 13,697 of URMF01000001.1, forward strand.
TCATTCCGCTCATTTTCATCTTGATTCTGCTGTCATTCCTCAAACCGATACAAAAAATCGCCACCCTGGAACAAGGCAGCGATTTATAATCGTATATGTGATAAGTCTCAGCCAAATCACATATAATTGCATCTTCATCCGTTGCAAGCATATCGGCGAGGACCATCAGTTTTTTGCTTTGGGCTGGGACTGGAGTATTTCCGTAATTTCTGACATCATCATGTTTGCGGATACTCTTCCGTTTTCTTTGGTACAGTGCTTTTTCAAAAGGTCTCTTTGTTCCTTTCCGAGCAATCGTTCAATCACTTCGGGCATAAGACCATATTCCCCTTTATCCACCTTGCAGAGTGTCTCTAAAAGCTCATAATCATCAAGTGCACCATCATCTATGTTGTATGCAAATCCTGATACTGTCTTTCCTTCTATCATTCTGTTGCCTCCTGTTCATCTTTTTCCTCTCCGGATTCTGATTGGGAACCTTTTACTATGTATTCATAATGTGTATTTCCATTTGAATCCGGAACAGCTGTTATTGTAGTCTCATAGCCAATTGCTTCGTCATCCTTATAAGTAATATCCCCAACTTCTGTAACAGGTGCATTAGGAATTACTATCCGTTTCAACGTGTTGCCTTTTAAAATCATATCAACTACCCACGAACAGGGTTCTGCTTCATCACTGTTTGCGGTAATCACGATTCCTTCATCAAGATTCCCGGTTACATTATCGTTACCATAGACCGCCTTCAACACTTCAACATTCAATGCCTCAATCAGTGTATAGCTGAATGTATCTGGTTTTTCCGTCTGCATATTGATGACAGTATCGCCACCCCATGATTTAAGGGTGTCTGTTTCCATTGAATTGCTGTTGGTCAAACCATCTTCACTAATATAACCAAGGCAAGCAAATTTACTGTCAAGTTCACTTACTGCATCTGTTGGCAGTGGTGTATCAAGCGGCGCTCTGTAAATCGCACCGCCAATCTTCGGTTTTCCAGTAGATACTTTTTGTGCGTCAGCCATTGTTTTCCCTCCTAATAAACCAAATCATATACCGCTTGATATCGGTATTGTTTTCTTGCTGTATCTGTATAGTTATAATCTGTATTTCTCTTTGATTTTGAAATATCGGTAAGTGCAGCAATATTATCCATAGCCTTTTTTACTTTCTCATTCAATTTAGCCGCTAAATACAAAGAGCCTGCATACGATTGCAACGCCAATATGGCAGACTCAATATGATTTTCTGTACTGCTCCCTGTTTTTTCTACTAAAACAAACTGCGGCGGGGGCTTCTCCGGCATTTCCATATATGCCGGTACATCTAACACTGTATTTAGGTATTGGAGTACTATTTTTTCTATCATTCAATCACCTTAGTGCCTTTAAAATTGTATTATTTTTTGAGTTTTCATGCATTGCCTTAAAGCTGTCTGTTGCAACTTCCGCATTCACCCGGTTTTTTCCGGTATGCGTTGTAACAACATAACCATCACCCAGCTGCTTTAATGCGTTATTTGCACGCTCTTCGCATATTGCCATCATTTCACCAGAGCGTAACAGTTCTTTCACTCCTGCTTTATTCAGTACTATTTCAACCTTAGCCATATGCTTCCACCATCACTTTCTTATTCCAGTCCAACGGGATGCCCGCCTCGATTCCTTCAATCGGAAACCCAAACGTTTTCCATGTCCTTCCAAAAAATTCAACCTCGCAATCTTCCCATGTATGGGTATCACCCTTTGGAATTGCCAGTGTATATACTGCTTTTTTCCCGTATAAATCCTGTGATGTGACAATATCATCCGTGGAAGACGGGCTCACCAGGACATTATCAACCTGTTCCTTGGAATATGTGTAAACAGGACGGTTAAAGCCGTCCACCCCCGATTTCTGTTTTACATGCAAAATGACTGATATTCCTTTAATCATTACCGCCATATAAATCAATCGCCCCTATCCTCTGTCTTCTAAGGCCAAGCCTTACGAGCTCCGATTTCTTAATAAAAAGACCGCCGCCCGGTACAAGAAAGGTACCAGACATTGAATATCCCAATGCAGATTCTGATATCTGTGTCATCGGTTCAGCATCAGTAGATGTCATGAGCGTTCTCGCCACAACATCCACCGTCACTGACTTAGCTACTGTAGCAAGAGCTGCATTACTGCTAATCATATCATCTAAATTCTTTCCTACTTTTTGCGCCTCATATCTCAAGCTGTCTGATATCACCGGAAGCAGTTTCTTCGCTCTCTCCATCTCGGATGGTGTGAGGCTGCGCCATAAATCTTGCACATCTTCAATCGTTGCAAAATTATCCATCTTCCTTAATCACCTTTTTCTCCTTCTGTCACTGTGGCTTTGGTTGCAATCCTTGCAAATGCAGCCGGGTCAATGATTGCCCATCCAATATAAGTCTCAGCACGAAGATACACCTGGTTAAATGCCTTAAGGTCCTGCCCTGACTGGTCCGGGTCTCCATACTGAATCACTTCTAATGGAATTTCTTTCGCATATCCCCATTTAAAGGCATTTGCAAAATCACCAACAATTGCCTGGTCATTAGAGCCATTGAATGATACCGTGCTATTTACATCTACCGGAAGACCATGCACATTACCTGGGTTAGCTCCCCATGCAAGTTCTGGGTACTGCTTTACACCATTTACAGTCAAGGATGCCAGCGTGGAGCTGAATGTCTTTGACATTGCCATTCCGGTCACATCATAGCCCTCATTCACAGCTGCAATTGCCGATTCAATATTTTCCTCAATCTGCGTTTCATCATAATCTACGACCGTGATATTAGTATTGGTATCAAATGAATTTGTACCAATCAAAGCAGAGGCTTCCTTCTTTCTCGGATTGACACCATGCATTGCCATGATATCCAATCCTCTTGCCACCTTCTTTGCATAGCCTTCATTAAATCCCTTTAAAATCTCCAGCTGCTTTTCTTCTGAAGCATACAAAAATTCATCCGTAACACGTGCACCATACTCGACCTTAATCGGAACGATTTTAACAGGTGCAACTTTGGCAGAACCAGCCTCTTTCTTTGTGTTCTCTGCTACGATATTTACCTCATCATCCATTGAAAATGTAAACATTTCAATTCCATTAAAAGGAACCGGAATCGAGCCTGCTAATTTTGCAATGGAGGAGTGTCCGGATACCTTTGAAAATAAATCTTTTACTGTTTCTGGGGCGAATAACTCGCCTTTTGCTAATGTTGCCATACTTATTCTCCTTTACTTGTTAAATTTTTTAATGTGTTTCTCAATGCTGTGTCTGCTCCTGAGATATGTTCTTCTCCTGATGCAAGAGGTGGCTCATTCTTTGAATTTCCCATCAGTGTCTTTAATGAATCTGCGCTCACTCTAATAGAATTTTCATCCTCACCTTTCAGAAAATCAACCGCTTCGTAAGACAAACCGACTTCCTGAGCAATTTTTGTTTTTAGAGAAGCAATCTCATAGCCCTTAATCTTGGAATCCCTCTCTGCAATTTCCCTGTCGTGATTTGCAATCTTTTCATTTGCATCATTTAGGGCTGTCTGCAGATTACCAATCTGCTTTTCATATTCCTCTCTCTTTGCCTTTGCGTCATCTGGTGAAAGATAACCCTCATACTGCTTTACCAAAGCTTCTTTTTCCTGATTAATCCTGTCACTAATTACTGCATCCAGCTGTTCCTGCGTCTCAATCGTCTGAAATTCTGCCATTCTTAACTCCTTTCCTCGCTTTTTTTCAGCGATATCCATAATTTATATACCAACAGACATACAGTGTCTGGTTTGGTTTTTGCAAATAAAAAAACACCCCGGAGGAGTGCTCTAATAACTCACTTTTTGTTTTCTCTTTTCTTTATATTCGCTACAGGCCCAATATGCATAAATTGCACTGTCCAGCAATGCAATTTCTATCTTATCAACCTGGGACTTATACCCAAAACCGCCATTTGACCCGATAGCCCTTTTTTCACAATTCTCAGCTGCCTGTGCCAATGACGGTTGATTCATATGTACTACCTTCTGCTGACACAACCCCTGTTCAAATGCAGAATTTGCAAGTATAATCTCTTTCACCGTTGGGAGTGTCGGTTTCTTCAATTTTTCTTTCTTCATTTCATCCGCCAAAAGCTGCTGTCCATTTGCTCCATCAACAACGACCTTCTGTACATCCGCTTTTGATAGAAAAGCAATAATCCATGTATTTCCGGCTCTGATTTCTCGGCAGTCTATCGCCTCTATAAATATCCTGTCATCCTTTGTTTTTACTGCAATTGACATAGCAACATTTCCATCTTTTCCATACTTGATGCCAACGAACAATTTTCCTTTCAGTTCCGGGAGCCTTGATACCTTTAATGATTCCCACTCTGCTTTGCTGATAGCAGATTTCTGATTGTACTTTATCCATAAGCCCAATCTCTGAATATTAAAATCAACATGGTCCGTTGTAATTTCATCTACAATGGCACGTTCTGTTAGAATGGTACCAAGTGACGGATTCGTTTTATACCACAATTCACGATTATATACATCGGATTCTTCCGGTACTGACCATTCAGCCCAGCCGCCATTAATGGTTGCTCCGGCAAGTGTTTTTTCCCTATATTTTAAAAAAACGGTTCCCGAGCTGACCGGGGTCGGCGGAGTTCCGCAAAAAATAGTCTGTGGATTTTTACTATCAGATACCACATATTTTAATGCGCTCTCCTGGTCATCTGTATACTCTTGGGCTTCATCTATTACTAAAAGGTCGAATCCCTCACCCAGACCGCCTTTTGACGACCTTGTGCGAAATTCGACCCTTGCATCACTGCCTTTCATATAAATGCACTCTCTACCAGAGGCTTTAATTGACTTATATTCTATTTTTGCTTTATCAAGTAAACTGCACAGGCGTTCCCATGCTGTATGGGACGTTGTTGTCCTGTGCGCTGTATGAAGTATCTTCTCGCCGTTTTTTAGACCCCACATTTCACGCATTACCACGATTTCATTCTTACCGTTACGCCTCGGAACTGAATAGCCGAATTTTGTGTGTACCCACAATTTCTCACTGTTTACGGCAAGAATATCATATATCATTAATTCCTGCCATTCCTGAGCGTTTCTTCCGGTCGAATTGTATATGTCTATAGCTTCTTGGCCTCTTGTTTCTTCATATGGCAAAGTAAATGATTGTGTGGGTGTCTGATTTCCTTTTTTATCTTCCATAACGCCGCTCCTTCTAATCAGACGCCAAATTTTCTTCTCCTATAATCACGGATAATGCAGCTATATCACTTGGTGTAATATCATCCTGGCGGCGGCTTGCCATGTCAATATAATCTATAATTTTTATTCTTCCTTTTTCCGACTTTACATTTGTCATTACACCTAATACAAAGTCTTCATTATCGTATATATTTTTTAATCTTTCCTCTAGCTTCTCTTGAATTTCCATAAATCCCACCCTGCTATTCTATTTTTTCTTTTTTGATTATTGTATAATCATCAAATCCCTTATTAATAAAGGTATATACATAGTTTCCTATTGGTTTCATGACAATTGCATGTTTTCTGTCCTCTTCTGACATATTTGAGTTTATTTCACTCATCACATGTGCATACTCACTCTTGGACAGTGTTATCTGTTTACGGCCGGTTACCTGGCTTAACTCACGCTTATAATTCTCATATTCACGTGATGTCATATTTCCTGTCCTATAATAGCCTAACTGCTTTCTATATGCTATATTATCATCTTCGCCCTTATCCCGCCACTGTTTTGAATGGACATTTTGTACTTTTCCACTGCCCGGGTCATATTCAACCGTACATCTGCACCTCTCATGCCGGCGGTACACATCTTTTGGAACTTCCGGATATGTATATGTGCCTGAGACCTCAAGACACCATTTACAGCATCCACCTGTGACTTTACGAACAATTTTAGGTCTCAAGCCTGCTTTTCCTTGAAATTCAGAATTAATCTTTATAAAATCATCCACAATGCTTTGTGTATAATTTATAATCGGGTCATTTAGCAGCCATGCAACATCATCATAATTATCTGCCGAAGAAATTTTTTCTACTATTTTTTCTATTCTATCCTGATTATTTTTGGGTATAACTACCTTTATGCCAATATTGGCTGCTACATTCAACAATTTTTGAATCTGTGCAGTAACCCTTGCCACCATATTATAATTATCCTGCATTGTAGGAGGTATAATGCGAGAGGCAATATTATAATACATTCTCTCATCCGGCAATTTATCCGAAGATATATTATTCTGATATGCTTTAGCCAGTGCACTTCCTACCGTAATAGCATACTCATTCGCTTCTTTGTAGGTTGCTGTTCCAGTTTCAACCTTCTTTAACAGTTTAGACAAGGCTTTATCACTGTTTATTATGTCATTAAAATCTGCTTTAATCTTGTTCAGCAACACCGGAGCTATGTCTTCCATTTAATCACCGCCTATTTTCCGCTTACTGATTCTGTATTTATCTGAATACTGCTAGGTGCAATTCCCGTGAGGTTGTGAAGATTATCTGTGTTAAAATATCCAGGTACCGCCTGGTTTATTTTAATTGCACCATCGCCTATACTGGATAACATTGCTGCATCCGGTTCAAATATTGGTTCCCATACCGGTTTTGTTAAATATATCTGTTTCCGCTGGTAAGGATAATCATCACGAATACATGCAGCCAGATATCCGGCATTCAAAAAACCACTGCCAAATGTTCTCTGTGCTTTTCTTGCAGCCAGTCTTAAATTCTCATGACTTGCTTTGATTGCTTCCGCACTTGACGGATTATCCGATACAAAGCCGAGGTCATCCATCGTTAGTCCGCTTTCACCTGCAAACAAAGAGGCAAACATTCTAAGCTGGTCAACATACGGTGTCATGCTTTGCTGTGTGAATTGTCCTACCGTTGGTAAATCCCCATCGTCATCCTTCGTAAATGTCAGCATTGCCGACATAGCCGCTTTCCATTTATCGTCAATCTCCACATCTTCCGCTAAGCCTAAAGCATATTTTTGTGGATACGAATAAAATTCTGCTGACACCTCTGCCCTTCGGATTGTTCTTAGTGCTGATTGTACAATATTCATTTCCGCCCTGGTGATTCGTGAGTGACCAAAAGGACGTTTCGCATCCGGTCTATAAACAATAGGTACTAAAAGAGGATATGGTACATTGTATGTATATGTTTCTGGTTCACGGTTCTTATAAATATACTGTGTTTTTCCTGTTGTAAAATATGCTTCTATCACTGGCCTGTCATATTCATCCCGTTCCAGCACGGCATAGCCTTCTTTTAACAACCCGGTAATAGGGTCTATAATTCCTGTAGCATTATAGCCATCAATAACCTGCAGCCTTGGGTATCCGTCATTTCCTGCCGATATGTAAATGAAGCTGCATGCAGAAATCAGAGCGGAGATAATTGCTGAATCAAATAACGTATCCGGATTATTCATATTAAATATAGTATTCATATCAAAATTATCATTTTCAAACTCCCGGAATACAATTCTGTCTCCCAGACTGTCCACGGCTTTTCCACACCATCCCAGCATAGCCTGAAGCCACCTTAATTCGTCTGGAATCAGCTTCGATTTATCCTTTACTCTATTTTTCATTGTATAATATTTATATCGCAACTCGACTCTTGCCTGCTTGCTTATAAGTTTATTTTTCAAGTATCGAATCCCTTTATATTCTGACATTTCTTACCTCTTTCCAAAAAATCGTGAGAAAATTTTCGTAGTGACGGCGTGAATGGCTGGCGACCCCCTCCCCAGGGAGGTATGCCCCTATCCTTTGTATTCCGTCCAATTTGTTGACTGCGGAAGTATTCTGTTGCTGGTTACTTCCGTTCCATTGCTTTCTGCTGTTCCCTGTCTTTTAATAATCTTATCTGACTTCTGTCTGTTACATGTCCAGTGGGCTAATTGCAGATTATCTATATCACTTGGATGTCCGCCCTTTGCAATTGGAATGATGTGGTCAATGCATGGTGATAAAGGATTAGGATACTTTAACGAAAAATCTACAGGTCTTCCACATATTCCACAGACTGTGTGCGTTGCGTAAATTCTTTTTTTGTTTTTTTCAAATGCACCACGATGTGTTCCGTTCTGGTCTGGTCTTGTTTTTCCAGCCATTTTACATTCCACTCCTTCAACTAGGGAAAAGGGGAATCATACCAATTCCCCAAATACAAAAGGGCAACAAAAAAGTGCAGTTATCTCTAACCACACTCTTTCTAGTCTAACTATAACATATTTTGAGCGGACAAACCGGACAAACTTTTATAATTTTCTAAGAAACGTTTCATCTGCTTCCGGCAAGATTCTTCTGTATATTGTTTTCCCATTTCATTCGCCACTCGATACCATTGTTTCCCTTCAATATATCTCTTCGTTATCATGCGCCGCATTCGACTGTCATCTAATGTATTCAGAAATTCTTCTACTTCTACAACCTTTTCCATTAAATCATGTTCCCGCTGCCTTAAAAGTCGTATATTCTTATTCAACAAATATTTTGTTTCATCCTCTTCCGCAACAGGGAATCCATCAATATGAAATGTTTGGCAGCCACCGGACCCACCTTTTACAGCGTCCTTTACATTTCCTTCCTGGTTAATCCTCTCCAATTTTTTGTTTAAATTATTTATTCTCTTTTGGATTTCTTCTTTTTCCTGCATCAAATCTATGTACTGCAATAATAAGTGTTTCACATTTTGCCTCCTTGTTTGCTACACATCATTTACTATTTTTCATATTTTTTTCTAAATACTAATTTTTATACATGCCTTTCGTTGAATTTTTTAACAAAATCGGATATAATAAATTATATAATTCAGTTTTTCCCTTATCAACCAGTTGTGGCTGTTTATACACGTCGCCAGCGTTACCAACAGGATCATTCTTCTTATATTATATTATTTTATATAATAAAGGAGAGATGATATGAAGTATAATAATAAAAAAAATGAGCAGCAAAATATTACCATTTCTCCTAAAGACACCGAACTTATAACTCAATTAACTTATTTAATTAAAGAACTTAAGGAATTGGTAATTGTAATTATAATATTAGTTCTTATGTGCAACATTTTTTTTCGTTAAAAATTCCCCAACTGGTTGATATTCCGTATATATTTTTTTCAAATTCTATTCCTCCTCTTTTTTGTCGCCAGCTCATCTATAAGCTTCTTATATTCTTTTTTTGTCATGCTCCGCCTCCCGCTGCCTGATATCTTTTTTGCATTTTGAACTGGTGACAAATTGTCACCAGTTCAACCGGTTACAATCTGTTACCGGTTCAATCTCCCTTTTTCCTTGAATTTCCTTAACTCGACCGCCTGTTTATTGTGCGATATCGCACAGCCTCTCTATTTTCTCTGGATAGTTGCATTTATAATACTCCAGTTTGTCAGTCTTTATGATTTCTACTATCTTTTCGGCAGCTCTTTTGCTTCTCATAATCAGCTTAAGCTGTCTACCGCCAGTTAATAAATCATTTTCATACACACCATAACCAGTAGCAACAGACTTTACTTCCCAATCCAAATAGCAGTCCTCTATCTTTAATGGTTGTATGATATCCGCCGCATTCCTAAATCCGGTACCTATGCTGTCGCCAAATGTTGCTATACCTCTCATGACATCTGCTGCAGCATTTTTTATGTTTTTTGCCAGATTATTCAATGCTTCATTTAATTTTTTATTATCAAAGGCTTTCATTGTTTTTTTTATCTGTTTTCGTTGCTTGCGTTTATCTACACTCAACGGTGGATTTATACCATATTGCTTTTTATAATTCTTTTTCCATTGTCTGTAGTTCATACTATCTGCATCCTTTCACTATTTTTTTCAGAGATATACCAATAAACAAATGGTGACAGCCTTATTGAAACTCAGGCTTAATATACTAAACCGCTCTTTTTTTGTCCGTATCCTCAATGCTATCCTTTATATCATCATCCATCAAATAACCTTCTAAAAATGCATAAATACGCTTTAACTGCACCGGATTAGCTTTATATAGCATTTTAATAATTGTTTCTGTTAAATCATATGTAACTGTTACCTGCGGTCTATCCTTTTTCATCCCGTCAAACGTCTTCATAACAGTAAAAACCTTTTCCAGTGTAGGAAAGTCATTTGTGTAATCTACCCACATTTTCATCCACTTTTTTAATCCACATACTCTATTTCGCTTTCCACTTACACTATCACTCATCAAACCGCCTCCTTCCTGTTCTGCATTTCATTCATAGCAGCCTTATAGCCTTGTATATAGCCGAAGCTAAAGCCATTACAAACAATTTCCCAATCGCTCCGGCTTATTTGTATAATCTCATTTGCATCACCCATAGACATATCGTATCTTTCTTTTATAAGTTTCCTACTGTTTTCGATTGCCTTTTTAACATTTACTCTTGGCATCAGACTACCTCCTTACACTGACTTACAAGCTTCATGGCATAGCTGAAGCCATAAATAAAACCCTGCCGCTCGCTATCTGCTTCCGCATCGTTCACAGCATCTAACACATCAAGAATCATTCCTTCATCTGGTGACTGGCTCCTTGCGAGTGCATTTATTTTTTGCTCTGCTTTAGCATTCGTTTCACACTTGAAATCGAAATCAGCATAATTATCGATAAGCCTATCTAAGTTATTATAAATTTTTTCTATCTCTTCCATAATTTTACCTCTTTCCTTTCTCTCCGGAATCTGATAAAATACAGATACCGAAGTAAGCCTATATTCTTTGGTTCTTGCCCTTCTGGTACTCCTATACCAGAGGGCATTTTACATTTCATCATAATTTGGAGTCTCACTACTTTCAATTGCAGTAACTCTGTTTGCTTCAATCGCTAACATGTTATTTATTCGCTGTTGTTTCTCTGATGCTATCGCTTGCTTATATGAATTTAAAGCACCTCTTCTAACAAATTCTAATTCTTTAGGTTCATACATAGCATAACTTTTAATCATATTGGGAGAACCTACCGCCCTTTGCAATGCTTCAGGTAAGTTGTTAAACTCTTCCTCTGAGCCATAATTCCCATTAGAAATTGCCTTTCTTACCAATTCCCACGCTTCATCATCTGTCATCTGGTCTGGTTCTAACAAGTCATAAATAATTTTAGTAATCTGCCCCGGTACCGGCGGAAATCCGGTTTCATCACTTGATATGTAATTCATGACTGCTTTTCTTACAAGTCCACTATCATAATTTCTAAATAGTGATGACCATAATTCAATGGACCTCTGCTTTTCAATATTTGTTAATTTCTTATAATGTGTTGGGTATGCAGTTTCCAACGTTGTAAAAACTTCTAAAAATTCTTTTGTTGTCATTCTTTAATCTCCTTATACAATTCTACTTTCAACTTCTACCGTTCCGGCACTCTCGCCCTGCATCATCTCTTGGTACATGTCATAAAAGCTCTTATTCTCTTCATAAGGCTTGTTTGCAGCTTTATTGCCAGAGCTTGTACCATTACTATATTGGTTCCGTTCCCATGTTCTAACAGCTGCTTTCCAGTCTTTCATTTTATTCTTACCTACCATCCAGCCATTAGAGGAATAATAGTCAATAAACCTCTCTGCATCTACCTTGTTATTTCTCTCCCTGCAATATGCTTGTACCTCTTCCAGGGTAGGCGGTTTAAATTGCGACCTAGTGCGTTTGGATGCGTCAGCACATATATTATTGTTATTAGTAACCTTGTTATTATTAATATTGTTATTGTTTAAACTGTTACTTTTTAGACTGTTATTATTAGTGCTAAGATTTTCGGAACTTCCACTATTGGAATTGAAGGATTCCCGAGCATTACAATTCAACGATTCCCGAGCATTACAATTTGAATAATTCGGAGTATCGGAATTTTCGATAAATCGAATTTCATGAGTAATTGTATAACTATTACTATTTAGCAAATTACCTACCCTCGTTCTTTCTACCTTTACCACACCAAGTGAAACAAGCGGTTTTAAATACTTAGAAAATCTCGTTTCACTCATTCCTAACTCTTTACGCATCAACTCTCGGGATGGAAAACAAGTTGAATTGCTCCCGGCAAAGCTACAAAGATAGGCATATATAGCCTTACTTTCTGGTTCTAGTTCTTTACTTCTCATAATTTCTTGAAACACTATACCATAACCTCCTTTTTTATTCTCCACACTGTCTAGCACCTTCCTTAACTGTAAATGCCTTAATATCATCAATCAGTGTTGCTTGTGCCTTAATAGCAATAATAATAGCATTTGATTCTATTTGAGAATCATCCAACAGGCTTGTAACATAATCAAATGATAAGGCTTTTATTGTGTTCAGATTGACCAGAATATCATCTTCATTAAAATCCATATTAAATCATCCTTTCTCTTTCCTGTACTGCTCCATTCTCTCAAAGTCCAGTACGTCATTAACATCAATCCCCAACACCCTGCATATCTTCCCCAGGATTTCCATTTTCACCATGTAGCCTTTCCGGACCCGGTAAACCGCATTATCAGAAACCCCGGCTTTCTTGGCTATCTCTTTGGGTGTCATGCATGAGGCTGTCATAGCTGCAATCATTTCCTTGTACTTTGCACATACCACATTAATCAACTCCTTTCCGGTTATCTGCCAATTTCAAATGCATGTATGCTATTGCTTCATCCAGTGCAATCATCAATAAGCATTCATCGCTAAGGTTCTTTTTGTCGTTTAGCTGGTTCTGCCATTTGTTATATAACTCCCGGTAGCGGTCTAACAGCTTTTGTGCATCTTCTGACATAATAACCATACTCCTTTCTAATCGGCTGAAATTTGGCTACAATTTCGCTTAATCTGCTACTATCTCTGTTGCATTCGCTTTAAATATGTTTTAGCCAGTTCTGAACATCCCAGCTCAAATACTGCATTTTCAAAACTTTCGTCATTGTCTGACAACATGCGTATTTCCCTTTCAATACTTTTCTTACTAATCAAACTCCCTGTATCAACATTTCCGTTGAAAATCTTTAAATTAAAAATTGCTAATGCCTCTCTCTTTTTCATTATGCTATCCCATCCTTTCTATCATTGGATAAATACCGTGTTTCTTTAACTCATCATAAAGAAATAATCTGCCCTTCTGTGTCCATTCCGTCTGCATAACCACATCTGACTGCCCGTTAGAGCGTGTGATATCAATTGTCCGACTATGTACATACCCTTTCCCTTGATAATCCGCATACAATATCCACTGTTTACCTACCTTATGCTGGATACTAAAGTCCTTTAGCGTCTGATTAAATTTCTTTGCAGACATTCCATAGTCCTGTGCTATCTGCGTAACAAGCACTGTTGATTTACTTTTTAGAATTACATCAACATAATTTACTTTAGGTGTCATTTCCCCAATAACCTTGTCCATCTTCTGAACAGCGTTTTCCAATTCCCTGTTCTTTTGTCTTTCTTCCTTAAGTTCCGTTGCTACCTTGATTAGCAAATCCGGATTATTTACAAGTTCATCGACTGCATACATCCCATGCTTTCTTATTGAGGGGATTACATCGTCAAATACCCATTTCTCAAATCGTTCCGCACTTGGAAGCTGAGATTTAATAACAAGACGGTAAATGTCGCCCTCTGGAATAATTTTTAATTCCTGTTCTCCTCCATCTGTAAGGTGTCGGTATTTTACCGACCCCTTGCAATGTGCGGTAACTGCATCAGCAGGTCGTTTATATCCCAATGCCCTTGCCACATCATTTGCCACAAAATAGGTTTTACCGTCAACATCAACCGTTCTGACTTGTCCAAATTCTGAATTTTCAAAAATCTGTAATTCGTTCATACTACCTCCTGTTTTCTTAATACTATTAATATCAAAGTAACCTAACAAGTTACTTTCTTGCAAAAAAAATTTCCATTGGCTTGTCTATATGTAAAAAATCAATCATAATTTGAATTTCATCACTTCCAAATTTACCTTCTTGCATTTTTTGATAAAATGTTTTTGGTGTTATACCAATTTTCCTCGCAACATCAGATTGAGACAAACCATTTTTCGCAATTATACCTCTTAAATCATCTGTTCTTATCACTCTTAGAGACCTCCTTTCTTTATATTTGGGTAACTTTATAAGTTACTTTCATTTTAACACATTTTTGTAACTTGTCAAGTTATTTTTTATTGAACTTATAACATTATTGTGCTATAATCAAGTTACTTCATAAGATGGGTAGGTGATATTAATGACAATAGGTGATAAAATTAAATATTTACGAGAACTACATGATATGAGCCAAGTGGATTTAGCTAGCATCATCAATGTTTCAAAACAAACTCTATATAAATATGAGAATAATTTAATAACAAATATACCATCTGACAAAATAGAATCGATTGCACAAACATTTAATGTATCACCAGCATATTTGATGGGATGGACAGAAGAATATACTATTACAACACACGAATATAATGATGAATATAATGAATTTACTTATAATATGCTTATGAAATTGTTATCTGAAAGCAAAGATGGCAAAAAAAACATTACAATAGATTCAGATACTATTGAAGAAATGTGGAGAGCTGAATCTAATAATATATATTCCATATCCGAATTTATGGGAACACTTAGAGAAAATTTTCAGAATGCTATATCTGTAATGGAAGATTTTTATGATGAGTTACGAATTGGAGGTAAATTTGATTACGAAAGCAATGACGGAATACCACAAGATGATGTTTATGATTTTGATAATTATTTAACTCATTTAATTGAACAATTACATAATGTTCCATATATGAATATTGAATACACAGAACGATTCAATAATGATTTTTCTTTTTCTGAATATGAATTAATAAAAAAATATAGAGAACTCGGACCTCATGGAAAAGAAGTTGTAGACTTTATATTAGAAAAAGAATACCAAAATTCAAAAATAAAAGAAACAAGCCCGACTGCTACTAGACTTGTAAATTATTATTACAAACTGGCATCCGCCGGAACTGGACAAATTATATTTGACACACCACCAACAAAATCTATTGAGATACCAGATGCATATAAGGATGTAGATTATGCTATTGGTGTAAATGGTGACAGTATGGAACCAGTATATTCAGATGGTGATACTCTTCTAGTTCAAATGACGAATAGTATAGAAACTGGTGATATTGGAATATTCCAAATAGACGGTCAATGTTATGTAAAAAAGCTAGGTAAGGGAGAATTAATCTCCGTAAATCAAAAATATGATAACATCCCATTAAACGAATCTGCTTCATGTATGGGTAAGGTTATAGATAAATTATAAATTTTATACACAAGGAGGCATATTTATGCAAAAGTACATTGTTTTACAAGTAACATTAAAAGAAAAACTAATTGGAACAGGTTCCGGAAATCTAACTCAATTAGAAAATGTAATTAACACTCAAGCAGACAAAGGATATCGGCTTCATACCATAACAACCGCTACGGCTCATAGTTCTGGAATCGGCGGAGGAGATAGGATTCAAGCTACGATGGTTTTTGAAAGAATCGAAAATTAAAAAGCGAAGCAGGATAAGGAGAGCACGAATATGAAAAAGAAATTTATTGC
Source organism: uncultured Eubacteriales bacterium (assembly GCA_900548855.1). Classification (GTDB taxonomy): domain Bacteria; phylum Bacillota; class Clostridia; order Lachnospirales; family Lachnospiraceae; genus CAG-590. Next base: position 29,324 of record URMF01000001.1, read on the forward strand.
TTTATTAATGGCAGCAACAATTATTATGACTGGTTGTGGAAATAACAATACAAGTGAAAATGCAAATAATACACAAGCAAATGAACAGACGGAAACAATAGAGTTAGCATCTACAGAAGCAGAACCAGCAGAAGAAATAGCAGAACCTATAGACCTTACGGGCACATGGAAGTCAGAAAACAATGACGGAAACTGGATGGAAGCCGAAATTTCTAACGGTGTAATTACAATTAATTGGGTATCCGATAACGGAGATACAAAATCTATATATTGGGTTGGTACATATGTTGCTCCTGAAGAATACACGGAAGAGTTCAGCTGGACTTCTGAAAGAGACAAAGAAAAAACAGACGGTGCTTTAATGGCTTCTACCGATGATACAAAGGAATTTTCTTATGCAAATGAAGAAATTTCCTACGAAGCATCAGCTGCAGGAACAACCAAAATAATGCATTTAAAAAAATCTGAATAATTTTCTATCCCCTCAAAAATGAGGAGGTTTAAAAACCTTATAAGTTATGAATAGTGCAAAACTTGACAAAAGGTCAGTTTGTCCGTTTGCCTGTTTAAAAACCCTCTAAGTTATGAATAGTATTAAACTAAAAAATTTGCCGTGTCCAATTTTGGACTGGCTAACTGGCGACTGCACCATTTTTTGCACTCCTAAAATTTTAGGGGTGTTCTGACTGGGGAGTTTTCCCCAATGAAGAAATTCTACATTTTCTAAATTTTTAGAAAAACGACTATCCAAATTGGGATAGTCCTCACGTATGGGTCAATACTAACAAGCGCAAAATTGCTCTGGTAATGCATCCAAAATTGGACACATCTAACTTGGTAGTGTAAAATCTCAAAGGATAAAATCACTTCCCATATTGGAGTTGCAAATTTGCAACCCCAAAAATGGGGACGCATCAATTTGATACAGGGTTTTAGACAAAAATGTCCAAAACTAAACAACCCATAACGGAATAAATTTTCCCTTCGTTGGGAGAATTCTAAAATTTTAGAAAACGACTGTGCAATCTTGAACAGTCAGCACCATTCTGTGCCGAGTCCAAAATTGGACTGGGCTATTTGTTGATAATATGGATACGATAGATAAGCTGAATTTTCAGCTATCAGAAAACTGACTGGGGAATATTCCCCAGTCAAATAAACAATATAATATACTTAACCCGGCAGCCGGTGGAGCGATATGTCAGTTACTGGATACTTATGGAAGCTATGATATGATTTAAAAAAACAATAAACCCAAGAGACAGCATTGCCAGATACATTTAGTCAACTAAACAAAGCATGGAAGAAACAAAGTATTAGAATATGTTGATATGCTAACCGACCACTCAAAATACCAAAAAGACAGTAAAGAGCCTTACTTTCTTTAATATTGCATAACAAAAAATGCAATTTGCATAAAAAGGCAAAATAGATATGTACCAGATATAAATATCTGTTTTACTAATTTTCAAAAAGCAATTTTTTTCACATTTTGTAAAAAAATTTACACAAATATTATTGACATACAAACCAAATGCATATAATATTATAGTGTAACAAAGGTTACACGTTAATAATGCACTAGGTTGTACGTCTCTCAACTATATGAGAATGACCGAACCCTAGTGCTTTTCCATTTTAAGGAGGTATTTACTTATGAAAACAGCTATACTCGTTGATGGCGGATTCTACCGCAGAAGAGCTCAAAAAGTATTTGGTGATATACCTGCACAACAAAGGGCTATAGAACTTGCAAATTATTGTAAGCGCCATCTAAATTCGCATGGTGAAAACAACGAACTATATAGAATTTTTTATTATGATTGTCCACCTACGTCCAAACGCATCTATCATCCATTATTGAAAAAGCAAATAGATTTTTCAAAAACAGAATTATATACTTGGATGAACCAATTTTTGAATGAGCTTAAGAAAAAAAGGAAATTCGCAATACGTCTTGGAAAATTAGCAGAAGAACAAGCACATTACACAATACGTCCAGATATAATAAAAAAATTGTGTAATGGAACTATTGATTTTTCAAATCTAACAGAGGATGATTTTTGTATTGAAATAGACCAAAAAGGTGTAGATATGAAAATTGGATTAGATATTGCATCTATATCATACAAAAAGCAAGTAGAACAAATTATACTTATATCAGGAGACAGTGACTTTGTATCGGCTGCAAAATTGGCAAGACGTGAAGGTATAGATTTTATATTAGACCCACTAGGTGCACCTATTAAACCAGATTTATTTGAACATATAGATGGATTGCGTACTTGTGATAAATCATTCACTACAAGTCCATCAGCGCAATCCACAAACCCTGCATTAAAAAACAATTTCAATCCCAACCATAACTGAAAATAGTACACATCAATGCATTATATAATATACTTAACCGGGTAGCCGGGGGACGTGTTCCATCCGTTCCGAGCCTTACGGAAGGGGTGGTGCTTATGAGTACATACGAAGAATTCATGACCATATTAACAGTTGCACTGTTAATTGTCTCCATTCTGAACATGAAAAATAAGAAATAGCCGTCCTGCTCCTGACAAAGTAGACGGCTATTTCATATAGCAATATATTTCGCCGGGTCGGGTGAAGTGCACTCACCCTCCGACTGCCTTGTTAAGTATATTATATAAATAATGTTGTCTAATGTCAACAAATACACAGTAAATTCGCCACTTTTCCGCAATTATTATGTCGTTTTTTGACGAAATCATTACAAAAAAAGTCCTTTTTATATTGTTTTTTTTACAAAATGGGTATTAATGATGTTTCACACGGAAAAATAGAATTATTTGCTAAAGCATTAGATACAACTCCTGCTGAACTTGTTGGATATTATTCAATCGCTCAAAAATCTTTTATATTAACCAAAGGGTCCGTCAGCAATTCTCTATATAAAAAACTATCTCAGTATGGCACCTATGATAATTCCATTCAAAAATATATTATATCCTCTTTGCTAATTGGTCAGCTTGGTAAAAACTACTCTTCTGGAAACGATACGCTTATATCTGGCGACGAATTATTAGGGCTTGCTATAGATAAAGTTAGACTCATTCAGAATGAATCCGGTGGAAGATATACTTATCTCGAATGTGAGGATACTCCTAAATTAATTAGTTTTTATGAAAAAATGGTTTTACACAATTTGGGAAACGTAATCTTGATTGTGATAAGACAAATATTAACGGTACATATCTCTTACAATTTATTAAAAAATTATAATATCTTGTGCGATATCGCACACAGAAAGGAGCTGATACAATGCCAAGAGGGAAAGCAATGAGGAACCCCAACGGATACGGTACCGTTGTTAAGTTATCCGGGAACCGCCGGAAACCCTTTGAAGTCCGAGTGAATACCAAGATAGACGAATGGGGATATCCTCGCTATGATGTACTAGACCGGTTTGAAAACCGGACAGATGCCAATATTGCCCTGGCTGAATATAACCGGAGTCCATTTGATGTAAATAAGCGGGATATTACTTTTAAAGAAGTGTATGCTATGTGGTATGACTGGAAGTATGTGAATGGTAAAAAGAAATACTCTGCAAGCTCCATAGGATGTACAAGGGGAGCTTATAATAAATGTTCCTCTCTCCATAATATGAAATTAGCCGAAATCCGGACTGACGATATGCAGCGCATTCTTGATGACCATAGTCTTTCTCATGCCTACATGGAGCATATACTCAATTTACTGCACCAGATGTATAGATATGCCCTTGAATATGACATGATTGAAAAAGACTACTCCAGCTTTGTAAAAATAACCAAGGAAGAGGATGACGAGGAGGGCATACCATTCACTAAAGCCGAGATATCAGCTTTATGGAAGAATGTTGACCAGGTACCATATTGCGATACTGTTCTTATCCTCATATATACCGGTTGGAGAATCACCGAATTTCTTGAAATGCAGACCAAAAATATTGATATAAATGAATGGACCATGTACGGAGGAATAAAGACAGCAGCGGGAAAAAACCGGATTGTACCAGTCCATCCAGGAATCAAAAGCCTTGTACAGGCTCGATATTCGCCCCATTCTGAAACTTTTATACATCAAGAGGGGAATTACAAACCTATTACACCAACACGCTATTATAAAGCCTTTGCCGAAGTTATGAAGCAATGTGGAATAACAGAAAAACATACTCCGCATGACTGCCGGCATACTTTTACCTCTCTCCTGGATTCTGCCGGAGCTAATGAGGTATGCATTGATAGACTGGTTGGCCATGTTTCTAAAACGCTGACCAAAAGGACATACACACATAAAGATATTGATGAGCTGCGCCATGCCATAGAAATGATACAAATAGAACCTCTGGAATGACTTCCGGAGGTTCTTATTTTGTCACTAATATGTCACTAGTAAAATTTTATCAGCCTTTTTGTGCAAAGTTGTATCTTTACACAAAGCTAGGTTTTTCAAGCATTTCCCCACTTCTATACTTTTTCAAAAACTAACAAAAATAGGGTAAATCTAAATACTGTTTAAAAGTTAAAATATAAGACTGCTTTTGCCAGAAATTCAAAAAAGGTCCACCGGACCTTTTTCTCGTATGCTTGACAACAAAAAAAGCAGCATATCCCTCCCGGGATGTGCTGTCTGCCATTCTTTTTATTTGTCTGTATTCTTTTCCTGAAAAGCTATAAAATCGCTGATTATTTTATTTAACTGTCCCGCCTTTGACTTATCATATCCTTCATCAAAACACTTATATATTTGAAAACCTATCAGAAGACCAACCTTGAAGTACACATCGCATTCCACCTCAGAAAGTCCTGCTACTATGTTATTCATATCATCCTCATCTATTTCTGTATCTGGAAATGCTTCTCGCATACTCTTATAATAATCTTCAAAACCTTCATTCATCTTTTCCGAATAAGAACCGGTAATTTCGTCCATATCATCCATACCATACAACAGAAAAGAGGTCATACTATTTAAGTCTACTCTTTTTAACACATTTGTAAATTCATTCATTTTTTAATTTCCTTTCTTTAAAAATCTTAGAATACTTTTTCAAAGTATGTCCAATTCCATACCATACTTATACAATTCATTAATTGAATGCGGCTTGAATTAAATTGGTGTCTGTGCTATATTGGCGTCAGATAAAATATTGCTTAAAAAGTGTAACATATTATATTTTTCTTTTCAACTATAAGGATACTTGTAGTATAAGTTAGAACATACTATATTAAAAGTAGAAAATATACATTCCCCATTATCAATTTCACCAAGGAGGTTTTTTATGAATTATATAGACTTGCATGTACATTCTTCTGCGTCTGACGGTTCCCTGACCCCGGAGGAAGTCGTTACCCTGGCAAAGGAAGCCGGACTCCGCTATTTTGCTCTTACCGACCACGACACCGTTGACGGCGTAGAACGGGCGCTTCAATACGCGGGAAAGTATGAAAACATTGACGTGCTTCCCGGCATTGAGCTTTCCTGTTATTATAAAAACAGAGAAATCCACATTGTGGGACTTTTTGTAAATCACAGAGATAGAGTCTTTTTAGAGGAGCTTGCGAAATTAAAGCAGGCAAGAGAGAACCGAAACGAAAAAATGGTACAAAACTTTGTGGATGCTGGTATTCCTATCACCATGGAAGAATTAAAGCACGGCAACCCCAACAGTGTTATTACACGAGCACATTTCGCCAGAGTGTTGGTAGAGAAGGGTTTCTGCAAAAACAAAACGGAAGTATTTGACAAGTATCTCGGAATAGGATGCCCGTTTTACCTTGCCAAGCCAAAGGTAACACCAGAACATGTGCTTCATCTAGTCAACCAGGCAGGCGGTACTGCAATCCTCGCCCACCCATATTCCTACAAATTTTCAAGAAGTGAGATTGAGACATTATTGGATACCCTGATTCCACTGGGACTCTCTGGTTTGGAATGCTATTATTCCACCTATGACGACGGTCAGATGCAGGAGCTTCGGAGCATTGCACTTGCCAAAAAGCTTCTCGTATCCGGCGGCTCTGATTTTCATGGAGTTATAAAACCGGATATCTCCATCGGAACCGGGCGGGGCAACCTTCGCATTCCCGAAAAACTGCTGACTGCCATCCGTGAATACCGGGCTCAAAATATGATACAATAACCTACAGAACCTGCCACCGACAGCTTCTTCCGGATGCATGGCAGCAAAAAGCCGGTAGAAAACATATAAATGCATTCTTCCGGCTTTTCGTTGCCAATCCCTATTTCTTCTTAGAATCTGTCTCCGTTTCTTCCTCACTGTCTTTCTCTACCTCTGCTATGGCATTCTTGTGCATCGGAATCCGGCAGTTCTTATTATTACCAAACTCTACAATAACCGTATCGTCTACTACATCCAAAACAACACCGTAGAAGCCCCCTGTGGTCATAATATTATCACCCGGCTCCACTGCATTACGGACTGCATCCATTTCCTTCTGCTGTTTCTTCTGCGGACGGATTAAAATAAAATACATAACACCTATCCAGACTACAACCATCACTAACGTCATAACCAAAGAACCGCCTGATGCCTGCTGGGCATCTCCATTTAATAACATTGAAAACATAATCATTAACTCCTTTTCTACCTTAAATTTTATAAGAATCACTTTTTTCCATGCGCAAGGCCGCCCATAGCCGCTTCCTCAAGCACTTCGTATCTATTCCCCCTGAGCGAAGCCGTCCAAACGCATCTTTTTATATTCTGAATAACGTTCTTCCTCTATCGCTGTACGAATCTCACTCATCATATTATTATAAAAATGCAAATTATGCAAGACACAAAGACGCATTCCCAGCATTTCTTTTGCTTTTAACAAATGCCGGATGTATGCCCTGGAATAATTCCGGCAGGCTGGACAGCTGCATTCCTCTGATATGGGCCGGCTGTCTAATTCGTATTTTGCATTAAAAAGATTCATTTTCCCATGATTCGTATATACATGTCCATGCCGTCCATTCCGGCTTGGATAAACACAGTCAAAGAAATCCACTCCACGCTCCACAGCCTCCAGAATATTGGCCGGTGTTCCAACCCCCATAAGATAGGTCGGCTTACTCTCTGGAAGATAGGGAACCGTCTCTTCTATAATATGATACATCTCCTCATGGGATTCTCCCACTGCCAGCCCGCCAATAGCATACCCGTCCAACTCCATCTCCGAGATAACCCGGGCATGCTCCACTCTGATATCTGCATGAATTCCACCCTGGTTAATACCAAATAAGAGCTGGTTTTTATTAATGGTATCCTCCAGTGAATTCAACCGTTTCATCTCCGTCTTACACCTTGCCAGCCATCTGGTGGTACGCTCCACAGAATTTTTTATATATTCCCTTGTGGCAAGACTCGGAGCACATTCATCAAATGCCATGGCAATGGTAGATGCCAGATTGGACTGAATCTGCATGCTCTCCTCGGGACCCATGAAAATCTTACGCCCGTCAACATGCGAATTAAAATATACTCCTTCCTCTTTAATTTTCCGTAGTCCCGCAAGGGAAAACACCTGGAACCCGCCTGAATCTGTCAAAATAGGTTTGTCCCAGTTCATAAATTTATGAAGACCTCCCAGCTGCTTAACTACCTTATCGCCCGGTCTTACGTGCAGATGGTATGTGTTGGAAAGTTCAATTTGCGTTCCAATCTCCTGTAAATCTGTGGTGGCAACTGCACCCTTAATTGCCGCTATCGTTCCTACATTCATAAAAACTGGTGTCTGAACGGTTCCATGCACCGTTTCAAATGCAGCACGCTTGGCATTTCCATCCTTTTTAATAATCTGATACATGACTGATTCCGGATACAGCTTTCATAAGCATTGCATCCGCTCTTCCTTTCTTTAAATCACTATTGCACATTATACTGGTATTTTACGCTGTTGTAAACCTAAGAATTTTTAATAGTAGAATGGTCGTTTTATGCTTTCTTCAGGGTTCTTTTCAAAGAACTCTATAAAAAATTAAAAATGTCACCGAAATATATATTGGTTAGACTGGAATACATTTTGGAAAGGGTGAGAAACATCAAAATTGATTCAAGTCAGGTCAGTATAGATTCTGGAAGAATCTATACCAATAACACACAGGTAACACAGCAGACTGTTATGAGGCAGCCAGGCACCAATGTTACCACCTATTCAGGCAACACATTTTTAAGCAGCTATGTACAATACAGTGGGACTGCCATCAGCCGTGGAAATTACGGCCAATATGATTCTTTTACCAACTCTATGTCAGATTCTGGTGATACCCAGACACTTACCTCAGACTTATACACCAATCTGGCATATAACACCGTTACGATTGAACAGGCAAAATCTGCCTGGCAAAAGTACCACGAGGAGTTTATCAACCGTCTGGAAGAGTTCATGGAACGGATTAAGGAACAGCTTCTTGGACGGGGCTATTACGATTCTGACAGCATACTGGATTTGACCACAAGCAGCCAGCCCGGAACTTTCTGGACCAGACAGGATTACCAGAATGTTACCGTAAGCGAAACAGAAGCCACTCGTTTTAACAGCACGGGCTCTGTAGTGACAGCCGATGGCCGGACCATCGATTTTAACATCTCAATGGAAATGAGCCGTTCCTTTATGGAGACTTCAGAATCCCTTACCTCTCAGACACAGTACATTCTTACCGACCCTCTGGTCATCCAGCTAGAGGATGCACCAGAAACCATAAGCGACCAGAAATGGTACTTCGACATTGACGGAGACGGCGTAGAGGAAGAAATTTCCCAGCTGGCAAGGGGAAATGGTTTTTTAGCACTGGACGAAAACGGTAACGGTAAAATCGATGACGGCAGTGAGTTGTTTGGTACAAAATCCGGCAACGGCTTTAAAGACTTATCTGCCTATGATGAAGACGGCAACGGATGGATTGACGAAAATGATTCTGTCTATTCCAAGCTGAAAATCTGGGTTAAGGACGCCTCCGGCAACGACAAACTCATCGGGCTGGGGCAGGCGGATGTCGGTGCCATCTATCTAGGCGCTGCTGACACCCAGTTTACTCACGCAGCTGCAGATACGAATGAGACCCAGGCAGTTGTCCGACAGACAGGCTTCTATCTGCATGAGTCAACGGGAGCCGCAGGAATTGTACAACAGATTGATTTTGCCACAAAACAACCGGAACATGTAGCGTAACAATATTTCAAAAAGACGTTGGTTTTTCCTACGGAAGCCAACGTCTTTTTCATTTCTATATCCTGTGTGCAACTGTATTACTCATTACGGATTGCTGCCAGTGGGCTTAATTTCGTGGCTCGCTGTGCAGGGAAAAAACCTGCGACCATACCGATAATTGTAGAAAAGACAATGGACAACAGCACAAGCCATAACGGAATCACTGAGATTTTTGCCCCTTCTGTAAAGTCTCCCATTACTGCCGGAGCAACCTTATTCACAACAACAGAAAGCAAAAAGCTTAATGTCACACCTGCTATGCCCCCCAAAAGCCCGATAAATGCAGCCTCTGTCAGGAACATTGTACGGATATTGCCAAGACCACAGCCTAACACCTTCATGATTCCGATTTCCTTCGTTCTCTCATAGGTGGACATTGTCATCGTATTGGCAATACCAATTGCTGCAACCAGCAGGGAAACCGCACCGATGCCGCCTAATACCGCCTCAATAATCATAAATTCCTTTTCAATCTCTTCCAGCCACTCCTTATTGGCTTCTCCACGATACCCCATATCCTGAATCGTCTGTAATACATCCTCTACATTAGCCGATTCATCCACATTTACCGTCAGCTGTGAATACTTCAAATCCCGATATGGTTTGCCATCCTTGTTGGTGGGCTGTCCGGGTATTACACTGTTTTCCGAATAATTCTGCTTTAAAAATTCTTTTAGAGCATCCATACTCGTATAACAGTAATAGGAATATTCCGTATAGCTTTCTATGTCGCCCTCCGTAATACCGGTTATCTTGACAGGCACACGCTTCATAGAGGAGGAAAAATTACTATAGGATATACTGTCATCTCCAAATTCATCCAGGGACAGTCCTTCATCATAGCTAAAATCATCATCACTACTGAAGTCTTCCGTTTCATCACTGAAATCTTCCGAGCTGTCATCTTCATCATCCTCCGTATCACTGCTACTAAATGTACTGTCTACAAAGTCCGTGTCGGATGAGGACATATCAGCCCCTGAATCATCCTCCGCAGCATCCTCCACCTCTATTCCCCCCACCAGAGGAGTGTTCAGTAAATCTATGTTAGGCATTTCCTCATTTTCATAATAAGGATATTCACCGGTAGACGAATCCATAAACTCTGCCAGAATCTGGTTACCAGCAATCATGCTGAGATTTCCTCCCTGCTCTGGCAGGGTTCCTTCTCCCAATTCAATTTTTTCAAGATACTCCTGAGTCACTCCAATCAGCGTAATATAGGACTCATATTTTCCCGCCTGAATTGGCATGCTGTACCAGAGCTGCGGTTCCACTGTCTCCACATGCTCTAGCTCTAAAAAGGTTTCTATAGTGGAATCATCCAGAAGCAAATCATCCGTTCCATAATCACTGTCTGATGATACCATAATCTCCATCAGTCCACCTGCAGTTCCCACCTGTTCTAACATGGACTGCTTCAATCCAATACCCAGAGACAGCATGACAACAATGGATGCTGTACCAATGATAACTCCCAATATAGTCAGAATTGTCCTGGTTTTACGGCGCCACAAATTTGTCAAACTCATTCCAAGGATATCAGAAATCTTCATCTTCTAAATCATCCTCTCCATCTTCATCCTCTAACAGCTCTGCCATTTTTTTCTTTTTTCTCATGACAATAAAGATAACTAAACCAGCAGCAGCTGCCAGCACTATTATGACGATAATCACAATCAGCCATATCGGTAAACCGGTATCTTCTTCACCAAAACCGTCTTCCAAATCTCCCCCTTCAAAATCCAAATCATCCATTGATACATCTTCACCTACCATGCAGGTAACCGCCTGCTCCATTGTTCCGGTATTTCCCTCAGAATCCTCATAAGAAATCACAACATTAATGGTTCCGGTTTCGGAATTATCCTGCACGCCCACAAGATTCAGTGTCGCATAGGCCGAAGAAGATGCTGCAATATTTCCCACATAGCTATCCTCACAGGTAACTGCATCATCCTTCACTGACACATTTACATTATATACACCGGCATTCCCCTGATTGTTGATTGTAAACATCAATGTTCCCTCTGAATCAATTCCGATAGCTTCCGGCGACATAGATACATCTGTAATTCCAAGCTTTACTTCCTGAAATACCGGTACATATAGATTATCACTATAGGTATAATTATTCCCCTTGCCGTCATCGAAATCCCCCTTGACAACAAGGATATAATTCTTTTGTGCCAAATCAGAGGATGTCTTCATTTCCAGCTTAATATCCCCAGTCTTTCCTGCCGGAATGCTTTCTACAAATACAGCGCTGGAACCAGAGGTTGGTAGAAAGTTGCCTGCCTCATTTCCAACTAAAAATTTACCATTGCAAACCGAAGTGGTCTTAGAAGTATTCTGTATGTGAATCGTAATGGTAAAGGTCTCCCCAGCCATGATTTTTTCAGGCTTTGTATCATATCCTGTAATGATAAGCTTTGGAGCCGAACTCTCATCACCATCCGAATCACCGTCGTCTGACGAAGGGGTATATCCGCCCAAATCATCATCCCCTGTATCCGGAATATTGTCATCATCTCCAGAACCGGAAATATCACTACCGCCACCTATATTTGCACCTGAACCTGCAGTACCCTCAAAATAAATGTTAATTGTCTTAATTACATAATAATCCTCTGTTGTACCATCGCTATCTGTCTTGGAATATTCTCCGATAAACCTTACACTGTGATACCCTGTCTCAATGTCTGAGCGTGCCTTCAGCTTAAATGTTACACTCAGCTTTGCCTGCTTTTCCGTATCCGTTCCTGCACTGACAACCTTATAGGCATCTCCGCTGGTCTCAAAAGGAAAGGTATTGTCAATAACTGGATATACTCCCTTTAATTTAATATTTGCGGTATCATTTGATTGTAGTGTAAAGGCAACATTTACGCTTTTTCCTGCTTTGCCGGTAATGGATTTCGTAACGCTGATGCCTACATCGGAATTTTTACCCAACGTACCATTTGCATCCGTATTAACAGTCTCTGTCGTAGTCTGGGCAGTGTCACCGGACTGGGATACTTCCGTAGCACTGGCAGACGGAATTCCTGACGGCATAACTCCTATAACGGCAAAACAAATAACCACCGCCATCATCCTTTTTACTAACCTGATGCTCTTATCTTTCAATCTCTTCATGACTTCCATCCTCCACTACTTTTCTTCCTTTATCTTCTATGCTAATAATTTTACCATCCATAATCCGAATAATTTTATCAGCTACGGCTGCTAAACTGTCATCATGGGTTACCATAACCAGTGTCTTTTTATGTTTGTTAACCACATTCCGCATTAAATCCATCATTTCTTTGGAGGTTTTTGAATCCAGATTACCCGTGGGCTCGTCTGCAAACATAATCTTTGGATTTACCACTAATGCCCTCGCCATACCCACACGCTGCTGCTGTCCGCCGGACATCTGGTTCGGCTTATGTAATGCATGTTCCTTGAGACCTACAAGTCTTAACATTTTCATTGCTTTTTTCAATCGCAGCTCCTTGGGTATTCCCCTAAAGGACAGAGGCAGCGCAACATTTTCCAAAGCATTCATGGTTCCCAGCAGATTAAAGGATTGAAAGATAAATCCAACATTTTGCCGCCGGAAACGAACCAGCTTATTTTCATTCATTTTTTCAATATGATGCCCCGCAATGATAATTTCTCCCTTTGTGGGTTTCTCCAGACCTGCCAGCATATTCAGCAATGTAGATTTACCGGAACCGGATGTGCCGACAATGGCACAAAATTCACCTTCATATACCTTAAAATCCACACCATTCAGCGCATGAACCCTGTTGGTTCCCACCTTATAGATTTTATAGAGATTCTTTACCTCAATCACTACATCCCGGGAATCCTTATTCTCTTTCTCTGCCATCTGTTCCTCTGTATCGATTACAATTGTATCCGGACCGGCATTCTTAAAAAAATCCTCATCCCCAGATAATATCGATTCCAACTGGTCATTGGAAGCATCTGTAAATTTCAATGCTTTATCCTCCATATACAATAGCTTGTAGTCCTTTGTGATTATAACACATTTATTAGTAAATGAAAGCCGTTTTATAATTATTCACAAAAACTTTATAATTTGACACAATTTAAATAAGACTTTCGATTTCCCGCATCCATATGGCTGCACACGCATCACTTGGCATCCGCAAATCTCCCCTTGGAGAAAGGGATACTGTACCTACCTTAGGACCATCCGGAACACAGGAACGTTTAAACTGCTGCGAAAAGAAGCGCCGGTAAAAGGTCTTCATCCATTTTTTAATTGTTGCATCATCATACACGTCTACAAATGCAAGCTTTGCCAAACGATAGATTTTGGATGGGTTATATCCATATCTTAACAAATAGTATAAAAAGAAATCGTGTAATTCATATGGACCCACAATATCTTCTGTCTTTTGGGCAATTTCACCATTCTCCGGCGGCAGTAATTCCGGGCTCACCGGTGTATCCAATATATCCCTTAATACCATTGCCGTCTTTCCATCGGTTTCATCTGCATAATAGCTTACCAGATATCTAACCAGTGTTTTGGGAATCGACACATTTACCGCATACATGGACATGTGGTCACCATTATAGGTTGCCCACCCCAGTGCCATCTCGGACATATCACCGGTTCCGATAACCATACCATTACATTTATTGGCTATATCCATCAATATCTGGGTTCTTTCCCTTGCCTGTCCATTCTCATAGGTAACATCATGTACCTTTTCATCCTGTCCAATATCCTTAAAATGCTGGCGTACCGCATCTGTGATTGGAATTTCCTTTAAAGTCGTTCCCAGGGAACGTGCCAGTTCCAGTGCATTCTGGTAAGTCCGGTCAGTAGTGCCAAACCCCGGCATAGTAACTGCAATAATATTTTTATGTTCCATTCCCAGTAAATCATAAGCTTTAACCGTTACCAGCAATGCCAGTGTGGAGTCCAGACCACCAGACAAGCCAATCACCGCCGACTGACAACCTGTATGGGAAAGTCGCTTTCTAAGTCCCATTGCCTGCAATGTCAAAATCTCCTCACAGCGCTGTTTTTTCTTCACCTCATCCGATGGCACAAAGGGGGTTCTTACTATCGGTCTCGTAAGTTCTGTATCCACCAGTTCAAACTGGAAATAGGTTTCGTCATGCCGTGGCTCATCATTTCCCCTTCTCCATTCATTCCGATAAGTATTTGTTTTCCTGCGCTCTGCCGCCAGTCTTTTCACATCAAGCTCTGCTATGGTAATCTGATTGTCAAACAACTGGGATTCTGTCAGAATGCTGCCATTTTCTGCAATGATATCATGTCCACTGTAGACCAGATCCTGGGTTGACTCATCCTTTCCTGCATCCGCATAAATATAGCCTGCAATCAGCTTTGCTGACTGCATCGCAACTAAATTCCGCCGATACACCGGCTTTGTGGCTATCTCATCACTGGCAGAAGGATTACAGATAACGGTTGCTCCTGCCAGCGCATGGCGCACAGAAGGAGAATCTGGCACCCATAAATCCTCACAAATTTCGCCGGCAATTACCAACTCTGGCATATTCTCACACACCAACAGCCGGTCTGTTCCAAATGCAGCCTCACGCCCCGCCAGTACAATATATTCCGTCTCTCTATGCCCCTCCGCAAAATGGCGCACCTCATAAAATTCCTGATAGTTTGGTATATTGGTTTTCGGAACCACCATCAGGATTTCATTTTCCTTGCAGAAAACTGCCACATTATATAGCTTGTTTTTATACGCATACGGCATCCCCACCACATACAAAATATCCAGCTCGGCAGTCTCCTGCAGCAGCATATCCAGGGTCTGTTCACAGGCTTTAAGCAGGGCATCCTGCAAAAACAAATCGCCACAGGTATAGCCTGAAATACAAAGCTCCGGAAATACCATGAGCTTAACGCCCCGGTTCTCTGCTTTTCTGATGGTTTCCAATATCTGTTTTCCGTTATAGTCACAATCTGCCACCCTGAGGTCCGGGGACGCTGCTGCCACCTTGATAAATCCGTCCTTCATAATTTTCTGCCTTTCTCAATCTTAATATATTTTAATGCTTCCATTCAAACATAGCTTTCTCTTCTTTTACGTAGCTCATACATTTCAAATATACATGATATGAAAAAATGGTCCAGTGGACCATTTTTGAGTTCTTTCATATTATAAATGCACCTTTTACTTTGCTTCAATTACATCTGCCATATCATACATTCCTGCCGGTCTGCCCGCCAGGAATTTACCCGCCTCAATTGCGCCCTTGGCAAATACAGACTTGGAATATGCAGTATGGTTAAATGTAATCACCTCATCTGTACCAGCAAAAATCACATCATGTACCCCTACAATCGTTCCACCCCGGACGGCAGAAATACCAATCTCCTTATCTGGTCTTGCCTCACTTCTCTGGCTTCTGTCATAAACGTATTCATATTCGTTATTCAGCGCTTCATTCACTGAATCCGCAAGGGCAAGGGCAGTGCCACTTGGCGCATCCTTTTTTAAGCGATGATGCTGCTCCACTACCTCAATATCATAACCAGCAGTACCAAATACCTTTGCGGCATCCTTTAAAAGCTTAAGCAGGGTATTAATTCCAAGAGACATATTTGCAGATTTCAAAATTGCAACCTCTTTACTGGTTTCCTTTACCCTGGCAATCTGCTCCTCGCTAAGACCTGTTGTACAAAGAACAACAGGGAGCTTCCTCTCTTTACTGAAACGCAGCAGATTATCCACTGCCGACGCTGCCGCAAAATCTATAATTACATCTGCTTCTACGTCACAATCAAAAATATTGGTAAACACGGGATATCCGTTGTCTTTGTTGTCTGCAATATCAATTCCTGCCACAATTTCAACAGCCGCATCCTTTGCAGCCAGTTCCGTAATGACTTGTCCCATATGACCATTACAGCCATGCATGACTATTTTAACCATTTTATCATTCTCCTATATCGTTTTTCTCTTATCTGCCGCATTTGTTTTCAAAAGAAAATAAATACGGCAAAGCTTTTTCTTGTTGTTAAACACGGATTCCGCCCTACAAAATAACAAATTCTACAACGGCTTATGCAAGCGGAATACCATATTCTGTCATGGCTTTCTTAATCTTTTCTACACTTGCCGGCTCTGCCTCCGTCATTGGCATTCTGACGTATCCATTGCAGAGACCCGCGAGTTCAACTGCCTTTTTAACAGGAATCGGATTTACCTCACAGAACATCGCATCGCATAAATCAATTGCCTTTAACTGTAATGCCAGCGAACCTGCCACATCCCCCTCTAAATATTTGGCAACCATATCATGGGTATCCTTCGGAATAATATTGGCTGTCACAGAGATAACGCCCTTACCGCCTAAGGATAACAAAGGCACCACCTGGTCATCATTGCCGGAATAAATATCAATACAACCATCTGCTAACTGTGCAAGCTTTACAACCTGGGAAATATTCCCTGAAGCCTCTTTAATTGCCACAATGTTTTTCACATTTCTTGCCAGCGTCACTGCTGTAGCCGGTTGAATGTTACAACCCGTTCTGCCCGGTACATTATACATGATTATCGGAATATTCACTGCCTCTCCAATAGCGGTATAATGCTTAATGAGCCCGTTCTGGGTAGCTTTGTTATAATATGGTGTTACCACCAGCAATGCATCTGCCCCCACATCTTCTGCTTCCTTTGAAAGCTTGATTGCGGTTTCCGTACAGTTTGAACCTGTACCTGCAATAACCGGAATTCTCTTATCTACATATTCCACACACTTGCGGATTACCTCCATATGCTCTTCCTCTGTCATCGTGGAAGCCTCACCGGTCGTACCACATATAACAATGGCATCCGTTTTATTCGCCACATGGTATTCCACCAATGCTTTCAACTGCTCGTAATCCACTGCTCCGTCTGCCTTAAATGGAGTCACTAATGCTACTGCTGAACCTGTAAAAATTGACATATGCTCTCTCCTTTTCCTAATACATACTATTTTTCCACTACAGTATTAAACCTGCTATCTCAAAGCAAAAAAAACGCTTCACCGGCGGTGCCAACGAAGCGTCACTAAATCTTCCTTCATTCCGTAGCACTCCACCTGATATCTGGCATCATACAATAATCTGTACTCCACCAATTCATCTTCTTTCGGTGACAGACATATAGCTCTTAACTATACATCCAGACAAGATATCCATAAGGAAATATCTCTCTTCGGCATGAGCCCCTTTCGCAGTCTATCCTCCAGCCTTATCTGTCCAAACTGTTAATCTTGACACATGCGCCTCTACACATCGACGAAAACGTCTAATTTGTATAACTTTTATTATGATAACACTATATAGAATCCGTGTCAAGAACTCAAAAATGGTCCACCGGACCATTTTCTCATATACATGGCAACAAAAAGGCACAGAATACAAATGATTCTGTACCTTAACCTTACTATATTGCATTTATTAAAAGGGTAGTAATTGCTGTGTTTTAGTTCGCTTCAATATGAGACAGCAAGGATGCCTTTTTCTTAATTCCATCCGGGCAGTTTCTCCCTGTTATAATTAACTTGACCTTGCTATTGCTCTGAAGTAATTCCTCAATATCCTCTGCAAACAGGATATTATAATCCAGTAAACCTAACACTTCATCTAATATTACTACATCCGAGCTTCCTGTGTCGATTACCTTCTTTGCATAATGAAAACTGTTCTTCGCCTTAGCTCTCTGCTCTTCTCTTTCCTCAAAGCTTAACTGTCCATATGGTTTTTCACTGTTTTCAAATGAAAAGAATTTGATTTCATCATATTGACTTAAGATACTATAATCTGCGTCTGTTCCTTTTAAAAATTGTACAATTGTCACGGTTTCTCCTGCTCCTACTGCCTTCACCGCCAGTCCCATGGCTGCCGCCGTCTTGCCGTAGCCTGCACCGTAAATAATGTGCACATTTTCCATATTTTTCCACCTCATGTTAAAGTTGTAAGAAATACGATTATCCTAGCATATTCCGAATGAAAATGCAATCTTTTCCTTACAGGTTTGAGATTATCCATTCATTCTTTTACTCCAGGCATTCCATTTTACTAACGGATACCTCATATGCCACCCGGTTTACAACCTCTTCATTGTCCAGCTTCTTCTGATATTCACGGCTCTGAATTCTTCCCCAGATTGCCACATGCTCTCCAACCTCCAATTTCCCGGCAAATCGCGCATTTCTTCCCCAGCAGATACACGGAATATAATCAGATTTTCCATAAGCACGGTTTACTGCCAGCAATACATCTGCAATCTCTCTTCCAAGTGGTGTCATTCTGTAAATCGGAGCCTTACATATATATCCATCTAAATAAATCTGATTCGGATGCTGCATTTCATCCTCTTCAGCTAATACATTTAACTCTCTGACAAAAAGTGATAAAATCAAACGGTTCTTTGTTTCCTCGTGTTTATTATAGGAACGGAACTGACCCTTCGCTTCGATGCGCTCACCGATATGATTCTCATGCACATCAATCAAACGGTCAGAAACCATCAAAGGAATTACATCCGTAGCATCACTCAGCCGGCTTACCAGCAAGTCCACCATATAAAATCCCTCGCCAAAAATCTCGTGACTGAATGTAAACTCTGAAATAATTTCCCCTGCCACTATTGCCTGATTGTTACTCAATACTTTTTCTGTCATCTTTTTTCTCCTTCCATGTACCTTAAAAAGTTTTATTTGCACAATAAATGCCAAACACCAGGTATTGTATGTATCTGTTTGAAAATCATTTATCATGTACTATATATTAGTACAGAAAGTCGATTTATAGAACGGGGATTTTTCTTCTAAAAAGCACTAGTTTTGTCGATATTATGTGGTTCTCTGTCGCATTGCCTCATACATCAGCACCGTTGACGCAGTTGCCGCGTTTAAAGATTCTACTTTTCCCTTCATCGGTATTCTGATTTTGCTGTTTGTGGCATTGGAAAGCTCTCTGGAAAGACCAT
This sequence comes from uncultured Eubacteriales bacterium, assembly GCA_900548855.1. Classification (GTDB taxonomy): domain Bacteria; phylum Bacillota; class Clostridia; order Lachnospirales; family Lachnospiraceae; genus CAG-590. The sequence goes on from URMF01000001.1 coordinate 48,549, forward strand.
TTCCCTCATTGCCAATGCAAAAAATTGTCGGTTGCCGGTAATCATAGTCGTAAAAACTATTTCCCTGCAAATGAGCACTATAAGTCTGAAAGTTCTGATTATTGAAATCCTGAATACATTTCGTTAAATTCTCAACATAACAAAAGGGAAGACGGAAAATAGAGCCCATCGTCGCCCGCACCACCTTGGGGTTGTATATATCTACCGTATCCCGGCTCATAATAATTCCTGTTACTCCCGCACCTTCCGCAGTACGGATTATCGTTCCAAGGTTACCAGGGTCCTGTATGTTCTCTAATGCCATGATAAGCGGATTTTCCCTCCCACACATCTCTTCCCTGGTATAGTGATATCTCTTCACCATGCTGATAACTCCCTGTGGAGTCTTCGTATCCGAAACAGCTTCCATGATATGCTCTGTTACCAGTTCATAAGATATATTGTGGAACAGCTCTTTGTTTCGCTCATAAAATGCCTCGGTTGCAAATGTCTCAATATGCATTTTCTCTGGTATTTCGGTAAACATCCGAAGACCCTCTACTATGAATACATCCTGCCTTCTGCGCTCCCTGGCATTCTTCATGCATTTTGTTAAATCTTTAATTTTATTATTTGATGTACTGGTTATCATATATAGCCTCTTCCCTATCTGGAACGTCCTTTCATGGAAAGCTTTCCCTCTTTTACTATTACCTTTCCTTCCCCCAACAACTTCTTCAATTCCTCCAGCAATGCCTCTGAAATATCCACCCTGAACTGCACGCCCAATGGCTTCATCAATTTTTCTTCCTTCAGAACCACAATGACCTCACTGTGTCCTGCATACGCATCAACAATTCCATAAATTGCATCCTGCTTATTCTTAAAATCCTCTTTATTCTCACACTGCAGATAAAGCTGTTCCGGAACCTCCGAAAATGGGACTACTTTTTCTAATAAAAGCTTTCCTTCATCTTCGCTGATGGATGCCCTTCCATATACAAAAATCTTTTCATCCTGCTCTAAATATTGTCTGTACTGCTCATATAGCTTTGGAAATACCACCACCTCAATGGTTCCCAGCAAATCTTCCAGTGTAATAAAAGCCATATTCTGGTTGCTTTTTGTCATTTTTACAGTTTTTGCCGAAATCATACCTCCCATCGTATAGTAAATCTGATCCTTTGCAACCGTCTCCCCACTTTCCGGGTCTGGCAGAAAATCATGAGTGGTAGCATCAATATTCCGGCTCATCAGTTCCTGATAATCCTCCAGCGGATGACCGCTTACATAGATTCCCAGCACTTCTTTCTCATAGGCAAGCATCTCTTCCTTATCATATTCTTCTACCTTTGGATAAGAGATATCAAAATCCTTCTTTTCTTCTTCTCCAAGAAAATCCAGCAGGGACATCTGTCCGGTCATGGCACTCTTCTTTTCCTGATTTACCTGATCAATCACCTGTACATAGACCATCATCATCTGCCTTCGATTGGCATCAAAGCTGTCCAAAGCCCCCGATTTGATAAAGCTTTCAATGGTACGCTTATTGACCTCTTTATTGGAAAGCCGACTGATAAAATCCTTTAAATCCTTGTACCTTCCATTCTTCTCCCTTTCTTCCACGATTGCCTCAATAACAGGTCTTCCCACACTCTTTAGGGCAGATAATCCGTAGCGGATTGCTCCACCCGATACTGAAAAATGACTATAGCCTTCATTGATATCCGGCGGCAGTATCTGAATCCCGAGCTTTCTGCAATGGGCAATATATTCAGACACCTTGTCGGTACGGTCTAATACCGAGGTGATTAAAGCTGCCATAAATTCCTCCGGATAATGGCATTTTAAATAGGCTGTCTGGTATGCCACCACTGCATACGCTGCCGCATGGGATTTGTTGAAGGCATACTTTGCAAAATCTATCATTTCATCAAATATCTTATTGGCAGTCTTCTCATCAATTCCCCTGTTGATACAGCCCGGAACATGTTCTTCCTCATTACCATATACAAAATTCTGACGTTCCCGCTGCATCACATCTCCCTTTTTCTTAGACATGGCACGGCGCACCAGGTCGCTTCGTCCAAGGGTATAGCCCGCCAGCTCCATTACAATCTGCATAACCTGTTCCTGGTATACGATACAGCCATAGGTTGGTGCGAGAATCTTCTCCAGCTGTGGGCAGTCATAGGTAATCGTCTCTGGATGCTCCTTTCCCTTGATATAAAGCGGGATAAAATCCATCGGTCCCGGACGGTAAAGGGAAATACCTGCAATCACATCTTCAATGTTTCTGGGCTTTAACTCCTTCATAAAGCTCTTCATACCGTTACTTTCAAGCTGGAATATACCGTCAGTCTGTCCAGTACAGAGAAGATCGTATACCTCTTTATCTTCCATATCCAAATGGTCAATATCGATATCAATCCCTTTACTCTGCTTTATGTTCCGCACTGCATCCTGAATCACAGTAAGGGTTCTAAGACCCAGAAAATCCATTTTCAGAAGCCCCAGCTCCTCAATGGTAGTCATGGTAAACTGGGTCGTAATGGCATCCTCTGAGCCACGGGACAGAGGCACAAATTCATCAATGGATTTCTGTCCAATCACTACACCTGCCGCATGCATGGACGCATGTCTTGGAAGCCCCTCCAACTTCTTGGACATATCAATCAGATATCTGACATCCTCTTCCTCCTCATAAGCCTTCTTAAGGTCAGAGGAAATATGAACTGCCTCATCAATGGTTATATTATGCCCATTCGCCCCCATGGGAATCATTTTTGCCACTCTGTCCACTGCCGCATATGGCATATCCAATGCACGGCCCACATCACGGATTACCATCCGCGCCGCCATGGTTCCAAAGGTAACAATCTGTACCACCTTCTCTTTACCGTACTTGCGGACAACATAATCAATAACCTCCTGCCGCCTCTCATAGCAGAAATCCACGTCAATATCCGGCATGGATACACGTTCCGGGTTCAAAAATCGCTCAAAGAGAAGATTATACCGGATTGGGTCAATATCGGTAATTCCCAAACAATAGCTGACTATAGAACCGGCGGCAGAGCCTCGTCCGGGTCCCACTGCAATTCCATTATCCTTCGCATATTTAATAAAATCCCATACAATCAAAAAATAATCCACATAGCCCATTTTCTGTATTGTAGACAATTCATAATCCAGTCGTTCCTGCAATTCTGACGTTACAGGGTCATAGCGCCTGTGTATTCCCTCCTCACAAAGTGCCTGCAGATATGTATAAGAAGTAAGACCCTCCGGCACCTCATACTTCGGCACCTTCTGTTCCCCAAACACAATCTCCACATTACATCGCTGGGCAATCTTATCTGTATTTTCAAGAGCCTGCTTTGCATAGGGAAACAGCTCTTCCATCTCCGCTGGAGATTTTAAATAATACTGCCCGCCGTCATAGCGCATACGATCTTCATCTGCCACTTTTTTTGCCGTCTGGATACAAAGCAGAATATCATGCGCCTCCGCATCGCTTTCCCTGACATAATGAATATCATTCGTCGCTACAAGAGGAATTCCTGTCTCCTGGGACATTCGCATTAAACCCTGGTTTACGGTTTTCTGGTCGTCAATTCCATGGTCCTGCATTTCCAGAAAATAGTTATCCTTTCCAAAAATCTGCTGATGTTCCAAAGCTGCCTGCTTTGCCTCCTCGTAAAACCCCTGCCGCAGCTTCGTTGCCACCTCTCCTGCAAGACAAGCTGAAAGAGCAATCACACCCTCGTGAAATTCCTGTAATACCTCACGGTCTACCCTTGGCTTATAATAATAGCCCTCTGTAAATCCTCTGGAGACTATCTTCATAAGATTGTGATATCCTTTATCATTTTCTGCCAGTAAGACAAGATGATAGTACCGGTTATCTCCCTTTCCAAGCTCCCTGTCAAAACGGGAACCCGGCGCAACATAAACCTCACATCCAATAATCGGCTTGATTCCTTCTGCTTTAGCCGCTTTATAAAAATCAATAACGCCATACATAACGCCGTGGTCGGTAATGGCGATGCTGTCCATACCAAGCTCCTTTGCATGATGAACCAGCTCCTTAATCTTTGATGCACCATCTAACAAACTATATTCTGTATGCACATGTAAATGTGTAAAGCTCATATTCTCCTCCGTATTATTCTCTTATAAAAAGTATTTCTATGTAAAACACAGTCTATTCTATCGCATAAAAATAATTTTTTATATTTTCTCCCGTCTTACTTCTTTCGTCAAAATCTCACTTTTGATATAGGAAAAAGTTTCAGCTTCCCCCTTCTCAGCCAGCATTGTTAACAGACATTCCAATAACTTTGCAGACTCCGGATGAAGCAGGTTCTTCGCTTTTCCTTTCTTATAATAAGTAAGCGGCATATCATCTGTATAAGTATCCCTATTATAGTTCTTACTGGCTGCCACCCTGTCACAGAACATCTCCACCACATATTTCACCGGCATACGCATTCCGGTAATGCCGCCGTTTTCCAAGTCATAATCCAGCCAATATTCCAAATGATGCTTATTGCGTCCCTTGTGATGTAACCATGCGGAGGTGTACCCCTTGTCTTCTCGCTCCGCATTGTTGGGACTCCGATTGCCCTGGTAATATTTTACTCCCACCATGAATTCCGTAGGACTGTACTTGGATAAATCATGAAGCAGTCCCTGTTTCATCATTCCAAGCCGGAAACAGGACTGCATAACCAGCCATTTATGATGATTAATTGTTTTCAAATGGTTCCACCAGTTCATATGTTACTCCTTTCGCACTATACTGTACGATTATCTATTTACCTATTATGGACTATAATAAATGAAAAAACAAGAATAAGATTGTGCTTACCAATTGTCTTCACATCGCCACCAAACAGAATAGGCTCCTCCTTTGCAAACTTTTAAGATATTTCAATTATATCATATAAGCTGTCCCGAAAATGGGACAGCAAAGGTCTTTAAATATTAGATAGCTCCTTTTCATAGCACCACCACTGCTCGCCAAATAAATCTGCCTCACCACAATTTTCAAAATCCAGCTTTGCATAAGAACGCAGTGCCCTCCCATTGGTTTTACTCACCAAAAAATGAACACTCTTATATCCCTGTTTTGCAAGCTCCTGCATGGCATATATCAATAACTGCCTTGCAATTCCGCAGTTCTGGTATTTTTCCTTTACCACCAAACGGGCAAGTTCTGCTCCTGGTTGTAAACCAGCTGTCCAGCAGGACAATTCCTCCACCACTTTATCATCATCAACGGAAATCGCACCGATTATTTCACCGGTATCATTTTTCAGACAAAATAATGCATTTCGCTCTAAATCCCCCTGGGTAATTTCTTCATTCGGATAGTTCATAGACCATGTACATCCTGGACTGCCAATCGCAGCGTGGTATAATTTTGTAATCACTTCTATATCATCCTTCGTGGCATTTTTAAAATTCATGTTCTCTCCCCTTCACAGCTCTTTCTGCAAATATATCATATCCACAAGCTGTATCCCACACTCATATATCGGGTGGTCGTAGTTATCTATAAAAAAATCTTTTATCCTATGTGTCCTATGAAAACCGCAGCTTTCATAAAAGGGGATGGTTAATGGACTGTCCCCTGTTCCAACCTGTAGAACCGTAAATATATCCTTGTATTTGTCAGCAATAAAATTAATCAGTATTTTACCATACCCCTTTTTCTGATGTGCTGGCTCGACAGCTATATTCTTGATTTCCAAAACTCCTTTTCCCTCATCCGTGACAATACAGACTGCTTTCACACCGTTATCCTGTAAGGTGTACATAACACCTCGCTCTAAATAACGGTTTATCATACTTTCCTGTTCATCAGCCAGTAAAAGTAATTCTATGTACTGTTTTTTGTTGTCTTTGATTTCTAATATTTTCATAGATTACCCCTTTAACTTCTTTGGCAGCTTTCATATCTGAAATAAAAAAGGTATCTCAAATATACCTCTGGACTGTTCATCTTTTCTTTACAGAAACTGCCTTTATACTTAAAATTTCCAAATTGTCATTATCATAAAATTTGAAAATCGAATATTCTTCATCCGATTCTTCTACTGTGTACCCTCCAATATCTTTTCCTAAAATCCTCCTGCCTTGCGGAATCGGCATTATGTGGGTGGATTCCCGCTGTTCCATATACGTCATGATTGTTGACAAAGGCGGCAATCTGTCAGCTTTCATCCGTTTTCTCTTTAATCCTTTTCCTATACTCCGTAGGTGAAATTCCTTTCATCTTCTTAAAAATCCGGCTGAAATACAATGGATTCTCATATCCCACGATACTGCTGATTTCCGTCACATTATATTCTGTTGCCTCCAACAAACTCTCCGCATTGGAAATTCTTATGGACAGAATATACTGCATCGGTGTAGAGCCCGTATATTTTTTAAAATTACGGATAAACCAACTGGTACTCATATGCCTGCAAGCAGCATATTCTTCAATAGAAATGTCCTCATTATAATGCTCATTGAAATAATTTATTGCAACGTCAATCTCCTCTGTGATGAAACCGTTGTCAATCTTTTTTGCACCATTAAGCTGCCTGTGTATTAGGATAAACATATGGCGGAGCATCATAGATAACAGTTCCTGATAGTCTTCCCTGCACATCTGCAGCTCCTGTATCATCATACGGAACAAATTCTGGTATTCCAATGCCGACCCAATATAAAAAACACGGGTGGAATCAGATATTCCGTACTTTCTTAAAATATTTTTTACATCACTGCCGGTAAAATGAACCCAGTAAACCTCTGTCTGCTCCTCTGCATAGTATTCATATTTCTGGACTTCCTTTGGACGATATAGCACCATATGTCCGGCTGTGACTATTTCTTCCTTTCCATCAAAATGGAAGTGTGCCTTACCTGCTGTAATATATAACAACTGATAATCCAGCCTCCCCCTGGGCCTGTAGGTAGGCAGTTTGGGTCGTGTGTATAAACGGTATGTGCCGCAGCTCCCTACAATAAGGGGTCTGCTTTTATCTTTAAAATGCATTCTTGAATTATTTAAATACGCTGAATTTGTATACATATTTTCTCCTGATTTTATGCAAAAATTATCTTACTTTTCAATGAGTTTCTTTTGTCCTTGTACAAAATATACATATTTTGTCTTTAAAAATAGCTTAATTGTATCATTTTGTGCATCTTTTGTCTAATATATGTTATGGATTTTGTGCATCCTTATACTTATAATATAAAAAAATACATGTAAAGGGGTGGTTTCAATGATAATACCAAGATATTATGAGGACCTGCATATCTTACACGAGAATACGATGCCGGACAGAGCTTATTACATTCCTGCATCTAAGGCAATGGACTCTCTCGTGCACAACAGGGATACCTCAGACCGTTTCCAGCTGTTAAACGGGGATTGGAACTTTCAATACTTTAACAGCATTTATGACTTGAAGGAGAAGTTTTTTGAAGAAGGTTTTAATACCTCCTCCTTTGATGTAATTCCGGTTCCGAGCGTATGGCAGAACCACGGATACGATACACACCAGTATACAAATGTCAAATATCCTTTTCCATTTGACCCTCCATATGTTCCACAGGATAATCCATGTGGTGCCTATTCCACAGAATTTGACTTCAAAACAGACCAGGCAGCACCAAACACTTACCTGAACTTCGAAGGTGTTGACTCCTGCTTTTACGTCTGGTTAAACGGTGCCTATGTGGGTTATAGCCAGGTATCCCATTCCACCAGCGAGTTCGATGTTACAAAACACCTAAAAAATGGAAAAAACAAGCTGGCGGTACTGGTATTAAAGTGGTGTGACGGCAGCTATTTAGAGGACCAGGATAAATTCCGGATGAGCGGAATCTTCAGGGATGTTTATCTGTTAAAAAGACCGGAAAACAGTGTATTTGATTATTTTGTCACAACGAAGACACCTTCCCGGGATACCCGCCAAAAGGCACAGGTTACGATACACCTTAGATATTTCCAGGATATTATTCCGACAGAATTAACAGTATATGATATGGACGGAAAACAGGTTGCCAGTGCGGCAATTCCAGCGGAGCAAGCTTTTGAAAACAACTTTAATATAAAGGATGGCTATCAGGCTGCTTCCAGACTTGAGATTGAAGATACAAAGCTCTGGAATCCGGAATCTCCATATCTCTACACCTTAGTGATAAAAACCGCAAATGAAACCATAACAGACCGTATCGGCATACGGGAAATTTATATCCTTGACAAGGTTTTATATGTAAATGGCACTGCAATCAAGTTCAGCGGTGTCAACCGTCATGACTCCGACCCGGTAACCGGTTTTACTATCAGTATCGACCAGATGATAAAGGACCTTTCCATGATGAAACAGCATAATTTCAATGCCATACGCACCAGCCACTACCCAAATTCACCAGTCTTTTATCAGCTATGTGATGAATATGGATTTTATGTTATCGATGAAGCGGACATGGAAGCGCACGGCCCATCCGAGCTTTTCTATGAAGATGACAGCTGGGATAACAAGAGCAAAAAATGGAACGAGTCCATCGCCGATAATCCTGCATTTACCGACGCCATTTTGGACAGGGTAAAGAAATGTGTCCACCGGGATAAGAACCGTCCCTGTGTGGTTATCTGGTCAATGGGAAATGAAAGCGCCTATGGATGTACCTTTGAAGAGGCACTTAAATGGACAAAGGAATTTAATCCGGAACGACTGACCCATTATGAAAGTGCCTTATACCGAAGCAATTGCAGAAAATATGATTTTTCCAATATCGATTTATATAGCCGGATGTACCCATCCTTTGAAGAGATATATGATTATCTGGAAAATAACCCTGATAAACCCTATATTTTATGTGAGTACTGTCATTCTATGGGAAATGGTCCCGGAGACTTTGAAGATTACTTTAAAATCTTTGAACAGCATCCGGAAATTTGTGGCGGCTTTGTCTGGGAGTGGTGCGACCATGGTATCTACGAGGGCAAAGCTGCAAACGGAAAATCCATGTATTACTACGGCGGTGACCACGGAGAAGCCGTACACGATGGCAACTTCTGTATGGATGGTTTAGTTTATCCTGACCGGACCCCTCATACCGGTTTACTGGAATATAAAAATGTCCACCGTCCTGCCAGAGTAATTTCATACAACCAAAACAAAAAGGAACTTACGATTCGCAGTTACATGGACTTTATCAATTTAGAGGATTTTTTAACCATAGCCTACGAGGTATGCTGCGATGGTACCGTTACAGCAGCGGGAGAAATTAAAAATATATCGGTCGCTCCACACGGAACAGGTATGGTATCTCTTAATCTGGTTATTCCGGAAAAAGGAAAGACATACTTGAAAATTTATTATTACAGCCGAAAAGCCTCTGCATTTATACCGGAAGGCTATCTGCTGGGATTGGATGAATTACTTTTGTTAAACAAAGATAGCAGAAACCAGACATGCCTTAAGATGCTGGAACACAGAACAGATGACACCCATCCGATTGATATATCAGAGGATGATAGTTTCTTAACATTAAAGGGTAACGGTTTCCTATATGTCTTTAATAAGAAAACCGGACTGTTTGATAAAATGGAGTTTCAGAGCAAAAAAGTCCTGAACCGGCCAATGGATATAAACATCTGGCGTGCACCTACAGACAATGACAGAAATATAAAAACCGAATGGATGCGTGCCTGTTACCATCAGGCTTATCCACGGGCTTATAAAACAGTATATGAAACTGACGGGCATGGGATAAAAATATACTGTACCGCATCCTTATCTGCTCCGACCATACAAAAAATCATGGATATTCATACGGTATGGACAGTTCAGAATAATGGGGAAACAGATATTGCAATGTCCGTCAAACTAAACGAAGAATTTCCGGAACTACCCCGTTTCGGAATCAGGCTCTTCCTTGATAAAAGTTTAGACACGGTCACTTATTATGGCATTGGACCTTATGAAAGCTACAGGGATAAATGCCGGGCAGGAAGCCACGGATTATACTCCGACAACATTCTTAATATGCATGAAGATTATATAAAACCGCAGGAAAACGGCAGCCATTGTGATTGTGACTATGTAACGGTAGAAAATAAGACACACGGGGTAACCGCTGTAAGCAATAAAGCTTTTTCATTTAATGCCTCTGTATATACGCAGGAGGAGCTTACAGCAAAAAAACACAACTATGAGTTAGTACCATGTGAAAGCAGCGTTTTGTGCTTAGACTATGCCCAAAACGGCATTGGTTCCAACAGCTGCGGTCCAAGATTAGAAAAAGAATATAGACTGGATGAAAAAGAATTTTGCTTTGAAATGAAGCTGATTCCTTCCACCAGAGATTCGTAAAGCCAAAATGTAATATGCGTTACAGGTATTGCAAGCATGCAGTTCCGGATAAGCAGTACCTGTAAGCATTCCACATATTTTTATAATAATTAAAAAAAGGAGTAAATGTTATGACTGAAAAAAAATATTTGAAGTGGTATAACAAGATCGGATATGGATCCGGAGATATTGCAGGTAATGTAGTATATGCTTTCCTGTCCTCATTTATAATGATTTTTTTAACCGATACTGTAGGCTTAAATGCAGGTATCGTAGGAACTTTAATGATGTTTTCAAAGCTTTTTGATGGTGTTACCGATATATTTTTCGGTTCCATGATTGACAAAACAAAAAGCAAAATGGGCAAGGCTCGCCCATGGATGCTCTGGGCATACTTTGGCTGTGCTGCAATGATTATAGCAATCTTCGCAATTCCAGTTTCTTTGGGAGAAGGTGCAAAATATGCATGGTTCTTTATTGCCTACACAGCACTGAATGCAGTCTTTTATACTGCAAACAACATTGCATACTCTGCTCTCACTTCACTGATTACCAAAAACAGCAGTGAACGTGTCCAAATGGGCTCCATCCGGTTTATGTTCGCCTTTGGCACGAGCTTACTCATCCAGACCATTACAGTTAACGCTGTTGAAGCGTTGGGCAGTGGTGCCGAGGCATGGAGAACCATTGCCATTATATATGCAGTGATTGGTCTGATTGTAAATACTATCTCCACATTATCGGTTAAAGAGCTTCCTGCTGAAGTGCTTGATGAGGCAGCTTCCGAACAGGAAATACAAAAAGCGGAAAAATACAACCTGGTCCAGGCTATTAAACTGCTTGGTGCCAATAAATTTTATATAATTATCTGTTGTATTTACATCTTAACACAGATATTTACAGCTACCATCAACATGGGAATTTACTTTATGACCTATATATTAGGGGATGCCTCACTGCTTGGTGTTTTCGCCCTTGCCATAAATATTCCATTAATATGCGGTCTCATATTCACACCAATGCTTGTTAAAAAATTTAACGGAATGTATAAGATTAATCTTGTGGGTTATGCAATCGCAACCGTTGCCCGGGGACTGGTAATCGTTGCTGGATATATGGGAAATCTTCCTATGATGCTGCTCTTTTCCGGTGTTGCTTCCATTGGTATGAGCCCTCTACAGGGTGACCTAAATGCCCTGATTGCCTCCTGTTCTGAATATACCTTCCTTACCAAACAAAAGAGGATTGATGGTACAATGTTTTCATGTACCTCTCTCGGTGTCAAAATTGGAGGCGGTATCGGTACAGCACTTGCAGGATGGCTTCTTGCAGCAAGCGGCTATGTTGCAAATGCTCCTGAACAGGTTGAATCCTGTATCAATATGCTGTACTTCATGTATTTATGGATTCCTATGATTATCAATCTCATAATTACACTTCTTCTTTCCAAGCTAAAAGTGGAGCAGGCAAATGCAGAAATCGAGGCAAAAAAGTCACTCGCATCATCAGATAAATAAATTTCATTGCTACATCATATATTTACGCTGTTGCTTTGAAACTTAATAAAAATGCATAAATAAAGCTGGCACAAACCGTACCAGCTTTATTATTTTATAAAATTTTTATATGGCTTATTGTTTATCTTACCTTAATCTTCTGCTGACCATAGTAATCACTGGCTACATACTTACCGTTAATCTTTACCAAAGGTACAATCTTAAAGTAATAGCTCTTATTCTTCTTAAGAGAAGACTTTCCGTACTTGTTAACCGTAACCTTCTTGGTAGAGCCGCTTAATGTCTTAAATGTCTTATAACCAGAGGACTTCTTCGTAGAAACCTGGGTTCTAATCTTACCGGTTCCGTTTATCTTGCTCCACTTGAAGTTGATTTTCTTACTGCTTCTGGTATATTTTACATTCATTTCACAAAATGCTCTATAATCGCTCCACTGACCATATTTTCTACCATTGTCTGTATCTACAAAGGCTCTTACACGATATTTTAAGTACTTGTTCTGCTTATAAGACATATAAGGCGTTGAAGTTCCATTATATGAATAGCTCTTTGTAACGGTCGTAGATTTTGAATATTTGGAACCTCCGGCATTTACTATCTGTGCTTCAAATCCGGTACCAGAGAACAATGCTACAACACTAATCTTATTGGTAGCACTCAAAACACCATATAAGCCAAAATTGCTTTTTGAAATCTTAGAGGTAAGCAAATTGACCGTTGTATATTTTGCTATGGCCTCAGCATTATATCCGGAAGCAGACCTTCTTGCAGCAACAACCTTATAAGAATTATTTGATGAACTGTTCATCTTAATCGTATAACTGGTACTGGTTGTCGAGCCAACCAACTTGTTTGTACCTCCCTCATAGATATAATAAATATTTGCTCCTGGTGCAGAATACTGGATTGTTGCACTGTTATCTGTAGCGTTCACAAACTTCACATCAGATAATGCCCCCGGTGTAGTTACAACCTGTAACGCACCAGTCCAGTTTGCATAACAGTTTTTGTACGTTGTTCCGCAGCCTACCCTGACATAATATGTAGAACCCTGTGCAAGCCCGCTAAAAGATGCTCTGGAACCGGACGTATAGCTCTGCTTAATAATGTTTTTAAAACCGGCATCCGAAGCAATCTGATATCCATAATACTTATAATTGGATGATGCTGTCCACCCTACCGTTACACTATTCATATAATCGTATGTCTGTTTCAGTCCGCTTACCGCAGCCTCAGAGGTAATGCCAGTCACCATAAATGCCATCGCCATAACGAATACAGCAATCAGACATTTCATAGAACTTTTCATTGTTTTCATCATAAAACTCTCCTTTTCTTTTTCATATTTTTGTACAACATGTATCCAAATTTCTATATATATGATATACACATAGATAATATAGTTATATTATATTAAATTTATGTGAAATCATAGATGGCATACTGCACAAAAAAATTAGGCACATTCACAATAAATTATTTACAACCATTTTGCATCCGTACCTGTTGTCCCTGCACCAGCGGGTAAGCCGCCAGTCTACTACCATTTAAATTTTCCCTATGCATATCTACACCTGTAATCTGGTTGTTCTCATAAGTTGTATAATAATAGATACCCCTATCGGTATTACAGCAAGAGCTATAGATTGTCATTTCATATTCACCCTCACCGATGCGGACACACCCTCTCTGCTGGGATACAGCACCTAAAATATGAAAAAACTGGCTGATGCTCTCCGATTCCGAATCGCCGGAAACGGAATTCATTTTTGTAAATGCAGCACGGACAAAACGGGATTCAGAGGATAAATCTCCCGGCATACCCATGGCGCCCATTCCACGGCAATACGGCTCCAGCTTTAACTTTTGGGAAAAATTATTTACCGGAGGCTCAACGGATAAATTCATATAGTTATTCAGATGAAACATCTGTATATCAAAGCCGGGATTGTTGGTTAATACACCCACAGGATTATCATATACCTTCAAGCCATCCCCTGTACATTCCACCGTAATGGATTCCTCCCGGTCCGAAATAATCCAGTGAAGCTCCGCCAGAGGCATATCGTCACGAAAATTGATTTTAACAAGATTAATCCGTTCCAGCTTTTCCCTGGTCTCCACAACTGTGGCACACTGACCCAATATCCATGGAATAAATTCAAAGGGTGCAATATTATCCTTCCCATCTGCCTCTGGCTTATAATCTGCATTTCCGGGAAAATTCAGCCCAGCCATACTCAACCCTTTTTCGTTGGTCGCATCATAGTAAAGCGGATAGTTATCCACAACAAAAGCCATCCCAATCATGGCATAATGCTGCTGTAAACTCTTCTCCCTGCAAAAAGAAAAGGAAAAATTTCTCGGCGTTACCGTTACCGTCTCCTTATAGGAATGCTCTAAATCCAAAGTACGTCCAAAATAATGATTTTTTGTTTTATAAGTTACTGCTGTACACATATTTTGTACCCCCAAAGCTTCTATTCTATATCTTATTCATTTACAGATTATGCGTACTTTATTCTACACCAGGATAAACACCTAACTGCTTAAAAATTCCACAGTCCATATAGCGGAATATTCAATATTCCCTTTGAAAAGCCCAGTTCATCCAGTGAAATCCGGATTGCCATATGATTTTTATATTTACTGTTAAATACCTTAATACTCTGTGCCTTACGGCGGATTCTCGACTGCACATCCACTGGCACCACTTCCCCATCATCCTCGAAAACAAAATCCACTCTGGCTGTGGCTCCGGAAATCCAGAAATACAGCTTATCCACCGTACCGTTCATCGTAAGCTCAGAAAGCACAAACTGCTCTAACAGCGCACCGTTTACATCCTCCATTGCCGAATCTCCAGTCTTCATCTGGGTATAGGAAATTCCACACATAATTCGAAGCAGTCCATGGTCTAAATGATACAGTTCAAAGGATTTGTCATCCACCTGCAGCGGCAGTGGAGAAATCCCGTCCTTAATCCGGTTTACCTTTCTTACCATCCCTGTATCCACCAGCCAGTTAACGGACTTTTCATATTCCCTGGCTCTCGCCTTCTCATCTACATACTGATACATGAATTTGCGATTCTCTTTTTCCATCTGCACTGGTATACTGTTCCAGATTTTATTTACCTTTAATGCATAGGTCTTGGGCACGTACCGTTCAATATGCTCACTGCATTTGACAAGCAACGCCTTCAAAATCGCATCTACCCGGTTCAAATCATGATTCTTCACATAGTCAAGTACCACAATAGGCATTCCACCAGTAATATAGAATATTTTCAGATATTCCGTAATTTCCTTTATCACCTCCGGCTCCACCGGCTCCATTTTCTGATTTTCAATGGACTTGCACAAATCCTGTGCCTTATTTGCAGTCAAAAATTCCTCAAAAGTCATCGGATATAATTGCAGCTCATAAAACCCTTTTCCATACTCCGCTTCATGGACAATGCGTCCCACAGTTGAAGCAACCAGGCAGATTGGAAGCTCCGGTCTCTGCTGCTTTAAGCTCAAAACCGCTTCCACTGCCTTGGGATATAAATGTGCCTCATCAAAAACAAATAAGGTCTGTCCCTCCTCAAAGGTCTGGTCACAATACATGCAAAGCGCCGCTATCAGCTTCTCCGCCTTCACTCTCACCCCCTGCTTAAACAGCGAATAAACCTCTTCATCCTTTTCAAAGTCCACATACACCAGCTTTTTATAAAAGCCCTGTCCAAAGTCAATCATGGTCCATGTCTTCCCCACACCCTTAGCACCTTTTAACAGCAATATCCGGTCCTGTGCATTTTCATACCATTCCATTAAATCATTCATTATAATCCGATACATGTTCCACCCTCCTGCATATAAGTTTCACAAAATTCCAACCTATTTTCTACTATAGCATTCCTGATTTCAAATGTAAATATTTACTCTCTTACTTCCACGCTTTTTTCAAGGCATCTACCCCCTCTGACAACTCATTTTCCTTCAATCTGGCAAAGCCAATCAGTATAGTTGGCACCCGTTCCTCTTCCCGAATATAATAATCCGAAAGCGCATACACTTTTACCCCCTGTCTTCCCGCAAGCTGCACCAGCCTTTTTTCCACTCCTGCCGCATCCAAGGTTTTGTCCCCAAATTCCAACAATAAATGAAGCCCCGCACTCTCTCCCGTAATCCTCACCGGCAGCCCACTCTCCTTTAACTCCTGCAACAGAATATCATGCTTTGTTTTATATATTTTTCGCATCCGGTTCAGATGTCTCTCAAAATGTCCCTGAATAAAAAACTGGCTGATTACTCTCTGGTCAATCCTTGACACCGTTGAGAAATAAAAACCCGCTGTCCGATAATACTGTTCCATCAGACCTTCCGGCAAAACCATATAACTCATGCGGATTCCCGGCGCAATTGCCTTGGACAGTGTTCCCACATAGATTACCCTGCCAAAAGGGTCCTGACTCTGAAGCGCTGGTATTGGCTTCCCAAAATAACGGAATTCGCTGTCATAATCATCCTCTATAATATACCTGTCCTCTTTTTGAGATGCCCAGGACAAAAGCTTCTGCTTTCGGTTCACCGACATAACCGTTCCCAGAGGAAAATGGTGGGATGGTGTGACATATACAAGGTTGGCATTGCTTTTTTCCAGTATATCCACCCGGATTCCCTGTTCATCTAAAGAAACCGGCGTAATGGGATACCCTACACTGTTAAATATGGTATATGCCTGTTTATAGACCGGATTCTCCATGGCAATATACTGTTTCTCCGGCAAAATCCGGCTCAACAAAAGCAGCATATAATCGCTTCCTGCGCCGATAATAATCTGGGATGGCTTACATCGTACACCTCTGGACTGATGCAAATAATTTTGAACGGCTCTCCGAAGCTCAATATCCCCCTGATGCCTGCCGGACAAAAATAATTCCTTATTATCATCAATCAGACACTCTTTCATCAGCTTTCTCCACTTACTATAAGGAAAATAATCCATGTCCACACCACTCGGGGAAAAATCGACCCGATATTCCATCTTATCCTCTGCTCTGTCCATATATTCCGTTTCCGAAGCCTCCTCCAACCGGGAAGCATCCTGGACATGTATTCCTTCGAAATATAATGTATCCAGGGCACTGACAAAATAGCCTTTTTTGGGAATCGACTCGATATATCCCTCTGAAAGCAGCTGTCCATATGCCATATCAATCGTATTACGGCTCACCTCCAAATGAGCTGCCATTCCTCTGCCGGAGGGAAGCCTGGTGCCACAGGGAATATTGCCATTGACAATTTCTTCCCTGATATATTTGTATATTTGCTCGTAAATGGGTTCTTTGCTTTTGGTATCAATTGAAATTGTCAGCATAACTTCTCCTTTTATAAGTAATTGCAAAACTTGATTTTCTCTTTCTTCAGTTGTACAACATATACAATCCAACGCTGGCACGCTTGTGCTACTGTAACGTAAAGTCAAAAAAGTTTTGCAATTATCTATTCTCCTTTCAAAGAAAGAGGGGAAACGCACCAGCGTATTCCCCCTCTTATGACCTTTTTACATTATAACGATTAATTATTTGAAATCACACAAAAACCAAACCATCGTCATCCTCATCCTTACTGATTGACAACATTCCATCATCATTGGTGTTGGACATTAACAGCGTTAATCCAATGTGCTTATTCGCTTTATCGCCGGTTGCCACATAAATCTCACCGGACTCAACCAGAGTAAGAGCAATTTCTAACGCCTGTTCCTTAAACCGCATCAGTTCTCTTCTGTCAATGGAGCTTAATTTGAACAAATACTGGTTCTTGGAGCTAATCAACAAAATACTGTATTTGTTATTGCCGGCTTTTCGGGTCAGCATACCAGAGCCAACCATTCTGGAATTGGCAACAAGGATTTCTGAATTTTCCTCTCCTGCATATTCATTATAAATCAGATTAAATACCTTGTTGTATTGCTCTTCAGACTCCACCTTAATCGGCATTTCCGCCACCGCAAATTCCACAGCAGAATCTGCAAATCGAATTGTACCACCCTCATCATTGATAACTGCCGTACAGCTTCTCGGAACCTGTAACCGGAAAAATTTATTCTGAATTACCTTATTGGAATCACTCTCCACCGGATTCAGCAGTTCCTTAAACTTCTCCTCAATCAAATGCATTGCGCTTAAAGCATCCACATCTCCCTGCTTTACAATCTCCTTCAATCCCTCATATAAGTCAATGATTGACTGGTCTAATACATTTACAAGAGAAAGCACCTGTTTTACTGCCGGTATGGAACCCTTCTTTGCCACATCATAATATAGCTTTAATTTTTCCTCCGCAGATACGCCCTTTGAAATCTTATGCTCCACTACCTGATACAGATATTCTTTGCTGAAATCCTCATAACCAGCTTCATATGCCTGGTAGAAATAGTCAAGACTCTTTATTGGTCCGGAATATCCCTCTTCCTTCTCCCGTGCCTGACAATATGCACCATATTCATATGCAGCCTGAACACTGCCCAGCTGAATTGCCTTCACGAATGCCTGTTCAATCTCGCTATCGCTTGCCAGGTAGAATACCTGCTCCTTCTTGTTCATAGCAACCTTAAATGCAGTATCCGCAATTCCCTCATTTACTGCCCGTTCCCATTTCTCAATCGTTGACTGAAGCTCTTCCGGCTCACCCAGACTCTCTATATCTTTAATATACGGCTCTGCCTCAAAAATTCCATTTTCCAATGCCCGTTTCAGATACTCTAACGCTTTGACACCATTCCGCTTTCCATCGACTACACCATAGTAATAAAATCTTCCCAGATAGAACGGAACCCGCTTATGATTCAGGCGGTCTGCACTCTCGTACCATACCTTTGCTTCCACATAATCCTTCAACTGCTGGTCATAAATCGTACCAATTAAAAAGGCTAAATCCGGATCCCTATTCGCCTCAAATAACTGCTTTGCATAGCTTATGGTCTTTTTGATATCACGGTATGGGCTGTCTTCATCAAAATATAGTTCAATTAACAGATAACTTGCCTTTTCACTGCCATTCTGCAATGCAATGGTAGCATTACTCATGGCTTTATCATAGTCTTCCATATTATAATAATAAAGTGCCTCATTATAATACTGAATCTCTGTACGGTTCGCACTCTTATTGCTCAACAGTGTCGGAACGACAAATGCAAAGGAATTTGCCACCTCAAAAATAATCTCATTATACTGCTCCATAATATCCATGGTGGAACACACAAACCTGAGACATGCCCACCGGTTCTTCTGTTTAAACACGAAGGTTACAATTCCCTTGTCAATCTCTTTATGATAGAAACGAGCCGAAATACCATTCGCATATTCGGTAATGTATGGTGTGATATTTACATCACAGTCATAAGCCTCATTCATATAATAGAGATAATCATCAATCTTACGCTCAGAATCCTTAGGAACCGTTGTATAGGTAACATAAATGGCAAAATCCGTATAGGTATGGCTCGGCGCATAATACTCCTCATCCGTATCCACATCAATACTCCTCACCCAGTCCTTCGGCAGTTTATGGATATAACCCTCTACCTGGTCATGCACATAAGTATACTGGTACTGCAACTTTGTTGCATCCTGT
Organism: uncultured Eubacteriales bacterium; assembly: GCA_900548855.1. Taxonomy (GTDB): domain Bacteria; phylum Bacillota; class Clostridia; order Lachnospirales; family Lachnospiraceae; genus CAG-590. The sequence goes on from URMF01000001.1 coordinate 68,037, forward strand.
GCCTTATAACGGAACTCAATGCCCTTTGCCTTACGCTTTTCTGAAATCTGGGAATAAATCTTATCCTTTTCCTCAAACTCAATACTATCCGCATGGGTTGCATTGTACTCAATCCGTTCAACTGCTGCCTTAGCCTTATCGTCGCCCTTATCTGCCAGCTTCTGATACCATGACTTCGCTTTCTCTATATCAACAGGAACAATAAAATCACTTTTCTGTCCATATTCATCAATCCGGTTCAGACCGTTCTCATATATATCACCTAGCCGCATATATGCCTGTGATACATTATAGGATGCAGCCTTTTCCAGATAAGTAATAGCCTTTGAAAAATTCTGGATATCCAGCATCAGCAGACCAAGCTTATAAAAAAGATTACCATCCTCCACAAGCTTTATGTAGCGCTCATAATACTTTGCCGCTAATTCCCTGTCAACATTTACCTTTATATTCTGATATTTTCCTGTCTCGTACACCTCTCCAAGAATCTTTAACGCTTCACACCCATACTGCTGATATTGTATCTCCATCATTCCAATATCTGCAATTTGGTTCAGTGCCTTAATGGCTTCCTCTGAAATCCCATGCTCAATAAGCTCTTTTGCCTTGTTATACTGTTTTTCAACATTATTTGTCTGTTCCACCTCATGCTTAGCTGCCTGCTTAACAAATGGAATCTTATTCAGAAAATTAGAAAAACGTCCCATTCCTCTCACCTTCTCTTTTCTATATTCTACAAAACGGCACCCCATCCAATGATTTAACCGGCAAATGAAACCGGACTCACCATACTGACCGAAACTACACACTAATTATAATAATTTTATCACAGTACACATCAAAGGGCAAGACAGGAAAGTCTCAAAAACTATACGAAAAAAAGAACGTCAAAAATGCTATTCTTTGACGTTCTTAACAAAATATTTATTCACTGGTGTAAAATCTATAAGAGACTATCTAAAATGTTACCGGTAGAATAGCTGCCTAATCTTCCTGCTGCAGTATAAGAATTACTGTCTCCCATGGAATTATTCACATTCATATAAATATTGCTGGCTGCTGACTGAACCCTTGCACCAAAAGAATCACTTCCATTGAACAGGGTCTTTATCTTATTCATATCTGCACTCTTAAAGGTCTCTCCATCTAATGTCAACGTGTTATCTGCACCTATCTTAATTCCGATGTCATTTAATAAAGAACCATTAGCAGCTGCAGAATTAATCATATGTAATGTCTGTCTTAACACTGCGTTATCCTTGCTGTCAGTTGAGTTCTTTACCAGATTATTATAGGAATCCACAAAACTGTTTACCGCCTTGTAAATCTTATCTGTATCATAACCTTTTGTGGTTGTACCATCTTCATCGTTCTTAATATCTACCTTCTTAAATATGGAATTCTTACCACTGGTTACCAGCGCACTGGCTGCCTTATACAGGTCATTTGCCTTACTCTTAAGCGATGTCTTCGTAGCAGTGGTATCTTTATCCTTTGTAGAAACACCATCTGCACTCTTCTCTGTTCCATATTTCTTATAATATGCCTTAAGCAACTTACTGTAAGAACCCTTTGTAATAGATGAATACTCTGCAAAATCAATTCCAAGTATATTCCCGGAAACGGTATTACTGGTATTCACATTTCCAAATAAATAAGAGTTACTATTGTAACTTCCCCAAATACTATTAATTCCTGCCATACTCAACACTCCTTTGAAATCTTTGCGAACCTCCATGTTCTATTGTTTCATACTTCAGTTTTATTCTAACACATGGCAATTCATTTGAAAAGTCCAAAAGCATAAAAATACTATTTTGCATCCTGAAGATACTCTGCCAGGGTCTCAACTGCCTTTGCTTCATCTGCACCCTCTGCAGAAATGGTAATTTCTTCATCCTGACTCAGTCCAAGGCTCATCATACCCATAATGCTTTTTGCATTAATTTTTTTTTCATCCGCCTGAATGTACACCTTGCTTTCAAACTGGCTCGCCTTCTGTACAAGGACTGCCACCGGCCTCGCCTCTGCATCCTCCGCTAAATTCACCTTTATTGTCGCACTAATCATTTCTCTCTTTTCCTCCTTAAATCTGGTCATCTTCTCGCAAACTTTTTGCAATACTGCTTATCTTTCTTAATCTATGATTCACACCGGATTTTGATACCGGTGGATTCAACATTTCTCCAAGCTCGGACAGATTGGCATCCGGCTCCTCCAGCCGAAGCTCTGCCAGCTGCCGCAGCGAAGCCTTCAAATATTTAAGACCTTTTGTCTTTTCAATATACTCAATATCCTCAATCTGCCTCCTGGCAGCGTTTACTGTCTTCTTTATATTGGCGGTCTCACAGTTAACCCTGCGGTTTATATCATTCCGCATATCCTTGATAATCCTGACATTTTCCATGTCCATAAGGCTCACATACGCCTCACAGATATTCAGAATATCCACTATCATAGAGCCTTCCTTCAGATAGACCACATAATATTTCTTGCGTTTCACTATCTTGGCATCTAAAGTAAAGCTGTTAATTATCTCCCGAACCACCTCTGCCATCTCCCGGTTGCGCACCACAATCTCAAAATGATATGCCTTGCTGGGGTCATTGACAGAACCCGCCGCCAGAAACATTCCCCTGATAAATGCCTTCTTACAACATTCCTTCTGTACAACCTGTTTCGGAAAATGGCAATTTTGTAAAGAAACACCTCTTAAAGACACATAGGTGATATAATCTTCCTCTATTTCTGAAAGCTCCTCCTCGTCCAGCCAGTCCTCTTCTAAATAATCCACATAATCCGACAGCTTAATGGTCTGCAGCAATCGGTCTGCCATCTCCTGGTCCCCTATTTCAATATATTTTGAGTTCCTGTTATAAAGTACTTGTTTCTCAAACAATATGTCGATGAGCCGGCAGAGCTTATCTCCAATCATGGCATTCTCCGGCCTCAAAATGAGCTTTATCCGGTTGTCATTCAGTTCAACCTCCCCTGTGGCAAGCACCAGTGCCAGCAGCTCCGCAATCTGACAATGTCTGCTGCGGCTTGCATGTCCGCCAATCTCTTTTTTTACCTTTGTTGAAAACGACATAACCACTAACCCTTTCTAACGGCATCCTTTTCAATATCCCTATGGTAAATCCTTACGCTGTACGGCAATGTCTCCATTTCCTTATATATACCATTAGCCAATGTAACCGAACGATGTTTTCCTCCTGTACAGCCAATTCCAATTACAAGACCATTTTTTCCCTCTTTAATATAGTTGGGAATCAGAAATTCCAGCAAATCAACAATTTTGTTCATAAACTCCTTTGCCTCATCATACTGCATCACAAAATCCTGGATTGCCTCATCATTACCGGTAAGAGGACGAAGCTCCAGATTATAATAAGGGTTTGGCAGGAATCTGACATCAAATACCAAATCCGCATCCCTTGGAATGCCATATTTGAAGCCAAAGGACACTATACTCACGATAAAATTATTATACTCTGCATTTTCTATAAATATCTTATCCAGCTCTGCCTTTAATTCCCGGGTGAGAAGACTTGTGGTATCAATAATGTAATCTGCCTCTTTCCTCAAAAAGGCAATCCGGTTCCGCTCCAGCTTAATCCCGTCCTCCACCCTTCCGTTTCTCGCCAGGGGATGATTTCTTCTAGTCTCCTTATAGCGCTTAATCAGCACATCATCATTGGAATCTAAAAATAATATCTCGTAATTATACTTGGATTCCTTTAATGCTCTTAAGCATTCCGAAAGCTGCTCTAAATATACCCCGCTTCGGATATCCACGCCAATCGCCACATTATTGATGTCATTGTCACTGGCATAGGCAATCTCTGCAAACCGCATAATCAACTGAATCGGAAGATTATCCACACAAAAATACCCAATATCCTCTAATGTCCTTAATGTTGTACTTTTACCGGCACCGCTCATACCGGTCACAATCACAAACCGCATACCCTGCCTTCATTCTCCTTCTATCTGCCCGTCAGCTTAATCTCAGGCTCCAGCTCCACCTGAAACCTGTCGTATACCTTTTCCCTGACATCCTGAATCAGCTGTAAAACATCCGCTGCCGTTGCACCGCCCTTATTAATGACAAACCCACAATGTTTTTCGGAAACCTGTGCGCCTCCTACACTGTAGCCCTGAAGTCCTGCATCCATAATCAGCTTCCCTGCAAAATACCCCTCCGGCCGCTTAAATGTAGAGCCTGCACTCGGAAACTCCAAAGGCTGTTTTGTCCGTCTGGCAACTGCCAGCTCTTCCATTCTCGCTGCAATCGCTTCCCTGTCGCCCTGCTGTAATGCAAGAACTGCACCCAGTACAATATAGCCCTTTTCTTCCACAATGCTATGGCGGTATCCAAATTCCATTTCTTCTCCGGTCTTCTCCAGCAGATTACCATCTGAATCCATCAGCTGAACCCTTTCCACAATATCCTTCATCTCTCCGCCATAAGCCCCGGCATTCATCATAATTGCACCGCCAAGAGTCCCCGGTATCCCTGCAGCAAACTCAAATCCTGTAAGCCCGGCATCCCGCACTGCATTTCCCAGCATATGAAGCATGACCCCTGCCTGTGCCTTCACTATGGTTCCATCTATTGTAAAATCCGAAAAATTCCGGTAAAGCTGGATGACAACCCCATCCATCCCCTCATCACTGACCAGCAGATTGCTTCCATGTCCCAGCATAAAAAACGGAACCTTATACGCATTACAGGAAAGTACCACCTGCCCCAGCTCCTCTGCAGTCTGCGGTGTCACAAACACCTGCGCCGGTCCGCCAATACGGAATGTAGTATGTCTGGACATGGGTTCATCCATTCTCACATTCTGCTCTCCGACTATTTTATACAATTCATTCATTAAATTCTGATTCATTCTTCTACAACCATTCATCACTTTTTATTTATACTTCAGAATCTGAAATTATATTTTATTCTCCTACACTGCCCCATTTTCTCTCATTATATTCTATCCCTTCGTGTAAAATCAATGTAAGAAGTCACGAAAAAAAAGGGGAGAAACTCTCCCCTTTCGTCTTTTTTACTAATAAATATGTTTTATTTTGTTAAAATAGCCTCTGCACAGCCATAGATACCTGCATCATTTCCCAGGGTTGCAAGAACAAATTTCGTATTCTTGCATGCGTGGAATACATACTGCTGGTAATATTTCGCTGTGGTATTAAGCAATATATCTCCTGCTCTGGATACTCCGCCCCCGATTACAAATGCCTCCGGGTCACATACACAGGCAACCGTTGCCAGCGCTTTACCCAATGTCTTACCGTGAGCCTCTACCAGTTCAAGGGCTAAATCATCCCCCTCCTTAGCTGCATCAAAAATCTCCTTTGCGGATATATATTGTACACTCCGAAGCTTTGATGGACGATCCGTATTATTCAGCACCCGCTCTGCCATTCTAGTGATTCCGGTTGCCGATGTATACTGCTCTAAGCATCCCTTTTTACCACAGCCGCAAACCTCGGTCTCGTCATCATTTACACAGATATGCCCAATCTCTCCGCCGGCACCATTTGTTCCATACAGCATCTTGCCGTTGATAATAATACCTCCACCAACACCGGTTCCCAGTGTTACCATAACGATGGAGGAAAAACCTTTTCCTCCCCCCTGCCACATCTCGCCAAGGGATGCCATATTCGCATCATTTCCAACCTTTGCAGGAAGACCAAGAAGCTTCTCTACCTCTTCCTCCACGTTAAATACTCCCCAGCCAAGGTTTACGCAGCGAAGCACTGTACCGTCATCCTTCACCGGTCCAGGCACGCCAATTCCAACGCCGGTTACTTCTTCCTTATCAATGGAACGCTCTGCAAGCTTTGCCTCAATGGATGCTGCCACATCCGGCAAAATGAACCGTCCCCCTTCATCCTTACGGGTTGGAATCTCCCATTTATCCAGTAACTCTCCCTCTACCGTGAAAAAGCCAAGCTTTACTGTGGTTCCTCCAATATCCACTCCAAATACATATTTCTCCATAGTGCTATATCCTCCTTACTATTCCTGTTACTGCAGGATTATATACTGTATTGTATTTTAAATGTCACTTCTTTTTATTCATATTACTGGTAACCCTGTTATAGAGCTCCTGTGCCGCATTATATCCCATTTCCTTTTGTCTGTGGTTAACTGCGGCTGACTCTACAATAATGGCGATATTACGTCCCGGGCGGATTGGAATATTGTGAGACACCACTTTGTTACCAAGGATTTCTGTATACTGGTCTTCCAATCCCATCCGGTCATAGTTGTTATCCTTGTCCCATTCCTCCAGATTGATTACCAAATCAATCCCCTGGGTCATCTTAACACACTCAAAACCAAACAGCGCCTTCACATCTATAATTCCGATTCCCCGAAGCTCAATAAAATGGCGGGTGATATCCGGAGAGGAACCAACCAGGGTATCATCCGATACCTTCTTAATCTCCACCACATCATCCGACACAAGGCGATGCCCACGCTTAATCAACTCCAGAGCAGCCTCTGATTTGCCAATTCCGCTTTCTCCTTTAATCAGAACACCGACACCGTATACGTCAACCAAAACCGCATGAATGGAGATGCGTGGTGCCAGCTCCACATGAAGCCAGCGGACGGTTTCATGTACAAAGGCGGAGGTGGTGGCATTTGAGGTCAGAACCGGAACGCCATATTTTCTTCCCGCCTCAATAACAAAATCCTGTGGCTGAAGTCCCCTGCAGAATACCAAACAGGGAATCTTATGCTGGAATAATTTATCAAAAATCAATGCACTTTCATCCCTGTCATGGATACTGCTGATATATGCATGCTCCACATTACCGCAAATCTGAATGCGATTTGCATCAAAATGCTCAAAAAAACCGGAAAGCTGTACTGCCGGCCGGTTTATATCCGGGTCGGTAATCAAAATCTCATCTGTATTGATTTCCGGAATATGATTGGTCAGGCTCAGCTTATCAATCAACTGTGTCAGTGTTATGGAATACATTGGATACCTCCTCATCTCACAAAAAACTATATCCATTGTATCATACTATGCCCGGAAACTCTAGGAGATTTTCATTCTTCCTCATGAAAAAAACGGTAAATTTCTTCCGCCACATGGGGAGGTATCTGTTTTACCTCTGAAAGCTCCTCCACCGTAGCATTTTTTATCTTTTCAATCTCTTTAAAATGCTGCATCAGGGCTTTCCGTCTGGCAGGCCCCACACCGTCAATATCATCCAGAATACTGCGCACCTGTTCCTTTCCCCGCAGCAGCTTATGATAGGTAATGGCAAAACGGTGCGCCTCATCCTGCAGCCTCGTAATCATTCCAAAAACCTCACTGTTCCGAGGAAAGGATATCTCCTCATTATTATAATAAAGCCCTCTTGTGCGGTGATTGTCATCCTTTACCATACCGCAGACCGGAATATGGATATCCAGCCCCTCTAACACCTTCAAAGCCACATTGACCTGTCCCTTACCGCCATCCATCATAATCACATCCGGATAGACATCAAAACGCTCATCCGTAAAGCGTCTCGTCAAAACCTCTTCCATGCTCTTATAGTCATCCGGCCCGGAAACGGTACGAAGCTTAAATTTCCGATATGCATTTTTTCTCGCCCTGCCCTTTTCAAATACTACCATGGACGCCACGGACTGGTAACCGCTCGTGTTGGATATATCAAATGCCTCCAGACGGTCCGCACAAGACAGTCCCAGCATTTTCGCAAGCTCATTTGCGGCACCAACCGTGCGCGCCTCTTCCCGCCTAAGCTTCTCCAAATCCCTGGACAACACTACCTTGGCATTTTCTCTGGCAAGGTCAATCAATTTGGACTTTTCCCCTTTTACCGGAGTAATGATATGCACTCTGCCTCCCCGGCGCTCTCCAAGCCACTGCTCTAACAGTTTCTGCTCCTCCACTGCAAATTCCGTCAGTAATTCATTGGGTACAAAAGGTGTTCCGTTATAATACTGCTTAATAAAGGTCTCCATTATCTGGGAACCGCTGTCCTGCCCAGACTGCTCAATGTGAAAGTGTTCTCTTCCAAGAAGCTTCCCGTCCCTGACAAAAAAAACGGATACTACTGTTTCCTCCTCTTTTCTTGCCATGGCAATGACATCCCGGTCAACCCCACCGGTTTTCACCACCCGCTGGGAGCCTGTCACATGCTCCACGCTGGCAATCAAGTCCCGGTATTCTGCCGCCTCTTCAAATGCATATTCTGCGGCCTTTTCCTTCATTTTATGTTCTAACTGTGCTAATACCTTTTTATAATCTCCATTCAGAAAAGCAAGCAAGCGGTTAATCCGCTCCCCATACTCTTCCTTTGAAATATATCCCTGGCAGGGTCCGGCACACTGCTTCATCTGATAATAGAGGCAGGGTCTGCCCACACCGATTTCTTTTGGCAATGACTTACTACAAGTACGAATACCGTATAGTTTCTGTACTAACTCAATGGTATCCTTCACTGCTGTAGCACTGGTATATGGTCCAAAATATTTTGCTCCATCCCGCCGCATCTGTCGCGCAAAAAGAACCCTCGGAAAATCCTCCTGTACTGTTACCTTCATAAACGGGTAGCTCTTGTCATCCTTGAGCATGGTGTTATACTTCGGACGGTGTTCCTTAATCAGGTTATTTTCCAGTACTAGTGCCTCCAATTCCGAATCTGTCACGATATACTCAAAATAATCTATGAGAGTAATCATTTTCTCAATCTTTGGTCCACGGTTGTTTATTTTCCGGAAATACGAACTAACCCGCCGTTTTAAATTGATTGCCTTGCCGACATAAATAATTTCATCATTGTCTGCATGCATCAAGTAAACGCCGGGCTGGTCCGGGAGTTTCTTCAATTCTTCCTTTAAGTCGAATCCTTCTTTCATACATCTTCCTCAGTCCATCACTAAAATATAAAAGTGATTCAGACGAATTCTTCTCCCTCTGTAGCTGCCTTCAGAGCCGTACCTGTCATTTCCTCAAATATCTTCATAAACTCTTTACCCGTAATAGTTTCCTTTTCAATCAGATGCTGTGCAAGAGCATCCAGCAGGGATACGTTTTCTATCAGAAGATTATAGGCTTTTTCATAAGCAGCTTTTATTACCTTGCGAATCTCGTCATCAATTTTGGTTGCCGTATCCTCCGAACAGTTCATTACCGCCCTGCCGTCCAGATAACGGTTCTGCACAGATTCCAGTGCCACCATACCAAATTCATCCGACATACCATACATCGTAATCATGCTCCGCGCCATTTTTGTCGCCTGCTCTATATCGTTTGAGGCTCCGGTTGTAACAGATGGAAATTTAATAGCCTCTGCTGCACGTCCGGCAAGAAAGGTAACAATATCTTCTTCCATCTCCGCCTTGGTATTTAAATATTTTTCTTCCTCCGGCACCTGCATAACGTAACCCAAGGAGCCCATGGTTCTTGGAATAATCGTAATCTTCTGAACCGGCTCCGTATGCTTTTGCAACGCAATACACAGAGCATGACCGGTCTCATGGTACGCAACAATTTCTTTTTCCTTTTTGCTGAGGATTCTGTCCTTTTTCTCCTTACCCGCAAAGACCACCTCAATGGACTCGAACAGGTCAGCCTGACTGACAAATTCCCGCCCAGCTTTCACTGCTGCCAATGCCGCTTCATTAATAATGTTGGCAAGATCTGCCCCCACAGCTCCGGAGGTTGCAAGAGCAAGCTCCTTAAAATCAACTGTTTCATCCATCTTAACATTCTTTGCATGTACCTTTAAGGTTTCGATACGCCCCTTCAAGTCCGGTTTTTCCACTATAACACGCCGGTCAAAGCGTCCCGGGCGAAGCAATGCCTTATCCAAAACCTCCGGACGGTTTGTAGCCGCCAGAATAACAATACCCTTAGAAGTATCAAAGCCATCCATTTCCGAAAGAAGCTGGTTTAAGGTCTGTTCCCTCTCGGAGTCACCGCCGCCATATTTGCTGTCACGGCTCCTGCCAATGGCATCAATCTCATCAATAAATATAATACAAGGTGCCACAGAATTTGCCTGCTTAAACAAATCCCTAACCCGTGATGCACCAACACCTACATATAACTCTACGAAATCCGAACCGGAAAGGGAGAAAAATGGCACATTTGCCTCTCCTGCCACCGCCTTGGCAAGCAGTGTCTTACCGGTTCCGGGAGGTCCTACCAGCAGGGCACCCTTCGGAAGCTTTGCACCGATTTCCAGATACCGTTTGGGATTATGCAAAAAATCTACCATTTCCTTCAGAGATTCCTTGGACTCCTCCTGTCCCGCCACATCTGCAAAAGTTATACCTGTTTCTCTTTCCATATACATTTTTGCATTGCTTTTCCCAACGCCCATCATTCCGCCACTCTTGCTCATGGAGCGCATAAACAGCCATATTATTAAATAAAATACACCAAACATCAATACCCACGACAATACATTGCCTATCATCGCAGAACCACTCTCATCCACCGCAGTGTAATCCAGCTCACCTTTTTCCTTCGCCGCCTCCAAACGGTCTACCAAATCAATATCTGAAATCCGGATTGCAACATAACTTTTCTTTTTACCGGATTTTGCCTTTTCCTTCGGTATCACCTCAACGGTAGAGCTGTAAATCTTAACGGACTCTACTTTACCCTCATCCAGCATGGTTAAAAATTCACTATAGGAAATCTCCTCCTGCTGGCTGGTCTGATAACTGCTATAGGCATAGAAAAACAGCAATGTCAGTCCAATGGACACAATCAGCATAAACAAAAAGCTTCTGTTAGGCGACTTTTTGCCATTATTGTTCGGATTATTCTCATTATTCTGATTTTTATTTTCTTCCAACTTTTTATCCTCCTGTTATTTTAACAGTATCTATTATAAGAGGAATTTCTAAAATACGCAATTGCATTTTCATGTAGATTTTGTGAAGCAGCAGGAAATATTTCCCTGCAAAAAGCTTATTCAGACTTTATACACTTTATCATTTCCTTTTATTCCGGAAATATTTCATCTTCCCTGATTAAATAAAGAAAGAAAAAATAAGAGATTTATCAATTGACTAACCCTCTTATTTCATATAAAATAAAGTCTATGTATGTCAATGTACACGAATATTTGTATAAAAGAAAACAAACATTATAATGAAAACCAAATTAGCACGGAGGAGAAATATATGGCAGTCAAATATGTATTTGTCACAGGTGGTGTTGTTTCCGGACTGGGAAAGGGAATAACCGCCGCATCTTTGGGGAGACTTCTGAAAGCCAGAGGCTATAAGGTAACCTGCCAGAAGTTTGACCCTTATATCAATATCGACCCAGGCACCATGAACCCAATCCAGCACGGCGAAGTATTCGTTACGGATGACGGTGCTGAGACCGACCTGGACTTAGGACACTATGAACGGTTCATTGATGAAAATCTAAATAAAAAATCCAATGTCACCACTGGTAAAGTATATTGGAGTATTTTGCAAAAGGAACGCCGCGGCGATTTTGGCGGCCATACCGTTCAGGTTATTCCTCATATTACCAACGAGATACAAAGCCGTTTTTACCGCAATTTAGACGCTTCCGAAACGGAATTTGCCATTATTGAGGTGGGCGGTACTGTGGGTGATATTGAGAGCCAGCCATTCTTGGAGGCAATCCGCCAGTTCCAGCACACAGTTGGACACGAAAACTGCATTATGATACATGTAACACTCATTCCTTATTTAAAGGCTTCTGGTGAGATGAAAACCAAGCCGACCCAGGCCAGCGTTAAAAATCTTCAGTCCCTTGGTATTCAGCCGGATATCTTAGTCTGCCGTTCCGACTATCCTTTAGAAGATGGCATGAAGGACAAAATTGCTTTATTCTGTAATGTGCCTAGCGAGAATGTTATCCAGAACCTGGATGTGGATGTCTTATATGAAGTACCACTTGCCATGGAAAAGGAAAAGCTGGCAAATGTGGTATGCAAATGTCTCCATGTAGACTGCCCAGAACCGGACCTCGATGAATGGATTGCCATGATTGACCGCTGGAAAAATCCAGTAAAAAAAGTGAAAATTGCCCTGGTTGGCAAGTATGTATCCCTTCATGATGCCTATATCTCCGTTGTAGAAGCGTTAAAGCACAGTTCCTTTGCCTGCAACTCTGATTTGGAAATCATGTGGATGGATTCTGAATTATTAAATGATGCTAATGTTGCAGAAGAATTAAAGGAAGCAGACGGCATCATTGTTCCTGGCGGCTTTGGTGACCGCGGTATTGAGGGAATGATTAGCGCCATTCAATATGCCAGAGAAAACAATATCCCATATCTTGGACTTTGCCTCGGCATGCAGCTTACCATTGTGGAATTTGCAAGACATGTACTGGGATACCACGATGCAAACTCCAGCGAATTCAATCCAAGCAGCGTACACCAGGTTATCCATATCATGCCGGACCAGGATGGTGTTACCGACCTTGGCGGAACCTTAAGGCTTGGCGCATATCCTTGTGTATTAAAAGAGTCTTCTAAATCCTATGCATTATATGGACAGAAGGAAATTACAGAACGCCACCGCCACCGTTACGAGGTTAACAATGACTACCGGGAAGCCCTGGTAGCCGGCGGAATGGATTTAGTGGGCCAGTCCCCAGACGGACATATTGTGGAAATGATTGAAATCCCAGAACACCCTTGGTTTGTGGGAACACAGGCACATCCGGAATTCAAATCCCGTCCAAACAAGCCGCATCCACTGTTTAAAGGCTTCGTAACTGCCGCATTAGAGCATCAGGAAAAGAAATAAACCAAAATGATACGATAAATACTTCGTGTTAATAGGGTATTAAAGAGATATCAAAAACGGGGCTGTCGCACTAATTGCGACGGCCCCATCCTTTTATTATGCGCTCAGTCCCACTTCTCAACTATCCTAATCAGACTCTAATCCGTTTCACCTTCGACCATTTGCCATATACATTTGCATTCGTGGAATCTTTTTTTATAGGCTCTTACATGGACATAGTATAGTTATTAAAAGTTCTGAATAAAAAACTGCTCCAACTTGTCAAACGGAATAATATCTGTTTTGTCATATAAATCCGTGTGAACGGCTCCGGGGATAATCAGCAGTTCTTTATTGTCTGCATACTTGCTGTCCTTTGTCATGTTTGCAAAAGCGTCACGGCTGAAATAGCAGGAGTGCGCCTTTTCACCGTGTACCAACAGGACGGCGGAACGAATTTCATTTGAATACTGCAAAATCGGCATATTCAAGAAAGACAAAGACGAAGTGATATTCCAGCCACCGTTGGAATTCAGGCTTCTTTCGTGATAACCACGCTTTGTTTTATAATAGTCGTAGTAATCCTTAACAAAAAACGGTGCATCATCAGGCAAAGGATCGACAACACCGCCTGCAAGCGCATAAGAGCCGTTTTGGAAATCAATTATCCGCTGTGCGTTCATCGCCTTTCTTTTTTCAAAACGAGCCTGCTCGCTGTCCTCGCTGTCAAAGTAACCGTTAGCAGTGCAACGGGACAAATCATACATGGTGGAGGCTACCGTTGCCTTGATTCTTGTGTCCTGTGCGGCGGCATTGAGCGCTAATCCACCCCAACCGCAGATACCAATAATGCCTATTCTTTCGGAATCAACATTTTCCTGAACGGAAAGGAAATCTACTGCTGCACAAAAATCCTCGGTGTTGATGTCGGGCGAAGCGACATATCGTGGACTACCGTCACTCTCACCAGTAAAGGACGGATCAAAAGCAATTGTCACAAAGCCTCTTTCTGCCATAGTCTGTGCATACAGTCCGGATGACTGTTCCTTAACTGCGCCGAACGGACCGCTGACTGCAATAGCAGCCAGCTTACCGTCTGCATTCTTTGGTACATACAGATCGGCGGCAAGTGTAATGCCATAGCGATTATGAAATGTTACCTTGCTGTGATTAACCTTTTCACTTTGCGGAAAAGTCTTATCCCATTCGTTTGTTAATGTAAGCGTCTGATTCATTCTAAAATACCTCCAAATAAATTTTTATTCTAATGAAAAAGTAACGGTAACATCTCCGCTTCCCAGCGCATCTTTCCATCCGGACAGGTCATCTATTCTTCCAAGTCTTGTGTAGCTCCACGAATTGGAGCCATAAAAGATGACCATCTGATTTCCGTTATACAAAACAATATCCCCGGATTCCGTTGTGGTTTGACTATTGCTAGTGGGCAAGCTTGTTCCCAGCGAGCCGACTTTTTCAAAGCCGGAATAATCGCTCATTTGAATGACAACCGGCGCTTCACGCATCATATCCACGAAAGCGTCCACTGCCGCATTGCTTTCCAAAGTTGCTGTAAAATTATTGTTTCCAATTTGCAAGATTATTTTTTCCACTGTGTTTTCCTCCGTGGTAGAATTATTATCTGATTGCGACACAGGAGCCTTTGATTCTTCCAGTGGTTTCGTCTGCTGTGTATTTGACGAATTAGATCCATTAGGACGATTAGCCGATGTTGCACCTTCTGAACAACCAGACAGACAAATCACTATAACTGTTACACAAGAAAATAGTTTCAAAAGTCTTAATTTCATCTTAAATCGCCTTTCCCATTTCGTAGGCTTTTATTAAAGCAGAATGTCCCTCGATTTCTCCCACGCCATTTACACCACCTGCAAAGACCGTTCCTGTGAGATGTGCTTTAGGGAAACATTCAATCCAGCCTTTAAGTCCGTTTATTGCACGAGCATCCACACCTTCTTCATCCTCTGCCGCTGTAGATAAAAAGTAAATATCTCGGAAAGCATAATCCACAGAAAACAGCGGATTGGCACGGTCGAGCATTGTTTTCATTTGTCCCGACATTTCATAATAGTAAATGGGGGTGGCAAACACCAGCACATCAGCAGCCAACATTTTCTGTGCAATAGTATCTGCATCGTCGTGAATCACACAACGCTTGGTTTTCTGACAGGCAAGGCAACCTTTACAAAAATTGACTGTTTTATCGTAAAGACTGATTTTCTCTGCTGTGCTGCCACCGTCCACAGCTCCTTTTAGAAATGCGTCAGCCAAGACTTGCGAATTTCCGTTTTTACGGGGACTGGTTGAAATAATTAAAACTTTTTTATTCATAATGATATCCTCCATTTCTGTATATTAAGTTTACACAAAGAGCAGCCGCAACAGTATGATTATGCCAAAGAGAGAAAGAGCACTGCCAAATATCCGATTCATATAGCGGAAATTGAATTTCTCTGTTTTTTTCTTGATAATATAGGTAACTGCGCTAAGCGTTCCCCACCAAATATAAGTGCCAATCAATACACCGACTACGAGCATACAGCCACGCACCAATCCTGCGCCAGCAGAAATCCCAAAATAGGAAAATGCAAACAGGAATGTAAGTATTGCCGCAGGATTTGTAACGCCAACCATAAAAGAGGAAAAAAACATCTTAATTGGATTCATTTTTTCCACCTTTACTCCGGTTGTATCTTCTTTTTTTATCAGCAGGCAGATTCCCATTAACAGTACAAAACTGCCGCCAAGAATATTAATAATAATTTGATATTTCAGCAAAAAGTCGGATATAAGGGTAAGACCGAACACTCCCACGCAGGCATAAAAGCAATCGGCAACAGAAGAACCCAACCCTGTAAAAAGACCTGCCTGCATTCCGCTGTTCCAAGTTCGCTGAACGGTCATCGTACCGACTGCGCCCACAGGCAGACCAAATAATAAACCGATTAAAATGCCCCGCAAAAGATAGTCCATTTTTTAATCACCTCATTTCCTTTTCTGTATTTGCTTTATGCACAACAGGCACAGGGTGTATTTTTATGGTTTGAATCCCCCACGATTACCTTACCCCTTGCCTCATCAATATCCATAATGATTGCACCGACTTCGGGAACATAGATATGCCCGGACATTGGGTTTTTAATGCTGACAATCGGAGCGGTGAGGGTAGCTTCCACCTCGGAACGCTCAAAGGAAAGATCCGTGGCAACCATTTCGCAGTTAATCAGCTTCAGATTTTTGCAGTAGCAAAGAGGTTGCGTCCCGATGATTTTGCAGTTTTCAAAGGTGATATTTTCGCTGTACCACGCAAGATATTCACCTTTTACGACACTGTTTTTGACTATAATATTCTTAGCGTGCCAGAAAGCGTCTTTTGTATCAAACACGCAGTTTTCAAAAACAGAATCAACAATATACTGAAATGAGTATTTACCTTTCATACGGACATCTCGGAAAGTCAAGCACTCTGCACGCATCATAAAATATTCGCTTTCGGCAGTACAATCCTCCATCTCAATACCACGCACTGACCAGCCAAATTCAGGAGAAACAATGTCACAGCCACACATTTTGATATTGGTACATTCACGCAGAGCCTTAATACCGTAGAGTTTGGTATCATTGATTTCCACATTTTCAGAATACCAAAGAGCCGCTCTGCAAAGTTCAGTCATTTTCGAATTTTCAATTCTCAGCCCTGTGTCATGCCAGAACGGATAACGGAGATTAAAAAAACAATTATCTACTGCAACATCTCTGCCTTCTTTAAACGCGCTCTCACCATCGGCGGGACCATCAAAGGCACAGTCCTTTACTAAAATATCCCGTGCTGCATAAAGGGCTCTTTCTTCATCAAAAGTTTTGTTTGTAATAGTAATCATAGTAATATACTCCTTTCGAATGTTATGTTATTTCTTTGCTTTCTTCATTTGGTAAATAAAGTAATCAAGGCAGTCGATACACTTCTGTTCTCTATGCAGGGAATCGAGCAAATTTTTTCTGTGGACGGCTAACCGCTTCAGGCCATTTGCTTCTTTTCCTTTTTGCAGGTCTGCCATAAATTTTTCAATAGTGTCAGAATCACAGCCCGCATCTTTCAGATTTTGGATAATAGATTCCGAATATTCATTTACGCTCATTGTTTTCCTCTTTTCTGTATAGGGTTATTCTCCGTCACTAATCTGAACAATTTTATTACCCCATCCCTCCAATACAGGGTTATCCTCAACCGCACTACGGAATTCTTCTGTGTCGTCAAAATATCCTACCGGTGTATATTCACCTGTTACCTCGGCATCGCCGTAGAAAAGGATGATACGGTTTGGCTCCGAATAATACACGGTTCCAGCAGTTTCTTCGGTAACGGTTTCGGGATTTGAAGGAATCTCATATTGGCTGGGAATGTCATAATATTGCATAACCTCCCAGTTTTTGTAGCCCTCATAGTTATAAATGGGCAATCTCCAGTCAGCCGTGCCCACATGGCGGGCGATTGCCTGAGCAGTGTCATTTTCATACAGGTGCATTACAAACGGTTCTCCATTATCACCAAATCGAACAACCAATTCCGCAGCCAGCGTTCCACTCTCAGATTCATCGCCGTTGTCAGCAGCAGAACTTTGGGGATTGTTGATTACTAAATCGGAAGTCTCCGACGAGCGGCTTTCATTGTCGTTATTTCCTTTGGATTGACTACTGCAACCTGTAAATACACCGATAACGAGTGCCAACATAAAGACAAGTGAAATGTTTTTTAATGTTTTTTGTTTCATATTCGTTCCTTTCTTATGCCAGACTGGGCACAAATAAAATATTTAAGTTTGTTCCTTTGTTATTATTATAAGCCTGCCCTCTCTCTATAGCAAATACTTATATCAAATACATGCCTATAACAAATAGGCATATTTATTCAGCGACTAATACCGCAAGCGGCACCTTTTTGATTTTTCCGGCAAGCAGCCAGCCAAAAACGGTAAATAGAATCGTTACAACGGCCATAGGCAGAATCACGCTGATAAAGTTCGGGTGCGATACAAAATTACTGATACCTGCGAGTTTCATCACAGACGATACAATTGGGTCTGCAACAACTGCCGCTAGCACCGTACCGACACCCCCGCCAAGAAAAGCTACCATAGCAAAACGCAGCGCAAAAGTCAACCGCAAACTTGCTGACGAAAAACCTATTGCTTTATAAATACCTAAATCTTTCTTTTCAGCTAAAAGAATTTTACCGCCTGTCATAACCGTTACAATCAAAATAAAGACAAATACCAAAGTATACATCAGCAGCAGAAGCGCCTGCATAGCCGAGATAATACTAAAAAGACCCGGCCAAGTATTTTCATGCACATGAATGTCGCCACCGTATGCGGATTTCAAAGCCTCAGTAATTGCAGCTTTTTGAGAACCGTCTGCCAAGAAATAATGCCAGCACCAGAGGTTGGGGTGATCGCTGCCGATTTTGAGATACCCTTCCCGGCTCATACCGAAATTATCCCCCATATCATTTGCACAGGAATAGATACCCGAAATAATGTATTCTGCATTTCCTCTATCACCTCGAACCGTCACAGTATCACCGATAGCAATACCAAAATTAGCAGCAATAAATTCTGTTATTACAATTTCGTTATCCGCAATACAGGTGTTTCCCTCTAAAATGTGAAACCGCTCCGGTTCGTCAATTACATTTGCCGTGTAGGAAATTCCGTTCAGTGAAACGGTAGGCATTGCCAGCACATAAGTATCGGTAATATCCGAATACTCACGAATGGTATTTTCAAATTCCTCCTGCGTCAATTCGCCGAAAGACTGAACGCCGATGTCGTGGTCGGCAGGATTGAATGCATCCATCATTCCCTTGCCGTCAGAACCAAGCCACACATCCATTCTCCCCACGAGAGAAGCGAAGAATACCAGCAGGAGAGCCACAACAAAGGCTCCGATATATCTGCTTTTCCCGCTCATTAACTGACGAAACGCAAGGCGAAAATGAATCCTATCTCCAAATGCCGCAGGTTTTGTAATTTGCGTAACTGTATCATCCGTTTCACTGCCAATTGCTTTCATCGGTGTAATCTTGCCAATTTTGTAGGTTCTAACAAAAATGAACAGAGAAAGTAAAAGTAAAATCAATAGAAATGCTGCTATTGTAAACAGGAACGGCGGTGTTTTAGGAATCAAGACCCCCGTTGTCGTCAATGTAGCGTCTGCAACCGCACCACCGAAAGGGACAGATAGCAGGAAACCGATAATGAGTCCCAAAGCGGCAGGAATACTATATTGCAAAAGTTGTAAAAAACGGAGCCTGTTTGCAGTAAAACCCACGGTTTTCAAAATGCCCATATTCACAAAGTCTGAAGCAATCGTACTGCTGATGCTGTGACTCAAAACAATTAAAACCACAAAGAAAAGCACAAAGGAAAATGCAAAGAGCAGTCCGCTGAACGCCCGTAGCAGAATCAGCATAAATCCTGTTATGGCTTTCTTACTGTGGACGGCTTCTGTATATTCGGCAAGTGCAGTTTGTTCATTCAACAGACTGTTTAATTCTGAAACAGTCAACCCACCTTCTTCTGCCCCAAAGATATGAAGCATTGCTCCATCACGGGCAAGAGCATCAATTCCTGCATTAGAAATAAGGTCTAACGCTATGTATCCGTCGGATTCGCTGATTAAAAAACCTTTCATACCAATCATCGAGCTCCCCATAAAAACATCTTCATAAAAACCCTTTACGGTAAGGGTCAGATTTTCTCCAGCTCTTGCAATAGGAAAAGTAATTTCATCACCGATTTGTATATCGCAGATAGAAACCATAGAGGGGGACACATACACCTCACCCGGTAAAATTTCGTCAGGCTGTTCGGTATATTCCGACATATTTCCGGCAAAAAAACGATAGCGGTTTTCCAAAGGATTATAGGTTATGAGCTGTCCTTCACTGTCTGATTCTATGCCATTTGCAGTATAGTTTGAGTAAATAAGTCTCTGTATTTCTACACGCTCAATTTCTTTCAAAGCCTCTATTCTGCTCTCCAAATCAGATACGTCAGGTAAATTTGCCACCCAAACAGTAAGCTCACCAAATCCAGTCCGGTCAAGCTCGTTCCCAATATATTTTTCGGAATTAAACCAAATGGCGAGTACTGTTCCCAAAGCGGCTGCAACAAACAGGGTAAGAATAAAAATCCCACAAAGTATTCCCTTATGTCGTTTTAAATTTGCTTTTAATAAAATCTTGTTTTCCATAAAGCAACCTCCTTACTTACCATTGCAAAGAAGAAAGCCATTTACCAACTTCGTTTTCTCTTGCTTTCAAATTGTTGTGCCCGTAAGGAGATAGATTCCGTTCATCAAGAATTTTGCCGTCCTCCATATATAAAATGCGATTTCCGTGTAAAGCCGCCCGAATATCATGTGTTACCATTAAGATACTTTGTCCATCGCTGTTTAGCCCCGTTAAAAGGTTCATTACCTCCTCGCTATTTGCCCTGTTGAGTGCGCCGGTAGGCTCATCGGCAAATAGAAGTCCGGGATTACCAATCATGGCTCTTGCAATAGCGGCTCTTTGTGCCTCACCACCCGACACCTGCGATGGCAAGCGGTCTTTGGCGTTTTCAACATGCATTTTCATAAGAAGCATATCGGTTTTCTTCCGAATTTCTTTTGTGCTGCCTGCCTTTGCCACAAATCCGGCTACTGCGACATTTTCAAAAAGGGTTAAGTTACTGACAAGGTGGGTTTGCTGAAAAACAAAACCAAATTCATTTGCCCGAAGCTCAGCCATCTGTTTTTCGGAAAGTTTGCTGATTTCTTCATCCTTAAACTTAATGCTGCCGCCGGAAATGGTATCCATACCGCTCAAAGCATAAAGCAGAGTGGATTTCCCTGCTCCCGACGAGCCCATAATCACCGTAAAGTCGCCCTCATAAATATTCACATCAATACCTAAAAGTATTTGTATTTCTTTTCCACTTTGCATAAAGGTTTTCCTGATATCTTTTCCGCAGAGAATTGTGTTTTTCATAGCCTTTCCTCCGTATCTGTAAGTATCAATTGCTTTTTGCCTGTTTTCGGGTCGGGCAGGATTTCGGGAACAAAATTTACATAGAATTGCACATACCCTAAATTCTTTTCTTCAAGAATCGTTTTCATCTGCCGCAGCATTTCGCTCCGCACTGCTTCCTGCAAGGAATCATCGGAGATTTCGGCAACCATTTCAAAAGCATCTGGAGACAACTGTTTAAACTGATAATCCCGCAGTCCCTTAATACAAAATCCCTCCATTGCAAGCGGGTGTAGAAACTCACACTTTCCGTTCCCATCGTTGAACCATAAAATATCCTCACTCCTACCGAGCAAACCTACTGCATGGGTAAAAGGATAACCGTTTTCTTTTGTTGGCGCTTGCAGAGTTAAGCTGTCCGAAAGCCGATAGCGAATAAGCGGCTGAACAAAGTTATAAAGACAAGTAAGATACATTGCTCCATTGTGGGTTTCTACGATGTTCATATCATCAAACAGCAGCATGCCCTCCTGTGGGTCACTCTCTACACCCAACGACAACGATTCGCTTGCTCCGTAGAAATTAATTACATCAGCCCTGAAAACATTTTCGAGATATTTTCGCAGGCTTACTCCAAGCGGTTCACCACAGGAAACGACACGCAGAATATGTAAATCAACATCTCCGTTTTCGACAAGTGTACCAAGAATTTTAATAGCAGACGGATAACCGATAATCATATTAGGCTTAAACTCTTTTACAATGTTTATCCATTCATCAAGTGGAGTGTTAATATCCAGATAGATTTGCTTTGCACCTACACCATCGATTCCGTCGCCTACAGCCATTGCCCCGCCATAGCGTCCGTCGGTAGCGGCAATATATATGATACGGGGACCTTGCACCAAAAATTTTAGAATCTGCGGCATAGACATATTCCATAGTGCTCCACGGATTATACCAAGCAGCATACAATTCCAAGCACTTTTGTCATAAACAAAATATCCCGGTTCTCCAGTGCTGCCGGAAGAATGAACAATATGGTATTTTCCGTTAAAGGGTTTCCGGTTGGGCTTCTCCTGCTCATCAAACCGACGGATTTCTTCCTGCTTTAAATCCGGCACAGTAACAAGGGCATTAAACTGCGACAAGAGAATAGATTTGTCAATTGTGGGAAACTTTGAAAGCGGTGTACTATCAATTTTTTCGGTTGTAATACCTGCTTTTTCAAAGCTATTCCGGTAGTATTCCGAATTTTCA
Organism: uncultured Eubacteriales bacterium; assembly: GCA_900548855.1. GTDB lineage: Bacteria > Bacillota > Clostridia > Lachnospirales > Lachnospiraceae > CAG-590. The sequence continues at coordinate 90,107 of URMF01000001.1, forward strand.
TATGCATAATGTAACAAACGTCGGAGCTTCTGATTTTGTAAACAAGAAATCTCCTGGGGGGTCCTTTTTTCGTTTCTTTTGAGATTCCATAAATCAAATACAGTTTTAATATAATTCATTATTCCTGTCCTCCTGTAACGGTGAAAACATACGGCTCTATGTAATTTTCACGGTGATAATACCGAACCTCACCAGTGGATTGATTCATTATAATGCTCCATTCAGTAGATTCAAATTCTCCGAAATTATCCTTACTTACGCTGTCAAGAGTATCCCGAACATCGTTCATCTCCATTGTTTCAGTTTCTTTCAAACGGTTCATCAGAATTTCATAACGCTCGTGAGATTGCTGTGTGCCAATTCCCTTCTTTTCTCCCTCTGCCAAATAGAAATTGGTAACTGCCGGGGTCTCGGTAACAACCATTTGATTGTTTACATATTCTACAACTACACTGTTACCGGCTCGGTCAGCAATCGCAAAATGAACCATATATCCAAAAGAAGCGTGCATATCGTAATTGTTTAATAATTTGACTGCTTCTTCTACATTGGCGGCTCTATCGAGCAGCAGCCGGATAGCAGTAGTGGTTGTAATATCGGGCTTATCTGTGTTCTGTTCAATGGTATCGTTATCCTCAATCATATTCACAGAAACAGCAAGTCCCATTTCATTCAGACCGTCAAGGGGGGCATAAAGTCCGGCAAGTGCCTGTATTTGATCGGGCAGCCTCGAAAGGCTGATTCCACTCATACTGATAAAATCAGTGTTGACCGTAGATATGGAACTGTAACCGTTTTCCGGCTGGCTTTGTATCACCATTGCATTGCAGGTGTTCCAGTCAAAATTTCTACCGAACAACGAATTGCCGTTTGTGTCTTTGACGGATAATGTACTGCAGCCAAAGGGATTACCACCGAATATTAGGCTGCCTAAATCAGACATCACATTATCCACTAAAAAAGAAACGACCTCGGAATCTGACGAAGCACCACCCTGCTTTAAAAATAAGTCAAAACCGTAATCACCGTTATACTGTACTGCCGAAAAACCATCTGTAAGTTCCATGATTTCATCCGTCAAGACAATAGAAATAGGCGGCTCGTTTTCTTTTGTATCGGACGGGGACTCATTACTATTTTCGATGGGTGATATCTCTCCTGTGTTGTTACACCCTGCAAATACCATTGTCACCAGCAGAGCGGCAAGCAGGATAAAAGTTACTTTTTTCATAGATATAGCTCCTTTTTCTATGTATGTTTGTTATAATTTTATTATATGTTTCATTCGCAAAAATAGCAAATACTCATATCAAATATCTACCCATGCTTGACAGGCATATTAAATTTTGATATACTAAACACAAATAAGGAGGTGCCTTTATGGAATTTCGAGTGTTACAATATTTTTTAACTGTCGCAAGAGAGGAAAGCATTTCCGGAGCAGCAGAATTTTTACATCTTTCACAGCCTACTCTGTCCCGTCAGCTCAAAGATTTAGAAGATGAACTTGGCAAACAACTGTTTATAAGAGGCAACAGGAAAATAACCCTCACGGAAGAAGGTATGCTATTACGCAGGCGTGCGGAAGAAATTACTGACCTCGTAAGAAAAGCAGAAGATGAAATTTCTGTTTCTGACGATATTCTTGCAGGTAATATTACGATTGGCGCCGGTGAAACAGATGGCAACCGTTTTTTAATAAAAGCAATGAATACCTTACAGCAAAATTACCCGCTCGTGCATTTCAACATTATAAGCGGAGATAAAGTTATGATAACCGAAGCGATTGATCGAGGGCTGATTGACTTTGGGTTGATTTTCGGAAATGTCGATTTGACAAAATATGATTCTATGCCGATTCCCTATAAAGACACTTGGGGTGTACTTATGCGGCATGACGCACCTCTTGCAAGCAAAGAATTTATTATCGCAGAAGATTTGATAGATAAACCTTTGATTATTTCACGACAGGCATTTCAAAATGTAGAATTCAAAAACTTTTTTCAATGTGAACAAGAGCAGCTTAATGTTATTGCGACCTATAATTTATTGTTCAACGGTTCTCTTATGGCTGATGAGGGAATGGGGTATGTTCTTTGTTTTGATAAGCTGGTAAATGTTTCAGGAAATAGTAATCTGTGCTTTCGTCCGCTCGAACCGAGAGTAGAAGCAAGTATGAATATTGTTTGGAAAAAATATCAGGTATTTTCTAAACCCGCACAGAAATTTTTACAGATATTACAGAAAAAAGAATAATGCTTTATATATATCAAAAGCCGGCAGGTATACAAGTGGCTTCAAATGGTAGACAAAGAGGCGTTGAAGGTAACACTTCAACGCCTCTTTATTATTGATGATAATAGCTGAAGAAATCAGCAAGCTTTTCCACTGACTCTTTCAGTACCTCAATTCTCGGCAGATATACCACGCGGAAATGGTCAGGCTGCTTCCAATTAAATCCACCGCCATGTATCAACAGAATTTTTTTATCACGCAGCAAATCCAGGGCAAATCTTTCGTCATTGGTGATATTGAACTTTTCTATATCTATCTTTGGGAACATATAAAACGCTGCCTTCGGTTTTACACAACTGATGCCTGGAATATCCGTTAATGCCTTGTAAACATATTCCCTTTGTTCATAAAGCCTTCCTCCTGGTACGATATAGCTGTCTACACTCTGATGCCCGCCTAATGCTGTCTGAACAATCGATTGTGCAGGTACATTTGAACAAAGCCGCATATTAGAGAGCATGTTGATTCCTTCAATATAATCTCTGGCAAACACTTTATTGCCGCTAAAAACCATCCAGCCAATCCGAAAACCGGCAATCATATGTGACTTAGAAAGACCGCTGAAGGTTACGCAAAACAAATCCGGCGCTAAAGACGCAATGGAAATATGTTCTTCTCCATCCATAACCAAACGGTCATAGATTTCATCCGAGAAAATGATAAGCTGATATTCTCTTGCAATATCAACAATCTGCTGCAGAACCTCTTTGGGATATAAAGAACCCGTAGGATTATTGGGATTAATAATAACAATTGCCTTTGTCCTGTCCGTAATTTTCTTTCTTATATCGTCCATATCCGGATACCATTCCGCTTGTTCATCACAAATATAATGAACCGCTTTTCCGCCAGCAAGGGTAGCACAGGCCGTCCACAGCGGATAATCCGGAGAAGGAATTAAAATCTCATCCCCATCATCAAGCAAAGCCGACATGCAGAGATTAATGAGTTCACTAACCCCATTTCCCGTATAAATATCTTCAATGGAAACATTCGGTAACCTTTTCAGCTGTGCATACTGCATAATTGCTTTTCTTGCTGAAAACAGACCCTTTGCAGGAGAATATCCTTCACATTCCGTCAGTTGCTGTCGCATATCATAGATTACCTCATCCGGTGTACGAAAACCAAAAGGAGCAGGATTTCCAATATTCAGCTTTAAGATTTGTGTCCCTGCCTCCTCCATTCTTGCCGCTTCATCCACAACCGGTCCTCTGACATCATATAAAACATTGTCTAATTTTGATGATTTTCTAAATTCCCGCATTTTCTCTCCTCCTAAAATTCCTTTTATATTTTCATTGCTTTTGAGTGTTTCCATACCGGAATGTATCGGATTGTTTTCAGACATTCCGTTTCTCAACCAGTCCTCGTCAACCTGCAGCGTTTCCGCAAGAAAATGAAGAATATCCGCCCGGGGAATGGTTTTGCCACTCACATATTGGCTTACATGGCTCTTACCAAGCTTTACCCCCTGTGCGGTGGCAATACGAATTAAATCAACCTGCTTTTTTCCCTGCTTTTCCATTGCCGCTTTTAATCTGTCCGCAAATGTTTCCACCATCATTTTAACCTCCAAAAGTTCAACTTCCGCCCATATAAGTTCAATTTATACACAATATGATATCATAAATTCAGAATAAGTTCAACCATAAAACAACAAGTTCAGTTTTTGTTCAATATTTGTACTCAGCAACAAAAACAGACCCCATCCTCTTCACGATATACGCAAAAGACGAAAGGGTCTGTTTTTCTCATCCTAATTATATATAATTTCACTCCCGGTTGTCTGTCATAATCACTTACAAGATCATCTCTGATATGTTGTCTCACGAATCACCTTGCGGACCGGAAGTACAAAGGTTGGGGATACGGATAATTCGTCCAGTCCCATCTTTATAAACTGTTCTGTAAGCGTTGTATCTGCACCTAATTCGCCACAAATTCCAACCCAGCAATCCTCTTTATGTCCATTGTCGATAACCATCTGAATCATGCGAAGTATTGCAGGATGGTGGGAATCATAAATATTGTCAAGCTTTGGATTCTGACGGTCAATGGCCAGGGTATACTGTGTCAGATCGTTTGTTCCAATGCTAAAGAAATCAACCTCCTTGGCAAGAAGGTCACTAATCATAACCGCTGCCGGAGTCTCAATCATAATCCCGAGTTCCACCTCACCATATTTAATTCCACTGGCATCCAGCTCATTTCTTACTTCCTCACAAATTTTCTTAATATCCTGTACCTCTTTTACAGAGATAATCATTGGAAACATGATGGAAATCGTTCCAAAGGCAGATGCCCTGTAAAGAGCCCGCAGCTGGGTTTTAAAAATCTCTACCCTGTCTAAACAGATTCGGATGGCCCGGTAGCCCATTGCCGGATTCTCCTCATGTTCCATGTTAAAATAATCCACCTGTTTATCTGCACCGATATCCAATGTACGAATTACGACCTTCTTTCCCGCCATATTCTGGGCAACGGTCTTATACACCTGGAACTGCTCTTCCTCCGTTGGATAATTGTCCTTTTCCAGATATAAAAACTCACTTCGAAACAAGCCGATTCCCGCCGCATCGTTGGCAAGCACATTGGTCACATCCGCAACGCTTCCGATATTGGCATATAGCTTGATATGTCTTCCATCCAAAGTCTCATCCGGCTGTCCCTTAAGCTTTAACAGAAGTTCCCTGGCTTCCTCTTCCTTTTTTTTCTCTTCAATATATTTCTCCAGCGTAACCACATCCGGGTCCACAAAGAAGATTCCCTTTTTGCCATCCACAATTGCCATTTTGCCATTCCATTCTTCCTTGATATCCACACCAATCAATGCCGGAATGTTCATGGTTCTTGCCAAAATTGCAGTATGGGAATTGGAAGAACCCAATCTGGTAACAAATGCCAGAAGCTTTGACTTATCCATCTGTACCGTCTCACTTGGAGCCAAATCCTCTGCCACCACAATCACCGGTTCATCTCCAATATTGCCATCACTGCCGCTACCGGACAACACACTAATCACACGTTCTGAAATGTCCTTTACATCCGCCGCTCTCGCCTTAAAATAATCATCATCCATATCTGCAAACATGACGGAAAAATTATCCCCGGTAGTAGCCACTGCAAATTCTGCATTTACCTCATCATTGCGGATAATATTATATACGGAATCATTGTAATCATCATCCTCCAGCATCATGGCATGTACTTCAAAAATCATGGCATTGTCTTCTCCAACCTCAGCCACCGCCTTGTCATGCAGCTTTCCCAGCTGTTCAATCGCCTTGGCTTTTGCCTCCTCGTATCTGGCAACCTCAGCTTCTATGTCCTCTACCTTCGTTCTCTTAACCTGCTGCTGGTTCTTTGAATAAAATAAAATTCTGCCAATGGCAGTTCCCTTAAAAATTGACTTACCCGTAAACTGTTCCATTTTTAACCTCCTTCTATCTTATCAGCCCTATCCGAAAAGAAACACGCAGCTGCGTGTTTCTTTCCCTATACACATTACTGCAGAATCCATCCGGTTCTGAAAATAGCTCCCCGGCTGCATCCCGCATAATTTCCTACAAATTATCCTTCTCTTACAAATTCTCCTTCATAAACTCTTCCATTTTGGCAATGGCAGCATCTTCATCCTCGCCCTCTGCCTTAATGACAACCTCTGCACCATTCTTAACCCCAAGACTCATAACCGCCATAAGCTTGGTTACATCTGCACTCTTACCGTTTGCCTCCAATGTAATCTTAGAAGTAAATGCTTTTGCTTCCTTGACAAGCATTCCGGCTGGTCTGGCATGAATTCCAATCTCATCTGTAATCACATAAGTAAATTCTTTCATTAATAATTACCTCTCTTTCTTTTTGGTTATTTGTGAGATTAATGTGAGAACGATTACCCATTGTTTCTTCCCACACTCCTCATGGCATTCCAATAAATATTCCCTACCAATTATGGGCTAATTATAACAAATGCACAAAATAAAGTCAATAAAATACTTAATTTTTTTATATTTTTTCTTTTCATTTCCGGATTTTAATTTTTCCAGTAACCGCTTTGCACTATTTTATGGAATCGTTTTCACTTTTTATGGTAGTTTTAACCATATATTAGTCCTTATGCTTCCCTGGCTGATTTTCCAGTATCCGGGAAATGCCATAGGAATAGCTCCTGCTCCTGTCCACGATTTTTTCATCCCTCTTTACAGGTCCCCGCAAAGCAGCTTTTTCCCGAAAACTACAGGTCAGATTATCACACCGTTCACAGTTATGACACCCGCTCTCCGTCTTATTTTTCTTATATTCTGCTGTAAACAGGACGCTTTTTAAAGGGTGGAGCATTCCCTTTTTCCAGTAGATTCCTTTCTCTCCCAGCACCTTTGTCAGCTCATTTTCAACCTTTAAAATATCACTGTCTGGAAAATGATATTCTCCCATCCATTTTCCTGTCTCTCGAAAAACAGCTTCATTAATTTTTACATAAGCCTTCGACAACAATTCCATTCCCATGCACTCCATGCAGTACGACAATAACAGGTTTCCGGACTCTTCCACAATAGCCTCCAGTTCATCATATCGTTTTCCAAGCGTAACTGCACATACCAGATTTTCCTGCCGGTAGCAGACTACCGCAATTATTGTAATAATCCCTGCCAAAAATATACCGGTGGATTTTATCAATTCTTCGTCATTTTCATCAAAATGATACCTTTTTATAAAATTATCTATTGAAATGTCTTCTTTTCCAACTGGAAATGTATAAGCTTTCACATACATAATATTATCCTCTTCCCAACAATTCATACAAATTATTTCTGTTACTTTAAAGCGTATATTTTTACAGAAACCCAGTATACTAATCTTCATAAATCAGCTAAAAAATAGTATAAAGAAAGGAAATGTGTTCAAATTATGGAATATATCACTATCGTTTATCAGGCTTTTTTTTCTGCCGTCGCTTTATTAATCCTGACTAAACTCATGGGCTACCGCCAGGTATCCCAGTTTAGTATGTTTGATTATGTCAATAGTATTACTATCGGCTCCATCGCCGCAGAAATGGCAATTGATTTAGATGGAAATTATATGAAACCCTTTATCGCCATGATTGTATACGCTGCTTTTGTTATCCTGTTATCCAAGCTTTCCCAGATGTCCATTCCTCTCCGCCGGCTTATCAACGGAAAAGCCATTGTTCTCTATCAGAAAGGAAATCTGTACAATGAAAACCTCAAAAAGGCCAAAATGGACGTGGACGAATTCTTAGTAGAATGCCGGATTAATGGCTATTTCGACTTATCCCAGATTGAAAGCGCCATTCTAGAACCCAATGGCAAAATCAGTTTTCTTCCGGTAACAGAGGAGCGCCCTGCCACTCCAAAGGATTTGGGCATCGTTCCCTCCCAGGAAGAAGTATTCGCCAATGTTATCGTCGACGGACAGATTCTGGAATACAATCTAAAGCATATCGGAAAAGACAAAAACTGGCTGAATCAGCAGTTAGATGGTCAGAATATCAAAAAAATAGAGGATGTATTTCTTGCAATCTGTGATAAGCAGGGAAATTTTCATGCATATCCAAAAATCAATCACATAGTAGACCGGGATGTCTTAGGATAATCCGGTCTGCTTTTTCATTGCAGGGATTTACTCTTCCTCATCCTGCTCCGGATTTGAGGACTCTTCGTCTGCAGCCTTCATTGCCTCTACCATTTCTGCCGCCTCAATTTTGGCATCTGCATAACGATTGTCATAGGCGGTCACTGGCTCGTCCTTCCATTTCTCCTCCTCTTTCCGTTTTGCCTCATCCAGATACGGCTGGAACACGGAGCGGAACAGTATGGACTGCAAATAGGCAACCACAGAAAAAACCAGAACAAACAACATGGCTTTCATAACCAGATATTCATAAACACAATAACCCACTACTCCTGCAATACACCAGGCAATCACAGTTTCCGGCAGATGTCCGATAGCCATAATCAGCGCATTCTGCAGGGTTTTTTTAATTGTATTTTCAAACTTTGCCTGCAGTGGCCACACATAGGTAAAAATACAGAGATATGCGATAAAGCCAATAATACATATAACAATCCAAATACGGTATGCTTCTATTCCTGTATTCTGCCACTGCACAAAGGAAAACCACACATCGGAGCCTATAATAATTCCTGCTATCAGAAGAATCAGCCAAAGAATAGTTGACTGTTTAAAATTCTCTTTAAAGCTCTTTGTATATCGCTTAAACAGCTGGGCATTCTGCGGGTCCCAATCTGTAACACATACATAATATAATGCCGTCAGAGCTGCTCCTATGGTTACAATGGGAATGCAGCTGATAATAAAAATCACATTCAAAACGATAAGATCCACCATTCTGCTCAAAAACTTGAGAACAGGATTATCTAAATCAAACAACGCCGAAAACATAATACTTCCTCCTTCTTTCCTAAAAATAATAATATCCTACCTTTTCCTATTATTCAAGTGAAAAAAACATGAAAATAGCAAATCCACCCCCTCACCCCGATTCTGCTTGACAAATCTTCAAAAAATACTACTATATTGTATAGGTATGCTTGCACAATTTTGAATAAAAAAATAATACCATACAAGGAAAGGAATATACATCTATGAAAACACCATTTGTAACAAAGGAACAGCTTGACGCTATCTGTGCTCAGTATCCCACTCCATTTCATCTGTATGACGAAAAGGGAATCCGCGAAAATGCCAGAAAGCTTCACCAGGCCTTTTCCTGGAATAAGGGATACAAGGAATTTTTTGCAGTAAAGGCCACCCCAAATCCAACCATTTTAAAAATTTTAAAGGAAGAGGGCTGCGGTACTGACTGTTCTTCTTATACAGAACTTTTAATGTCTGAAAAATGCGGTTTTAATGGTAACAATATCATGTTTTCTTCAAACGATACGCCCTTAGAAGAATTTCAGCTGGCCGCAAAGCTTGGTGCTACCATCAACCTTGATGATATTACACACATTGACTATCTAAAAAATGCCATCGGCACAATACCAAAACGTATCAGCTGCCGCTTTAATCCGGGCGGAAATTTCGCCATTGCCAACACAATTATGGACAACCCGGGAGATGCCAAATATGGCATGACTCGACCACAGATGACGGAGGCATATAAGAAATTAATGGAGCTGGGGGCTGAAGAATTTGGTATGCATGCATTTTTAGCAAGCAATACAGTAACCAACGATTACTATCCTACCCTGGCAAAGATATTATTCGAAACTGCAGTTGAATTGAAAAACGAGACCGGTGCACACATTACTTTTATCAATTTATCTGGCGGCGTAGGAATCCCTTACACCCCGGACAAACAGCCAAACGACATTCTTGCAATTGGTGAGGGCGTAAGAAAGGCTTACGAAGAGGTTCTGGTTCCAGCAGGAATGGGGGATGTAGCCATTTATACGGAGCTTGGAAGATTCATGCTGGCACCTTACGGCCATCTGGTCACCAAAGCCATACACGAAAAACACACCCATAAGGAATACATCGGAGTGGATGCCTGTGCTGTTAATTTGATGCGTCCTGCCATGTATGGAGCTTATCACCACATCACTGTTATGGGAAAAGAAGAAGCGCCAAAGGACCACATCTATGATATAACCGGCTCCCTCTGTGAAAACAATGACAAATTTGCAATTGACCGGGAGCTTCCTGAAATCACCATAGGGGACATTTTAGTAATTCATGATACCGGTGCACATGGATTTGCCATGGGATACAACTACAATGGGAAGCTGAAATCTGCTGAAATCCTTCTGAGAGAAGACGGAAGCACAAAAGTTATCCGCCGTGCCGAAACCCCGGAGGATTATTTTGCAACATTAGAAGGTTTCTGGGATGTGGAATTATAAGCCTTTGGCAAGACACAAGCCGTAAGCTTAAAGGTATAACAGCAAAATGGGAGGGAGTTATGTCCAAAAAAGTTATTGTACCAAAACGAATCAAAATGATGGTCCGAAGGAATCTAATCCATCTGCCGCGCATGTTTACAGCACTGATGCGCTATGCCACAAACGATAAAATCAGTGAAGAAACAAAATACACTCTCATCCGGGAAATTGGGGAACGGGGATGCAAATGTGGCAATGTAACCGTGCATGGTTATGGTTTTGAAAATCTGCCGGAACAGCCCGGCTATATTATGTACCCAAACCACCAGGGATTATTTGATGTCATGGGACTGGTTTACTTAAATCCCGTACCTTTTGGTGTTGTCATAAAAAAAGAGGCATACAACGTCTTTTGTTTACGGCAGCTGGTTCAAACTATGGGCGGTTTGTTTATGGACCGGGAAGACCCACGCCAGGGACTCCAGATTATTAACGAGGTGGCGCGTCAGGTCAAAGAAGGACGGAATTTTGTAATTTTTCCTGAGGGCACCCGTTCCAAAAACGGCAATAAGCTGGGAAATTTCAAAAGCGGAAGCTTTAAAGCTGCCACCAAAGCCAAATGTCCCATTGTCCCGATTGCCATTATTGACAGCTTTCTCCCTTTTGACAATACCACCACAGAGCAGGTAGATTCCCAGTTTCATGTACTGCCACCAATTCCCTATGAAGAATATCAGGGCATGAAAACTTCAGAAATCGCAGACATGGTAAAAAGCCGGATTGAACAGGTGATTGCAGAAAATGAACACAATTTTAACGAAAAGTATCGATAAGTTAACCAGCCACAAGCCCTTATCCAAGGAGGAGTTTGTGGCTTTATTAGATAGTAATTCCATAGAACTCCGGAAGCAGTTGGCATCAGCGGCTGATGCAGCACGCCGCCAGTACTTTGGAAACCGCATTTACATCCGAGGACTCATTGAATTTTCCAACTACTGCAAAAATGACTGCCTTTACTGTGGCATCCGCTGCAGCAACCGGCATATCACCCGTTACCGCCTCTCAGAAGAGGACATTCTGCAATGCTGCGAAGAGGGATATCATCTGGGCTTCCGCACCTTCGTACTGCAGGGGGGAGAAGACCCCTATTTTAACGATGCTATTATGTGCGGCATTGTAGCCAAAATCCACCAGCAGTTTCCGGATTGCGCCATCACGCTTTCTTTGGGGGAACGTTCCCCGGAAAGCTACAGGCGGTTATATGATGCAGGTGCAAGACGATATCTGCTGCGCCACGAAACTGCCTGTGAAGCACATTACAAGCTGCTGCACCCCCCATCCATGTCTTACCGGAACCGGATGAACTGCCTTTCCCATTTAAAAGCCATAGGCTATCAGACCGGCTGCGGCTTTATGGTGGGTTCTCCCTTTCAGACCCAGGAAATGCTGGCGGAGGATTTATTATTTATTCAGGATTTTCACCCCCATATGGTTGGAATCGGTCCCTTTATCTCCCATGCGGACACTCCATTTTCAGACAGAGAAAACGGAACCCTGGAGGATACTCTGCTGCTGTTAAGTATTCTGCGGCTGATGCAGCCATCCCTGCTGCTTCCCGCCACCACAACCCTTGGAACCATTGCACTGAACGGCAGGGAACAGGGAATTTTGGCAGGAGCCAATGTGGTAATGCCCAATCTGTCACCGGTCACAGTGCGGGAACAGTACTCTTTATATGACAACAAAATCTGTACCGGAGATGAGTCTGCACAATGCATCCGCTGTATGAAAAAACGGATGGAAGGCATCCATTACCAGATTGTAACTGACCGGGGGGACAGTCCGGATTGCCTCTGATTTTGCCCACTAGAAAAGAACCATTTAATTTTACACATAGAATATTTATAGAAAAGAGGAAGCATTATGTACAATCCAAATTCCATGAAAGCCGAAGAGTTTATTAATCACCAGGAAATTTTAGATACCCTGAAATATAGCGAAGCCCATAAGAATGACCGGGAGCTGATTCTGGAGATTCTGGAAAAAGCCCGCAAAAGAAAAGGGCTGTCCCACAGGGATGCCAGTGTTCTTTTAATGTGTGAGGACAAGGAGCTCAATCAGCAGATTTACTCCTTAGCAGAGCAGATTAAAAAGGACTTTTACGGGAACCGCATTGTTATGTTCGCCCCTCTCTATCTGTCCAACTATTGTGTAAACCAGTGTGTATATTGTCCTTATCATTTAAAAAATACACACATTACCCGCAAAAAGCTGACTCAGGATGAAATCAGGGCAGAGGTAATTGCACTGCAGGATATCGGACACAAACGTCTTGCCATTGAAGCCGGTGAAGACCCTGTAAACAATCCCATCGAATATATCTTAGAGTGTATTAAAACCATATATTCAGTGCATCACAAAAACGGCGATATCCGCCGTGTAAATGTAAACATTGCCGCAACTACGGTAGAAAATTATCGCAAATTAAAGGCTGCGGGAATCGGAACCTATATTTTGTTCCAGGAAACTTACCACAGGGAAAGCTACGAGCGCCTGCACCCAGCCGGACCAAAGCATAATTACACCTATCACACGGAAGCTATGGACCGTGCCATGGAAGGTGGAATTGACGATGTAGGATTAGGAGTATTATTCGGCTTAGAGCTATACCGATATGAATTTGCCGGACTTTTGATGCACGCAGAGCACTTGGAGGCAGTTCACGGTGTGGGACCGCATACCATCAGTGTCCCCCGCATCCGCCGGGCAGACGATATCGACCCTTCCTCTTTTGACAATGGAATTGATGATGACACCTTTGCAAAGATTGTTGCCTGCATCCGGATTGCTGTTCCGTACACTGGAATGATTGTCTCCACAAGAGAAAGCAAGGCATGCAGGGAACGTGTGCTGCACCTGGGTATTTCCCAAATCAGCGGCGGCTCCAAAACCTCCGTCGGCGGTTACTATGAAGACGAACCGGAGGACGAGAACTCCTCCCAGTTTGATGTAAATGACACCCGTACACTGGATGAGGTTGTAAAATGGCTGATGGAAATGGATTACATTCCAAGCTTCTGTACAGCCTGTTACCGGGAAGGCCGTACAGGCGACCGCTTCATGAGCCTGTGCAAGAGCGGACAAATTCAAAACTGCTGTCTGCCCAATGCCCTTATGACGCTGAAGGAATATCTGGAAGACTATGCAACTCCGGATACTGTCAAAATCGGTATGGAGCTAATCCAAAAGGAGCTTAAAAACATCCCGAATGAAAAAGTGCGCTCCATCGTTGAAGCGCACCTGAATGACATACACTCCGGAATGCGGGATTTCAGATTTTGACACCTGGCGAAGCTTTATCAACAAGCGGCTTCCCCAATCAAATCTGCAAATTCATTTTCCGGAATTGCCTTGGAGTAATACCAGCCCTGGAGATAATCACAGCCAATACTAGAAAGCCTTGCCTGCTGCTCCTTTGTCTCTACACCCTCTGCCACAATATGCACTTTAAGCTCCTTCAGCATCCCAACCGTGTATTTTAAAGTAATGCCTGCCCGTTCATTTTCAAATGCATCCCATACCATAAGCTTATCCAGCTTAATTATGCGGAATGGCAGTCTGTGTATGTAACCAATGGTAGCATAACCGGAACCATAATCGTCCAATGAGAAAGAAATCCCTTGACGGTGCAGCTTCTCTATATTTTCCTGAAGAACAGAAACGGAATTTACCGCTGCCGTTTCTGTCACCTCCAGATTAATCTGTTCTGGTTTCACATGATAATACTGCATAATATCATTTAACGTCTCCACAAAATCCTGCTGCATACACTGCACCACCGAAACATTCACCTCTATGTATTCGATACTGGTCTCCCTAAGATTATGCTCGGAAATAAAACGGCAGACCTTTTCAAAAATCATAGTTCCCATTTTAACAATGGAACCGTTTTTTTCTGCAATTGGTATAAAAATCTCTGGCGAAATACTCCCTAGCAGGTCATCCTGTATTCTGACAAGTGCCTCTGCAGATGTATAGCACTGCTTTTCCGTATTAAAAATCGGCTGATAATATACTTCTATCGTATCCTGTTCAATCGCTTTCTCTATCGCCTTTTCAATTGCTTTTTCCTTCCGGAGTGCATATAAATCCAAGTCACTCGCATAGACTACATTGCCCTTTCCGTTTTTCTTGGCTGATAATATAGAATAGTCAATTACATCAATAATGGATTCCAGCTGGTTTCCATCCTCCGGGCAAGACACACAGCTAATGGTAGTAGTCATCATTACCGACACTGTCTTCGTTATCCATGGATGACGAAATCTTTCCTGAATCAAGTCCAGTACCTCTTTACAGTCCCTCTCTCCGCAGCGCAGCTGCAGTACAAACTGATCCGAACCATACCGGAACACATTTCCTTTTCGCGTTAGCGTAGAAAGAAAATGCCCTACCTGTATCAGCATCATATCACCGGTCATAACTCCAAAGGTTTTATTTACAAATTTGAAGTCATCCAGTGCCAGCACCAGCAAATCAAATCTACGCTCTGCCATAATCTCCGCCTCTAGCAGCTCATCCATCATATTCCGATTCAGCACCTGAGTGTTATGGTCAAGAATCTCTGATGAATTTTGTGCTACAGAATACAGAATCAATAAAGCAATGGCAACCACAAAATCAATAAAAACAACCTGCGCCATTGCTGACTGTACAAAAACGGCAACACCGGTAACCAGACCAAGTATTGCAATGGTAGTCAGCTTACCAAAGGAATTAAATCTTGCATGCATTACACAGTAAACCACCCCATAAAGCATACAATAAATCGCAACACCATTTAATATATTAATAGAAGAGGTCTCAAGAAAACCAAACCTGCTGTCATAATGATATAAATGATGAACACCAAAATTGCGGATAATCTCCTCCGCATAGACAAGAACTGGTATTATAAAAAAGATGAAACCTATCCAGTCTTTTTTAATTTCCCTGCCCGTCCACGCAATCAAATATGCCATAATCCATATTGCAACACTATACTGTAACGCATAATAAATATCAATAACCGGCTGAATCTGATTATATACCCCGGCACCCTTATAATAAAGTACGCCCATGGAAATCAAATTACAAAAGACTGTCAGTATTTCTACAATTATAATGGTTATAAAAATACGGCTTCGCCTAATTGGCACATAATGTCCGGATATCTGAAGATATCCAACCACGAACAAAATCACCAATGCGCTCAGTTGAAAATCCATATTCCATTGCACATTCCTCATCTCCCTATCTCTTTTTCCTATCACTCTGCAGGTTTCATTTCCAGGTTCAAATCCACCTGTCCGGAAATACCGGGTATCTGACCGCTTTCTGTGTACTGCCAGATAGAAAATTCATACGGCCAATCCGGTTCATCCGCATATTGTGCAAACCATATGGGATACTGATAGACTCTTTCCAAATCCAGGTATAACGCATAATATGTCCGGTTCGTATACATCATAGCCTTATGGCCGGAGGCGGTTATCGTCTCCAAAAATCCCAATGCCGCCTGAGTATGCTCCTCCACCGATAAATTATTGGTCCGGGCATCCTCCTGCATTGGGTCCTCTCTATCTAAAACAATGGGATAAGCCAGATTATAGGCTCCAAGGTTGCTTAACACAAATTTCGCTTCTTCCACGCCTTCCTCATAGCTGGTCGCCTGGGAATAAAAGTACACTCCCACCGACACATTATTCTCTGCTGCTCCTGCCATATTAGAGGCGTACCATGCATCCAAAGCAATATTGCCATTGGTATACCCCCTGTAACCAAGACGGATAATCGCAAAATCCACCTGACCCGCCACGCGTTCCCAATCAATAGCACCCTGATGTTCCGACACATCAATTCCAACCTTCTTCACGGAACCGTCAGCCTCCACATAATTCTTAAACAGTCCACTGTTATCCAAATTTGCAAAATCCCATTCATGACGTTTGATATTTGCACTTATTTTAATTTTCTGCTGTTCTCCAAATTTATCAACAACCCGTATATAACTCGCATGCATAAATCTCTCATAATTATCTGCACTGAAAGCTGTAATATTATCGTTATGATACCCCGGCAATTTGGAAGTGCTCATTTCAAACGGTCTTCCCTTGCCATAATATTTTCTCTGGCATCCGGCAAGCACAACCATCAATCCTATACACAAACCAGCTAATATAATATGTTTTTTCATTTGTAATACTCCATTCTGTCCTCTACAAACATTCTAAAACAATCTGCTTTTCTTTCTATCCATCTAAAATATTTATCCAATCTTTTACCATAAAAGTCCCTAAAAATACGTAGATATATGTATAATACTATAAATTCAGCGTTTATTCAATGGATTTTGTAAGATATTGTGCAGTATGTAAAATATTTTATAAGAATTTGATAAAATTTTACTTTCTTTTCCATTGACTTCCATTTTTAATAATGATACACTATGCGTGTATTAATAAAGCGTTAAAAGATACCAACACTCTCGCTATGTTTTGGTATTCAAATTACCTCTATGATACAATAAGGAAAAACCGCTTACATATAGCAGCGGTTTTTCAAATGTTAATTATGAATCTATGATTCATAGTACAGTTAATTTAAAGGAGGTACTTTTCATGAACAAAGGTACAGTAAAATGGTTCAATTCAACTAAAGGATTCGGTTTCATTACCAACAGCGAAACTGGCGAGGATGTATTCGTACATTTTTCTGGCATTGTTGCAGAGGGCTTTAAGACTCTGGAAGAAGGCCAGTCCGTAACATTTGATATTGAGCAGGGTGCTAAGGGTGCACAGGCAGTAAACGTAACTGTTGTAGCTTAATCCCCGGCAATGAAAAAGCTGTCATGTATTGTTTTTCTCTTAATTAGAATACAATTCATGACAGCTTTTTCCGTTCTATCTTATAAATCTTACAAATGCAGCACTCTTTCCTGAATCTCCTGGGTACGTCCCTGATTCCAGAACTGGGTTCCGATATAACCACAGGTACGTCTCGCCACATTCATGGTATCCTGGTCGGTATTTCCGCAATTCGGACATCTCCAAACCAATTTTCCCTCCTTATCAGAGGAAATCTGAATCTCCCCATCAAAACCGCATCGCTGGCAATAGTCGCTCTTGGTATTCAGTTCTGCATACATAATATTATCATAAATATGCTGCATAACAGACAAAACTGCATCGATATTGTTCTGCATATTCGGAACCTCCACATAGCTAACAGCTCCTCCCGGAGAAAGCTCCTGGAACTTTGACTCAAAGGTCAGCTTCTTAAAGGCATCAATCTCTTCTGTAACATGAACGTGATAACTGTTTGTAATATAATTTTTGTCCGTCACACCCTCAATTTTTCCAAACCGTTTCTGCAGACATTTTGCAAACTTATAAGTGGTTGACTCCAATGGCGTTCCGTAAATACTGAAATCAATACTGGTATCTGCTTTCCATTTCGCACAGGCATCATTTAATCTCTGCATAACCTCTAATGCAAACGGCGTTGCCTCCGGATTTGTATGGGAAAGCCCCGTCATATAGCGGGTACATTCACAAAGTCCGGCATATCCTAAAGAAATGGTGGAATAACCATTATAGAGCAGCTTGTCAATGGTTTCTCCCTTTTTCAATCTGGCAAGAGCACCATACTGCCACAAAATTGGAGCAACATCAGACGGGGTTCCCTTCAGGCGGTTATGCCTGCACATTAGTGCTTCATAACATAGCTGCAATCTCTCATCCAATATATCCCAAAACTGCTCCATATCCCCTTTCGAAGAGCACGCCACATCAACCAGATTCAAAGTTACCACACCCTGGTTAAAGCGTCCGTAAAACTTCGGTCTGTTACTCTCATCATGATAAACAGTGAGGAAGGAACGGCAGCCCATACAAGGATAGCAGTTGCCATCCTTCAGCTTCTTCATTACCTTCTCAGAAATATAATCCGGCACCATACGCTTTGCCGTACACTTAGCAGCCAGCTGGGTAAGCGCCCAATACTTGCTTCCCTCTCTGACATTGTCCTCTTCTAATACATAAATCAGCTTTGGAAATGCCGGAGTAATATACACTCCCTTTTCATTCTTAACCCCTAAGATTCTCTGAGTTAACATTTCCTCGATTACAAGAGCCAGATCATCTCTTGTCCTTCCCTCCGGCACCTCATCCAAATACATAAATACAGTGACAAACGGTGCCTGCCCATTAGTGGTCATCAGGGTAATAACCTGATACTGAATCATCTGGACACCTCGTTTGATTTCTTCTCTTACCCGCAGTTCTGCAATACTGGCAATCTGGCTCTCATCAATCTGAAGCCCTGCTGCATCATACTCTTCCTTCACCATTTTCAGATATTTCTTACGACTGACATCTACAAAAGGTGCAAGATGCGAAAGGGTTATGCTCTGCCCGCCATACTGGGAACTTGCTATCTGAGCAATGCTCTGGGTTGCAATATTACAAGCAGTAGAAAAGCTCTTCGGACGGTCAATCATTGTCTCGCTGATAACCGTTCCGTTTTGCAGCATATCCTCTAAATTTACAAGACAGCAGTTATGCATATGCTGGGCAAAATAATCCGAATCATGAAAATGAATAATCCCCTCTTCATGAGCCTTTACAACCTTCTCCGGCAGCAGAAACCGCTTTGTGATATCCTTACTTACCTCACCCGCCATGTAATCCCGCTGTACACTGTTTACAACCGGATTTTTATTGGAATTTTCCTGTTTCACCTCTTCATTATTACACTCAATCAGACTCAGAATCTGCTCATCCGTAGAATTTGCCTTACGGACAAGAGCCCGCTTATAGCGATAGGTAATATATTTTCTCGCCACCTCAAATGCCTGCATTTCCATAATCTCATTCTCAACCAAATCCTGAATTTCCTCTACACTGAATGTGCGATTCATACTACTGCAGGTAAGCGTAACTTTCTTTGCAATCTCTTTTATCTGCTCCAAAGACAAGCGGTCTGTCTCTACAACCTCTTTATTCGCCTTTTCCACTGCTGCAACAATCTTTGTGATATCAAATGCCACTTCCGTTCCACTGCGCTTAATAATTCTCATATTTTTCCCTCTTTCACTACTCCGGCAGCCAGACTGTCCCGTCGCCGTCCCTGGCTTTATCCGACTTACTATATACGCAAATAATGTGTCAGATTTTCTTATCTGACACAACATCTTGTGTTATTGTAAATCACTTCCCGATAAAAAGCAAGAACATATTTCTACACCATATGTCGCTAATTGTCGCATTTTCAACCCACTTGTACAAATTGCACAATCTTTTTCAGCATAATATGCAAAAATCGGGATATTCGAAAGCGATATCCCGATTACTATTTTATATTCTTTCTTTTACATAACTTTCAATCATTGCAGCCGTTTTTTCAATCCCCAGCCTGCTGCTGTTAATACAGAGGTCATATCCCCTGGAGTCTCCCCATTTAAAATCGGAATACCGGTTATGATATGCCTTTCTCTTTGTGTCATGCCGTACCATCTTAAGGGCTGCCTCTGAATCAGACAACTGGTACTTATCCTTCACATGCACCAGCTTCTCTTCCTTATCTCCCAAAATAAAAACCGATACCAGGCCTTCCTTCCCCTTCAAGGCAGTCTCTGCACAGCGCCCAAGCACCACAAAAGACTCTCCGCCGTCCGCCTTTCTTTGGAGATACTCGAACTGCATCTTTACAAGATTCTCTTCTATAGAATTGGAATGTCCGCCTACACTTCTTGAAAGGATTAGATTTCTTGGTTTCTCATCAAATTTTTGCAGATGCTCCACATCAATATTCTTTTCCTTCGCAATGGCATCCAAAAGGCTCCTGTCATACAGCGGAAGCCCCAAATCCTCCGCAACCTTCTCTGCAATCTGACGCCCGCCACTGCCAAACTCACGACTGATTGAAATCATAATTTGTTTCTCCATATGGTTGCCCTCCTTCAATCATTATTATTTTTTAACGCTTACTACATTTCATCCTATGTCTGTTTCCTTATTTATAAATCCATTATACCGTTTTTTTTCACAAAATGCCACTCAAAAATGGTTCACTGAACCATTTTTTCATATGCTTGGCAACTCAAAAATGGTCCACTGGACCGTTTTCTCATATACTTGGTAACCAGAAAAGAGTTCTTACAAAAATTCACAGAATTTTTTGTAAAAACTCTTTTCTAACAGGATAGCGATTCCATTATCCAAAATATCCGAAATACTTTATCAACAATAACGTATGAAAATAAAAATCATGGAAATCAAGACAACAATAACAGTTGCCGGTGCCGATGTCTTACAATATCTTCCCCATCCAATTAAATGACCGTTTTTTGCAGCGACAGAAGTGCCCACTACATTAGCAGAGGCTCCAATCGGCGTTGCACTTCCACCAATATCCGTACCCATGGAAAGTGCCCATGCCAGAGTCGACAAATCCACACCAGTGGTTGCTGCAAGGCTCTTAATCACCGGTATCATAGTTGCTGCAAACGGAATATTGTCTACAAAAGCACTGGCAATTGCAGAAACCCAGATAATAATTGCGACCATTGTCTTCAAGTTACCACCGCTGACATCTCCAATGAAACTGGCAATAAGTTCCAGAATTCCAGTCTGCTCCAGCCCGCCTACCACCATAAATAACCCAATAAAAAATAAAAGGGTTTTGTAATCTACCTTTTTCAGCAGCTCTAATGCACCTTTTCCGGCCGCAATTAATGTAACAATCGCAATAACACTGCCAATAAAAGCAACGGTAAGACCGGTTTGCGCATGGGTAACCAGCATAAGAACCGCACACGCAAAAATAACACTGCTTATAACAAAATCTTTTTTGTTTGTAATTGCCTCCTTCGGGTCCGGAAGGACCTCAGGGTCAACCTCATTTCCGGATTTCTGCTTTAACTCCTTACGGAATACCATATAATAATAAACAATTACTACAATTAAAGAAATTCCTGCAATAACACCTGTATTCGTCAGAAAGTCCGCAAAAGAATACCCCAGAGAGGTCCCAATAATAATATTAGGCGGGTCACCGCACATGGTTGCCGAGCCACCCAGGTTCGCACAAAAAATCTCCGACAAAATCATCGGCACCGGGTCAATCTTTAAGAGCTTTGACAGTTCCACCGTAACTGCCGCCAAAAACAAAATGACCGTAATACTGTCAATAAACATTGCCAGTATTGCAGACATCACCATAAATGCAACAAAAAGTGGAACCGGCTTATAATTTACCAGCTTGGCAAGCTTCATGCAAAGCCATTGGAAAAATCCAGCCTTTGCCATACCTTCCACCATTATCATCATTCCCGCAATAAAAATAATGGTAGCCCAGTTAATACCAGAAGAGGACTCCTCCGCCGCCCCTGCCGCATACCAGAATCCAACCGTAAAAACATTCCGCAGGTTCAATGTCTCTACCACTGCACGCATGCTGTGCATTCCCAGTCCAAACACCAGCACCAGCGTCAACAGTCCACATACCAGCGTAATAACCTGTCTCTCTATCTTATCCATAACAATAAGAACGAACATTGCGATGAAAATAAGAACTGCTAAAATTTGCGCCATCGCCATTTTATATATCCTCCTATTTCCCGTACCGCTTCCTTATCAGCGGTATTTAATTCGCTACTAATCATAGCATTACCACCCAAAGAAATATATAGACACAGTTCATAATTTTTCATCTTTTTTTAATCAATTTTTATACAAAAAAACGAAAAAATAACAAGGGGGGTTCTATCATTTATTCTTCATTTTCATATTGCTCTAAAAGCTCCAAAAATTTTTGGCAATTTTCCCTATGTCCACTATTACATGGAAATGTCAGGATAGCAGCTTCCCCCGCATTATCATTTACAAAACAAATATTTTCCTTTTCCAAAAATCTCAGGTGGCTGATATCCATTCCACATATATATTCATTTCCCTCTTCATCCTCGCCCATTACAAAGTATGGTTCCCACGCCTTAAGCTGTTCCTCGTTAAGCACCTCCGTCACATCATAAAATACGCGTTCTACCGTATTGCAATATTCCAGAAAGCTCTCCGGTACAATTGCTGCATCCAGAGAACCAACCCGGATATTCAGAAAAAATTTTTCATAAAAGCTGGTATCCGCCGCCTCATTATCCACCCCAGGATAAGCAATCTGGTATTCCGTGTCAAAATAGGCATATTCCTTCCGGGGCTGGAATCCAAAATAATCGTCCAGCTCCTCTGAAAATACAGTATCCCCCTTTTCCATATATCCATTTACAAGCGCACAGGAAAAGCTGCATTCTGCATTGTTAAAAATAAAATGATAGGAGGTCCCGGCAGCCACTACAATCACAAGGGCAATAGAGACCAGCCATCCCCTATAATACGTAAGAATATAGTCCCATTTTTCCTTTTTCGTCATTCCTGCCATCTTTTCCGTCTCAGTTTTCTTCCATAAACGGAACCGTTGTTTCAATCCAAAAGGCTCTGCCGCTTGTTTTTTCCCATTTTCCCCTTCCGCACTTATATCCATCCCGGCTTTCCTTTTATTCCCCTCTGTTTCATCCGCCGTACCAGCCATTTCCTCCTCTTCTACAGGAACATCCAGTCCGTTTTGCTCAATATAGCGGTCAAATTTTCCTCTGATATAAACAGCCTTGGGATATTCTAAAAGTGACAGCCCTGCCAACGGCACCAGTATTGAAAACATCGGAAAATGCATCAGCAGAAACACCATACCCACTGTATAAGCACCCATCAACACACTTACAGGCAGATAAACCAGTCCAAACTTAGCTGCATTTTTCAAGGCAGAACCGGAGGTCTCTTCAAACTTGGCACGAATTGCAAAATACCAGTCTGCAAAGGCACACAGCGCCAAAACCATAGCAGCCGTAAGTCCATAAAACAGGCTTCTATATTCCACCTCATTCTGTGTCCAAAGAGATAAATCAGCCAGCAGCAGAATAAACCCTGCTAATATTAACAGCCATCCCCCAAAGGAGCCCCTGATATTAGATTTAAATTCCTTCATAAAGGATTTAATAATCGGTCCTTCCTCATTTTTTGCCATTTTCATCATTACAGCATACATCGCTGTAAGAGATGCCCCTGCTGTCACAATCGGCACACAGCACAAAAAAGTCAGAAGATTTAGCAAACAGAGGTCAAACACCTTTGTCAAAATACGATTCCACAAATTATCTGCTGTAAAAAAACTGCTCATACCTTACCACTCCATTTTAACAATCTGTATCAACCAGAAACTTTACGGCTTTTTAAAAAACGGACGCAATAAACTGCGCCCGTTCTCTATCCTCATTTTTATAATACGGCTTACCGCACCCATCCATCAGCCCTTAACAGCACCGGAGGTCAATCCACTGTAAATGCGGTTCTGACAGGAAATAAATACAATCAGCGCCGGCAGAAGAGATATAATAACGCCTGCACAGATTAAATTATATTTACTTCCCAGCGGTCCCACAAAAGTATATAGCGATGTTGCAACCGTCGGATACAATTTCTTATCCTGCAAATACAAATTCGCGCAATAATATTCATTATACACACCTACGCCCTTTAAAATACAGCTGGTAACAATTGCCGGTTTTAACAGTGGCAGCAATATTTTATAAAAAATCGTAAAATAACCTGCACCGTCTACAATTGCCGATTCATCCAGGGAATCCGGTATATTTTCAAAAAACTGAATGTAGATATAGATGGAAATAACATCTGTACCACACTGCATAATAATATATCCAACCAGCGAATTAATCAAGCCCAGTTTAAACATAATCTCATATACTGCAATCTGCATTGCAATACCCGGAAGTAAAGTTGCAAACAAAAACAGATTACGAATCAGTCCATTGCCCGGGAATTTAAAACGGTTCAATACATATGCAAGCTGTGTTCCCACCAATGTGGATATCACCAGAACCGCAATCAGGATGATGATTGAATTTCTAAACGCAAGCCCCATATTTGCTTTCTGAAATGCCTGAATAAAGTTATCAAAATTCAGCCAGCTCTCCGGAAGTGTCATAACATTGGTCTGCTTATATTCCGTCTCAGTCTTAAACGCTGTAATTACACAGGAGATAATCGGCAGCACTGCAACGAAGGAAAAGAATACAAGTGACAGGTATTTCAAAAAAACTACAAAGTATTTTGATATTTTCTTTCCATTCATTCCAATCTCACCTCGCTCCTAATTTTTGTACGGTACCCGCCGACCTGCCATGCCCATCGTCCTCCGAATCTCGGAACACATATTTAAAGAACAGCTTCTGCAACAGGGTCGCAAATAATATAATAATCAACAAGACAACCGCCATAGCCGATGCCAGACCTACCTTTTGCTGTGTATGTGCAATCTGATGCATAATTACAAAATAGGTACCGGTTCCATTTGCACCATCCGTAATAACATAAGGCGGTTCAAATGCACTCAGCGAACCAGTGATGGATAGGATTACATTCAGCACAACAATGGTCTTGATATTTGGCAGAATTATGTAAATAAACTGCTGGAATTTATTGGCACCATCCAGCATGGCTGCTTCATACAAATCTCCGTCCACCGACATAATCGCACCGATAAAGAGTACCATATTCTGTCCAAAATAACGCCATACCGAGGTACCCACCAGTGAGAAGTTATTGATGCTCTGATCCATTAACCAATACGGAAGATTGTCTAAATCAAAACCGCACCACTGCAATACTGTATCAAACACAAATCCTCTGGTATAGAAAAATTTAAATATAAAACCAACCGCAATACCATTGATTAGATATGGGAAGAACATAAATCCTTTAAAAATATTGCCTCCCTTTACTTTAAAACTCAATATTGTAGCCAGATACAAGGATAATACAAGCTGGATAACCGAGCCCAACATATAATATAAGCTAAGCTTTAA
The DNA here is from genome assembly GCA_900548855.1 of uncultured Eubacteriales bacterium. Lineage (GTDB taxonomy): Bacteria > Bacillota > Clostridia > Lachnospirales > Lachnospiraceae > CAG-590. The sequence goes on from URMF01000001.1 coordinate 115,250, forward strand.
TGCTCCAAAACAGTCATCTCTCTGAAATACGCTGATATAATTCTGAAGTCCAACAAATGTTCTTTCACCCACATATTTCATCCTATAAAAGCTGTATCCTACCATCTCCGCAAAAGGAAGATAGGTAAATACAAACAAAAGCAAAAGGGGAATTGTCATAAAGGCAATCATTACTAAAACCTTCTGGCCTTTTCTGCTGGATAACCATCCTGAAGAAGTTTTCTCTTTCTTTTTTTCCTTCTTTTCTTCTTTCATATAGCTTCCTCCTCAAATCTGCGCAACATTCCTTAGTTAATTTGAGTCAAGGAGAACCACTCTCCTTGACTCAATATTCACCAATCCAGAGAAGCGCGAATTCAGATTATTCGGTTACCTCGATTCCCAAATTCTTCTGTGCTGTCTGCCACTTCTCAGTCCACTCTGCCATAATTTCATCAAATGTCTTAGAACCTGTAGCTGCTGCTTCTACGATACCCTGAACCTTAGCATCACCGCCAGCATTGAATGAAAGCTCACTCTCTGCATTCATATCGTTCATGAAGTCTTCTTCACCTTCTAATGCAGGTGCATTCTCAACAATTGTTGCACTGCTGAAATCAAAGGTTGTCTCTGCTGTCTTAGAGATTGGATAACCTCCCTCTAACTCACACCAGCCAGACTCCTCAACCATCCACTTAACAAATACCATAGCAGCCTTCTGGTTGTCTTCTGAAGTATCGGCGCTGATACCATAGCAATAATCAGGACCTGCTGTTGCATACTGAACACCATTTACAGTAATCGGGAATGGCATATATGCAATATCATCCGGATGGTCGCCTGCCGCCTTCATCTGAGCGATTGCCCATGAACCAAGTACCATACAGCCAATCTCGCCATTGTTAATCATAGCCTTACAGCCTTCCCAGTCAGTTGTTGTATAATCTTCCTCAGTTAATTTCTGAGAAACTGCATCATATAACATCTTGTATAATGCATAAGCGCCTGTTCCATCACCATTGTCCTTAAATGGCTCAGCAGTGTGAACAAACTTCTGATTTAACCATGTCTCATCACCTGTTGTAATTGCTCCAAGATATGCATCCCACTGACCACCCATAGTCCAGCCTGCTGCGTAGTTGGTATACAAAGGAATTGCATCTGTCTTCTCGTCAATTGCCTTTAATGCCTCAATAAATTCATCCGGAGTCTTAGGTAACTCTGTTATACCTGCCTCCTCAAATACCTTCTTATTGTATAAGAGACCCTGTGCATTACCCATATAACCAATACCATAGCAATTTCCATCCTGTTTCCACTGCTCTGGGAAATTGATGTACTCAGCCATCTCTGTCGTTGTGCCATATGGAATAAAGTATGTAGAAAGCTCTGCCTGGTCAATTGCAGGAATGAACATTACATCGCCCCAATCGCCTGTAGAAAGACGAAGCAGCGCATCCTCTGCATAATCAGTAATACCTTCTGTCTCAACTGTGATATTTGGATAAACCTCATTGAACTTGGCAATCAGGTCAGCCATTGTTCCATCCTCTTCACGGTCTGTCTTATGGTGAAGGAACTTAATTGTTGTTGTCAGGTCTGTGTAATCCTCACCAAGCTTAATAGAACCGTAGGTTAAGTCTTCTGATGCTTCTTCTCCATCTGCAGAAGACTCTGCCTTTTTCTCAGTAGTGCTTTCACTTTCTGTGGTGTCTCCGCCGCCGCATCCCACCAGGGATAATCCAAGGGCAGCTGTCATAGCCATTGCCATTACTTTTTTCAATTTCATGTAAAATCCTCCTTTTCCTTTTAACATGTTTATGTTTAGTCCAGCAATTTTTGCTTAAATTAAGTTTAATATATTTTTATATTTAAGTCATCATTCAATATTGCATTTTATATATTATTATTGATATCTTTATGCATTTTTTCCATTCATTCAGAAATTTGCGCCATTTTTTGTATGATTTTTTTGCATTAACTTTAATTTTTATCTATTATTTACTCTATTTTTTACTCTTTTTAACCTTAATCTACGCTGTATTTTATTGTTTTTTCCTTATTTTTTCCAATAATTCCAAGTACTATATATTAATATTGACACAATAACTTATTATTGCTATATTAATAATAAACAAAAAGTTACAAACGATTATCAAAACAACAAACATGAATATCATAATATTTCTAAACAAGCAAAAAAGGAGGCCATCTGTTATGAGCTTTGAAAATACCTTTTTACATACCCTTTCCTCCCAATCCGTCTCCGTGAAAGGTAAAACCCTTTCCGATTATCTTCCACCTTCCATCCCCTACAGTATACAGGCTGCAGACCATTTAATTTACTTAAAGGCTGCCGGAACCACATCCTTTCCTGCCAACACCCACTATACACAACAGCATTTTCATTCCTACCTGCTCATACACTCTCTTTCCGGAAGTGCTCTTCTCCAATACGAAGATGATTCCTATCCCATTACAGCAGGCAGCCTTCTTTTTATTGACTGCCGCACGGAATATACCCTGCACTGCTCCACCCCTTGGAAATTCCAGGCGCTGTTCTTTGACGGCTACCCGGTTCCTTACTATTACGACATTTATACACAGATTGCCCTCCCCGTAATCAAGCTTCCGGAAGCATCTCTTTTTCCACAGCTGTTTACAAGAATTATCCTGCAAAATTTTAATCATCCCGAACTGACAAATGCTAAACTGCTAACTGAAATTTTAACCCATCTTCTCTGCGTCTGCCAGGACACCTATAACGATACCGGTATGCCCTCCTGGCTTATCCAGCTCAAAGAAACTCTGGATACAGACTATGCCCAGCATTTTTCCCTGGACGAATTATCCCAGCATTTCCATATCAACAAATATCAAATCTGTCGGGATTTCAAAAAATATCTTAAGACTACGCCATTGCAATATATCAACAGCATCCGCTTAGAACACGCAAAGGAGCTTCTACAGAACACCTCTCTTCAGATTAACGAAATCAGCTGGCAGGTAGGATTCGAAAATGTGAATTACTTTATCCAGCTTTTTAAAAGAGAAAACGGCACAACTCCAGCCCTGTACCGAAAAAAACGAATCCAGTAGCAGGACTATCGGGTCATAATTTTCCATACAGGAAACCTTCCTCCCAAATAGGTAATTACGAAACTCAAAAAAGAAAAGGAGGCTTACGCCCCCTCATCCGCTCTGACAAAATGATATAATCTGCTCTGTGCATCTCCCCAGGGTCTTTGTATCAGAAAACCACCATGCATCAGCATTTCTCCGGTATATTCCTGTCCAGTCTCTTCCAAACAGTATCTTGCTTCCGGCAAAAGCCCCTGAAGAAAGATTCGCCGGCTGTGATAATTTGCCTCTCCCATTACCTGTACATAGGTTACCAGTGCCTCCCTTTTATCCTTTTTTACCACCTGCCAGCAGTCATGGGTATGGTTCTCCCGAAAGGAAGCAATCCGGTAATAATCTCCCTCCCGTACCATATCATTATATTTGTGGTAAAGCTTTATCTGCTCCGTTATCGCCAAGCGCTCTTCCTGTGGTATTTTGGTTATATCCAGCTCATAACCGAAGGTGCCCGCCAACGCCACATGTCCTCTAGTCTCAAACGGCGTCACCCTGCCAACCGTATGATTCGGGCAGTCGCTTACATGTGCGCCAATGGAAGACAATGGATACAGCAGAGCCGTTCCCTCCTGGATGCGCAGCCGTTCCACAGCATCCGTATCATCCGAGCACCAGATTTGCGGACTGTAGTAAAGCATTCCCGGATCAAACCGCGCACCGCCTCCTGAACAGTTTTCCAGAAGAAGCTTAGGAAATTCCGTAACAAGTCTTTCTTGAAGCTGGTAAACTCCCAGCACATAGCGGTGAAACAATTCTCCCTGCCGGTCATGTTCCAAGGCAAAGCTCCCCATATCACTAAGTTGACGGTTCATATCCCACTTTACATAGGATATATCTGCACTTCTGAGCACTGCCGCAAGCATCCCATACACACAATCCACTATTTCCTGCCGGGATAAATCCAGCACATACTGCTGTCTGCTCTCCGATGCTTCTCTACCCGGAATCTGGATGGCATAATCTGGATGTGTCCGGTAGAGCCCGGAATCCGGCGAAATCATCTCCGGCTCAAACCAGATTCCAAAGGATAAGCCAATGTCCTTCACCTGCTCCACCAAATCAGCCAGACCTCCCGGCAGTTTTTCCCTATTTACCTGCCAATCACCCAGAGAGCAATTATCAGCATTCCGTTTTCCAAACCAGCCATCATCCATAACCAGCATTTCGATACCGCATTCCTTCGCCTCTCTGGCAATCGCAAGAAGCTTATCCGTATCAAAATCAAAATAAGTTGCCTCCCAGTTATTAATCAGAACCGGGCGTTTCTTATGTAAATACGGACTGCGGATTAAATGATTCCGGTAAAGGTCGTGAAGTGTTCTCGTCATGCCGCCAAGCCCTTTATCCGAATAAACCAGAACAACCTCCGGTGCCGTAAATTCCTCTCCCGGATTCAATTTCCACCGAAAATTGTAAGGATGAATTCCCATGGTCATGCGCACTGTATCAAACTGGGTCAGCTCTGCCTGCCCCAAAAAATTTCCAGAATACACAAAATGCATTCCATACACTTCGCCAGACTCCTGGTTCGTCCCCGGCGTCAAAAGCGCCAAAAACGGGTGCTCCTGATGACTGGATTCCCCTCTTATGGAGGACACCATCTGTTTACCATGCCCAAGAGCCCTCCTCTCTATCTGCCGTTCCCTTGCCCAGGAGCCGTGAAGCGACAGCATTTCAAATTCCCTGTCGTCCATATCCAGACAAGCGCTATACACTTTTTCCAAATAGACCGGTTCTTCCCCTATATTCTGAAACTGTACGCTTCTTGCCACCACATCTAAGTCCGTAAAAATACTATAGGAAAGAAGCATCTTCACCTTCAGTACCTCATCCACCATAGTAATTTCCAAGGTCTCGCAGGAATCTGGTGTCCCGAAGGTTGCCGGAAGACCCGGCAGTTTTGGCTTGCCAGCCTTTATTTCGTGAGATTGATAGACAAACTCACATCCCAGATGCCCCTTCGTGCTTCGCACCTCCACGCAGCTTTCTCTATAATCCCCCACACCGCCAAAGGAATACTCCATCGGAAAGGAATCCAAAAAAGAACATTTTTCCCTTTTGTTTTTGGAGGGAACGTAAGGTGCCTCTTCCGTCCTCAGCAAATACGCCCCGTCCAGGCTTTCTATTTTCTTTCCAAAATGAATGTGCCCCAAATATTTACCGTCTGCCAGCCCCATCATATAGGTAGCATGCGGTGTCTGCAATCCAAAAACCTGTTTTTCCTCATCATAAATGATAGCCATAACCGTTCCCACTTTCTTTTCAAATTATTATCCGGATATTTTACCTGTATGTATTATCATTCGGATGTGGCTATTCTAAAACATTTCTCAGGAGAATACAAGATGTTTTAATCTAATTTTAACTAAAATATATTAAACTATTTCAATTTTTACTTTAAATAAATTATATTGCTATATATGCTTGAAACCAGGGCGGTTTCACTATATAATATCTTTGCGAAAACAGAGAGACAAACTGAGACTTATAGGAGAAGGAAATGGTTATCCGGAAATACCAGTCATCCGATTGCAAAGAATTAGCAGAACTGTTTTATAATACTGTTCATACAATTAACGCTCGAGATTATACGCAAGAACAATTAAATGTATGGGCAACCGGAAAAATAGATTTACAAAAATGGAATCAATCCTTTCAAGAACATTGTTGTATGGTTGCAGTTGATGCTAAAATTATTACAGGCTTTGGAGATATGGATAAAACAGGCTATCTTGACCGGTTGTTTGTTCATAAAGATTATCAGGGAAAAGGTATTGCCTCCGCCATTTGCGACAGATTGGAACAAACAATTACAGGAAAAATCATTACCCATGCCTCTATTACAGCGAAACCATTTTTTGAAGGCAGAGGATATAAAGTGATTAAGGAACAACAGATACTCAGAAACGGAATTATATTAACAAATTATCTTATGGAGAAAAATCGATGATTATTTTGATTACAGGTGCTTCTCATACAGGCAAGACCTTACTGGCACAGAAACTTCTTGAAACATACCAATATCCATATTTATCCATTGATTTGTTGAAAATGGGATTAATCCGGAGTGGAAATACAGAATTGACACCGGAAGATGATGGCAAATTAGAAGTCTATTTATGGCCGATTGTCCGGGAAATGATAAAAACTGCTATTGAGAATAAGCAAAATCTTATTGTAGAGGGCTGTTACATTCCGTTTCACTGGAAAAACGATTTTGCTGACAAGTATCTAAATGAAATTCGTTATTACTGTCTTGTAATGAGCAGAAATTACATTGAACAGCATTTTTCGGATATCAAAAACTACGCCAATGAAATCGAGCAGCGCATGGATGATACATGCTGCACCATGGATTCTGTGCTTGCGGATAATGCAAATTACCTTGAAATGTGTGAAAAATACAGCTGCAATTATATTCTGATTGATGATTGTTACCAGATAGATATTGATAATGAAAATGCCGGCGACCGGAATCGAACCGGTACGGGAGTATAAGTCCCGCAGGATTTTAAGTCCTGTGCGTCTGCCAGTTCCGCCACGCCGGCATCTCTATTGAGAAATCCGTGTCACGACTGTCTCCCACCGGAGCATACGCCTGACCATCCGGCTCCGTCTTACAACTAACCTTCGGCTGACACGAAATGGATGGAGGTGGATTCGAACCACCGAAGCAATATGCAGCAGATTTACAGTCTGTCCCCTTTGGCCTCTCGGGAATCCATCCATAGTTTATAACCAATTTGATATTATAGCTTAACCCACCAAAAAAATCAACACTTTTTTACTCTGCCTTCAGCACCATTGCGGCGATTCCCGGAACCTCAATAAACAACTCATTATTTTCCACCTGATAGGTCTTGGCTTCCATACTGTAACCTTCCTCTGTTGTCAGCATCAGCTGTGTCAATGCATCTCCATTCAGCATCCCCAGCCGGTCTACAGAAAGGTGCAGCTGGACTTCCTCATAATTATTGTTCAGAATAACAATCATTTTGTCTTTTCTGCTAAAACGCCCATATGACACTACTTTATGCGCCCCATAAAGAAACATCATAGAACCATATTTCAACACATTATTCTCTTTATGAATCTTAATGATATCCCGATGAAATAAAATCAAATCCCGGTCCTCTTTCGTCCACGGATAAGCTCTCCGGTTATCCGGGTCTGTCCAGCCACACATACCGGCTTCATCTCCGTAGTAAATGGTCGGTGCTCCCGGCCAAGTCATCTGGAATACAACCGCCTCACGCAGTACACCCTTGTTAATATTCTCATTCGCTGCCTCTGGTCCCAAGGTATGCGTACGGCCAACCCTGCGGTTTGTGCGGGTAAGAAACCGGGAATGGTCATGGTTGGAAAGCTCATTCATGGAAACCTCCAATGACTGCTGGTGAAAACGGCTCATATGATGGCGCAAAGACCCAATAAACGCATCCGGATTTCCAAGTAAATCGCCACGGAATTCATCGGAATGCTTCTCAACTCCGGTCAAAAACCAGGTAATCGGCTCCATAAATGCATCATAGTTCATAACGGTATCCCACTGGTCACCCTGCAGCCAGTTATAGGGGTCTCCGTAATGCTCTGCCAATATAATCGCATTCGGATTCGCTTCCTTCACCACCTTCCGAAAATCCCTCCAGAACTTGTGGTTAAATTCCTCCGAATGTCCCAGATCTGCTGCCACGTCCAGTCTCCAGCCATCCACATTGAAAGGCGGAGAGACCCATTTCTTTCCGATTCTCAAAATATACTGGTATAGCTCTTCCGAATCCTCATAGTTCAGCTTTGGCAGGGTATCATGCCCCCACCAGCCATCATAACTGGAATTATACGGCCATGCATTCTCATCATAGAATTTAAAGAAGCTGCGGTAAGGACTGTCAGCAGCCGGATAAGCGCCTTTTTCATACCCCTCCTGGTTTTCATAAATCAGTTCTCTGTCCAGCCATTTATTAAAGGAGCCACAGTGGTTAAATACACCGTCTAAAATTATTTTCATTCCCCGCCTGTGAATCTCATCTACCAGCTGGCAGAACAGCTGATTACTCGCCTCTAAATTCTCCTTATTGGTAACCCTGGTAATATAACGGGTAGAATTTTTGTTAACATTATCCCCCTCTGCCAAACACTCTCCTTCATCCTTCACAATTTTTCCAAAATGAGGGTCCACATAATCATAATCCTGGATGTCATACTTATGATTAGACGGAGAGACAAAAATCGGATTCAGATAAATCACCTCTACTCCCAAATCCTGCAGATAATCCAGCTTATTCATCACTCCCTGTAAATCTCCGCCATAAAAGCACCGCACATCCATAGCATCCGGATATTTATCCCAGTCTGTAATCCGCCTGGTAGCGTCTCCAATATAAAAATATTCATTATCCAGCACATCATTACTCAGATCGCCATTGCAGAACCGGTCCACGTAAATCTGATAAATAACGGCACCCTTTGCCCAGACCGGTGTGGTGAAGCCTGGCATAATACTGAAATTATAAGTAGGATTCACTTCCGTCTGAACACCAATTTTATTATAATAGCAGGCTGCATTGCCTGACTGTATTTCAAAAAAATACTCTAACTTCTCTTTCCCGATTTGTGGAAGTTTTACAGAATAATAATCAAATGCGGTATCTGTTTCCGTCACCCGCATTTCCAGTCGTTCTCCGTCACAAATGACAAATACCTTATCCACATTGCCCTTTGCAGTACGGAATTTCAATATTACCTCATCCCCCGGCATCGGCTCTGCCGGTATTCTATAATCCCCCGTACCATCGCAAAATAACGCATCGGAACGAATCGCCGGCTTATTCTGAAAGACATAAGCCTGTACTTTCTGTGCATTGGTATAGTTCCTGAACGAATAACCCATAATAAACCTCCATATCAATATCGTTTTTATTTTACCTTATTCTGTAAAATATATCAATGAAAAAAACGAATAAAGTAAAAAGGACAGCCAACGAACGACTGCCCTTTTCTGGAGAAGGTATTTTTTTGTTACTTATGGGGTGTAGCAAAAAAACTATATAATGTATTGGGGGGGTTACAAGTATTATTATACGTATTTTAATCCAAAAGTGTTCACAAACAATTTTTATTTTTTAAATTTCTTTTGTGCATTTAGTCAAATACTTTTGTAAAAAATCGCCAAATTCATCGTGCATTTGTCTATTTTGCATAAATTCAGCTTTTTCATGGTACATTTTCAACAAACCCGGCTATGCATTATTCTATAAATCAAAAGAAAATCCTGTAACTCCGGTATTCTCCTCTTTAAAAAGTGACTCAAACTCTTCTCTGTCAATACGCTCTTTCTCCAACAAGCGCTTTGCACACTTGTGAAGAATGTCCACATTTTTCTCTAAAATCTCCCTTGCCTGTGCATAACATTCGTCTACAATGCGCTTTACCTCTTTATCAATGGCTGCCGCAGTCTGTTCTCCCAGCATTCTCTGATGTCCAATATCCCTGCCCACAAATGTTTCTTCCTCATTGTCGGTTTCGTAATTGATTAAACCCAGTTCTTCCGACATACCATATTTCACAACCATGGCTCTTGCTGCAGCAGTCGCCTGCTTAATATCCTGAGATGCCCCAGTTGTAATATCATCCATTATCATCTCTTCTGCAATACGCCCACCAAGGCTTACCTTTATATCCTGTAAAATCTTACCCTTGGTATTAAACACATTGTCATTTTCCGGAAGTGGCATTGTATAACCCGCCGCTCCCTGTCCGGTCGGAATAATAGAAACCGTATAGACCGGTCCTACCCCTTCCAACAGATGAAATAAAATCGCATGCCCTGCTTCATGATATGCGGTAATCTGCCGCTCTTTCTCCGGCACCAGTCTGGATTTCCGTTCTGTCCCGATACCAACTTTAATAAATGCCTTATCAATATCTTCTTTGACAATATATTTCCGGTTATCCTTTGCCGCATAGATTGCCGACTCATTCATCAGATTTTCCAAATCCGCTCCCGCAAAACCGGCTGTTGTTCTCGCAATCTCGCCAAGGTTTACTCCCTCACTTAACGGCTTATTCTTTGTATGAATCTTGAGAATATCCTCTCTTCCCTTAACGTCGGGCTTGCCAACAGCAATCTTCCGGTCAAAACGTCCCGGACGCAGAATGGCAGGATCCAGAATATCCACGCGGTTCGTTGCCGCCATAACAATAATTCCCTCGTTAACAGAGAAACCATCCATCTCCACCAGCATCTGGTTTAAGGTCTGCTCACGCTCATCATGACCGCCGCCAAGACCGGAGCCTCTTCTTCTTGCCACTGCATCAATCTCATCAATAAAAACAATACACGGAGAATTCCGTTTTGCCTCTAAAAATAAATCCCTTACACGGGAGGCACCCACACCTACAAACATCTCCACGAAATCAGAACCGGATATTGTAAAAAACGGTACATGTGCTTCTCCTGCCACTGCCTTTGCCAGCAGGGTTTTACCTGTTCCAGGAGGACCCACCAGTAAAATGCCCTTCGGTATTCTGGCTCCCAGCTCTACGTACTTACCTGGATTCTTAAGGAAATCAACAACCTCCTCAAGATCCTCCTTTTCCTCCTGCAGACCTGCCACATCTTCAAAGGTCGTCTTATTATCCCCCTCCGAAGTCATCTTCGCCTTGCTTTTCCCGAAATTCATCATAGCACCGCCGCCGCTGCCCGAGCCCTGCATTCCGGCAAGCATCATCATTACAATTACAAGGGCAATTAAACCAATAATATATGGCAGCATTTTCTCCAGAAAGCTTGGTCTTACCACATCACTCATTTCAAAGCCGACATCTAAATCGTTGTCTTCCGTCAGCTGATTGTAAATATCCTGAAAATCATTCACATCTGTAACATAGAAACGAATCACAGAACGGTCTTTCATAGTCAGCTGCACCGTACCCGTTGGCACTTCTGCATTCTGCTGAACATAAACTGCCAGCACATTCCCTTTTTCCATGTCCTTCATAAAATCCGCCTCTGTGTAGGTTAAATCCACATTCTGATTTCCGCTTTGTATCAGGTAAAGTACTCCCAGAATCAGTGCAAAAAATACAACATAAGAAATCAGACTTCTTTTCAAGTTCTTGTTCATATCATGCTCCTTTTTACGTTTAATTTTGTATTACTCCAATATATGGAAGATTCCGATACTTCTGTGCATAGTCTAAGCCATAGCCCACCACAAACTCATCCGGAATCTCAAAACCGCAATAATCTGTCTGGATATCTGCCGTCCGGCGGTCCGGTTTGTCTAACAGAGTAATAATTTTAAAGCTTGCCGGATTTCTTCCCAAAAGCAGCTTTTTCAAATGAAACAGGGTATTTCCCGAATCCACAATATCCTCCACCACTAAAACTTCTTTTCCTGCAATATCTTCATCCAGCTCCTTCTTTACTGTAATCTTGCCTGCAGATACCATTCCGTCTCCATAGGAAGATACTGTCATAAAGTCCATAGTAACCGGTACCGTAATTCTTTTTGCCAGCTCACAGGCAAAAAATACACTTCCCTTTAAAATTATTACCAGATGTAATTCCTTTCCTGCGTAATCCTCGTTAATCTGCTGTGCTAATTCACAGATACGGGCATTTACTTTTTCCCCGGAAATCATTACCTTAATCTGCTCCTTCATTTTTCTCTCCTTCGTATGTCACCTTTAAAATATATTGCGTATCCTCCGTTACCTTAAAACCCTCGCACCTCCGGTCACCAATTATCCATAGCACCTCCTGGTTCACGGCCAGTACAATTACACGCTCACGGCAGTCTTTCGATATTTTTGTATCAATAAAATACCGTGACAGTTTTTTTCTGCTGCCAGCCTCATTCATCACAAAATAATCTCCACTTTCCACCGTCCGTATATATAACGTATCTTTTATTGTAACACAATCAAAGAACTTCGTATAGCTATTTTTAGAATTTCCCGCATCCAGCAGCAGTTTTTTTCTTTCCCCGGCAGGCATTTCCGAAGCTGCTATGATTTCCAGGAAAAGCCTTCCCCCGAAAGGCAGCAAAACTGTCCAGGAGGCCATCCTGCCAAAAAATAAATGGTTCGTTAGTGAAATCTCCCGTATCCAATTGCCTGGCTTCTCTTTAAAGCATTTCCGAATTATCAGCTTTTCATACGATATAACAGCCTCCGTTTCATAGGGAAGTATGACTTTTTTCCCACTCTGGTTTGCCAGCAGCTGATACAATGCCTTAATATGCTCCCTTGTAATATCCTTTTTCATATGGCATACCCGGACCAGCATTTCATATAACACAGTACGAACAAATACAGGGTCTTTGCCAAGGAGGCTGCTGCGCTCCACCTCACAGGCGTCCCCCTTTTCACCCGTGAAATATACATTTGTTTCCAGATATTCCTCTACCATATGCTGAAAAAACGCTTCATATTCTGCCATGGTATCTGCAAACTCTGCTATATGGGATACCGCCCTGCTGTTTACCTCCTCTAAAAGCGGAACCACCTGATTTCTCAGCTTGTTCCGCATATAGACATTATCTCCATTGGTGGCATCCTCCCGCCAGCCGGTTTTCCGTTCCACAAGCCATTTGGTAAGCTCCCGCTTCTCAAAGCACAGCATAGGACGGATTACCCGGATTACAGAAGTTTTCCCCGGCATTCTCACCTCATTTACTGGACGGATTCCCGTCACACCGGATAAATCCGTTCCACGTACCAGATGAAACAGAACTGTTTCTGCCTGGTCACCCTTATGGTGTGCCACCGCCAGAGTATCCGCCCCCACCTGCTTCACAACATCAAAAAAACAGCGGTAGCGGTATTCCCTTCCCATCTCCTCCTCAGACTTTCCCTGTGCAGCTGCCAGAGCCGGAATATCCGCTTCAAACAAATAGAACGGTATTCCCTGCATCTCACAGAGTTTTTTTACAAAATCCGCATCATCCGGTGCTTCTTTCCGTATTCCATGATTGATATGTACCGCAAAAAGTGACAAATTATACTGTTTTTTTAACTCACAAAGCACCAAAAGCATAGCTACGGAATCCGCCCCGCCGGAAATTCCCATAACTATGCTGTCATTCATCCCAATCATATGATATTCCTTCATAAACTCATATGCTTTTTTCACCATGTCTATCACCCGTAAAATCGTTTATCGTTCCCATATACCCGTCACCAGAATGGTACTGTCATCCCTTAGGCTTCCCCGCTGCATCGTCTCAATTTCTTTCATTATGCATTCTGCCATTAACTGTACATTATTTGTTTTAACGGACGCAATCAAATCTGCCAGATAGGTTTCCTTATTTTCAAAAATAATACTATCCAGTACGCCATCACTAATCATAATGATAATATCCCCATGATAAAGCCTTCTGGCGCAGGTGTCAAATTCAACCTGCTCTAATACACCCACCGGAAGCGATGTGGAACGGATACATTCTACCCGGTCCTTCCTCTTAATAAATGTGGTGGAAGCACCAAGCTTAATAAAATCTGCCATTCCCGAATATAAATCAATCATTGTCAAATCCAGAGTTGTACTAATACTCCCATCCGCAAGAAAACTGATAAAAGAATTCAACAGTTCAATTGCCAGCTCCCGGCAAAAGCCTGCCGACAGAAGCTGCTCCAACAACTCCACAATTTGTCCGCTTTTCAGGTATGCACTTTCTCCAGTCCCCATTCCGTCCGACAGCATCAACACTGCTTTTTGCACATCCACCTTTGTCACCGAAAAATTATCACCACAGAGCTCTTCACCCACCCGGTTCTTTCTCACCACCCCGGTGGTCAGCATAAAATTCCCCTCTTCTGCAAAAGAAAACCGGCTCTCCTCTCTGCCAACCGTATCGTCTCCGCGGTTCAGGCAAACCATTTTTTTCGACAACAGCCTGCTAATGCGTTCCGCCAGCATGTCCCCAGTCACAACCTGTTCTTTATCCAGAGAGCACCCCACATAAACCTCCAGCATATCATCTTTATTCTTTACAAGAACTGCTTTTGTGACGAAAACACCGATTCGTCCAAAGCTCTCTGTAACTCTTCCCTCAAACAGTTCTGCCTTCACTGACTGCGACCACAGCTCTCCCTGAAATGACATTATAATCTCCCCAATCTGCCCCAGCTGTCTCACAAAATTATGCCGCATTTCCAAAAGGCGGTTGCTCTGGGATTCCACAGCATTCAGAAGGGAAATGCCGTCTCCGCTTAAGTACATGTTGCTAAGCCCATTTGGTATAGACGGCGTGTTCTCCTGTTCATGAAGCTCCAGCATTTTTTCCATAGCCAGAAATGCTTGTCCAAAATCATTTATTTTACTTTTTGTAACCTCCTGCATTAAAAGGTCCTGGGAATATCCGGTTTTTCCGTCCTTAAACTGGACAGCCCGCTTCAGCCATTTCGCCGGAGTTCCCACAAATAACACCAAAACCAGCAGTGCACTTACCAGCATGTCCGGAGTCAGCAGACTCCTGTCATATAAAAAGCCAAGCAGGATATAACCTGCCAGAAAGGCAAGCAATACCCCGGCCCTTCCCAATTCCCGCAGAATAACAATCACACTGGATAAAAGAATCATCACAGCCAGCCACGATATATGTTCTGTCTGAACTGCCAGCACCAGACCGGTAATACTGCCCGTTGCCATACCAACACTGCCTTCAAACCGGTAGGTATTATATAAAAGCAGATATCCGCAGAGAACAAACAAAAGATTAACCGGTGATTTTATCAAAGGACATCCAAACAATGCTGCCACCAGCAGAGAAAATACTCCCACAAACCTCTCATTCGTTGCAAACATCCGGCTGGTTCCCACGCGCAGTGCCACAAATCCCTGCTCAAAGACCAGAATGCCGCAGGATGCAATAATGCCCTCCAACAGCGCATAGACCAAACTGATATCCTTCCCCGTCACCAGATAGCCGTAGGGCATACCCACAGCCCACAGCAGGACACCAGAGGCCAATGCAATCTGGTAGTTATTTTCAAAAATCTTCTGCCTGTCCGTCCTGTTTAAGGTAACCAAAAGCACCAGCAATATGAGACTGTATTTTACAGCCGCCACAGCCTCCAATCGGCTGAGAATCCCCAAAACCAGCATGGCAAACAATCCAATAGAGCTTTGCTCTTGTAAATATGCTGCCATAAAAAAAGGAACAACAAAAGGATACATCCCAAACAGCTGGCATCTTGCCACCAAAAATGCCAGGATATGTATCCCTATTTTTTCTATCCGATATTGCATAACGCATCCCTCCCATTCAAAGTGGGATAAATTATAGAGATGCCTCTGTACAAAAATTGTCAGTTTAAGATGCTGCAATGCGCAACTTACGACACTTTATTATCATTTATTTTCCGGCTCAATTAAAATCTCATTCGGATAAACCAGACCCAGCTTTTCCTTAGCCATATCCTCCACATACTTCTTTGTCTTCATATATTTTTCAAGCTCTTCCAACTCCTTGGTCCGCTGCTTCTCGCTGTCAATCTGTTTTTCCAGTAATTCCTGCTTTTCTGCAAGCTCTGCACTCTGTTTTTTTAAACCGGCTGTCCGCAGTCCCACGCAAAGACAAAAAACAACTACCACAAACACTATAATGGAGAGACCCCTTTTGTTTTGTTTTCTTTTCTTCTTCCTTCTTCTCGTACTCAACCCATCACCTGTTTCTAATCTTACACTTATCTTCCTTTTACTGCCATTTTAACCTCTGATGCTATATTTTTCAATGCTTTTCTCAGAAAGTTCATAAATATAACAAACGGCTTCTTCAAACAGCCCTTCGCCCTGTTCCAGTATGGCAGCACCTTTTCCGCAAAAAACAAAAACAAGCGGCTTAAGGTCAGCATATAAATTACAACGCCCAGAAACAGGCCCAGAAAAGCGTAACCTCTGAGCGCCCCCCGGTTATAATAAAACAAAGTTTTAAAAACCAGCCAGCCCGTCAGAATCCAGTAAACCAAATCCTCCACATCCACCAACCAGTCATAATGCCGGAATAACATTCTAAAAATCCGTATCCCATCATAAACAGCCGCTAACGCTGCACCCAGCAGCAGACAGACAGTAAACAGTTCCACTTCGTCATATATCAAATCAGCCATACCGCCACCTACTTAAAAAGGCGGTTAAACAATCCATTCTCACCCTTAAGTCCCGGCTTTAAATCGGAATAGGTAAAGGAATCTACTCTTCCGTCAACCTCCACCTCTCCCTTGTCCAGAGTGAGCTTTGTTACATTTAAGTCTGTCCCCTTAACCAAGAGCATACCCTGCTCCGTCTCTAATAAAACCTCATTGGGGTCAAAGGAAATCACCGCATTTACCCCGGTAACCAGCCCTGAACCACGGTTATTTAACGTAATCTTATGTCCCTTTATATTACGAGCCTCTTCCATGAAATCACCCTCCCTGCCAGATAAAATTTTCTTGTAATCCTATCTTATGACAGGGAAGACTGAAAAATGCTACCGAATTACAGATACTTAAACATCTCCTTTGCATCCTCCTTCTTTGTGGAGTCCGCAATCTGTGTAACCTCAACAGCTACACTTTTATTGCCAAATTCAATATCAATCCGATCTCCAACCTTCACGTCAGCAGAGGCCTTTGCAATTCTACCGTTCACCATTACCCTGCCCGCATCACAGGCTTCATTGGCAACCGTCCTTCTCTTGATAATTCTAGACACTTTTAAATATTTATCTAACCTCATATATTCTCCTTCCCAAACCGAATAAAAACATTTTGTACGACAAACGTATAAAAGGGCTGTCGCTCTCAGCAACAGCCCTTTTATACATTTAACAAAATCAAATTATTTGTTAACAACTTCCTTTAAAGCCTTACCAGCCTTAAATTTAGGAGCCTTAGAAGCAGGAATCTTCATAGCCTTTCCAGTCTTAGGATTTCTACCCTCTCTAGCTGGTCTGTCAACCACTTCAAAAGTACCGAAGCCAACTAATTGGATTTTCTCACCCTTTGTTAATTCATCTGCTACTACATCAGTGAAAGCCTTTAATGCCTTCTCAGCGTCTTTCTTAGATAATTCAGTCTTCTCAGCGATAGCTGCTACTAACTCTGTTTTGTTCATAGGAATAGTTCCTCCTCTTAAATATTATATAGTATTGCTTTAAATCCTTGCCTCCAACAGGCAAGTCCTAGTAGTAGTTATACTCGTTTACCCCATATTTGTCAAGCAAATAGCCATATTCTTAGTTTTTTTGTACAAAATAGTAGAATTTTCCAGAAAGAATTTCCCTAAAATCTATTCAAATTGCCACTCCCTGTTGTATGTTTTCTACATATTCCGACACTTTTTTTGTGCATTTTTTCCTTTTTCTTTCATTCTGACCCTTTTCCAAAAAATGGAAAATCTCTTGATTTTTCTGAATTTATGGTAACTTTACCCCTCCATCTGCTTCCCTAAAAAGTTTGCTGCGATGATGGCGGCTTTACGCTCTGTGTCTGTAAGAGGATTCCTGCCATCCTTATTCAGTATAATGACGGAGCCAATCGCATCTCCTTCACAGATAATGGTCTGGACAATCTGTCCCTCATAAATATCATCATTTTCCCCGGTAATCTGGATATATTTCTTCTCGCCTCTTTTCGCCATGATTGCCTCCCGGTCATTAATGGCTTCTTCCAATTCTTTATGGAGCGGCTTTCCTATCAAATCCTTCTTTGGCATTCCGGATACTGCAATAATCTGGTCTCTGTCAGTCACACATACCGGACATCCTAGAATCTGTGCTGTTGCATCTACATACTCCTGAGCAAAAATACTAAGCTCGCCAATTGGCGAGTATTTCTTAAGAACAATCTCACCATCTTTATCCGTGAAAATTTCAAGAGGGTCTCCTTCCCGAATCCGGAGAGTTCTCCGAATCTCCTTTGGCACCACGATACGGCCAAGCTCGTCTATACGGCGTACAATTCCTGTTGCTTTCATGCATCAATTCCTCCATTTATTGTAATTAGATAATGGAACATCATCTCCTGCAAAGGGCTTTGACTGCACAATTGCAATGGACATTCCAAAGATAGTCATAGTATTTGTCAAAAGGAGGAATGTATGCGTGAATTTGGAAAATTATAATTTTTTATAAAAACAATTCATGAAAAAATTTCCTTTACACGCTCCGGAAGCTCTGCAATACAACAAATCGCCGGAACATCCTCTGCCACTGTTCCAAAGCCGTAAGCAGCATGAATAAATTTTACTCCCGCTTCCCTGCTGGCATCATAGTCTCCCTGAATATCCCCCACATAAACCGAATCCGTAAGGTCATTCCGTTCTGCCAGTCTGCGAATATTGTCACCTTTTTTTAATCCATTGTTACCATAGCATTCTATATCCTCAAAATAATGGTCAAAATCATAATGTTCCAAAAAAGCTTCTATATAACCACTCTGACAATTACTCACAATATACAGAGGATATTCTGCACAAAGCCTTTTTAACGTATTTTCCAACCCATCATATAAAATTCCGCCATGTTCTCTGAGATATTCATTTTCATATGCACCGCAATGGTCCAGCAGTTCCAGCCTCTGCGCCTCCGGAAGCTCCGGAAAAAGCGCTTCTGCCAGCTTATCCATGGTTTTACCCATAACACTTTGAATTTCCTCCGCTGTAATCACTCTGTCCGGTGTATATTCCTGTGCAACAATCCTGTTCCAGGATTGTGCCACACCTTCTGCGGAATCCCATAACGTACCATCCATATCAAAAATAATTCCCTGCTTTTTCATATTACATACCAGTCCCTTCCTGCTTATTCTATGCAGACCGTGCTGCCTTTTGTACGATTTTTTCTAACTATAATCTGCTTATCAATGCACTGTTTTAATTCTGTCACATGAGATATCACACCTACCAGGCGGTTTCCCTCCGTCAATCCTCCGAGAACCCGGATTGCCTTTGAAAGGGTCTCGTCATCCAGCGAGCCGAAGCCCTCATCCACAAACAGGGTGTCAAGCCGTATTCCCCCGGCAGCCATCTGAATCTCATCCGAAAGCCCCAGCGCCAGGGACAGGGACGCCATAAAGGATTCCCCGCCGGATAAAGTCTGCACACCTCTGACTGAACCATTATAATGGTCCATTACATCCAACTCCAGCCCGGACTGGCTTTTCTGATTGCTGGCACCCTTCTTCCGCACCAGTTCAAATTGTCCGTCTGTCATTTTCAACAGACGTATATTCGCCCTGGTCAGAATCCTGTCAAAATAAGTCATCTGAATATACGTTTCCAGCATAATTTTGTCCCTGCCTGCTAATCCACCGTTTGCCGTATCGGACAGAGCTTTCATCATCTGGTATCCTTTTTCTGTTTCCTCCAGCTGCATCCACTCCTTTTGAAGCCTGTCTCTGATATCCAGATTCACCTGACATCGGGAGGCTATATTTTCCTTACTGCTCTGCTTTCGTTTCTGCTCTGCGTCAATTCCCCTGCGTTCCTGCTTCAAAGTTTCCAAATCCTGCTGTCCACCGGCTGACAGCTGTTTTAAAAGTACCTTTTTTTGTCCTTCCTGTTCCCTTAGAGCACTCTCACATTTCGTAAATGCCTCTGCCGATGCTTTCGCCATTTTTTCCAAATGCTCCTCCTCTTTCTCCAGCCGGGTAAGCTCTGTCCTGGCAGCCGGTTCATTTTCAAACAGCAGGCTTCCTGTAAGTTCTGCCAGATGCTCTCTCCACTGTTCCAGGCAGCTCTCAAGCTTTGTCTGCTGCTCCTGGCAGGCATAGTTCTGCTTTTCCAGCTCTTCTCGGGTTTTTGTAACCTGCGGCAGTTCTTCTGCCGCCTCCATATAAACCCTCTCCCGCTGCCCATACTCCTTCAGCGCGGTATTTAAAGAATCTATTTTTTCTTCCAAAACACATTTCTGCCGCTTCACAAAGGACTCCAGTTCTTCCATGGATAGAGTGTTCCAATCCACTGCTGTTGGGGAACCGTCCACTGCCGTTTTTTCTGCCCCGGGCAGCTTTTTTATCTCTTTCCGGATATCCTGCTCCATATGCTTAAGCTTCTCCTCCTGCCTTCCCGCATTCATACTGAGTTCTTCTCTTTCCTTTTCAAATGCCTCCAGCTTTCCTTTCTCTTCGTCAAGCAGTTCCTTAGAAGGCACTTCTTTATGGAAGGGTGCCGGATGAGGATGGCTTTTAGAACCACACACCGGACAAGGAGCTCCTTCCTTCAAGGTCTTTGCCAGAACACCTGCCTGGGCATCATAAAACAGCCTCTCCTTTCTCAAAAAATTCTGTCTGAACTTCTCACATTGCTCTGCCTTTTCTCTATACAGATTTTTTGCCTTCCCGGCTGCCTTTTGCTGTGTTCTGTATTCCCTCTGCTTTTTTTCCAGCCCGGTAACTGCCGCAAAATGAGTCTCTGCCCTATAAAGTACTGCTTCCGTCTGTACTCTTTTTTTTCCAGCATCCTTTTCCCGCTCCATGGTTTCCTTAAGGGTCACAATCTGTCTGCCACTTTCTTCCATTTTCTCCAAAGCCTTCTGCCGGTTCTCTTTCAACGCCAAAAGCTCCTGTTCTTTTCCTGCAATCTGTTCTGTCAGCTCTGACTGTCTTTTATAATCGGCAAGCTTTTCTGTAATCCGGATTCGCTGTGCCGATATTTCCTTACATTTCTCCGCTTCTTTGGCAGCATTATCTGCCTCCTGCTTTTTCTCTTCCGCCTCCTGCCGTAAGGATACGATGGTGCGCTCTGTTTTTTCCAGATTCCTTCTTGCCTTTTCAAGCTCTGATACCGCACCAATTCTCTTGTCCAGCTCTGCAAGGCTTTTCTGTGACGTCCGGATTTCCTTTTCATAATCCCGAACCAGCTTCTTATCCTCTGCCAGAATATCCTCCAGCAAATCCATCAGGTCTTCCCTTGGCACCAGCCCTTCCACATTTTTAAGGCGCTCCCATTCCGGGAAACAAGCAGAAGCACCGTCGCACCGGATTCCCTCTGCAAACTGTTTTATCCTCTGCATAAGCTGCTGATACCGCTTAGTATTCTGCAAAAATTCTGATTTTAATCTGTCCTGTAAAGCCTTATATTGCCCGGTGCAGAAAATGTCTCTGAAAATAGCCTCCCGTTCCTTCGTACCCGCCATTAACAATTTCCGAAATTCTCCCTGTGCCAGCATTGCAATCTGTGTAAACTGTTTTTTGTCTAATCCGATAATCCGGGTAACCGCTTCTGTCACCTCCGAAGCCTTTGTCACCGGCTGTCTGTCATCAGAATACTCTAGTACCGCCTCCGCCTTCTGGGTTGTCATTCCCTCTCCTCTTGCCTTAGGACGCAGATACTCCGGGGTTCTCCATACCTTATACTGTTTTTCCTGATAGGAAAAGGTAAGCTCCACAAAGGTTTTTGTATCTGCACTGGCATATTTGCTCCGGAACATGTTACTCTGCCGGTAATCCCCGCTTGCCTCCCCATAAAGAGCAAAGGTTATGGCATCAAATATAGTAGTTTTTCCAGCACCGGTATCACCGGTAATCAGATAAAGTCCCTGCGTACCAAGCCTTGAAAAATCGATGGTCACCTCATCCGCAAAAGGGCCAAATGCTGAAATAATTAATTTTTCCGGTCTCATCTGTCATCCTCCCATATCTGCTCCATCATACCTTCCACTATCCGGCCTTGTTCTGGTGTCATAGGCTGATTATTCTGCATCTCATAAAATTCCATAAAGTATTCCATCGGGCTTTTACCGGCTTCTGTTTCCTCCATCTGCACGTCCCCGTTGCTCCCTGTTCTGGTATTTTCATATTCCAGCTTCATAATATTGGGATATACGGTGCGCAATCTTCCCATAACCTCCGGAAGCTCCTCCTCATCCGTCAGGATTACCTTCAGATAATCCTCTCTGTCACTGTTTTTATAATAATCTCTTGCCATCAGTGTTTCATACCTGCCCTTTATCTGCTGCATATCATGCCTTGGTACAACCGGTATCGTCTCAACGGACACATTTCCCTTTTCCTTCACCTCCACTAAGGTAATAGATTTTTCATGCTCACACTCAGAAAAGGAATATTTCAACAGGGTTCCGGCATAGCGGATGGAATCCCTTGTCATGCTCTGAGGACCATGGATATGTCCCAATGCGACATAATCAAAATCCTTAAATAAGGAAGCGTCCACATTATCCAATCCTCCCACTGACAGGTCTTCTGAATCACATCTTGATGCGCCTGTAACCAGCTGGTGGGCAACCAATACATTCCGCTCACTGGCATGAATATCCGCGTGCTTCAGCACTGTCTCTACCGCCTGCTGATAGGTCTGTATCTCCTCCAGCTCCGCACCGGCTTCCTCCTGCTGGCACAGACTTCTTCTTACATGCACCGGCTTCACAAAGGGCAGGAGATACAGATTCAGTTTTCCATAATCATCTTCCAGTACAACCGGCTCCAATGTGCCATCATATAGCGCAGATACATATATCCTGCTTTGCTTTAACAAATCCGCCCCAAAGGCAAGACGCTCCCCACTGTCATGATTTCCGCTTACCATATAGACCGGCTGCCTTCTTTCGGAAAGCTCTGTCAGAAACCAGTCCAGCAGCCGTACTGCCTCCGCCGGAGGAACTGCCTTATCATAGATATCCCCTGCCAGAATGACTCCGTCCGGTTTTGTCTGTTCCACCGTGTCAAGCACCTGCTCCAGCACATATCTCTGATCCTCTAACATAGAAAATTCATTTACTTTTTTACCGATATGCAAATCTGCTAAATGTATAAACCGCATTGCCGCCTCCCTGATTAGAAATTTCTCTTTACTTTTCCACTGTCCGTTCTGGGCAGCTGTTTTACATGAATAAATTTCTTTGGAATCTGCTGCTCCGGCAATACCCGCTTCAAGCTTTTCTTCACATCTGCCACAGCTGCAAATTTCTCCCTTCTTTCATAAAATGCCACCAAAACATCCTTATTCATTTCCCTCTCAGTCTTTACCATAATTTCCAATACATCCAGCTCTTTCCGTATGGCCTGCTCAATAACATAGGCTGAGAACTTTCTTCCATTTACATTCAACATGTCATCCTGTCTGCCGTCAAAATAAAATTTCCCCTCTGCATCCATATGCCCCAAATCATTTGTGCAGAAAGGATGCTCCATTCCAATGATACCACACCGACTGTCCACATAAAATACATTCTCCCGTACGGTCACCTCTACCTGGGGAAATGCCCATCCCACCAATGAAGAATCCTCCGTCATGTCCTTCCCATGGAGATAGGTGATATAGCTTGCTTCGCTGGAGCCATAGTACAGGGTCACCTCCATTTTTGGAAAACATTTCTTCACCCGGTTAAGCTCCTGTCTGCCAAAGGACTGGGAGCCTGTAACAAAATACTTTACCCCGGTACAGGGACTTTTTACTGCCCTGCAAAGCGCAAACATTTTTGCCGGAATCAGATAAATGGTGTCTGCTCCATATTCCTGAATCAGGGAATACCAGTACCGGGGCTCAAACCGTTTCGTTGTCACCACTATTCCCCCCACTGAAAACAACGCCATATACAGATTTAAATTCCCAGTAAACGCAAGGGAACCCTGGGCAAACAAAACCGTATCTCCCGTCATGGAAAATATCTTATTCTGGCATGGAAAAAAATCTGCCCAGCTCTCATAGGTGCGAAACAGCACCTTATGTCCTCCTGTGGTTCCGGATGTCACAACTCCCATTACGGCATATTTCGGAACCTCTGTTCCTTTCAGTGTCTCCATATCCCTTTCCGATACCATATCCGGAATAAGCACCGGCACACTGGTACTTCCCTGACAGGCGATAAATGCCGCCAATTCCTCCACAATGGTTCTGCACCGGATGAAGACAAGCCCTTCCTTCTTCAACTCTTTTCTCTCTTGCTCCGCCAGCTTTAACATCTGGCCATAGGTCACTGCATTTCCATCTTCTATTATTATAATTTTGTCTGGATCTTGTTTTTCCAGCATATCTCTGTAATTCATGAGCAGCCAGCATTCCTTCCATATTTATACTCTTCTTTAAGTGATTGCGAAACTCTCTGATTTCAAAAGCATAGTTTCGCAAACGCCTATATACTCTTATCTTCTGAGCAGCATAGCGGTTCCAATCCCACCTGCCGCCGCCACTGCCGCAATACCATACCTGTGCTGTGCCTGGTCCGGGGCATTCAGATTCTTTAAAGCCTCCATTAAATGCAGGGTAATAATTCCTCCTGAAGCTCCATAGGGATGTCCATAAGCCAGGGCGCCTCCAAATATATTGAGCCGTTCTCCTATCAATCCAAACTTCTCTTCCATCAGATAATCAATTACCGCAAAGGCCTCGTTGCACTCCCACGCTGTAATCCGGTCTGCCGTCAGACAATTGCGCCGTAACAGCTTATCAACCGCCGGTATTATACTCTCCGGACTGCGTTCAGGAGTCCCTCCCGCAGACACCACATCCTCAACGACCGCCGCATTTTCCAGACCATGGGTTCTAGCATAGTTCAGCGAACACAATACCACAAAGGCTGCCCCATCATGGGTTAAACAGGCATTCCCTGCCGTCACATACCTTCCTCCTGGAACCAACGCCGGAAGCCGTTCCAGCAGCCGTTCCGACATTCCCGGGCGTATCCCCTCATCGCACGAAGAACAGGGAGCTGCAATCACATTTTGCAGTTCCCTGTTTTCCGCAGCCTTAGCCGCCCTTTTATGACTGGTAATCACATATTGATTCAGTCTTTGTATATCCATATTCCAAAGCTCTGCCACATTTTCTGCACCTCGCAGCATAGCAAGCTCATCCGGTCTGCCCGGTGCAAACTTTGCCACACAATACACATTTTCATTGTCAGCAGCTCTGGCAGACAAAGCACATTTATCTCCGTTCTGTTCCGGCACATAATCCGGGTGATTCCGGCTTCGCATCCGCACCGGCTTCGTGGAACAGCTTTCCATTCCTCCTGCAATGACAACCTCCGCTAGTCCGCTTTCAATCTTTGCCGCCCCTATGGCTCGCCTCTAGACCTGAACCGCACTGCACATCCACAGTAAGTGCAGGAATCTCCTCCGGCAGCCCAGCCTCTAACATAGCTAATCTCGCCAAATTTCCTCCAGCGCCTACACTGTTGCCTGCTATTACCCAGTCAATGTCCCGAAGCGGAAGCTGATATCGGTCAACCACCTGCCGTAACACAACCGCCCCTAACTGCTCTGCGCTGATATGCCTGTACATTCCGTTTTCTATGCCAATATAACTTCTCAGACCACCAATAATGCCTACTTTGTCCATATAAATCTCCTGCTTCCCAATTACACATCTGCCACAAACGGAGATTCCCATATTCCTCAGGCTGCTGCCTTAGGCGCCTTTCCCGAGCTTCCCTCAATTGCATAAAAAGCGCTCTGTACCGGTCTTGCTAGCAGTACCGCTGCAATACATTTAACAATGTCTAACGGGATAAACGGTAAAAAGCCTGCCAGAAAGGCCGCCTTCCATGTCATACCGGCAGCCACCTTCATCCAGAGAAAACCAATACCATCAATAACCGGGATTCCAATTAAGATTGTGACAAGTGCATATCTGATAATATTATACTTCGTTCCTCTTAACTTGGCAATCAAAACCACCGCCAGCATAAAGGCAGCAAAATATCCACCCGCCGGACCAAACATTTTACCCGGACCCGCCGCACCGCCATAAACCGGAGCTCCCACTACTCCCAGCAGCCAGTAGCACAGCAACGTAACAAATGCTTCTCCCGGTGATAAAATCAATGCGACCAGATTCACCGCCAGCGTCTGCCCGGTAATTGCCGCCTCGGAAAACGGAAGCGGAATCCTCAGATAAGAAGCTGCGCTGACAAATGCTGTCATCAACGCAATCTTGGTAATCTGTGTCGTAGATAGTTTCATTTTTTTCTCGTTCATGATTTTTCTCCTCACTATGTATTATGCTTTTGCATAGCAAATTTTCCGGTTCAGCGACAGAATACGGACACCTTCCGTCCCAGTCTCCACAATAAATGCCGTTCCCACCGGAAGCGGTTCCACAAAACGTATTTTCTGTACAGGCACTTCCCGCTGTAGTAAGAAATCCACCAGCAGCAGCCCCGGAACCACCGCAGTGTTTCCCTTGTGGATTGGATTTGTGTCCCGCACGGTCAAAAGATACCTGTCCACCTGCTCCTGTGTAAACAAAAATACAGCTTCTTCCTTTCCGGCTTCCGACGCTTCGGTCTCCTCCCTGGAAATCCCCAACGGTTTTACCATGGTCACTGCCAGTCTGCCGGTTACCTCCTGTTTTGCTCCATATCCTGTCACATCCATAACAACATAATTTTTTCTTTCCCGCCGAATTTTGCTTACAGCCCTTATAATTTTACCGGAAAGCTCCCAGTCTGCCCTGCCTATTACATATCCGTTGTATGCACCGCCATTGTAAACAGACAGCCCGGCTGCAAGCTTTAAAAAATCCGTCATACTGCGCCTCTCATTTGTTAACCAGTTTTATTTCTATGAGTTAACATTTCATCTGCTATCATACACACACGCCCGCCATTTGTCAACCAGCTTTTTACAAAAAGTTAACATTTTGGCTTTTATATATTCACACAACTCCGCCTGGACTTTTACTTACCATATATGTACCGGAGCTGTCCTGAAAAACCGCCTTTTCATTTTTCCGGGACAGCTCCTCTCCTGCACTAGTCTTCTGGTTCACAGTTTTCCACAAAGCGTTCCATTTCTTCCCGGCAGGAAAAGTCATCCATATGTTCAATGACTTCCCGCGCATCAATGTCATCCTTGCTTTCTAACAGTTCCTCTAAAAACTGCTCCTCACTGTTATGGGAAAAAGCCCAAAGGCTCCGGGCTGCCATTGCAATTGCAGGATTATAAAAATCGCCAGCTGTATTGCCCATAAAATCCCTCCTTGTCTCATTCAGACAATTATGCAAAAAAGCGCAATCCTATGACCGCACTTTTAGTATATGGAAATTATAAAATTTTAAGCTGACAATATATTTCAAAAAATATTTTACTGCCGTCAGCGCCATGCAGGTCTCAACTGTAACAATATTTTATTTTTTTCATTAAAAATAAAAGTTTCCCTTGCATTTCCCGCCATACAAGTTTATAATCAGTCAAGTAGGCTTTTCACTTGATGATGCCAATATTTGTTTTCATATATTTTCGGGGCGTGGCTCAGTTTGGTAGAGCGCTTGGTTCGGGACTAAGAGGTCGCAGGTTCAAATCCTGTCGCCCCGATTAAAAAAAACTGGCAATATGTATTATGCCAGTTTTTTTCATATTTATCCTTTTTATCCCGGGATTTCTCCCTTTGCCACAATTTTTACCCTTTTTTGTTTTTCCACATACAGCTGTTCATCTGCCAGGGTAAGCGCCTCCTTTAAATCCAGCTGTTCTTCCACCCCTAACACATGTGCCCCTGCGGAGACTGTAACATTATATGGTTTTGCACTTTTCTCATTATATGCGGTAAATTTATCGTATATTGTCTTCAAAAGACTTTTGCCCTCATCCTCTGCATCATATTCTATAGCACAGGCAAATTCATCCCCGCCGATTCTTCCGATAATTCCTCTTTCTCCCATTGTCTCTACTAAGATATCCCCTATAAGCTTCAGTGAAAAATCTCCCTCCTCATGTCCATACCGGTCATTGATTATCTTTAAATTATTCATGTCCACATAGGCTACCAGTACCGGTCTGCCAATGGTTCGTTTTTCTGCCACCAGCTTTCCCGCTGCATCATAAAATCCCCTGCGGTTATAAATTCCCGTCAGTCCATCTGACTTTGACAGGTTATCCAGTGCTATATTGTTCTCTCTCAATGTGACAAGGCTTTCCTCTAATTGCTGCTGGGTGCTCTCATTAAGCCTTAACAATTGAATCATTTTTACGGCGGAGCTCATCTGGTTTACCAGAAACTCGCCATTTCCAAACATTTTGTCCGTCAAATCACATAACACAATTCCATAAAGAATTTCATTTGAGAACAACGGCAGCATCACCATGGAATACCGGTCCGGATTCAATTCACTATTGGAATAAATATCGGCAATTTTCTTTTTTTGGTGAATTGCCGGCACCGTTTGCACATTCCCGTTTCTTAACACTGCCTTCAGATACAATTCCTCCGGCAGGTTAAATTCTTCTCTATACAGATGCATGATTGGATTTTCAAATACATACACATATGCATTGCTGACATCCATCCATCCCAGATTATCCAGAAGCATGGAATAGCTCTGATCATTTCCCTTTTCAAACTGCAGGATATCCCTTACAAATAGTTTCATGGAAAAGCTTGTGTTTTCCTCAGCCTCACGCATACGACCAAACCGGTAATCCATTGCCCGGATAATTTTCTTATAAAAAATGACAAAGGTTTCCTTCAATTCATAGCCATTGCCTGATAATATTTTTCTCGCCTTCAACGCATGGTAAATCTGCTCAAAATAAATCAACAGATTATCCATATCCGCATATTCTAACGCATTGCATTTCAGGAAATCGTCAAACAGCTCCTGTACATCCACATCTGCCTCATATCCATCGGACAAACGGATTAGTCCTTCCATCATTTCCTTAAAAAACCGACGGCTTCCGGACACATCTACGTCTAATCCTTCATTCTTATACCGATAGAATATATTGTCAAAATAATCATCTATATGCTGTATGTCTAACAGCCGGTCTTCCTCTTTCCCTACCTTTCCCGACAGGGGTCCAAAAGAATTTCTCTTAATAAATCTGGTAGGAAGTACCTCGCTGGTTACGGCTTCTCCATGAACCATGCGCATCACATTCTGAAATGCCCTTCCTCCCAGTTCTACCGGGTCTGCCCAGACAGAAGAAAGGGACGGCTTGGACTGTGCCCCTAAGACGATATTGTCATATCCAAAAACCATAATGTCCTTTCCCGGAACCAGATTGCGCCTCTTCATCTCATCATAAAGCCCGATAGCTGTATCATCATTGACACAGAAAACTGCTTCTACATCTGGATTGTCGTCCAACAGTTTTTGGAATACCTCACCGCTAAACCTGGTCAGATTGCCTTCCACATAATTCTTATCCGCAAAAGGAATCCCATACTCTTCTAATATATTCTTAAATATCTGCTTTCTCTCATACGCATCTGTATTATTATCCGGACCTCCTATCATGCCGAATTTCCGGCATTTCAAGTTCTTAATCAAATATTCCATGCCTGCCCGGATACCCTTATTATTATCATAATTGACACTTACATAACCATCTATTTTAGAAGCAGCTAAAATACACGGAATCCCTTCATATTGCGCCAGCATTTGTATAAGCCGCTCCCGTGTTGTGTAACAGCCGATACTATCGGCAGACACAATGAGGGCATCTATATTTTCCTTTTTTGCATAGGAAAATATAGTATTGTACTGGTACTCATACATAATCTCCCTGCGTTCTGTCAAATCCCTGTCCAGATATTTTCCCGGAAAAACCACCAGGTTCACATCTGCTTCCTTTGCCGCATGCACGACCCCTTTGCAGACCAACATCGTAAACTCATCCACGATACCGCTTACCAACAATCCAATTGTAAGTCTTTTTCCATTTTCCACCATATTATTGCTCCCAGCCTTGAAACAATTTTTTGTTACAGCCTTGCGAAATGCTCTTTCACCACCTGCAACGCTTTCTTTCCATATATTTCATACCCCTTTTTGTTTAAAGCATTTTCTTTATATAATATATCATCCCATGACCAAATTGCAAGACCCTGTATCCACGTATTCTTTTCCAGTTCCTTAAACATTGCCTCAAACCATTCTGCCTGGCCGGATTCATCTACATTGCCCTCCATATTCCAGTCATTTGGCACATATTTAGAACCCTTCACAGACATACAGCCAGTTTCTGCAAAGAAAAATGGTTTATTAAAGCTTTTTACCACCTTTTCAATACGGTGCAGCTGCTTCTCCCAGTCGTCTACAGGATAATATCCGCTGGAGGATATGATATCCACACAATCCCACCATTTTACATTGTGTTCCTGGTATTTGTCTGTATTATAAGACACGAGACCACGATATACCGAGCGGATATTAGCAATCAGGCTTCTCCACTCCTGTTCCCTTCTCTCCGCCATCACCATCTCGCATCCGGCAATAAATATCTCACAATTCATTTTTTGGGCAATTTGGGCATAGTGACACTGAAATGCTTTATATGCCTCAAACCAGTTACACCATTTCGGCTCACATGGAACATCTTCATCAAAAAAATTAATATGCGCTCTCCATGTACCATTTTTACAATTTACGGTAGGTTTAATTCCCACTTGAAGTCCCAGCTCCTTTGCATAGGAAATAATATTGCAAAGTTCTTCATCGGTACAGGTATCCTCTGACCGGAAATCAATCTGCTCCGACTGCGCAGTCTCCTGTAAGCCGGCAGGGGCAAAGATAACCGTATTACAGCCCGTTGCTTCCTTCATCATCCGTAAGCTTTCATAACTGCTTTCCTTTGACAATACGCCCTTCTTACAAAAGGGTGCAAAAGTAAATCCCTTGATATATTCCATGCTAACCTGTCTCCTTTCAATTCAATTAATAATTAGTCAATTGTTTAAAATTTTCTAAATGATAAACTGATGCATTATTTCATCCAGCTCCTTCATATCATCCATCAGCCTTTGTGCATTTTGTGGTCCAGCAGCGTATACAGGATTTTACGGTTTCCTTTCTTCCACCTAAGCCTGACTGGTATTTCAATCCGTTTCTTCTGGAGTTTTTTCACAATTTCACTCTCCTTCACCCTTAACTCTTTTATCTGGATACCTGCTATGCCTACGGAAAAATCCCATACGGAACAGCTTCGTTCCGTATGGGGTTCCCTGTAATAATTATTTCAGTTTAATTGTCTTCACCTTTGAATAGCTTCCATAAACCTTTTTGCCGCCCACTGTTTTATATGCACGAACCTTAAAATAATATTTTGTCTTCTTTTTAAGCTTTGCCTTGGTATAGCTGACAGTTTTTCCTTTTTTAATGGTCTTTACCAGCTTATATTTTCCCTTAGAGCCAGTTCTCATGTAAATTTCATATCCGGATGCTCCGGATACCTTCTTCCACTTTAATGCTGCCTTGCTGGATGATTTCTTCTTTACACTGGTAAAACTTACCTTCTTAGGTGCCGTTGCATAAGTAAGCTTCAGGGTCGAGCCCGAAATGGTCTTTTTCTTCTTTCCGGACTTTGTATAGGCTGTCACCTTAAACTTATAGGTTGTACCGGCTTTCAACTTCTTACCACTGATTTTTGTTATCTTCGCTGAGGTTTTTTTCGTGTCTTTAACCTTAACCCATTTTTTCTTTGATGAATTATAAGCATATACATAATAACCCGCAGCCTTATTATTCTTTTTCCACTTTAACGTAATAGAAGTGGTGGTTGCCTTTGTTGCTTCAATATTCGGTTTTTGTTTTACCACTGGAGCCTCAGCTGTCGACGGTTCTGTGGTTGGCTCTTGCGGCTTTGACGACTCCGTATTGCCTGCCAGCAAATCCTTCAATGGGGCATTACTGATAATAAGGCCATTGGCATCTGTTCTTGCCAAATCCTCATCACTGATTTTTACTGCCTTGATATCGTCAAAGCAGATAACGCTCTCTACGGTATAATTACCATCCGCATCCTTTGTTCCGGTATAATTTGCCGGAACGGAATTACACCAGATTTTAAAGTTTGTAATATTCGTGGCATCCACAGTATCACTGCCGCCCTTTTTCACAAATTTAGTGAGTGGAATGGTTACATACTGTGCCTTGTTACCCTTTACAAAATCTGTCAAATATGCTTCATAGCTGTCATTTAACTGGATTACCAGCTTTTGTCCGTTTCCATCCGGTTTTACCCACATGGAAATGGCATTGTATTTTGAAAAATCTGTTTTGCCCGTGTCAAATACTCTGCCAAGACCACCTGTCCATACCTCTGATCCCTTATAGGTCAACTTATAATTAAACGCACCGCCATAGCTTCCCTCTGCCTTATTTGTCCCATCTAACATCATGGAAGAGCTGCAATTTGCCGCAGAATTTGCAGAACCATATTTGCTCTGCAATAATCCATTATCACCATAGTAGTACTCAAAGTTATCAAACACGTTCTGTGGCAGAACGTCTGCATCTTTATTAAAATTAATAAACTTTGCCAGACCCAATTCCTGTCCGTCTGCGATTAAGGTTACAATACCGGTACTGGTCTGTCCAAGCTTTGTAAGAATTTGTGTTGTCAGGGCTGCAGTATAAATGTTGCCATTCTTGACAGCAGAAATCATAACTGCTCCGCCGCCTTCCTTTGTCTGAATCTTAAATTCTACCTTTTTTGCATTTTTTACAAGCGCTTTCAACTCACATGCTTTTTTGATTACCGCATAATTTTTCGGAGTAATCATGTAACCCGTTATCTCTTCGCTGTAACCGCTTAAGGAAACCTTATCCGCTTTGCTGGCGGCTGCACCTGCATTCCCGCTTTCACCGGTGGTATAGAAATAGGTTCCGTTTCCAAAAATAGAATTTTCATTGTTATAGGAAGAAATAAAGTCATTAATCATTTCCTGTCCTAATGTATCGCTGTATTTATAAGGTACGAAAAAGTTATTGCTGTCAAAGTTTGCCCATAACAAAAAATACGGAATATCATGCTCTGATGCAGTATTCACAACCTTATTATACCAATCCTTATCCTTCGTAGGATTGCCCGTTACCATCAGACTGTCCTTTCCTGCTCCGGTAATACGGATTCCCGTCTCTGCAATGGCAGGAATCTTTCTCTTTGCTTTTGCCAGACCTGCCACAATATCACAGCTGTCTGCCAATGCATCAAAGAAATTGTCTCCTGTATATACATTTGCATCTGCATAATCATCATAGTAATCAAAGCCTAAAACGTCTACATAAGCATCACCAGGATAACGCTCCAAATACTCCTCCTCACTGGAAATTGGACCATTCGGAGAATATACATATAAAAAGTTATGTACTCCCTTCTCTCCTAAATAATTTACCATGTATCTCCACATTGCCTGATAGGATTCCACGCTGGTAGAAGTACCCCACCAGAACCATCCGCCGCTGTTTTCATGGAATGGGCGGAATAATACCGGAATTCCATCCTCCTGTAATGCCATGGCATAATCCGCAATAATGTCCAGATATGCATTAAACTGTGGATTATATTTGCCGCCTTCCAGTATGTAATCTGCACACGGTGTCAAATCCTTTGACTCAGAGAAATCACATTTTGTAAAATCATATGGATACCGGCTGTCTCCTGTCGCTTTAATCTTACTGTTTGTAAAATTCGGCATATGACAGGATAACGAAATCAACGAACCGCCATTATACGCTTTCTTAGATGCAGCAATGGAAGCATCCAGCGCTCCCTGTCTTGTGGTCTGGCTTGTCTCCATACCAGTAAGAGCTAACGTATCAATACCAAACAGACCTGCTTCGGAACCCGTAATATCCTTCACATCAGAGGTTACACCATTATCCCTAACAGAACGGAAGGTTGAATTCTGATGACCAAACAGCACCTGTCCACTCTCCTGCAGACCGGCTAAATATGCTGCCAATACCTTCGTTTCATTCGTTGCTTTTCCATCTACAAGCTTAACAGTATTTGCCATACCGCTTAAATCCGCCACATCTCCCGGTGACTTCACCTGCTCGGTTATTTCAACATAATCCTCTGATGCATCCACCTGTCCCAATTGTATGTCATCAATATATACATTTGTTAAATCTGCATATGGTCCAACAATTCCGATGGTCAGATTGGCAGCTTCCACATCCTTCGGTGTGAATTCCCCTCTGATTGTTACGGTTGACCATCCATTTCCTAAATCCTTCACTGTCTTTGTGCGGAAAGAGCCCTCTGCATTCAGTATTTCAACAGCTCCCGTTTCATCACTCATAAACAGCTTTGTTCTCACTGTTTCCATAGAGGATGGATACCGCAGCGTAAAGGTAACCATATTATAATTTTTCACACTAACCGGGGTAAAGGTACCCTTTACCTTTGCCTCACTCCATCCGGATGCCGAGTCAGCAGAATAATCCACAATCATCTTAAGACTTTGTGTAGCTGCATCCCATTCTGCTTCCGCTTTTGCCGTTTTGTCCTCTAAGCCGGCCTGTCCATGGGAATAGTCCCATCCTGCCTCGCCTGCCCAGCCATCAATGCCGGCAGCAAAATCTGCAACCAAAGAAGGTTCCTGTTTTTCCAGTTCCTGTGGTTCCTCACCGTCTGTAAACTGAACATTGGTAACATAGATATCCCCGGTAAAATCCGCATTGGCACCGGCACAACCAATGGTAATTGCCATAAGCTCCTCTGTTACCACTTCCTTAAAGTCATTATTACCTGAATAATCACCATACCATGCATCTACCTTAGAGCCAAACTCCCATTCAACGACAGCCTTATACCAGTTTTGTGTTCCTTCAACCAGCTTGAAGCTTTCCGCCTTCAATGCCGGATAACTTTGACTCTGGACAAAATTCCAGTCACTACCCAGGCGCATTACACCCTTGAATTTAATCTCTCCGGAATAACTTGGAGCAGTATTACCTTTAACCAGTATGTCTGCCGTCACCTTTGCCCCCGGTTTCGGCACTCCGGTAAAACCCACATCTGTGGCGTTAAACTCTGTTCCACTTCCCCCTGTCATATGCTCATCCCAGCCAGATTCTTTATTAAATGCACAGTCAGCAAAAGCAGCCTCGAGACTGTCATAAACCGTACCGCCAGCTGTCGCGGTTTCTTTTTCAGGCAATTCCTCTTCTGTTGCAAGCTCCTCCGTAATACTTTCTTTTAATACAGTATCTGCCTCCTCATCTATTGATGTCTCAGATGCTACGGAAACATCTTCGTCCTGATAAACCGATGCTTCTGTCTCTTCACCTGTGGTTTGCACCGCTGAAGCATTCACTGGCAGATTAATCACAGAAAGCGCCATCGTCACTGCCATTGTCAACGCAGCAATTCTCTTTCCAGAAAATCTCTTCCTCATAATTATCCTCCTTTTTATAAAAAGATTTCACTTCATCCCTGATTTCATCCCCATTTTTAACAATCTCTTCTTTTGTTTATCACCCCTCCTTTTCAACCATCTCTTCTATAAAAGCAGCCGTTTCCTCCTCAGATTCTGACTTTTTGGGTATAAAAAGAACACAATCAAACATTGTCAACTGTTTTCCCCTAAAATGCTCAATTGTGTTCTCCGCAAATCTGCCTCTCCTACAACTGTTTTTTCCTTTCTGTCATATCTACGACACTGCTGAAAATATAAAGGATGCCTCACCCTCTAACATCACATCCCTCATTCCCGCTGGAATAATAAAATGCTCACCCTTCTTAATCTGCCTCCCATTCATGACGGCCGCTCCTTCAATCACGGAACCAATTAAAAATTTCTGGTCCTGCACCAGTTTTCTTGTTCCCTTAAGCTCTGCCTTCCAGACCGTATAGTATTCACAGGTAATCAGCTGTTCAAACCAGTCATTGGAGGTCCTGTTCTCTCCCGCTTCCTGCCTCATTTCTTCAAAAGGAACCTTTATCACTTCCAGACTCTGCTTAATATGTAACGGTCTCAATTTACCATCCTGTAAACGGTCATAATCATATAGGCGGTAGGTAATATCACTGTTCTGTTGGGTTTCCAAAATCATGGTGCCACCCTTAATTGCATGAACACAGCCGGGATTTATCTGAAAAAAATCCCCTTTCCGAATCGGAATTTCACGGATAAGTTCCTTCCACCTTGCCCCTTTCACCATGTCCTCCAGTTCCTGTCCGGTCTTTGCATGGTGCCCGATTACAATTGTGGCATCCTCCTTGCAGTCCAATATATACCAACACTCCATTTTCCCAAGGGAACCATTTTCATGTACCCTGGCATAGGCATCATCCGGATGAACCTGGATACTTAAATCCTTCTCCGCATCTATAATTTTGGTGAGAAGCGGGAAGCGGTCTCCCTCGATATTTCCAAACAACTCCCGGTGTTCTTTAAACAATTCACTTAATTTTTTACCGGCATATTCCCCACAGGCAATGGTTCCGTCTCCCTGGGGATGGGCACTGACCGCCCAGCACTCTCCGGTATTGTCACCTGGAATATCATAACCATACTCCTCCCGCATCCGGCTGCCGCCCCAAATCATCTGTTTAAATACCGGATTTAAATATAATATTTCCATAACCTCATCTCCTAACATCCCGTCTGTCCCGTATCACAAATACCAGATATGTACTAAGCTTCAATCCTGTCCATAAGGTCTGCTGTTACCTTTTTAAGCATCTCATCCGAAGCTTCAAGGCTGTCGGCCTTTACACCTATATAGAATTTAATTTTAGGCTCGGTACCGGATGGTCTTGCACAGCACCAGCAGTCATTTTCCATATCAAAATATAACACATTGGATTTTGGAAGTGTAATACTGCTCTCTTCTCCGGTTTCCAGCTTTCTCGCAACAGAAACCTGATAATCCCTTACTTCTTTTACCTGAATGCCGCCAATAACAGCCGGCGGATTCTTTCTCAAATCCTCCATAATCCCTTTTATCTGTTCAGCACCGGTAATTCCTTTTAATGTAATGGTCTGTAAATCCTCTCGGAAATATCCGTATTTTTCATAAATATCCAGCATGCCATCCCATAGGGTTTTCCCCTCTGCCTTATAGGCAGCAACCTCGCAGAGCATCATAACTGCCACACAGGCATCTTTATCCCTTGCATAGGTGCCAGCCAGGCAGCCGTAGCTCTCCTCTAAGCCAAAAACATAAGAATAGTTATCGTTTTCCTCAAACAGCTTAATCTGTTCCCCAATATATTTAAACCCGGTTAACACCTCAATAAGCTTCA
This sequence comes from uncultured Eubacteriales bacterium, assembly GCA_900548855.1. Classification (GTDB taxonomy): domain Bacteria; phylum Bacillota; class Clostridia; order Lachnospirales; family Lachnospiraceae; genus CAG-590. The sequence continues at coordinate 152,300 of URMF01000001.1, forward strand.
CATCATATGTCCTGCACAAAGCGTCTGCCATATTGGTTGTAACAATGGTTTTCACAAGTGCCGCATTATCTGGAAGTGTCCCGGCTGCTTTTCTTTCCCGAAGTATATACTCTGCAATCAGCATTCCTGACATATTGCCGGTAAAGCTCACATATTTACCGGTCTTGCTGTCCTTTGCATAAACTCCCAAACGGTCTGCATCCGGGTCCGTTGCAAGGACAATATCCGCGTCCACCTGGGCCGCCAGCTCAAGAGCTAATGTAAATGCCTTTGGATCCTCCGGATTCGGATAGGCTACGGTAGGGAAATTGCCATCCGGTGCTTCCTGTTCCTCTACCACATATACCTGTTTAAAGCCTAGTTCCTTTAACACTCTGCGCACCGGAAGATTTCCCGTTCCGTGGAGAGGTGTATACACTATCTTAATATCCTCCGCCATTTTTTTAATAATTTCCGGATGAATACTCTGCTTTTTCAGTTCCTCCATGTAGCGGTCATCCATGCCGGAATCAATCACATTGTAAAGACCAAGCTTAACAGCTTCCGCCTCCTTCATGGTGGACACCTCCGAATAGTCTCTGACTGCTGCCACCTCTGCCAGAATATTCTTATCGTGAGGCGGTGTAATCTGTGCACCGTCTTCCCAGTACACCTTATATCCGTTATACTCTGCCGGATTATGACTAGCCGTAATCACAATACCCGCAATACAGTTTAATTCCCGGACTGCAAAGGATAACTCCGGTGTTGGGCGCAAGCTTTCAAAAATATAGGTTTTCACCCCGTTAGAATTGAGGCACAGCGCTGCCTCCTTTGCAAATTCAGGAGACATTCTCCTGGAGTCATAGGCAATTGCCACTCCCTTCTCCTGCCCTCTTGACTTAATTATATAATTGGCAAGACCCTGGGTCGCCTTTCGCACGGTATAAATATTCATGCGGTTGGTTCCTGCTCCAATCACCCCTCTAAGTCCTCCGGTTCCAAATTCCAGTTCCCGGTAAAAGCGGTCCTCAATTTCTTTTTCATCTGCTGCAATTTCCCTTAATTCTTTTTTTATCTTCTCGTCAAAATAATCATCCTTAAGCCAGTTTTCATATGCATCTCTGTAATCCACAATAATCCTCCTTCTAAAGCTGTTCGCAAAACGGTGCCAGCGGCAGGGCTGCCCGGTTGTAAATATTTACTTTACCATAGTTAAAATATCCATATCTCACAAATGCCGGATGAGGTGTCCTTTCATTCCAGACAATAATCTGTTCTCCCCGGATAACTGCACTGGCAGGATACCAGTCTGTCCCATTCTCAGACAACTCAAAGCCTATCGGCATTCCTTCTGTTTCTGCCTCTCTTATGTCCTTAAGCCCATTCTCCAGCAGCTTAATTTTCCCATATGTATTGGTAAAAGACAGGCAAAGCTTATTCTTAACAGGCTCGGCAAAACTGAAAAACATCGCGCTTCCCTCCACCGGTTTCCTGTATATCTTTTCCAATACCTGCAATGCCAGTCTGATTCCCGGTGTCTTTTTATCGGTGGGGTGAATGTTGTCATATTCACCTAAGTCCAGCAAAACCGTTAAACCAGTATATGGCACCAACTGGTATACCTGCTCCTGCGCCAGCCTGAGCCTGGGCCAGGAATAATCCTCTGGCTCATTTTTGGCAATAAACATAGGCAGCTGGACAATCTCAAAGGGCAAAGCCGAATCTCGCCAGTCCCTTCGAAACTGTACAATCAACCTTTCCAGCAATTTATCATAATGCAATGTTTTTAAGGTATCCTCTTCACCTTGATAATACAGAAAGCCCTTTACCGTATATGGAGCCACTCTGCAAATCATAGTATAGTAAAGACCGCACGGACGGTATAAGGATTTCTCACCCATAGGAGGCGGCCATGGATATAAGCCCGCCTTATCGTTCAGCTCTTCCATTGTAATCCACGGATTCTTTTTTTTCAGCTCCTCCACCTTCTGGTTATAGATAGCAAGCCTTTCATTATATTCTTTTAATGCAAGGTCATACGCTTCTTCCGTCTGCCCTGCGGTAACTTTTTCATATTCATCAATATAGGGCTTCCCTTCCGGCATTTCTCTGAGATTTTCCTCACTGAGCCAGCAGGAAATAGAAGTGCCTCCCTGATAGCAGTCAATTATCCCAATGGGAACCTGTAACTGCTCATATGTTTTTTTTGCAAAAAAATACGCAACTGCAGACATATCCCGAAAATCTCCATTTTTACACATATGCCAGCTTTGCGCTGCCTCTTTTTTTAACACTTCATCATCAATAAATGGTGTTTTTATCACATTATAGTAGCGGATATCCGGATAATCTGCCTGAGCCAGCTCTTCTTTACCGTAATCGGCATTCTGTATTTCCAACTCCATATTGGACTGTCCGCCGGCAAACCATACTTCGCCATACATGACATTGCCAAGTTCAATCACACAATCTTTTCCACTTATTTTCATAACAAAAGGGCCACCGGCACTATGAGGGGGAAGCGTTACCATCCACCTGCCGCCGCAGACCTCAGTCACAGCCTCTATATTATCTATCACAACCTGAATCTTCTCCTGGTTTTCCCCGGTGCCAAACACACACACCTCTTTGTCCCGCAGGAGAATCATATTTTCAGAAAAAATACCAGCTACTTTCATAAACAGCCTCCTTTGCCGCTTCCTAAGGTCCTGCTCATATGGAAATCGAATCTTTAATGTTTCCGATTCCCAAATGTTTGTTAGGGGGGATTACGGAGAGCAATCACGCAGGACCTTAAAATACAGGCTTTTACATCTTATAGGATGAAATCTATTCAAAAGAACCCAGATATTCCAGATTCTTTTTGATGAGTTCAGTCCGCTGCTGTACGCACAGTACAGAGCGTAACGGATCAGCCGGTGTGTTAAATACATAATCCACCAGCTTATCCACTGTGGTAGTTGCCACGTGCAAACGAGTATCGGAAGACGCATAGTAGATAAACACTTCATTGTCATCATTTACAATGGCACCGTTGGTAAATACAACATTACCCACATCACCAATCCGTTCTCCTCCTAATGGAGCAATCAAAAAACCGGAAGGCTCTGCAATCACCTTAGCCGGATTGTTTAAATCCGTGGCAAAAGCATATATAACATAACGAAGACCCGCCGCTGTGTTTCTCACTCCATGTGCAATATGGATAAATCCTTTTTCTGTCTTAATCGGCACTGCACCGGCACCATTCTTCGCCTCGGTTATGGTGTGATACTTTCTTTTGCTGGTGATAATCTCCTCATCAATCACCGCATTAGTAATATCCTCACATAATCCAAACCCGACTCCGCCACCAGAACCCGTATCAATAAAATCATCCATAGGGCGGGTATAAAATGCATACTTTCCGTCCACAAATTCTGGATGAAGAACCACGTTCCGCTGCTGCGGAGAACGCAATGTCTTAAGATTTGGCAAGCGTTCCCAGTTTATCATATCCTTCGTTCTTACGATTCCTGCCGCTGCAACAGCCGCAGATAAATCATTGCTGTCCCTGTCCTTACTCTCTGAACAGAACACGCCATATATGTATCCGTCCTCGTGTTTTGTCAAACGCATATCATAGACATTTGTCTCATCCGGGCAGGTATCCTCTAAAAGTATCGGATAATCCATAAAGCGAAAGCCATCTACCCCATTATCGCTGACCGCAACACCAAAAAACGATTTTCTGTCATTTCCTTCAATTCTTGCCACCAGATAATATTTACCGTCCAGATAAATAGCACCGGCATTAAACACTGCATTTACGCCAAGCCGCTCCATAAAATAAGGATTGGTCTCCGGATTCATATCATACTTCCATGTAAGAGGAATATGGTCTCTTGTAAGTACAGGATTCTCCCACCGGTCATAAATTCCGTTATAAAAGTCGGTCTTTTTATTTTTTTTCCGGATGACCTCCTCATATCGTGCCATCTGCTTTTCAAGCTGTTCCTTAAACATCTGCTTTCCTCCTCACTAATTCAAAACACATTCTGCCCGTATGATATGGACATTTCCACGGCTCTACAATCGGTTTCCGGCTGGTAGGTGCTCCGTTCTTGTCTACCTCCCAGAACCACTCGGAACCAACACGCTTATCAATCATATGATTTTTGATATATTCCCAGATGCCCTTCACTGCCTTTTTATATTCTATCTTTTCCGGGTGCTTCTGATAACCGTTATAGAAGCCTACCATTGCCTCCACCTGCACCCACCAGATGCGGCTTTCCTCCACTACACCATTACAGCACTCTGCAGGCATGGAACAGCCGTCAAATGCAATTTTATAGACCTGGGAAGTAAGCGTCTCCGTAATCGGCGTAAGCCTTTTTGTATATGCGGAATCATTTAGTATCTCCAGTCCCCGGTCAATAAGCCACGCTGTCTCAATATCGTGACCATAAGAATACAAATCAATCAAAGAATGATAATTCTCATCAAAAAATACTTCCTGCCTTCCCAATGCAGGATTATACATTTTATCTGCAAAGATATCCAAAATCTGGCGCAGGCTGTCTGCCACCCCGGCATCACCGCTGACGCGGTAAAGCTCTGTATATGCCTCAAACACATGTAATAATGTATTCATTGTTCGCGTAGCTTCCACACCGTTTTCTGAAAGCTTCTCATTGGATTCCGGTTTGAAATCCTCCGTAAATGCTTCCAAATACCCATTCTCATCCCTGCATTTGCTCTCTATCAAATGATACAATGAAAAAGCCATATCTTTTGCCTCTTCTGCTTTAACTGCATCATAATAAGAAGACAATGCGTAAATAGCAAATGCCTGATTATATGTATGCTTCGTGCTGTCGCATACGGTACCGTCATAATTCAGTGACCAATATATTCCCTTATTTACTTTATCTAAACAGGCTTCCTTCAAAAATGAATATGCATGCTCTGCATATTCCAGATAGGATTTATCCCCAAAGGTTAAATATGCATTTGAAAAAAACCACAGAATCCGGCTGTTTAAAATACATCCCTTTTCCGCTGTTTTATCAAGTTTCAAATCATAATCCAGCCACCCATAAAAGCCTCCATAATCTTCGTCCTTTAATCTTTCCCAAAATGGAATTACATGATTCAAAAATTCTTTTTTTACTTCTTCAACTACCATGGCAATCTCCTTATCTTCAACTGCAAATAGAATAGTCCTTCCCTTCCATTGCAGTCATCTGATTTTTAGTTCTTGTCAATACTCAGAAAGAAAATACCGCCTTACATTTTAGGGAGGAATACAGGCAGTATTTTCTCTCTTCCTATTCACATACAATCTATTATTTATTATAACACAAACCAGATAATACTAACACATAATACCAGGTATCACCGGATTCCAATCTCCGAATCCTGTTCCGTAACCACACTGTTTTTCTTGATATAATCTACAATCTCATCAAGCTTTGTGAATGCAAGCCCTACATAGCTGTCTGCTGCACCATAATATATAGCAATTCGTCCTGTGTCCGCATCCTGCAGTGTTGCGCAAGGGAAACATACATTTGGAACAAATCCTCTTTCTTCATACCATTCCTCCGGAGTCAGCAGATAATTCTCACATCTGTATTTTACGACAGACGGGTTATCAATATCCAGAATTGCTCCGCCAATACTATATACAAAACCATTACAGGTCCCGCTTACTCCGTGGTAAAATAACAGCCATCCCTCAGAGGTTTCGATTGGTGCAGCACCGCCTCCAATCTTAACAGATTCCCACCACTCAGAACCTTTTCCCATTACATGCCGGTGTTTACCCCAATATACCATATCTGGACTTTCGCTTAAGAAAATATCACCAAACGGTGTATGACCACTGTCACTCGGTCTGGACAACAGCATAAATTTATCATTAATTTTTCTCGGGAACAGGACTGCATTCCGGTTAAACGGAATAAATGGATTTTCCATTCTTACAAAAGTCTTAAAATCCTTAGTTTTTGCCATACCAATAGATGCACCATAGAAATCTGTACACCACATAATATAATATGTATCCTCTACCTTTACCAGTCGCGGGTCGTAAGCATATTTCGGCATGAAGTCTTCTCCGTTCTCATCCACGAAATGAATCTTTTCCTCGTCAAACCGCCAGTGAATACCATCCTCACTATGTCCAAGATAAATATAAGGAATACCGTTTACCTGCTCACCCCGGAACACTCCGATAAATTTACCCTCATACGGAATCACTGCCGAATTAAAAATCCTTGCTACATTCTTAAGGGGATTTCTTCCAATTACCGGGTTCTCTGTATATCTCCAAATTGGTGCATCCCCGATTTGTTCCGGTTTATCCTGCCACGGAATATTTGGAAGTGCACTCCCTTCGATAAATTTTACTTTTGACATATTCTCCTCCTTTGACAATTTTTTCAAACCGGCATCAGCCTAGTTTATTCTTGTTTCATTTTTTAATTAAATTTAACTTAATTTAATACTATTACATTTAGCTAAATTATTCACTACATTATCTTGCGGATTTTCAAATTATCTTGCTTTTTATTTATAATATGTTAAAATAAAAGATAGAATATTCTTTTTTATACTGCATTTTCACCAATAATATTAGAGCTATATCCCGTTTATATTTGTATGATTTTATATTTTACTTAAATATATAAGCATTTTTAACTAACATAAATAGGTTAAAGGAGGCGTCTTTCATGAACTTTAATATTTTATTTTATCAGGCTTCTTCCCATTCCCGTTACCAGGAAAACCTTTTGAAACAGATGCATTTCCCGGAGGAAAATACCAAATACGCATTTACCTTAAATGGCATTACAAACACCTGCTTTCATTATCCCAACGGTATTTCCCTAAATCCAATGCCCTGCTATGCCTTTCTCTACACAAGCTCCGGCAAGGCAGCACTGCACTACTGCAACGGAGCTTATCCTCTGGCTGCAGATACCACTGCATGGATTGACTGTTCAAAAGGATTCCAGGTGGAAATTACCGAAACACGCCAGGACTGGCGCTTTTTTCTAGTGTTTGCTTCCGGAAGCTCCATCTCCAATTATTATGAAGATTTTTTAACAAATGGCGGTATAACCATATCTTCAAAAAACTCTCCCTCCATATCCGTTATTTTTCACCAGCTTTATTCCAATGCCATATCCCAGACAGAATACAGTCCCCTCATTTATTCCAAACTGTTGTGTGATTTAATGACTTCTCTCACATTGGACCGTTTTATCCAGAGCCGTTATGGAGAAGAGCCCGAACATATCATAAAAGTAATTCATTATATTCAGGAGCACTATGCAGAAAAGATTACTTTAGATACCATTGCCAATCATTTTGCCATAAGCAAATACAGTTTATCCAGAGACTTTTCCACATATATGAACCGGTCATTAATTGATTATTTAATCGATTACCGAATAGAAGAAAGCAAAAAGCTGTTAATCTCCACGAATCTGTCTGTTTCCGAGATTTCCTTTTCCACAGGCTTTACTACGGTAAACAATTTTTTACAGCAATTTAAAAAAAGAACAGATTTGACTCCCTCTGCTTATCGACAACAAAATCAAATCTATTCCTCCACACGACAGCTTTTCAATTTTACTAAATAGGGGATAATCCCCTCAGCTCTTTGCTTTCACTGTATTCCGGACAATGAGTTTTCCATACACCACGGTTGTTCCCCGTCGGTAATTTTTATTCTTCGCCCTCTGTTCCACAATATGGATGCAATGCCTTATCATTTCATCTATATTTACACGGTACGTGGTTAATTCGATGTCCTCCGGAATCTGGTCCGCATAGTCGTCATATCCTACCACCGCAATATCCTCCGGCACAGAGTAGCCCTCTTTTTCCAAAGTCTCGATGAGACGATAGGCAACCACGTCACAATTACATACAAATGCTTCCGGCATATCCTCCGGCAGCTTCAAATCAATAAATTTTCCATGCTTGTCTCTATCGGATATCATCCACCGCTCATCAGCAATCTGGTCTTTAGCCATCAGGTATTTCAAATATCCCATAAAACGGTCCAATATACTCCGGGTACTCTTATAATCCCCCACAAAACCGATTTTTTTATAGCCGTTTTTGACAAGATATCTGGTAAGCAGATACCCTCCATTTATACTGTCTCCTACCACGCAGTCCACATCAAATTCTTCATTTTCAAAATCAAAGAAAATAATTCCAAGCTCCGTCTGTACCAGCTTTTCCAGAAATATGGTTTTCATCTCTCCAATAACAATCACCTGTTCAACGGAATCCATTCTCACCACATTTGGCAAAATCCCAGCCTCTTCATCCTCAACACGGACAATTTCCAGTATCCCGATATACCCCTTTGCAGAAAGCCCCATAATCATTTTCTGATATATTTTAAAATAAAAGGAATTATCACTAATAAACCGCTCGGATATGACAATGGCAATGTTCAGACTACCGGTTTCTGATTTCTTTTTATCTCCCTTAAAGGCATATCCCAACTCCTTTGCCTTTTCAACAATTTTCTCTCTTAACGCTTCGCTGACACCATCCTTTCCCGCCAACGCCTTGGAAACGGTAACAATACTCACGTCCAGTTCCGTTGCCACATCCTTCATTGTTACCTGTTTTCTAACCATTTTTCCACGCTCCTTTTTTATATTTCATCTGATGTATTTTATTTCTTACAGGAGATTCTCTTGCCGCATAAATGCCAGAATCCGTTCCGCATCCTTTCTATGAGTCGCTATGGAAGGATGCATAGATGCCATCCCATCCCGTTCCACATCATGATACGGAAGTTCAAATGCATATACATTTTCCATTCCCTCAGCCTTCACTTTTTCAACCACCTGTTTTACATAGGAAAACACGCCATTGCACAATGTACCCAGCACGCATACCAGAACTGCTTCCCTGTGATACTCTCTTAGCATTTTCAAGAAATTCTCATATGCCTTTTGAAATCCATCTCTTATTTCTTCTTTACAAAGATGCTCCGAATCATTGGTACCCAGATTAATAAATATGTACTGTGGTTCAAATTCCTTCGGATTCTGATATACTTCTTTATTCACAAACCAGTTCACATAGGGATATAATTTAGGAACATTATTATCGGGATTGCCAGTATATTCCACATACATCCCATAGCCGGAAGCAGATATCCATCTGGCATTCCAATTCATTTCTCTCGCCATAAATGCCCCATAGCTGTATTCCCCATCCTCTTCCCGAATAGTATATTCACTTTCCGGTTCGCCATGAACGCCATATCCACAGGTGATGGAATCTCCAATAAATTCCACCTTTACACGGTCATCCGAAGTCCGCTTCAAGGGCAATATTTTACCATCACATACCTTTATCCTTTGAAGACCTGCGTAGGACATTGCTGCCTCTGTAATTTTAACAATCCTGATTTCATGCACCTGTTCCGGTTCTAAGTCACAGATAAAATACCATCCTTCCCGCCTGTCCAGCACTATCTGGGATTTCTCTTTTCCGTCCACATATACCCTTAACCCGGGCTGGTTTACTTCTTCGTTCTCACCAGTAACAAAATATATATATACCGAATGCCCTTCCGCACTTAGGGAAATACTGCTGTTCGTATACCCCAGATAGCTGATTCCCTGTTGCCTTAGAATTCTTCCTTCCCAATGAAGGAGCAAATCTGTCTCTTCATCCATTAAATATTCCGACATAGCTATTTCTCCATCTCAATTGATTTATATTATAATGATTTGATTATAGCTTAATTTATCAGAAAATTCAACGTATTTACTTTAATTTACTTAAATTAATCAATTTTTATTCTTCTCCTGCGGTTTTTCCGCTCAGGGCAGCCTGCCATCTGTCATTCCAGTCCTTCATGATATCTTCAAAGCTTTCCCCGTCTTCCTTCCTTGCTTCCTCTACAATTCTCTTCTTTTCTGTATCTTCATCAAGGTAAATACCGGACAACTCATTTACCTGGTCATATTTTCCTGCATTTCCGGATAAGGCAGGATTATCGATTACCAGCTCCACACCATTGAAATTCTCCAGCAATTTCGGAAGCTCTGCCTTCTTTTTAATGGAAATGGCACCCTCACTGGCTGCAAATCCAGAATCCTTCAGTATATAATCAATCCATGCCCTGGCCGTTGCTTTATTCTCACTGTTTTTATTGATTCCATAGCAGTATTCTATCGTAGTTGTGGCATACTGCACTCCGTCTATACTATAAGGAAAGGGCATATAACCAATATCATCCGGATTCGTAGACGCACTTTGTATTTCCGAAAGCAAATTCCAATCAGCCAGAATACAGCCAATTTCACCCTGATTCAGCATCGTTTTTGCCGTCTTCCAGTTAATACTGTCGGATTCCTTCTCACACAAACCGGCTTTCACAATATCATAAAGCAGCTCATGAACAATATAATTCGGCTTTTGTTTAGCAAACGGGGTCTTGTCCACTACAATACCATTATAATGGTAATCCGGATTTCCAGATACCGAACCCCATGCATGCTGCTGCCACCCTGCAAGACCCCGGCTCATTCTCATATTGGTACAATATGGAATCACCTGAGGCTGTGTTGTCCGTATTGCCCTTAGTGCCTGCAAAAATTCTTCCGGACTTTTCGGAAGCTCATATACACCTGCTCTTTCAAAAACCTTTTTATTATATACAATCCCCTGCGGCTCCGCATATTGCGCCAGCCCGTAGACAATTCCATCCTGCTGTTTCTCCTGTAAATACTTTTCATTATAAATCTCTGACAGTTCTTCCGATGTTCCCAACGGCTCAAAATATTTTTCCAGCTCCTCATTGGATACAAAATGGGGAATCAGCAAAACATCACCATAATCGTTTTCTTTTATTTTATCGGCAACAGAGGCTTCATACTTGCCAAATTGTTCAAATACAACCTCTGTTCCGGGATATTTCTCCTCAAATGCCATTTTATATTCGACAAGCTTTGTCTTTATCAAATCTACACGATCTGTCAACACCGTGATTGTTCCAATCACTTCATCTGACTCCTCTTCCCCGGGCACTGTCTGTTCAGAAGCTGTACTCTGCCCCTGCACCGGTTTCTGCTCTGCCTGCTTGTCTTTGCCACAGGCAAAAAGAGAGAGTCCCATCACTGCTGCCAAACATATACTTACTATTTTCTTTCCCAAAGTTTTCATCTCAAAGCTCCTTCTATAACCAGACTTTCACGGATAATTTCAGCCTTGCATCCTGTCCTCCAGCTCTACCCTCCGTGCAAAAAACAGGGACCACTGCTCGAAAATTCCTCTTTTCTTACAACAGTCCCCTATTTCTCATTATTTATTATATATCCGGTTACAAACCAAATATTCATAACGATACTTAAAAATCTTTTTCTGTCTGATATTCTCTATCCGCTTACAAAATCTCACGCTTTACCTACAGAACCAAATAGCTCCATCTTTTCCTTTACAGTAGCCTTGATTGCATCTGCACCTGGCGCTAATAATTTACGAGGGTCAAACCCCTTACCCTCTAAATCTTTTCCTGCTTCAATATACTTACGTGTTGCATCTGCGAAGGATAACTGACACTCTGTATTAACATTAATCTTAGCAACACCCAAGGAAATCGCTTTCTTAATCATATCCTCAGGAATGCCTGTACCACCGTGTAATACCAATGGCATATCACCAGTCTTCTGTTGGATTGCGTCTAAGGTCTCAAAGCTTAAGCCTGCCCAGTTTTCAGGATATTTACCGTGAATGTTACCAATACCGGCTGCCAGCATGGTTACACCTAAATCTGCAACCGCTTTACACTCATCCGGGTCTGCACACTCACCAGCACCAATTACGCCATCTTCTTCGCCACCGATGGAACCAACTTCTGCCTCTAAGGAAAGTCCCTTTTCCTTACAAATTGCAACTAATTCCTTTGTCTTTGCTACATTCTCCTCAATCGGGTAGTGGGAACCGTCAAACATGATAGAAGAAAAACCTGCTTCAATACAAGCTAATGCACCTTCATAAGAACCATGGTCAAGGTGAAGTGCAACCGGAACTGTAATTCCCAGGCTGTCCACCATAGCATCTACCATAGCTGCAACCGTTTTAAAACCAGTCATATACTTACCGGCACCCTCGGATACACCAAGTATAACAGGACTGTTTAATTCCTGTGCAGTTAAAAGGATAGACTTTGTCCACTCAAGATTGTTGATGTTGAACTGACCAACTGCATACTTGCCAGCTTTTGCCTTTTTTAACATTTCTTCTGCTGAAACTAACATGAAAAAATTCCTCCATCTTCTTAAAATAATTACAGGTGAAAAAATGCGCACCTGCACACTTAGCTTTATTATACCCTAACTTGTACCAAAAAGAAAGAAAAAGTTTCGTCCTGCACCACCACCTGCTATCTACTCATTACAGTTCAAACATGCCATCAGCACCAGGCAGATTCGAACTGTAACATCTACTCAGCAGCCTGCAACATGCTTTTCCCATTGCCATGCATCCCTGCACATGGTATCCAAAGTCTCCTGTGCCTGCCAGCCCAACAGTCTTTTTGCTTTAGACGGGTCTGCATAACATTGGGCGACATCACCGGCACGCCTCGGTACAATCCTATAGGGAATTTCGATTTTATTTACCTGTTCAAAGGTTTTCACAAGCTCCAGTACACTGTACCCGTTCCCTGTTCCCAGGTTAATAACCTCTGCACCCTTATGGCTCATGGCATAATTCAGTGCGGCAATATGGCCTTTTGCGATGTCCACTACATGAATATAGTCTCTGACTCCGGTTCCATCCGGGGTATCATAATCATTCCCAAACACATTCAGATAAGGGCGGATTCCCGAAGCCACCTGTGTAATATACGGCATCAGATTATTGGGCACTCCATTAGGCTGTTCCCCAATCAGCGCCGACTTATGGGCACCTATGGGATTAAAATATCTTAAAATAACAGCAGATAAATCCTTTTCTGCATTGCAGACATCCTGAATAATCTGTTCAGACATATACTTCGTCCAGCCATAGGGGTTGGTACAGCCTGTCGGCATCCCTTCCACCAGGGGAACCACCTCCGGCACCCCGTATACTGTGGCAGAGGAGCTGAAAATCAAATTATACACTCCGTGCCTTTTCATTGCCTCCATAACGGTTATCAGAGAATCCAGGTCATTTCGGTAGTACAGCAACGGCTTCTCAACAGATTCTCCCACCGCCTTATAACTGGCAAAATGCAGTACAGCCTCAATGCTATATTTTTCAAACATGCTGTCCACTTTCACAGGGTCACAGACATCCATCTCTTCCAGTACCGGTCTTTTCCCTGCTATATCCTCTATCGCATTTATAACCTCCGGCTTACTGTTATAAAAATTATCGGCAATCAATACCTCAAAACCGGCCTGCAGCAGCTCCACTGCCGTATGGGAGCCAATATATCCTGCCCCACCTGTCAACAAAATCATTTTTATACGCCCCCTGTCCTGTTTTTATGATTCCCAAAGATTGCGTCCGTATACACCATCTGCCACCAATTGTTTAAATGCCTGTACTACACTTTCTTTATCCTCCGCATAAGTCACGCCAAACCACCGGTCCGAGGAGGACAACACCTTAACCTCAGCCTGCCTGTTCTGGAGCAAATCATCTATAATTGTGGGCAGTAGAAATTCTGCCTTTACATCCTCCGGCTTCATGTCGTTCAGAAAATCCACAAACTTATCCTGTAAAATTTCCATAAATTCCGGGGTTACCCCCCACATATTCATGGAAACCAAGGTATCATCTGTGAGACTTCCCTTCTCTTCACTGGTATAATTGCCATCTGCATCCCTTAATATTTCATGGGTTTCTGTAATTTTTACCAGATTCTCCTTCTCATCCATGGAGCAGACACCACGGGTTACAGACCCGTTATCGCTCAAGGTATTGGAAAGCTTGAAGCCTGCCATACAATACCGGTATCTGTCAGAAGCATGCTCTACCAGAAACCGGTAGATTTTTACAAATGCTTCTTTTCCATAATAGTCATCTGCATTGACGACAACAAAGGGAACATCTAAAATCCCCCTACAGGCAAGAACCGCCTGCCCGGTTCCCCATGGCTTTGTTCTACCGGCGGGACAAGTAAATCCATCCGGTAAGTCATCTTTATCCTGAAATACGTATTCCACCGGACATATTTTTTCAATCCGTGAACCGATTACTTCTCTAAATTCTGTTTCAATATCCCTGCGTATAATAAATACTACTTTTGTAAAACCTGCTTCCAATGCATCATGGATAGAGTAGTCAATAATAATTTCACCCTGTGGACCCACCTTCTGTAGCTGCTTGATTCCTGCTCCATACCGGGAACCTATGCCAGCAGCCATAATTACCAACGCAATCTCTCTCATCAGTGTCCTCCTTTATATTTTTCTGCCATCATGCTATCATAAACCATAACAAAAATCAAATTAAATATATATCATCTCTACAGCTCCTTTATCTGTGTAAACAACTCATCCATTTCAAGCCTAGTCATTCTGCCTCCCACTCTTAAAACGGTTTCCACATCCGGCAGGCTGTCACTGCACACAGATACGCAATAGTCTGCATCCTCCATAAAACAAACTGCAAACCATCTGTCCAGCCCCTCAACACAGGCTGTCCCCGATTCCTCCCGCAATATTCGGAAAGAATTGAGAGGAATACGCAGGCCTTCTCCCGAATGCTTAATAAATGCCTCCTTCATGGTCCAGTATTCCAAGAAGCATTTCTCCTGCTCCTCTCTCTCCCCTGCAGAAATGATATCTGTATACTCATTTTCACAAAAACAGCGTTTTGCTACCGCTAAATAATTTTTCTTTTTATGTTCTATATCAATTCCAACAGGTCTGTCACTGACCGCCAAAACAGCATATTTTCCGGAATGGGACAGGTTAAAATAGGCAACCGGCACCTTTTTCGCCTTCCCAGACTCTGTTTTACCAAGAATCTCCGGGTAATCCAGTTCAGGCTTTCCCTGCTCTCCATACCGGTAACAAATTTTATCCATAGAAATACCTGTCTCCCGGCTTAACACATACTGCAAAAATGCACCAGTATACAGCCGTTTCTTGGCTACACTCGCGTTTAATGCCTTTTTTACCCCTGCCTTTCGCTCCTCCGGTAAAATTCCATATAAAGCAAGTGACTGCTCATACGAGCAGCCACCGCTTAGATTCATATAAAACATATGTATCATAGTTTGTCTCCTGATTTCCCAAACAACTCTGCCATCCATTCATTTGGGATTCAAACCAAAAATTAATTATATTATACTTTTATAATAACTCTGTTACCCTGCTAAGAATTGCTATCTCTTTCTCCTTGGCATCATCCAGATATCCTGCAATTCTGTCACCGGCTTCAATCTCATCGGTTACGGAGATACGAACCAACAGATTCCGGGCTGTCAGCATATCCTCCACAACAACCGCATAATCATCTAACATTTGCTGGTTAAACGGAATCACTTCATTTGCCATTAAATATTTTAATCGGTCTAACATTAAAACCTTATGGTCATAGGCGATATGTAACGCACGGATATCAAAATCCGGCTCCTCCTTGTGAAGCTGCTTATCCACTCTTGCTTTCAGGGCCTCGTAGACATTTACACCAAAAACCGTATCATCAAACCGGTTTCTCATCATCCGGAAATGTTCCTTCGTGTCTGCACCCGTCAGATATTCTTCCAGGGTCCTCTTAATCAAAACCCGGTCAATATCATAATATTTACTGTCAACATTTTTCTGAATGACATACAAGCCCCGGGTGCCTTTATAATCATCACGGAATACATGATCCTCTCCGGCAGAAAGAACATCAAAGCCTCTCTTAACCGCATCAAAGGTAACCGTTGTATATGCATACTTATCCTTAAAGGTAAAATCGCCTACATAGAATACCTCTTCCTCCATGTTATATCCATAAATGAACAATTCATGGGAAAACTTATAGTCTACACTGACATCACTAATCATTCTCGCCTCATCGAAGGCACCATATACATATCCGCCAAGGTCAATGGTCTTCACAATAAAATCAACCACATCACCACAATAACTTTCAATCTGCGGCTTTGTAATCAGTGAAAAGATAAGATACGGACATTCCTTCATTGCACTGCTTCCCGGCATCATATCACATAACAAAATCTCATCCCCGCTTGTATACTCCGGAATATTATAGCAACGGAGCTGGATATAGTTGCTGTATATCCATCTTTTTGCATTCTCGTCCTCTCCAAGAATTGAAAATAAAGTTGCATGCCACTGCCATGATGTAATGGCAGGATATTTAACAGGTAAAACCACTTTGTTAGCCATAATACTTACTCCTCCTTCATTACTGCAGCTTTTCTTCGATTACTTCAATGACATCATCAAAATTCTCGTATTTGTTAAGCGCCAGCTCTCTGTCATCAAATTTCACATTGAATGCCTGTTCAGCGTCCACAATCATCTTAATCAATGACACGGAATCTACCCCATATTCATCCGCCAGGGAAGCCTCTGTATCGAGCTTGTCCACTTCAACGTCCGGCAGCTCTTCCTCAATAATTTCCAGTAGTTTTTCTTTGATTTCCTTCTTTTCCATGCTGATACCCTCCATAAATTCTAATACACTTATTATTTTAATACGAATACAGGTAATGTTCAACAAAAATATTTAAAAATTTATGTTTCTATTTTATCTGCAAAAGCGGTATTCTTCTTTACTATATGCGTATAGAAGTCCCACATCACAAGGCACATGCACACAATCCATATGACAGGCTCCGAAATGCACACCCCCAGATATCCAAGCTTTGGCGCCAGATACGCCGCTACCAGAAATTTTCCGACCAGCTCAATGATACTTCCAATCACCGGTATCATGCGTCGGTTCAATCCCTGTAATGTAGACCTCAAGACCAAAAGGGGTACTAAAAAATAAAAAAACGGAAAGTTAATGCGTATATATTTTACTGCTGTATCAATCACCACCGGATTCTCCGAGCCGGTAATGGCATGTGCGAGAAATGGGCCGGCAAAAAAAGCTGTAACTACGCCTACCGTCGACCAGATAAAGCCTAACATAAAAGTATCCAAAATTCCCTCTTTAATACGGTCAATCCTCCCTGCACCATAATTCTGACTGGCATAGGTAGAGGCTGTGACCGAAAAAGTAGAAAATACTATCATAAAAAGTTCATCCATTTTCCGTGCTGCTGTATGCGCCGCAATCACCTCTTTGTCAAAGCTGTTAACAGCGCTTTGCAGTGCCACTGTTCCAATCGAAACTACCGCAAGCATCATTGCCATGGAAAATGCAGTAGCCAGCAAATCCTTAACAATCTTTTTTTCAAATACCATATGACACTTATGTATCCGTAAATCCGCACATTTTGTCAGGATATACCACAAACTGGCAGCAACAGAGAGCAGCTGCGCCAGCACGGTTGCAAGGGCAGCTCCTCCTACTCCCAAATGAAGCCCTGCCACAAACCAGACATCCAGGACCACATTGACAACCGATGCAATAACCAGAAACACCAGCGGCATAACACTATTACCGACAGCACGCATAATTCCAGCGAACATATTATAGCTGACCGTGACAATTAATCCGGCAAATGCAATTTTCAAATAAGAAACCGCATCCTTCATAATGGAATCCGGCGTTCCCAGCAGCCGCAACAGCGGTTCAATACCAAGCAATGCCAGCACTGTGAGAACAACCGATATAAGAACGGAAAGTGCATAGGTCATAAACAGTGCTTTTTTAAAGCCCTCTTCATCCTTTGCACCATAGTATCTGGCTAAAATCATGGAAAAACCATTGGTGGCACCATAGGCAAGACTTGTAACCAGACTAAAGAACGGGCTTGTGGCTCCCACCGCCGCTAATGCATCGTCTCCCAGAACATTGCCAACAATAGCCGTATCCATCACATTATAAAATTGTTGAAATATATTTCCAAATAAAATGGGTAACGAAAATAACAGAATCAATTTAATGGGACTGCCTTCTGTCATATCCAAATCCATAGACCTTTTCATACTGTACCTCCATATATCCCCTGTTTTTCCCTCTATTCAGTCTCTATAGCAGATTCCACTCTTAATTATTTCCCTGTTTTTCCTGTAATGTTTTGTTCTTTTTATTTCGAATCGCCCGAAGTAGTACTCCGTGCACCAGATTCAGGTATAAGAGAACGCAGAGAACCACAGCAATGACAAAGCCTGCCATTACATCTACTGTATAGTAGGAAATTGCATCCTCCAGCGCTTTTCCGTGGAAAAATTCATTTACTGCCACAGAAAGCCTGTCAACCGTATAGAACGGTACTATACCGAATATAACCTGAACCAGTCCTGTAAGAACCAGCAATATTTCTCCAAACCGGTAAGGATTCCTGTTTGAAGCCTCACTGTAGTCAGCCGGGGGTTCCTTTTCACCTTGTGCCTGAAACTCCTCCTCCGTTGTTAAAATCCGTATGGTTTCGTCCTTCTTACTGACAAACAGCTTCATAAATACCCTGGCAAGCGCTGTCATTAAGAATGCCCACTGAATCGTATACACCACCAGCAGCCATTTCCAGCCGACAGTAGTCAGAATTGATTTATATAACAACGAGTGCGCCAGAAAACCTGCCGTTCCCGGTACGCCCCCAAGGCTTGCACAAGCCAGCAGACATGCCACTGCCAATAATTTATTGCCTTTTCCGGAGGCAATCAAACCTTTAATCTCGTAAGTCTTAATCTTCCTCACCAGCTCCAGTGCCACCATATAGAGCACCATCAAAGATACAGAGGATATCACCAGAATATACAGGCTGCTCCGTATTGCATAGGCGTTTGACTCTCCTCCCAACACCATCAAAGAAATGGAAAGGGCATTAAAACCATTTACCGCCACATCTAGTCCCATAAGAATTTTACGGATATCGGTGGATGTAAAAGTAATGAATAATCCCCATATTCCTGTTGCAATTCCCATTACCAGCAAAATTTTCCCAAATATGGAATTGTCCTGAAACACATTGACAGCCAGCATCAAAATACCGAAAAGTCCCAGTTTGGAAACCAGCCCACCTAGTACAGAAGAAAGCTCTATCAATCCATGAGAATTGCCACGGGTTACCTGGAACTGCAACGGGAATAATCCGGCAAATACAGCAAAACCAAGAAACATAATGCAGCTGCCTATGAGAATTCCCCTGCTGCCACCATTTAATAAAACATAGGATGACGTCACAACCCCAATGTAATTAACATTAATACTTCCCATATATCCCAGAACCAGCACCAATCCAATAGTAATTGCAATTATACCAGCAACGGTAAATGCCAGATAAATATTGGCATTTCGCAATACCGTTTTGTCCTGCCTGTGAATAATTAACGGATAAGCAAGCAACATGGCAAATGCCATAAAAACCAGAAAATCAAAAAAGTTAGGCGTTAAAAATGCCCCCAGCACCATACTGAGCAGGCACATATAAAGCAAATAAAACCGATTGCTGCCCTTCTCATTTTTTATGGACTCCTTCATAAACTGGCTCACCACTCCGAATACCACTACTGTCACAGTACACAACAGCAGCCGTATCCTATCAATAGTAAAATATAAGCCGAATCCCAAAATATCATCAAAGCTTAAGGATAATACAGACCATTCCTTTACAATCTCATATCCCATACAGGCAAGCATAACGCATTCCACAAACATAACAATGTCAATCCAGTCATTTCTTGTTGATTTGTTCTTTTTGCCGAGGAAGAAACCAATGATTCCTCCAAGCATTGGAAAGAGCCATACCAGCAGCAAACCATAATTATTTTCCATCTCTATCACCCGCCTAACTAAATATATTTTCTATTGGTTTATCAAGCACAGACATTACCTGGTTTTGGAAAATACAGAGAAGCACCAAAACCAATGCCAAAACAACCAAAACAACCACAAGTCCTTTGGAAGGTGATTTCAGTTTCACATTACCGGACAGATAAGCCTGTTTTAGGATTGAAAAGGTAAGCATCGCCAAAATTGCAATACCTGCAATTATACCAGCCAGCCCCAGATAAACGCATATACCAAATTTGCTCCCTACTATACCTAAAATAGAATGAATAATTCCATAAAAGGTTCCGGTAGCCGGAAAACCTACCAGAATTACTGCAAAGATAACTGCTGCTGTATACAGAAACGGCATCCCCTGCCTGGTACCTACTAATTCCTCCACAGATGTAAGCTCATTTTTCTTACCGATATTATAAAACAAGATAACAAAGCATAACAGCGCCGGAAGCTGGAATACTGCCTGCCGCAGTCCTCCCTTTACACCGAACAAATTCCACAGAGAAATCGGCAGCGCCACCATTCCGGCTGTGGAAATACAAAGAAACAACAGCTTCTTTTTCATATTTTTTGTTTTGGCTCCTCCAAGTCCCAGTAAAATCAATATGACTGAGAGAATCATTAATATTTTGTTTATCATGTGTACCTCCTAAAGAATACTTTTTCACCTGCAGCAGCTATAAGATAACTGCACCGCCAGGTGTTTATAACAATTTATGTTTTCGAAATGCAATTATGCAAAGCAGTACAACAGCAGCAGAGAAAATAACAACTCCAAAATAGCTATACTGCCAGTGCAGCTCCGGCATATATTCAAAATTCATCCCATACCATCCAACAATTAATGACAGGGGGGAAAAAATTGTGGTAATCACCGTAAACAGTTTCATAATGTTATTTAAGTTATAATCCAGCATCGCATCATGAGTCTCACGAAGCTGCACTGTATATTCCTTTAAATACTTTACATTCTCACTTAACCGGTTGGTCCGTTCTGTAAACATAGAAAAACGGCGAATATTTTCCGGGGGAAACATATCATTTTCATTGTCACGCAATATCTCTCCCACATCAATCAGCTGTTCATAATAATTCCAGATATACATAAGTTCTTTTTTTATAAGCAATATTTCATTGATAAATGCCGGGTCCACATGCTCCTTTAAAATTCTGGTTTCTAAGACACTCATATGAAATTCCATGTTTTCCAGAAATTTTTTATCATCCTGAACCAGCTGATTTAAAAAATGGTACAGAAACTTCTCCGGTACGGTTTCCTTTAATCCCTGCCCCTCTTCCTCATACCTCTTCACAACCTCGTCAAACAAAATGCGTATGCTGCCATCCTCATCCTTCACATCTACTATAAGGCAAAGGTCATTCCGGATATACAGAGCTACCCTGTCCTTTTCTCCAAACACATCCTGAAAATTTAACAAATCCAGTACCATAAAAACCAGATTGGGCATCACATAGGTATTACTACGGAAATTATAAAGATTTCCTCCACATTCCCCTATTGTCTGCTCCGGAAAGCCAAACATGACATAGTCATCCTGAAGCTCCTGATAAGTGACAATTCCAGCCCTTCCTCTCTTCAATTCATAAAACATAGCCTACTCCATTCCAGCCAATTTAGCCTTTATAAAATTCTATTTCCCGGAAATCTGCCATCAACACACGATTTCCTGCTATGTAGTATGCGTAATGTTTGGTAAATAATGTAAGGCATTCACCTCTTTTATGTACGCAAAAAAGGGCTGTCACAAAATGCGACAGCCCCATTTTACCACTCTTTGTAAAAATTACAATTGTTTTCACATTTAATTCATGAAAATCAGCTGAATATATCATTAAAGAAACTCTGTATTGCATCAATAATCTTCTGGAAGAAATTCTTTGCCTGCTCCTTGTCAATTCCCATGTCCTCCAGCTTGTTAAATAAGTCCTTTGCCTGCTCCTTCATACTATCAATATCCAGGTCAAGACTGGCAATCTTTTTCATTAAAGAAATAATGGTCTGCTTCTCTTCCTCTGTGATGGTGATATTCAGCTGCTCAGCGCCTTCATCAATTGCCTCGCTGATTGCTTCATCATCATCAAGACCTCCTTCTACAACCTTAGCCTTAACAAATGCAATTAATTGCTCGATATCCTCTGAATTGATATCCTCTGCCATCTGACTGGTGACAACAAGCTCGTTCACTGCAGTATCCATACTTTCTTCTGAAATTTCCTCTCCTGTTAATTCAGAATATGCTTTCATAGCTCCCACCAGGGCCGCTGTTCCCGTAATCTCAAACGGTCCTGCTACAATTACATCTGCATTCTCGATACCGGCAGTAATCAGGGCATTGGTATACATACCTGCAGTACAATAAGAAATATTCTTTGTCTCCACATCAATTCCATCTCCATCTTCCCCTAGCACAACGATAACCGAAGAAAGGGCTCTGGAGCCAATTACACTGTTGTCCAGATAATCGCCTAAATATTTGTGTTCATCATCATTGGTAATTTCGCCAACTGTATAATCCTCCAAATCTTCCTCAGCAATTCCCAGCAAATCCATAACCGTTGCTTTCTCATCACCTTTTAAATCCGCACCAAAGGATACATAAACATCCTTCGGGTCCGCTTCGGATACTGCGTCTGCCTTTGCAGTCATTCCCGCTGCCGGCATTGTTAGTACCATTGCTGCCGTCAATACTGCTGCTGTTATCTTCCTATATAATGTTTTCATGTCATGTCCTCCCTAATTATAAGCGTATGCCGCTTTGCTTTTCTAACAGGTTCTATATTATCGCCTTACAGACGCCTGTCATTCCTTCCTGCTATCATAGCATTATGCTTCCCATCCGTCAAATAAAGACTTTCTGAAATAAATCTTTCAAATTTATTAACTTTATGAACGCTGCCTTTCAAATATGTTACATTCCTAGTCATTCCGTCTTCCACCACCTAAATACCGCAGAACATAATAAAGAATTTGTAATAACGTGGTTACCAGAGCTGCCACATAAGTCATTGCCGCTGCGCTCAACACTTTCTTTGCCCCCTTATAATCTGCCTCCGCAAACATACCGCTGTCACGAATAACGGATAATGCTCTGCCTGACGCATCAAATTCTACCGGCAGCGTCACAAGCTGGAACACTGCAACCAAAGAAAAGAGTATAATTCCAAAAAATACCAGGCTTAAACCAAATTTATTTCCGGAAAACAGACAGCCGATCAAAATCAGAATCGGACCAAAACTGGAGCCAAAATTACACACCGGAATAATCGCATTCCGCACCCGGATTGGCGTATATTCCTCCGCATGCTGTACTGCATGCCCGGCTTCATGGCATGCTACTCCTACTGCACCAATGGAAGAGGAATTATAAACCGATGACGACAACCGGATTACGTTATCCCTTGGATCATAATGGTCTGTCAGATTTCCGTTTACATGCTCAATCCTCACATAGGAAAGCCCGTTCTGATCCAATACCATTCTGGCAGCCTGCGCCCCTGTCATTCCTCTGGAATTGCTTATTTTATTATATTTGTTAAAGGTATGCTTTACCTTTGCCTGTGCCCACAGCCCCAGCAGCAATGCCGGCAGCATAAAAACCAGATAGGAGAGGTAACCATAGCCATATCCGTATCCACCATAATAAGCACCCATTGCCATCATTTCTAACATAATTTGTACCTCCATTCAATGTACTGATATATACCATAATCAAAACTTGTGTCCATTTTGTGTTATCCTTCTTCTATTTTCGGATTTATATTGACAATAACGATGCCGGCTGTTACAAGAAGCAGCGCAATAACAACCCTGCCTGTCTCCAGCGCATCGCTCTGCTCCCCTAACAACAGCGCTGATAGTATCACACCAAACATCGGGTTCATAAATCCATATACCGCCACCTTCGACACCGGATTATACTTTAACAGCATTCCCCAAATAGAAAACGCTGCCGCTGAAATAAAGGCAAGATAAAGCAGCATTGCAATTCCTCTGCCGGAAATCACTTGGAACCTTCCCCCGCCGGCAATCCCTGTTACTGTCATAATCAATCCTCCTGCCATAAACTGATACGATGCCAGTAAAACCGGATTCGACTCCTTTGCATATTTTTTTGTCAATACCGAGGAAAATGCATATGCAACAGTGGAGAAGAACACAAAACCCTCTCCGGTAAGACTCATATGCAAATCCATTCCTGCAGAGGCGCTGTTTAAATTAATCAAAACCACTCCCGCAAAACCGATTATGCATCCTGCCAGCTTCTTGTAGGTCAGCTGTTCCATATGAAAAATAAAGCTTGATATCAGAATCGCCACAAATACATTTGCAGCTTCAATAATGGATGCCTTGACACCAGTGGTTCTCGCCAGACCCAGATAAAAGAAAAAATATTGCAATACAGTCTGGAAAAAACAAAGCTTCATAATCCGTGGAGCTTCCCACTTTGCAGGCACCAGCCATTTTCTCCGTGCAATGCTTCCAATTATCAGCGCCAGTATTCCCGCCAGCATAAACCGTATCCCTGCAAAGACAATCTGGGTAAAGGTATCAGAGGAATCAATGCCAAACAACCGGTATCCAAGCTTTACACAGGGAAAAGCACTTCCCCACAGAATACAGCATACCATAGCCAGAATAAAAACAACCACTCCTCGGCACATCATATGCTCCCTTCCTGTTTTCTCTGGCAAACCTTTTTGTGATAATATGTTTCCCATCTTCATTTTATATTACTCCAAATATATCATTTTCTCTCTGGCAGATTTCTTACCTATGAGAGTCTAGGATTTACGTATCCGGCTTACACAATCCTTCCAGCCGGCATACAGCCTGTTCCTTTTTTCCTCTGTAAATGCTGGTACAAACACCTTGTCCCTCATCCAGTTTTCCTTTATTTCCTCTGTATCTTTATAATATCCTACCGCCAGCCCCGCCAGATAAGCTGCACCAAGGGCAGTTGTCTCTGCCACCCTTGGGCGTATAATCTCTCCGTGTAAAATGTCGGCCTGGAACTGCAAAAGAAAATCATTGGCACTGGCTCCTCCATCCACCCGCAGGGAAGTAACCGGAAGCCCGGAATCCTCCTCCATTGCACGAATCACATCCAAGGATTGGTAGGCCAGCGACTCTAATGCTGCCCGGACAAAATGCGCCCGGCTGCACCCCCGGGATAACCCAAACACTGCCCCCCTGGCATAAGCATCCCAGTAAGGTGCTCCCAAACCTGTAAATGCAGGCACTACATAAACGCCATTGCTGTCCGGCACAGAATTTGCCAGTTTCTCCGTCTCGGCAGCAGAATCAATCATTTTCATCTCATCCCGCAGCCATTTAATGGCAGCACCTGCCACAAACACGCTACCCTCTAAGGCATACTGTACTTTTCCATTTCTTCCGACAGCTATGGTAGTGAGCAATCCATGCTCTGAGCTTACTGCCTTTTCTCCTGTATTCATCAAAAGAAAACAACCTGTTCCGTACGTATTTTTACTCTTTCCTGCCTCAAAGCAGCACTGTCCAAACAATGCCGCCTGCTGGTCACCGGCCACACCTGCAATAGGAATCGGCTGTCCAAGAATAGAAGCCGCAGTTTGTCCGTATATTTCAGAGGAAGCTTTCACCTCTGGCAGCATGCAGACCGGTATATCAAATTTGCAAAGCAGCTCACCATCCCAACAAAGGTCATGGATGTTATATAACATGGTTCGGGAGGCATTGGTTACATCCGTTGCAAAAATCCTGCCCTTAGTCAGCTTATATATAAGCCATGTGTCCACCGTTCCAAACAAGAGCTTCCCTTCCTCCGCTTTCTGCCTTGCCCCCTCTACATGATCCAGAATCCATTTCAGCTTCGTGGCAGAAAAATAGGGGTCCACAATGAGACCGGTTTTTTCTTTTATGACTTTGTCATATCCCTCTGCTTTTAACTGCTCCACATAATCCGCTGTTCTCCTGCACTGCCATACAATGGCATGATAAACCGGTTCCCCGGTCTCCTTATCCCATACAATGGTAGTTTCTCTCTGATTGGTAATCCCAATAGCCGCAATCGCCTCTGCCTCCACAGAGCATTTTGCCATCGCTTCTGCCATCACTCCCATCTGGGATGCCCATATTTCATTGGCATCATGCTCTACCCAGCCCGACTGTGGGAAATACTGGGTAAATTCCTTTTGTGCCATGGAAATGATATTCCCTTTTTTATCAAATATAATACACCGGGAGCTTGTGGTACCCTGATCCAGCGCCATTAAATACTTTTTCATTTCTTACACCCCATTTTCATCCATACTCTTCATAAGCTGAAATATCAGTTCCTTATATTCTTCCACCACCCAGACTGGTGCCGTTATTTTTACCCTGCCGCCAAGTCCGGCAACCCACCCAAAAAACTGGTTACTTACCATCACCTCCGCAGTCACAGTGAAATGTTCATCATCTACCGGATGCATCCACACAGCTTTTCCAAAGCGGTCAATCACAACCCCTGCCAGTCCCCGGTCTGCCAGCAGCGTCACAGCTTCCCGCCTCCCTTGAAACATCCCAAAGGTGGAAACAGAACAAGAGGACAATTTCAATTGTTCAAACAGTTCCCTTCCCATCCTGGGCTTCTCTCTGACCATAATCTGCCGCATTTTATCTACCCGGAAATGCTTTAACTGTTTTGCCTCCTCATCATAGCCCACCATGTAGTATTTCTCATCCTCCCAAATCATAATCCAAGGTGAAATCACATATTCCTTTCCGTTATGCTTTATCTGCATTTCCTTTTTCATATTCCAGTTCCAGTACGTAAATGTAATCTGACAGTTTCGCTGTATTCCCTCAAAAACAGCATCCACATTGTAATAGATGCTTTCATTCATGGTTTTTGCGCGGTTTTTTATATATATCTGGCGTCTCAACCTGTCACTGTCATGACGGCTTAACAGCTTTCCAAGCTTGGAAATAAGCTCTTCCGATTTTTTTGCTGTAATAAATTTAGATGCCTGCACTGCATCAGCTAAGAGCTTTAGCTCCGGCAATTCAAACTGTCTGCTGGCAAGATATGCACCCTGCCTTGTTCTAACAATATCAAAACCAAACTCCGCCAGTTCCTCGAGATACCGATAAACCGCTTTCCGCTCGCAACCGACACCATACTGTGCCATCCGTTTTGAAATCCGGGATGCAGACATTGGATGCGCCTCGTCTGTTTCTTCCCACAGCACCTTTATGATATATAATATTCGTACGACACGTTTTTCTTCTCTCTCCACAAAACCTCCCTGGATTTTCTATCTATCATATCCTCACAGCAGAAATCAAAGACCCTCCCGGCAGTCTCCAAATGTCTGCAAGCAGCCACTTGACTCGTTGCTCGCAGGAATAAATCTCCCACTATATATAACTCTGGTCAATATGTACCACTGCATAATAATTCCCTTCTAAATCCTGTACCAATTCTTCAATCTTATCCTTAACCTGCCCCGCACTCATTTTTAAATCATAGGGTACCACTGCATCAAATATCAGATTGGTATGGGTATTTCCTGTCACCATACGGAAATCATGAATTGTCATTCTGTCATCAATTAGTTTTACCTGTCCGGCTACCAAATTCTTCATTCTGGCAACCTCCTCATTATCCATCTCAATGGGGTCCATATGAATCACTGCTTCGCAAACCAGCTTTTCATTTAACTCCCGCTCAATCCGGTCAATTAAATCATGTATCTCAAAAATATCATGGTCTCCCGGAACCTCTGCATGCAGCGAAATCATGCGCCTTCCCGGACCGTAATCATGCACTACCAGGTCATGGATTCCCTGAATCAGCTCATGTGACATCACAATCTGTTCAATCTGTTCTACAAATTCCTTATCTGGAGCCAATCCCATGAGCGGGTCAAGGGTTTCCTTCGCTGCACGAATCCCTGCATACAAAATAAACACTGCTACCAGCACACCGCACACTCCATCAATATTTATACCTGCAAACCGCATAACAAGCATGGCAAGCAGCACAACTGTTGTGGCAACCGAATCGGACAGCGAATCAATTGCTGTCGCCTCCATGGCGGCAGAACCAATTTTTTTGCCTACAGAGTGGTTATAAAATGCCATATAAACCTTTACTGCAATGGAAAACAGTAAAATCACCACGGTCAGTGTACTGGTATCCACCGGCTCCGGATGGATAATTTTGTCCACAGAGCTTCTAAGCAGTTCAAATCCCATCAATAAAATCGCAATTGATACCACAAATCCCGAAATATACTCAAACCGTCCATGTCCAAAAGGATGATCCGGATCCGGCTTCTTTCCCGCAAAAAGAAAGCCCGCCAAAGTAACGAAGGAAGAACCGGCGTCTGACAGATTATTAAATGCATCTGCCGTAATTGCAACGGAACCACTGATAATTCCTGCAAAATATTTTCCTGCAAATAAAAATACATTTAACAAAATTCCCACGATACTGCAAAGGGTTCCATATGCCTTACGCTTAGCAGACCCTTCCTTCCCTTTTATAAATATGCCAGATAATATTGTTATCATTTTATCATCCCTTCCCCATTTTATATAGAAGTTCTACTCTTATCTTATGCCACTGACAGGAAAAAGCTGCTAACATCCCAGCTGACTTTTACTATCATTCAGTGCCGCATCCTCCATCACATGCTCCAGCTCCGGAATCTTTTCACCGTATTTGCGCATGTAGGCAATCTCCAACAGCTCATCTGCAATTCTTGCATTTTTTGGCAATAACGGTCCGTGGGAATAGGTTGCAAAAACATTCTTATAGCGCGCTCCCTCTGTTCCGTCCTCTCCGTTGTTGCCATAGCCTTTGATAATCTTCCCCATAGGCTTTACCCCATCCCCCAGCCAGGTTTGCCCATTATGATTTTCAAACCCGACAATCGGAAATGTCTCCCCGTTGTCTCTGGCATATTCATAGACAAAATTGCCAATCATACGCTTATCTGAGGCTGTGGTGTATACATCGATTCCTCCAAGAAAATCTACCCTTGTACCATCTGCTGCCTCATAATACCTTCCCAGCATCTGGTAGCCGCCGCAAATACCCAGTATAACCGTTCCCTTTTCAATCTCATTTTTCAGCCATTCCGCCTTATAAGTAAATAAATCCTTTACCAAAAGCTCCTGCTCAAAATCCTGCCCACCGCCGATAAAGATTATGTCATATTGTTCATCCGGATTTACTTCACCAAAGGATAATCTTGTCACCTCTGAATCAATTCCACGCCATGCCAGCCGCTTTTCCATGGTCCGGATGTTACCATTATCTCCATAAAGGTTTAATATATCATAGTATAAATGACAAATGTGTAAGCTTGTATTACCCATTTTTCTCTCCTTTTTATATTTTAGTCTGGTCGCGTACCTTCTCACTAATTTCACTACCGTTCAATAAGTGTTCAGGCATCGGTCGCGGGCTTTCGCCCTATGTCAGGAAAAATAGACAGACTGCCTTTTGTGCAAGCACAACGTCAGCCTGTCTATTTTCCCTGACGCACTGCTCATTGCTCTCGCGAATATTTCTTAAGGGGGACAAATTCGCTCAGCTTGTCCCGGAATTCCAACATACAAGTATAGGAAAGCACCAGAAATGTCTGCTCACCGGACTGCTCTAACTGTGTAATCAAAGTCTTATAATCCTTTTCCACACTGAACTTATCCGTATCAAAATCCGCATATTTTAAACGAAGCTGCATATCATAAGCACGCTTTCCGGTAAAATAGAAATGCTTCGCCCCCGCTGCCGCTTCGGTCAGACGTTCAAATTCCACATCATAAATCCATGAGATGTCCTTGCCGTCTGCATAGTTATCATTGAGACCAAACACAATATTCCCTGCTGGCTGCTGCTGAATCAGAAACTGCAGCACCTCGTTAAAACCTGCCGGATTCTTTACCAGAACCATATTCAGGGAGCTGTTTCCCAGCTGTACCTGCTCCATCCGTCCAAAATGAGTGGTCAGGCTTCCAAGCACAGAAGCAATCTTATCCTCCGGCAGTCCAATCAAATGTGCCACAGCAGTGGCTGCCAGTGCATTATACAGATTATAGCCGCCTGGCAGCATAACCTCTGCCTGCAGCTTCTTTCCGAAAACCTCCATCTCAACTACTTCTGAGCCATCTCTCCACTCGCATACCCTTGTCAGCGCCACATCCGGTGTCTGCCGTTTATAACCACATTTTTCACAGTAAAAACCGCCCAGGTGGCCAAAGGTATGGTAATGATATTGATATTTGGTCTTGCAGTGAATACAGTAAACCGCATCCGAAATATCAGAAGAGGTTCCTTCATACAAAGGACCGTTCACGCCAAAATAATAGATTCCACTATTCGATAAATCCTTTAAAGAAGTGGTCAGGGAACAGTCTGCATTCAGTACCAGCTTCACATCAGGCAGCTGCTCCAGCCCTGCACGAATCTTATTAACGGTGGTCAGCACCTCACCATACCGGTCTAACTGGTCCCGGAATACATTGGTCACAACTGCCGTCACATCCAAATCTCCAAAATGCTCTACTATGGATTTGAGAGCGGCTTCGTCACACTCCAGCAGGGCATAGTCGGTCTTTCCCCTGCCGCCAAGAGTGGCAGCTCCAACAAAAGCAGACACAATCCCTCCTAACAGGTTCGCTCCCGCATCATTGCAAAACACCGTATTGCCGTTGGCTTCAATCATATCCCTTATCACATGGCAGGTGGTTGTCTTACCGTTCGTTCCTGTCACACAGATAATCTTCATGTCTTTCGCCAGATGTCCCAAAATATCCGGACAGATTTTCAAAACCACCTTTCCCGGCAATGAAGTCCCACCACTCCCTGCTAATTTTAAAATCTTTGTTGTAAACTTGCCAGCCCACACTGCTGCAGTTGCTCTAACACTCATGTTGTTCTCCTTATCCACTGCCATTCGTCAAAAAATATTCCTGACATGCTGCATATCCTCTATTGCACTTTGCAAGAAAGTAAAATTGTTTTTATTATATTCTACTTTATCCATATTTTCAATATATAATCGTTCAAATAATAATTGTTTTATGAACAATCCTAAATAAACTCAAAAATGGTTCACTGAACCATTTTCTCATATGCTTGGCAACTCAAAAAAGGTCCACTGGACCTTTTTCTCATATACTTGCAACAAAAAGCTATTCCCTATCAACAATAGAGAATAGCTCTTTTATCTGGTTATACGACCTGTATCTCAAATGCTGCTTCAAAATTCGCATGGGGTTCAAGGCTGTTACCATACTCTCTCTCTTCCAATGTCCCTGTGAACGTCTCACTGTCACACCGTCCATACCACGGCTCAATACAGACAAACGGCGCATTTTTCTTTGCCGGGGACCATAGTCCAAATAACGGCGCATCAAAAGTTACCGTAAGATATGGTTTCCCATCCGGCTTACAGAGAGAAATCCTATGCGCCTGACCACCTTCCACCACCAGGGCATCTTCATCAAATAGTCCCTCTGTTATCTGCATTTTTCCCCCGTTCGTTGCGAGAATATTATCCTGCTTATACACCAATCCGTTTTCACTAAGCTTGGAATAGAACAAATTTTTATCGGAGTCAAATTCAATATAATAGTCTGTCTGCCTGCCCTCACCGTCCAAAGGACACATAAATGCCGGATGTCCGCCAATGGAAAAGTACATCTGCTTTTCATCCTCATTTATCACCTTCCAGATAACCTTTACCGTATTATCCGTTAACACATATCCGATTTCCAGTGTAAATGCAAAGGGATATTTTTCATAGGTTGTATCATCAGAGTTTAGAGAAAACCAAGCCTGCCTTCCATCATTGGACACAAGGGAGAATTCCATATCCCTGGCAAATCCATGCTGTCCCATGGCATATGCTTTATCTCCATATAAAAATTCCTTGTTCTTCAAGCTGCCCACAAAGGGAAATAGAACCGGAGCGCTCCGCTTCCAAAATCTCTCATCTGCGTTCCACATATATTCCACTCCGGTTTCTTTTTTCACTATACTGCAAAGCTCTGCTCCAAAGTGGTTAATGGTTACTTTCAATTTGTCATTTTCCAATACTGCCTGCATACAAGCTCCCTCCTGCTCTTACTAACTGCAATAGAAAACATATTCCTTTACTTGCTATATTCTGCCTTCAGACCATTTAAATTCTCATAAGGAACAGTAAATTGAAGCGTGCCCTCTGCATAGGCTGCCAATGTATCGGTATTTGCAATAAAAGTAATTCCCTCTTCATCCAAATACCATAAATCATCCTGTAAAATATCATTCAGATAGTCCTCGTATCCCGGCATTAGGCGGTTTTTATACGCATCCGATTCACAAAGGGACAACACATACTCCTTTGCAGCTGCCAGGAAGCTCTCTTTGTCCTCCGCAATATCGTCCAAAGTCAGTCTTGCTCCGGTGCGAGTATCAAAATTCAATCCGCTTACATAGGTATTGCCGTGAACACCTCCTAAATTGGAATAGTTACTCCTCTCAAAGGAAATAATTCTGCCATCGGCTCTTTTATCCGTATACTTTACTTCATTCGCATAAGGCACTATTACCTCTCCTGTGCCTTCCGTGAAATACGCCTTTGCCTCTGTCTCAAGCTCATCTCCCCTGATGTAAAATGCCTCTTCATCACTATCAAATTCCTGCTTAATTGCCGCGGCTGCATCCTCATTTCCCTCCACCGTTACCGTTGGTCTCTGATAAAAAGCCGATACGATGATGGTTCCATCCTCAAGGGTTCTATCATTTGGCAGAGCCTCATAGGAAATTATAACACGGTTTTCCGTACTCTCTTCCTCTGTGCTCTCCATATCCTCCGTTTTCTCTTCCTGGGTCTCGGAAGAACTCTCCTCACTGTCAGATTCCGTATCTTCTACAGCTTCTGTCGTAACCTCGCTGTCCGGTTCCTGCTCCGGCTGAGTCTGATTACTGGTACAGCCTGTTACCCCTGCGGCTAAAAATGCCACTAAAATTAATGCTGCTTTCTTCTTCATTGTACTTCCTCTCTTCTAACTCTAATATATAGGTAATTGCAAAACTCCTTATTTCTAAAACCTAGTTGTACAATATAGACAATATCATAAGCAAGGTGCTTTGGAGCCGCCGGTGCTTAGCGAGGTTTTTTCAAGGTTAGCACCGTTGCGAGCGACAAGCAGCGCAATGCCTGTATACTTGGCGAAACGAAGTTGAGCCTAGTAGAAAGGTATGCACAGCGGCGTGCCTGCGTTGATTTGTCTATATTATACAACGAATGTCTGAAAAACTTAAGTTTCGCAATTACCTAAACTATATTATATCCTTCCAGACACAGCTTTATTTTATCATATGTGCAGTAAATATTCAATTTTAAAGTGAATGTCATCGACAATCAGATAAAATCAAAAGTTGCCTGGCTATACTCCAGATTCTCATATTCCAGCTCCTCCTGTGCCACCTGGCTTCTGTAATCCACTACCACAGTCTGCTGTCTGCCTCCAACCAGCTGTTGTCCTAAAATATAATTTACATCAAACCGGTTGGTAATCGCCGGTGTAGCACCTCTGGCAGGAACAATCAACTGCACATTATTGGTTTTCAGCAGTGCAAAAATCGGCTCCCATATATAGATATCCTTTGCAGCGCCAAACGGATTATCGATAAAGATAACCTTTTTCAATTCACTGGCTTCCGCCTCTGGCGCATACATTCCGGAAATATAATTGATGATGGACACTAAAAACTGGATATAAATGCCCTGGGACTGTCCCGTGCTTCCAACCGCTTCTTCATAGCGGAGATAGCGGCTCTGCTCCTTCATGCGCTCTCTCTTATAGAGCTTTAATTTGATAGCATTCATATCTGTAACCATCACGCTGAAAAGCTTCTTTAATAGCAGCTGGTTTTTCATGTATTTTATACGGTCATTATTATCCTGAAACCGGTCGGCACCATTTACCACCTCATCGATATAATCTGACATTCTCTGCTTTACAAACTCTTCCTTTACATATGGAATCGTAAGCGTTACCATCTGTATCATTTCGCCGTCCAGCTGAATCCGCGATAACTTCGGAAGCTTATCCAGCTCTGTGCGAACATCCCTGCACCGCTCAATACACTGGTTCTCAAAATTATTCTTAATGGCTTCCATATCTTCAATTCCCTGTTCCACACGTTCCTTCTCCAGCACAATGTAGGATATCATTTCCCGGATATTGGAAAGCAGTGCCTTGGCATCCTCGTAGGTCTCCGGCACCTCCACATCATCTTTAATGGAGGAGGACAATTCAAACGCACCCATGGTAAACAATGTGTTCGCTGTCTGTGTTTTATAATTCAAAAGCTCCTGCCTTGCCCTTGCCAGCGCCTTATTGCTCTTATCATACCGGAGCAGACACTCCTCAAAGATTTCACGAATTTCCTCCTGCTCCTTCACAAGAACATCGGCATTTTCTATGTCCAGCTCTTCACTTTCCACAATACGTTTCACATCCTTATAAAGGTCTGTAATGACACTGTTATTTTTCACATACTGCTGATATTCTCTCTGAAAATCTCTCATCTTCTCCTGAAGGTCGTCAAGAATCCGGTCTCCCTCGGCAATCGCCTGGACAGCCTCTTCTCTTGTCACTCCCTTATTTTCTAAGGCAGCTGGACCCTTCTGTTTTCCGGACAAACCAGAAAGCTCCTCCAAGGCCTGCTCTCCAAACCGTTCCTTCAATGCCTGGACAGCCTGTTCGATGCGCCCCTCCAGTTTGGTCGCCTCATGCTCCTTCTTTTTATAATCACTTTTCAATTGGTCACATCGCACCGCAATCTGAGATAAATGCATGCTTAAGCGGTTAATAAATTCCTCATCCACCGGATGCAGCCCGCCAGAAGCCTTAAGCTGCTCCAACACCTCAACCTTCACTCCGCGGCGCTCAATAATCTTAAGCTCCCTCTGCATGCTGTCCTGTAAAGTGGCAATCAGCTTCTTCTTATCCTCTAATACAACAGTGGCACGCTCAACCACGGCTTTTGCTGCCAAAAACTCCGCCTTTAACTGTTCCTCAGAAACATTAACCGCAGTTAATTTATATTCCTGCTCCACATAGTAATCCTTATAGATAGTTTCCCAGTCGGAAAGCACTTCTGCAATTTGTCTTTCCATATGGGAAATCTGCTGGTTTAACTCCTCTGCCTTAAGGGCTGCTGCCTCCCTCTCCGACTCTGCCCTTGCAGTATCACCTTCCAGACGTTTCACCTCAGCGGTATAAAAATCCAGCTGTTTTTTGGTCTCCTCTGCCAAATCACTTTTTGCTTCCATGCCAGCCAGCTTAACCTGCTCCCTCTGGTTTGTCAGCAGTATCTCTTCCGCTTTCTCCATCTCCTCTTTCTGTTTCTCACTATGGGCATGGATACGCTCAACCTCCGCATTTATACTGTCTATACTGCGCTTATATTCCAGTATCCTCTCCTTCCCCTCCTGTACCTCATTTTCTGCATTCAGGAAGGCTGCATCCGTAAGCTTCGCCGTATAATTCAAATCCTCATCATAAGTGGCACGCATTTCCTGAAAACGCTCTAATTCCTCATTCAGCTCCGACAATTTCTTTTCCAGGCGGGTAGCTTCCAGAGCAAGGGCATCCTCCTCCAAAAAGGTGTTTTTGTCCTTTGCAATCAATACCACTCCCAGCTGTTCACTTGGAACATACGGCGATTCCAGTATATTCTGGTCATAGACCGGCACCGCCTGGCTGCCAAGGTCAATGGTCCCAATCCGCTCATCCTCTTTCACCAAATTGAACTGCTTCGTCACCACACCATAGGGAAGTATCGGAAACCGGGACAACAGCTCTTCCCGGTTAACCTTAGGTAGAGCTGACAGATAATCCACTCCTGACAGGGCAAAATCCCCATGTCTGCTCTCCAAATAATCCTTTACCTTTGAAACGGCTTCCGATTCCTCTAAAATTCTGCCTTCCCTAATCTGCTCCAAATGGCGGTTTACCCCTGCAATTTTTCTTTCCAGTTCCGCAACAGCCACCCTGTGGTCAAACGCCCGCTCTTTAATGGTATCATAAAGGCTTTCCATATCCTTCACGCCGTATATCTGCACCATTTTTTTCAAACGGTCCCGGTTTAAAACATACTCTTTATTTTTCTCCTCTGCCTCTTCTAAAGCCTTCTGCGCAGCCGTCAGCTTCTCCTTCTCCACATAGAGGGCTCTTTCCTTCTCCCCCAGCTGCTGTACATCTGATAAATACGAGCGTTCCGCCTGCTCCTTCCTTTCCCGGAGCGCAGACTCTTCATCCTTTAAGCTCTTCATCAAATCCTTTAAATCACTTAAAACGAGAATAGAAATCTCTTTCCGTACTGCACCAATCTCCTCCATACACCTTAAATATTCTTCATTAAAGTGTTCCTTATGGCTCTTTGCCACTGCCAGGGCTATCTTTCCCTCTTCCGCAACATGATTTAAGGTCTTAAGCTCCTTGGACAGACTCTTAAGCTCCTCCTGCCTGCTTTCAAGACGGTTTCTTATATCCTTTAATTTCTCATCATCCATCTGCTTTTTAAAAGATGCATACTGGTGTAATTTCAAAAGCTGGTCAGAATTTGCGTCATTGGAAGCGGCAATTACCGCCTGATTTTCCTCCATCTGTGCCTTATCAGCCAGAATATGCATATAGTCATTGATGCTCTCCTTCAAATCCAGTTCTTCTTTCGCCTGGTCAAGCTCCTCTGATGCCTGGTTTACATGACCAGAAAGCACCTGCATATCATCTTTAATACTCTCTAAATCATACTGGTCCCTTATAATTTTTAAGCCTTCTATCCGCCTTTTTTCCGAAATAAGCTGCTGCTCCATGGCAGCCTTTTTCTCCTCCATCCGTGCAATTTCTTCCTCACCCTGTGTACTCAGAGCTTCACCTGTCACATAAATATCTGCCAGTGTACCAGCCACCTTATCCTTTTCCTCATAAAGGGATAAAAAGGAGGACACTCTGCTTTCCAGTAAATGCATCAGCTCCGTTTCTTTATCAAAATTTACAATCTCACTCTTCTTTCTGGAAAGCTCCACCAGCTTATCCTTGATATCCAAAAGAGTCTTTGCCATATCCTCACTGACATCATTTTGTTCTGTCTTAACAAGAAATGCCTTTTCAATAATCTCTTCAATCAGCAAATCCTCTACCACTTTACGGGTGGTCCTATAATGGGTCTCAAAATAGGTCCGCACATGACCCTCGGTCTTATTGATTCCTCTTATTATCTCCCACTGACTCTCAAACAGACCATACCCGCTGATAAAGCGCTGGTATTCCCCCTTGCGCTCAAAAACATATACTTTTAGGTTCAGATTTTTTCTTGCCAGGTCTTTGAGATAACTCTTAAGACCGGAATAGGTTATCCTCTCCTTGCTGTTTTGAAGCGGCAGATTCACAATATCATTTTCATTATAATCCCGGTAAAAAATGCAGTAATTAAAATACTCTATTGATGCACTGTCCCTTCGCGCCTCCGCATTTTCTCCAGACACAGCTGCTGTTTTCTCCCCATTTTCCGTTTCTGCAAGGGACAACTGCCCATTTTCGGACATATCCATTTCCTTTGCCTTATGGGCACAAAAACCAGTGGTCATATAACGGAATCCCTCTCTAATATCCTTGTCATCCAGTTTCCACTCCACCAGAGAGTGAATAGTGGTATTCCCGCCACCATTCCGAAACAGCTTCTCAATCGGCTGCTTCTCATCCAGGGTACAATTGGGAATCAGATTCTGTAACAGGAGCAGCATTAACACACTCTTGCCACCACCATTTGCCAAATCATACAGCGTATTTTTTCCATACATGCGCATGGAAAAATCATCATATCCCTGGGTTCCAAAATTATACTTAACATTATTTACACGAATTCGATTAATATTTGGCATAGCTTAAACCTCTGTATCTGTATTTTCTCTTGACAGTGCATCATAAATCTGTCCACGGTACTCCTCAAAATAATGCTCCACAATTGCCTTAAAGCGCTCCGTTGGATAGTAACGCTTATTTACCTCTACAAATAAATTCTCATTTATCAGAAAATTAAAGGTAAGCTTTACCATGCTTGCTTTCGATGCACGGGATGCACGGATTTCCTCCTGACCCTCTAGGGTACTTGCCGGCAACTCATCCCATAACAGGGCAGCTGCCTGAAAGCTTTCCTGCTCTTCCTCCTCTAAATCATAGATTGCAATATCCTTTGTGAAAACGGAAAGTGTCTTTGTAACCTCATCCATAACCGTCTCTATTCTTATATACTCCTTAAACTGATAAGAAGCAGAATCCGAATAAAACGCCAATAATATCTCATACATAATAAAATAGCAAAGATACAGCTCCCTGTTATATCTAAGCCCCATAATCCTTTTTAACTCCTCATTGGTATAACCAAATATGCGGTTATTCTCTCCTGCGGAAAGAAAAAGGCTTTCTTTATACTCATATATGTTAAGATTTAATTTTTTTAATATTACTCCGACAATTTCATATACCTCTGCATTTCCATAGTAATCGTCATACAGATTACCATTTGCACCACTGCGTTTAATTTCCTCTCCAGTTATAAGCCTGGCATATATATCCATGGCTTTTTCCAAATTTTTCATTTCCATATGTTTGCTTCCTTTATCATAAAATGCACTATTCTTTATTCTCCCATAATTATAAAAAAAGTACAAGTATGATTTTCACACTTGTACCTTTTTATTACAAATTGTCCCATATTGTATGTGTCTTCTTCATTTCTTTTGTAAACTCTGGATATTTCCCGTTTGTTGCCATCTATTTTCCCCTATTCTGCGTTATTCCTCCCAAAACAATTCATCTAATGTTCTGCCAAGTACCCTGCATATTGCCCTGCAAAGGTTGATAGTGGGATTATAGTCCCCTTTTTCAATGGCATTAATGGTTTGCCTGGAAACATTAACCGCTGTTGCCAAATCCTGCTGTGACATATCCAGAGCAGCCCTGGCCGATTTCATTTTCAAATTCTTCATAGGCGGCTCTCCTCGTCTTCCGCTTCCTCGTCCAGCCGTTTTTTATTATAAAGCACCTTCCCACAAAAAACAATCAGGATAACAAGAAACAATATTCCCACTACTAAATTGATCCATTCCACCGAAATTGCTCCATTTTCCAGCAGGGGATGCTTTTCCAGAATCGCCGGGATTCCACCTGCGATATTCAGGATTCCAATAATGGAAAACATTGTAATAATACCCTGAGCATTCTCATACAGCGACATATATGCATCCTTTAAAATACACATTACAGCAAAAACCATAATGGACAAAGCGATGCCAATCCAGATGCCGCAAAAGGACATAAATATTGATATTCCAAATATATTATCCAGCAGGGAAACTGCCATGGTATAAAACAGCAGTGTAAAAAATGCTGCTTTATAAGCCTTCCCTCTTGCAAACTGCTGGCGTTCGTCATAAGCATCCTTCCTGCATCTGGTATCTATTCTGCCGCCTAATTTAGAGGCAATCCATGCCAGAAGTCTGACAAGAACAAGACCACATAAAATGCCGCAAATCAGATCCAGAAGATACTCCGGACTCTGCCCCTCTGTTTTACCACATCCGGCAGTCAAAACACCTGCCAGGATAACCATTATTATATATACAACCCCTTTTCTTCTTTTCATCATATCTTACCTCCCGCCTGCCGCTGATTTTTACAGCATATCCTCTGCTCTGCCTATTTTTTATCTACTCTGCGTTCTTCATATCCTTTAACGCCCTGCTAAGCTTAATCGGATTGCCATACCGCAGGGTTCCCATACGGTAAATTTTCGCCGCAAGCCATCCCACAAAGAAAATAGAAACAAATAATATGACAGCTGACATCACGACCTCCCAAGGCGCTACCTTTCCCATTCCGATTCTTACAAACATTGCGGAATAGGATGAAAACGGAAGGAAGGAGCAGACCTTCATAATCATACCATCTGGCTTCTGGAGCTGGAACAGTACTGCAAAATATACAAGCATAATAACCATCTGCAAGGTACCGGCTGTTTTGTTAATATCCTCTGTCTTAGATACCAGGGCACCCATGGCGCCATATAAAAACGCATAGAACAGAAAACCTCCAATTCCAAACACCGCAAAAGCTATCAGAACATCTGCGGGAATATCCAACAGCATATCCAGCTTATCTCCCCATGCCGTATGATTCATTCCGTAACCGATAAGTACTGCTCCAAAAATCAATGCCAGCTGGACAATTACTGCTGCTGCACCTGCAAATACTTTTCCAAACAACAGATATTTTGAATCAATACTGGTCACCAGTACCTCAATGGAACGGTTGCTTTTTTCTGTAGTAACAGAAGTCGCAATCATGACACCATACAAAATAATCACCATAAAAATCACAATAACCAGGGCATAACAATACCAAAAATTATCCGCTGCGTCCTTGCCCAGTATCTCCTCCTCACACTGAATCGGAGCCTCATACCCTGCCGCAAAGGTTTCATAGTCAAGATTCTGCTCTTCACAATAAAGCTGCTTATGAACCAGCGATAATACTTCACTAAATATAACCTGATTTCCATCCGACATATCCCGGTTAAGCACATAATACTGATAGTTCCTGTCATCCTTAACATAAAAACCGGCATCAATCTTCTCTTTGATAACAGCTCTTTTCAGTTCTTCTCTGTTTGCCATAAAAATAAATTCCGCATCCCCAAATGCCTGTTCTAAAAGAGACTGGTTCAAAAAAACCTTATTCTCATCCACAATCCCAAGCCTTGCCACATCCTCACCGCTCTGTTCTTCCTGCCCACTGGCAGTCTCCTCCCTGCTTTCTGAGGACTCAATGCCCAGCATATCAGATATGTCAATAAATCTTGGCAAAAACATGACAGCCCCAAGCAATACTGCCATTAAAATTGTTGTAATCATGAAAGATTTATTTTTAATATAACTCATCAGCTCAAATTCAAATACTGTTATAAAACGTTTCATTCTTCTTCACCTACCTTAGCTACAAAAATATCATTGAGAGACGGTTTATAGGTCTCAAAATGTTCTATTTCCAATTCATCCATCTGTGCCAGCCTCTGAAACAGCTGTTTTCTTGCTATTCCCTCCCGCAGTCTTACAATTACATCCTCTTTCGTCCTGCCAGTTACCTCAATCAAATCCGTTAGCTGTTGCTTTAAGAGTGATTCCGTATCCTCCTGCGAAATGCCATTGGCACTGATAACCAGCTGGTCCTTTCCAAACTCTCTTTTAATAGTGGACAAATTTCCCTTAAGTACCACGCTTCCCTGGTTGATAATAACAATCTCCTCGCAGAATTCTTCTACATAACTCATCTGATGACTGGAAAAAATAACGATTTTCCCATCTGCAATCAATTCCTTCACCACATCCTGCAGGATTTGGGAATTAACCGGGTCCAGACCGCTAAAGGGTTCATCTAAAATAACAATTTCCGGGTCACATACCAGTGTAGACGCAAGCTGCACCTTCTGCTGATTTCCCTTTGATAACGTCTCTAACAATTTTTTTTCATATTGAAGAACCTGCAGCCGCTCAAGCCATTTTCTGGAGTTCGCCACTGCCTGGCTCTTACTAATCCCTCTAAGCCTTGCCAGATACACCATCTGCTCTAAAACCTCTCTCTTTGGATACAGACCTCTCTCCTCCGGCAGATAGCCGATCTGCACCTTTCTCTGGTCAAACTTCTCACCGTCTAAGAGAATCTCTCCACTGTTACCATGAAACACATCCATTAAAATACGGATGGTTGTTGTCTTTCCTGCTCCGTTTCTTCCCAGCAGTCCTAACGCCCTGCCACTCTCCACGGAAAACGAAATGCCTTTCAGGATTTCTTTCTCTCCAAAGGATTTTGTAATATTTTTTACCTCCAGCTTCATACTGAAACCTCCTCACGCTGTTCTCATTTAATTGGAAAATGCTTCCTGCCATCCAGACAAAATACATAGTAGATTATCCACCACCTGACAAGCAAGCTTTATCTTGATTGTGAGTATATTTCTTTTTTTACATTTTGTCAAGTATATCTTACATAAAGTTTTGTATTTGTGTCTTTTTGTAAAACAAAATCCCTGAAGACTGCTTTTTCCCAATCTCCAGGGAGTGATTGTTCCATTCCCACATAAAATTATGCTACAACTTCAAACTGCATATCCGTAATAGTAAAGCCATTATCCCTGCCTTCTCCAAACTCCAGTATCTTCTCCGGATGAAACACAATTTGAAATACCATGCTTCCATACTGGTCTTTCTTCTCAATGGTCAATTTATCCATAACCAGCCCCTCTAAAAAGGTATCCTGCTTGTCCTGCATTTTTTTTAAATCATATTCATCCTTCTGTGCCAGATGCACCAGAAAGGAATAGACATCTCCATTGGTATATATCTCTTTTCCAAATTTAATCTCATATATCGCCATAAGCTCCGGTAAAGTAGTCTTCCCGTGCTTCCATAACTGCTCTAAAAGCTCTGCAAACAATCTTCCAAAATTCCCCGCAATTCTTGTCTCCTCCACCTCATCCTCAAACACATAATCCGCATCCATCTGGCGTTTCTCCACCTTCTCACTTACATCCCCGTTTTCCATCCTGCTCTCCAGCATCCGGTCTATATTCTCCACTGCAAATGTTTTATTCAGCCTAGGCATAAACAGGGGACGCACCAACGCTCCTAACCGCTCCGGCTTATCGTCATCTATAACCTTTCTTAAGGCATCGCGGAAATTAAATACCGGGCGCAGCTTTCTAAGCTTCGCTCTGGCAATCATTTCATCCGCAATGCTCTGTAGCTCAATGGTTTCCTTAATCAACTGTCCATGTTTAATAATCGTCTTTTTCAGCTCCGTATCCAGCTTATGAATTTCACTTAAGATTGCGGTATTTGCCATATTTGCTTTCTGGAAGGCTTTATCAATCAATGCACGGTTCTTCTCAAACAGCTTTGACTCGTCATCAAACCACTTCGATACAGTCTCCATGTATTCCTCACCTGCCTTTGCTCCGGAAAACACATCATAGCTTAATAAATCCAGAACCTCCTTTTTCTGCAAGGCAAGCTTATTCACCTCATTATTGATTCGCCTCACAACCTCAATTCCTCCGGCAAAATTTTCTGACCGAATCATTTTTTCAAGCAGTAGTTGCTGGACAGAGATATTGCTCTCCTCCTTAATCTCTTTTGTATCCAGATAAAATTCAATCCCATCCGTCGTCACATGATAAAGTACTGTACCATCCACAATGCGGCTGGCAATCAGCTTCACCCGGGCGGTCTTCTTCTTTTTTTCCTCCGGGTCAAAATACGGAAATGCAAATGCCCTGCCATCATTTTTTATCTTGTCAAACACATAACCAATCAGCTCTTTTTCTTCCTCCGTATCAAGCTCTAAGCGAAACTCCCTTCTGAGAAGCTCGGAGAGAAAGTTTTCATACTGGCCATAAGTGATTTCACTCTCATGGAAATTATTTTCATTGATAAAAAAGCGCAGGGTAGCCATAGTAATATAACCCATGTCAAGTTCCATATACTTCCCTTCTTTATATTGTGAAAACGTGGTTTCACACAGCACAAAGAAAGGATAATATTTTTTTAAGTTCAACATCCGGTCCTTGTGTTCACTCATAATATCATGAATCATTATATATTTTTCAGCCATGCTTTTACTCCTTGCCGGTTTCCGTTTATTTTGTTTCTTAATCATAAAACAATTTTTCTTAAAATACAATCCTTTCCCATTATCCCTGAACCGCCTCTTGTAAATCTTTTTACCTTATATTATAATCATCCTAGTTAAACTATTTTTTATGGAAGAAGGAAAATCTATGTATCAAATTGATTTTAAAAAGCCAATTCATATACATTTTATTGGTATCGGCGGAATCAGCATGAGCGGGTTAGCCGAAATTTTATTAAAAGAAAATTTTACAATCAGTGGTTCCGATGCCAAAAGCTCCGACATTGTCGATAACCTGATTGCAATGGGGGCCATGGTTACTATCGGACAATGTGCCGAAAATATTACAGACGATATAGATTTAGTGGTGTACACCGCAGCAGTTCATGCAGACAATCCGGAGTTTGCCGCCTGTAAAGCAAAAAATATCCCAATGCTTACAAGAGCCCAGCTGCTGGGACAAATTATGAGCAACTACAAATATTCTGTAGCCGTAGCCGGCACACACGGAAAGACTACTACTACATCCATGTTAAGCCAGATTTTTATAGAGGCAGATACAGACCCTACCATATCTGTTGGCGGTATCTTAGATTCCATTGGCGGAAATGTCCGGGTAGGAAAATCGGATTACTTCGTAACGGAAGCCTGCGAATATACCAACAGCTACCATGCATTTTATCCTTATATCAGTATTATCCTGAATGTAGATGCCGACCATCTGGACTTCTTCAGTGGTATAGATGAAATTATCGAAAGCTTCCACACATTTGCTGCCAATCTTCCAGACAACGGAACCCTGGTTGTAAATGGTGATATGGACTGTCTATCCCGCATTACCAACGGTTTACATTGCAGTATCCTTACCTTTGGCATGGCTGACACCAACCGGTATTATCCCGCTAACATCCAGGCAGATGAAAAGGGACATATGAATTATACCCTGATGGTTGACGGAATTGCACAGGAGCGGATTCATTTAAACATCGGAGGACTGCATAATATTACCAACTCTCTTGCATCCATTGCTGTAGCGGATTTGCTGGGGATTGACAGAGAGTATTCTCTCTCCGGGCTGGCATGCTTTGGTGGTGCCCACAGACGGTTTGAATTAAAAGGCTCTCTTGGCAATGTCACTGTTATAGATGACTATGCCCATCATCCAACGGAAATTAAAGCAACCCTTACCACTGCAATGCATACGCCCCACAACGAGCTATGGGTCGTATTCCAGCCACACACCTACACCCGGACAAAAGCATTATTTGAGGAGTTTGCAGATGCCTTAAAGGACTTTGACCATGTCATTGTAATTGATATTTATGCCGCAAGAGAGATGGATACAGGCTT
The DNA here is from genome assembly GCA_900548855.1 of uncultured Eubacteriales bacterium. Lineage (GTDB taxonomy): Bacteria > Bacillota > Clostridia > Lachnospirales > Lachnospiraceae > CAG-590. The sequence goes on from URMF01000001.1 coordinate 197,259, forward strand.
GGTTCATGCAAGAGATTTGGCTGAACGAATTAGGCAATATGGCACAGATGCAAAATATTTCAGTTCCTTTGACGCAGTTGAAAATTATTTATTAAAAAATTGCAAAAAAAATGATTTGTTGATAACTATGGGAGCCGGAGACGTTTATTTAATTGGTGAAGAGCTGCTTGGCAAATAGTTTTACACAATATCCACAATCTACAATTTTCCACTTGACAGGATAAGATTGTGGATATTTTTATTTACATAATATAAACCCTACCATACACAGTTTTTAATCTGGTATGTCCAAAGCAAAATTATGTCAACTTCCTATCCACATTATCCACACTATCCACATTTTTTCCTCAAGTATAGCAGAAAACAGACGTTCTATTTTCTTTTCAAAAACACTATGTTATAATGCCTATGCTTATGAAAATCTAATTCTGCCACAAAGGGCAGAGAGCGCATAGAGGGAGGAGAAACAGGTGGAAACAATTACTATTACAACAAAAAATCATGAAACATATTCTGCTGTTTCAAATTTCTTTATTGATTACTATATGACAGAAGCAAATGGCGAATTTGTAAAGGTTTATCTATACCTTGTCCGCCTGTTAAACAGCGGGCGCGCCATTACCATAGCAGATATTGCAGACCATTTTAATCTGACGGAAAAGGATATCTGCCGCGCCATCCGCTACTGGATTAAACAGGGGGTTCTGCAATTGGAATATACCACAGATAAAGTATTAACCGGTATTACCATGCTGCCCTTATCCCCAAAGGCTCCTGGCAAAGAAGAAACCTCGCTGTTATCTATGCTGGGGGTGGAAGAGGATGCCGGTTCCAAGAACTTTCACTCAGAAAATGAGGAAACGGCTGCGGAGGCAATCAAGCGTTCAAGCACCGTGCCAAAGAAAAAATCCTACAAAGCAGCATTTATTGAAGAAAAGAAAAACGACGAGGATTTTGGAAATCTTCTCTATCAGACAGAAATATATTTTGCAAAGCCATTAACACAAAGTGATATCAACACGTTATTATACATATATGAGGAATTATCGTTTTCTCCTGATTTATTGGAATATCTGGTGGAATACTGTGTTTCTATCGGCAAGAAAAGCTGCCGGTATATCGAAGCAGTTGCCCTGGAGTGGTATAAAAATGGAATAACAAATGTGGAGGATGCCAAAGTAGCATCAAAAAATTACAACTCCATCTATGTTACGGTACTTAAGCAGCTGGGAATCCCAAGAAGAGTTCCAACCCCTGCAGAAACAGCCTTTATTGACACATGGTATAACACCTATTCCTTTAATAAAAGTATAATTATAGAGGCCTGCAAACGTGCGATTGCCTCTAATCCACAGTCTGCAAACTTTAATTATGTCAACGGAATATTGGAAAGCTGGTACAGGCAGAACGTGAGAAAGCTCTCCGACATTGAAGCGCTGGACAAAAAATGGGCTGAGGAGAAAAAGAAAAAAGCTTCCAGCCGCAAAAAAACAATGAATAACCAGTTTAACCAGTATCAGGGTTCTACCAACCAGCAGGTGGTAAATGAATTTGAAAATCTCTTCCTGCAGGAAACAAACCAATAAAACACACTTTCAAGCATTTTTAGGAGATTAAAAGCAATTATGGCATTTAATACTATCCAGTACGATGAATTAATGAATACGTACTACAAGAACCAAATTGAAAATCGTGCAGCCACACAGAGCCGCAAAGAGGAAATCTATAAAAAGATTCCCCGTATTGCAGAAATTGACCAGACCATTGCCTCTTCTTCTATTGATGCAGTACGGACTAAACTGAAAAGCGGAATGGATTCCACGGTTTCCATCAAAGAACGCAATCAGGCATTAATCGCCGAAAAAACGGATTTACTGAAAACCCATGGATATCCGGAGGATTATCTGAAACCAATTTATACCTGTCCCCTCTGTCAGGATACCGGACGGGTGGGCAGCCAGTATTGTACCTGCTTTAAACAGGCTGCTATTTCCCTGCTCTATAGGCAATCTACTCTGGAACAAATCCTAGAGGTGGAAAATTTTGAACATTTTGATTTAAATTATTACCCAAAAGAAAAAGATGGTACACATCCCTATACTCCTTATGACAATATGAGCAATATTCTTAATAAAATTAAGTCTTTTATTGAATTATTTGACAAAAATGGGGGTAATCTTTTATTCTATGGAGAGACTGGTCTTGGGAAAACTTATCTTTCCAACTGTATTGCCAAAGCATTATTAGATACCCAGCATACAGTCCTATACCAGACCGCCATCCATCTTTTTGAGGACGTGTGTGGGGATGTCATTATGAAAAAGGGACAGAACCCAGACAGCCAGGAGACATATCGTTATCTCTATAGCTGTGATTTACTGATTATTGATGACCTTGGCACAGAATTTACAAATTCCTTTGTATCTTCTGAGCTTTATGATATATTAAATACGCGGATGCGGGAAAAGAAATCCACTGTAATATCCACAAACCTGAATCTTCAGGAATTAACAGAGCGTTATTCTGACCGGATTGCTACCCGCATATTTGCAGAATATAAGGTTTTTAACTTCTATGGCGACAATATCCGTCTGGCCAAACGAAGGAAAGCAATACAAAAAATGTGAATAAATAACGGAGGAAAAACCATGCCAAACGACAGTAATTTATTATCAACCATCCCTGTAGGTCCTTTAGGTATTATTGCAATGGAAAGCTGCACCTCGCTTGGGCAGCGTGTAGATTCTTATCTTTCCAAATGGAGAACTGCGAGAAATAATGTCGAAAAGTCTACAATTGCATTTAATGGCTACGAAAGGGAATCTTATCTTGTCCATTCTTCCTGCCCGCGTTTTGGTTCCGGAGAAGCAAAAGGTGAGTTATTGGAGTCTATCCGTGGAAAAGATTTATATATATTGGTAGATGTGACAAACTATAGTATCGAATATTCCTTGTATGGAAGAAATTGTCCTATGTCGCCGGATGACCACTATGCGGATATTAAGCGTGTAATCGCAGCCTGCGGAGGAAAAGCCCGTAAGATTACTGTAATTATGCCTTTCCTTTACGAAAGCCGCCAGCACAAGAGAAGCAAAAGGGAATCTCTCGACTGTGCACTGTGTCTGCAAGAGCTTGTAAGTCTTGGAGTAGATAATATCATCACCTTTGATGCCCATGACCCACGGGTACAAAATGCCATTCCACTGCATGGATTTGAAAACATCCGTCCAACATACCAGTTCTTAAAAGCACTGTTATTGTCCACCAATGATTTAGAGCTTTCCAAAGAACATCTGATGGTAATCAGTCCGGACGAAGGAGCCATGAACCGCGCAATTTACTTTGCCAATATCTTAGGTGTGGATGTAGGAATGTTTTATAAGAGAAGAGATTACAGTCGGGTAGTAAATGGCCGCAATCCAATTGTAGCCCACGAATTTCTCGGTGACTCTGTGGATGGCAAGGATGTAATAATTATAGATGATATGATTGCTTCTGGAGAAAGCATGATTGATGTTGCACGGCAATTAAAAAGCCGCCATGCAAGAAGAGTATTCTGTGTCTGTACCTTTGGTCTGTTTACCAGCGGCTTAGATGTATTTGACACAGCAAAAGCAGAAGGAATCATTGAAAAGGTAATTACCACCAACCTCACCTATCAGACACCGGAGCTTCTCTCAAGAGAATGGTATATCTCAGCTGATATGAGCAAATATATTGCCCTGCTGATTGACCACTTAAATCATGATGCTTCTATTTCAGAAATTTTAGACCCGACTGACCGTATTCAGGACCGTATCAATGAATACCGTGAAAAACATACAATTCGGGAAAATTATTAAATAGTTTAATTAACAGCCCGCCTATAAACATATAAAAAACCGGTAATATACTCTCTGGTATATATACCGGTTTTTTATACGTCACTGTCCCTGAACCCCTGTCTAAGTGGTTGGTGCCTCCGTCGGCTCTGCAGTTGTTGTAGGTGCCTGAGTAGTTGGTGCCTCCGTCGGTGCCTGAGTAGTCGGTGCCTGGGTGGTTGGTGCCTCCGTTGGAACCTGGGTTGTGGTAGAAGGAGAATCCGTGCCAGGAACACTTGTCGTCTTCTCCGTTGTCTTTTTCTTCTTTTTCTTCTTATTCTTCTCTTCCGTCTCCTCTGAGCTGGAACGGGTATCTTTCCAATCCTTCGTGGAGCGTACCCATTCATAATCTGGGAATCCAAGGTCTTTCAAATCCTCGTGAATCGGCTCCATAAAATCATGCCAGATACGTCCCGGATAAGTAGAACCCCATAAGCCTCTTGTAGCCTGCGGTGTATCATATCCTACCCATACACTGGTGGTATAATATGGGGTGAATGCACAGAACCATCCGTCTGTATTATTATCTGTTGTTCCTGTCTTGCCTGCACAGGACATTCCCGAAATACCAAGACCACTTGCTGTACCTCCGGTAAATACACCCTTTAACATGGATATCATCATTCGGGAAGCGTTTAATTCGTATACTTCTCTTGATTTTATTTTATCATCTACAATAACATTTCCCTGTGCATCTGTAATCTTAACAATACACGTTGGTTTACGAAACTCACCATCATTTTCAATAGTGGCATACCCGGAAGCCATCTCCACAGTTGTAGCACCATAGGTAAGACCGCCAAGACAGGCTGCCATATTATGCCGATCCTCAATCGTCAAATAATTAAAATTCATATTTAACAGATACTCAGCACCCACCTCCGGAGTTAACTGACCAAACAGGCGGTACGCAACCACATTTTTAGACGCAGCCACTGCCTGTGCAAGAGAAATCATTCCAGAATAAGTGCCTCCGGAATTCTCCGGCATATTCGACTTCTCAAAGTCCGTATCATCTACCCTTGTTGACGGTGTGTAGCCCCTCTCTAACTGCGGTGTGTATACAATCAACGGCTTAATTGTACTACCAGGCTGCCTTGCACTCTGATATGCCCGGTTTAAGCTGTATCCCTGCAGTTCTTCCTGGGTACGTCCCCCCACAATCGCTACTACCCGTCCGGTGGAATTATCGATACAGGTAGATGCACCCTGCAAATTATAAATACCTGTTTCTGCATTTTTTTCCTCATCAACGGAAAGTGTCTCGTCTATTGTCTGCTGTAATAATTTTTGTTTCTTTTGGTCAATTGACGTATATATCTGATACCCCCCGGTATATAGCGTTGCATAATATTCATCATATACCTGACGATAATTTTTGTTATATTCCTGCTGCTCCTCCAGTGTATCAAATTTATACTTAAATTTAAAACCGGATGCCTCCATCAATGCCTCTGTGGCACAGAAATTGGTAAAGGTTTCCACATAATCATGGCTTACCTTTTTCTCCTCTGCCAGAACGACTTTTTCCTCCAAAGCCATCTGAAGCTCCAAATCATTCAGATAACCCAAATCGTGCATATCATTTAATATTTTATTCCGTCTCTCTATGGTATGGTCATAATTCGTCCGGGGATCATAATAGGTAGGGCTGTTCGGAATTGCACACAAAAATGCCACTTCCGATACAGATAACTCGTCCAAGTCCTTATCAAAATACCCCTTCGCCGCTGCTCCGATTCCATAATAGCTGTTGGAGAAAAATATTGTATTCAGGTAATACTCCAAAATCTGCTGCTTTGTATATTTCTTTTCCAATTCCCATGCAATAAAGATTTCTTTAATTTTACGCTCATAGCTGACCTCATTTGACAGGAAAATTCCTCTCGCCAACTGCTGGGTAATCGTACTCGCACCCTGAGTAATATTACCATTATTCTTAAATAAGATATAGGCTGCTCTTGCAATACCCTCATAATCCACGCCATTATGCTCATAGAAACGTCTGTCTTCTACCGACACCATGGCTTCCACAAAGTATGCAGGAATTTCATCATAGGTTTTATAGTAAACCTCTTTTTCTCCTGTAACCTCTCGTATTTTTTTGCCCTTGGTATCATATACGATAGAAGTCTCATCCTGACGGAATGTACTTTCAGAAGAATTGGCAACCATTTCCTTTGCATCATCACGATAGGTTAAAATTTGTTTTCCAAATTTCTCATAGGCAATATATCCACCAATCACACCAATCAGTACTACAATAAGCAGGAGATAGGATAAAATAATCCTTCTAACCTTTTTTCGTTTTCTTTTCCGGTCCCGTTTTGCCTTTTTCAGTCTTGCTTTTTCCAATTCCTCCGGGGACTTTTTCTGTGTTGTTTTCTTCGTAGTACTTTGTCCCGCTGTCCTGGTTGCCGGACGTGACTCCCTACGCTTATCCGATGTAGACTTTTTGTTATCAGCCATGCTATTCCCTCATTTCCAGCCGTATCACTTAAGAATTTGTATTAGATGGCAATATAATTGCTCTCTATTCCCAAGCCTGCGAACATATCCTGAATACCTGGATTTGTTGTAAATATAATAACCTGCCGGTTCCTATATTCGCCCAAACAGCTTAATGTTTCTTTTAATCTTTGATAATCATAGGTGACAAAAACATCATCCATGATAATTGGCATCTCTTCAGCAATCAATACATTGGCAATGGATAAACGAAGTGCCAGATAAATCTGTTCCATAGTACCAGTACTTAAATAATCCATACTGATAAAGGAGTTTCCGCTTTTCACCATTACTCTTAACTGGTCATCTATTTTAACTTCAGAATATTTATTATTTGTAATTCTGCTGATAATCTCAGAAACCTGTTCATTTAACACACTGCCAAAGGAATCATAGATTTCCTCTGATAAATCCTGAATGGTTTTCATTGCAAGGTCAAGCGCTGCCACTTCTACATCATTTGCCTGCATCTGCTCCTTCAGTTTCGTGAGTTCAGAAAGTGTCTCCTCCTGTTCGGCGCGCTCCTTTAAAATATTTTGTTCTTTGAGTCTCAGACTGGACAACTTGTTAACCAGCTCCCTCTGCGTTCCCATATCCACCGACTCTGCCTTTGCCTCCTCAAAGCCCTTTTCTATTTCTAATTCCTCTAAAAGCTTATAAAGCTTTGCACGCCTCGCTAAAACCTGGACAGTAGTAGCTGCAACCAATATAATACCAAAACCCATGATTCCCATTTTAATCTCAGGAATGTTTACCGGAACCAGATAAGCGGCTCCAACAAACAGGGCGATAAAGATAAGCGCTATAAACAAGATTACAAACACATTATCCAATGCACTTCTCTTTCCCATATTGCGAAGCATGCTAATATCTTTTTCCTGCTTCGTCACAGGTTCATTTAAATCATTCTCTGCTTCTTCAGTCTTAATTTCTTCCTCTGCAATCTCTTCTGTAGCCGGATTCTTAATTGGTGTAAACTGAAGCTTTGCCTGCCCTTTCCCATCCATCGCCGCCTCTGCCTTTGTATACTCCTCTTTAACAGCCGCAAGCTCTGCATCAAAATCCCTATCTAGAGAAAGTCTGGCGGTAAGCTCCTGTTCCTTTTGTTCTAATTGTTTATTTGAGAATGCTTTTTTCTTATTTTTCAGTTCCACAATGGCGCTTACCGCATCAATGTCTCCATTTCTGCTTGATGCCATATTTACAATATAATTGTTAAGCTCATCTGCAATTTCCTTATCTGTATAAACTTCCATCTGACTGATACATAATGTATTCAGATACGTGCTTTTGTCCGTATTAAGCAGAGTCCCCACCAAATTATTCTCTTCCGGCAGCATAAGCTCACGTGCTGTGTCCATATCCCTGACTGTTGTCTTCTTCTCCTGACGGGCAAAATTCCTCTCAATCAAATAGTCTGTCCCCTGAACCGAAACCTCCATAGCTCCTGAAAAAGCAGAACCATTAATCGGCTTTTTCTGTTCGTAATGATCAAACCGGGCGCCCAGCCCTCTCACCTTATCAATTCCATATATCATATCTACAATAAAATCCTTTATGGTAGACTTTCCCGCCTCATTAGCCCCATAAACCACATTAATGCCAGGAGCCAGCGTAATGTCTTTATTATGAAATTGTCCAAAATCCTGTAGGTGTAACTTATCAACTCTCATATTACTGCTCTCCTGTCTTTAGTAGTACATCTAAACCATAGTGAATAGCTTTTTTACAAATCTCATCTCCATAATAATTATCAGACAGCTGGTTGATAAATTTACCAATCAGATTATTCTGATTCTCCTCATAAAGCTTACCTAGGTCGTATTCTTCTGAAACCTCTGTTATCACTTCATAAATATTATATTTCGCTGTAAGACTGGTAAAATCAAACACATCATGGTTATGATTCTGCCCCCTGACAAGAATCCGGTAAATATGCTGAGTCCCCAAATTCTGGATTTGTCGATCCACTAAATCCAATATCATCTGCGGCGTATGGTCCGGCTTTATATTTATAAGAAGATTCATATAAGCCCTCTGGGCTGCCGGTACAAACTCCGTCTTTACAATTCCATCCACAACCTCACCATAAATATATCCTCTGGCTCCGGTATCTGTATAATCAATAGGTTCCAGAGAACCCGCCATGATAACGGCATTCTCTTTAATAACCTCTGGTTTATGAATATGCCCTAACGCTATATAATCAAAATTGGATTCCCTTAAATTTTTCTTATTATATGGCAGATGCTTGGCATCCCCACCATGCGCCAGCAAGATATTGAAGGCTCCCTGCTTCGCCGGTTTGATATGGTTTAATATATCATCCTCATTTTCCTTACTGTTATAGGAAAATCCGGTAACGCAGGTATTCAAATCTTTCATATACACATTGCTTATTTTATCAGCAGACAGGCAAATTGTCTTTGACGAAAACTTATAATTTGCCATGGGGCTATCCGGTTTCATATAATCATGATTACCCGCAATCATGATAGTTTTGGTCTTCGTCAGCTTTGAAAGAATATAATCCACATCTCTTAACATTCCTTCGGATGGCGGCATATGAAACAAATCGCCCGCTATTAACAATAAATCTATCTGTTTTTCTTCTGCAGCTTCCACTACCTTTACAAAGGTATCCTTTATCTCTTTTTCTCTGTCCGCACTCCAAGGCTTGCCTTTATCTGGCTGTACCCCTAGATGGACATCTGCCATATGTATAAATCTCATTCCTGCACCTGCCTCTTTCATCTTTTACATGGTTTTCAAAAATATGCTGAATAACATTTTTAAACTATTTTAACCAAGCTGTTTTCATGCATACATATTCATTATATTAGATTTTCCGAATTAGTGCAAATTTTCTTGTCATTTTTTCAATATTTTTTCAATATGCCAGATAGATAAATGTTTTTGCATGTACAATGTTTTTCTCATATTTTTTATTAATTGGCAAGAGAAGTTCATAGATTTTCAGAATATCTTAAGAAACTGCGTCCTGATAGAATTCCTATCAGGACTCTTCCTCACAGCTTCTGGTGTAAATATTTCTCCTTTGTTGCCATTCCGCCCCTTATATGCCTCTCTGCTTTATTAAGGTCTAATACTTTCCTCACTTCCTTCGCCAATGCCGGATTAATGTAAATTAATCGGTCTGAAACATCCTTATGCACCGTACTTTTACTGACTCCAAATTTCTTGGCAGTTTGTCTGACTGTTGCGTTGGAATCTATTATATAGGTTCCAATTTCAATTGCTCTTTCTTCAATATATTCTTTCAAGGAGAATCCCCAATACATTTGTTGTTACAATCTATGCGAATTTTAATAACAGTATTCCCCTGAAAAGGAAAATACCTCACTTTTCCACCTTAAAGCCCTGTCTAAAAATGCAGGATTGTTATGAAAATTTGGCAAAAACTGATATTTTTGTCTATTGGAATGTCGTATTCTCTCCATATAGGAAAGGAGGCTGAATTATGTTTAGATTGTCAAATAAAAATGGTGCAAAGGATTTAACTGAAGGCAAACCAATGAAACTGATTCTTGGCTTTGGTCTCCCACTGTTATTCGGTCTGCTGTTTCAACAATTATACAATATGGTTGACTCTATTATTGTGGGACAAATGCTGGGGGTAAATTCCCTGGCTGCGGTGGGCTCCACCGGTTCCATTAATTTTATGATTCTTGGCTTTTGCATTGGCATTTGTAACGGATTCGCAATCCCTGTAGCACAGACATTCGGGGCAAAAGATACGCAGGATTTAAAGAAATATATTACCAACAGCGTATGGATGTCCATTTTGTTTTCCATAATAATTACCTCTGTGGTTGGTTTACTGACAAGAAGAATCTTAATATGGATGAAAACACCGGATACCATCATCGATGAAGCTTACCTTTATATCTTTATCGTATTTATGGGAATCCCTGCCATCTTCCTCTATAACATGGTATCCGGAATCCTACGCTCCTTAGGTGACAGCTTAACACCAGTTATTTTTTTAATTTTTTCCTCTTTACTGAATATTATATTAGATATTATTTTAATTAAACCAATGGGAGTTGCCGGAGCTGCAACAGCCACAATCACTGCCCAGGGAATATCCGGCATTATCAGTCTCATATATATGACCAAAAAATATAAATACCTTGCATTCACGAAAAAAGATTGGATGTTCAGCCCAAAGCACTGTTTAAAATTATGTGGTATTGGCGTTCCGATGGGGCTGCAGTATTCCATCACTGCCATCGGTAGTGTCATTTTACAGAGCTCCGTAAACGCCATGGGTGAAACCATTGTTGCTGCAGTAGCCGCCGGCACAAAAATCAGTATGTTTGCCTGTTGTCCATTTGACGCCATGGGTTCCACAATGGCTACCTTCGGTGGACAAAATGTAGGTGCAAAAAAATTAGACCGTGTCCATCAGGGCTTGCGAGACTGTATTAAGCTTGGAATTATCTATTCTGTGCTGGCATTTATATTTATGCTGCTTTTTGGCGAAAAACTTGCCCTGCTCTTTGTAGACAGCGCAGAAACGGAATTAATCCATTACATATACCGATTCCTGATTGGCAACTCGCTTTTCTACACACTGTTGGCACTTGTCAATATTATACGCTTTATGATTCAGGGACTTGGCTACTCTACCCTTGCCATTCTGGCAGGGGTATGCGAAATGTTTGCCCGGGGACTTGTTGGATTTTTCCTGGTTCCTGCCTTTGGATACCTGTTTGTCACGGTCGCCAGTCCCATTGCATGGCTCTTTGCAGATATTTTCTTAATTCCGGCTTATCTTTACGTCATGAAACGGTTAAAGGCAAAGCTGGAAGTATCACAGCCCTGAAGCAATATTCAAATTGCTTCAGAGCTTTTTGTAATGCCTTCTCCACAATATGTGGCGAATCATAACGGACATTCAGCCCCAAAACATCTAAAACCAGGATACCCGCCCCATGGTGGGCTGCAAGCTGTAAAATACTACAGAACTTGTTCTCCAGACATTCCTCCATATTATCACCAACCACATGCATACCCTTTTGTGAAGCTTCCGTAATATCAGACTTTTTCTCTCTATCAGGTACTGCACAGCTAATCACATCAAAACTGACCCAATCCTTTTGCTCCATTATCTCCAGTTTATTTTTACCGGCTTTGATTTGTATAACAGCCGGTGTATAAATATAAATATCTCTGTATGATGGCAACCTTTTCTCACAATGAAAGAAATGTTCTCTCAATAATGGAGGCATATTCAGGCATGGATAAAGAGTGGTACAGCTATACAGGCATTGCTCCTGGTCAAGGCTTCTTCTCATTATTCCCCCTCTGTACTCCATTGCCGAAACAATATTCAGCAGAGCGATTTTGTCATCTGGAAATCTCCCATATAATTCTTGTACAGCCTCCAATACCGGAAGCTTCCATATGGCTATTGTACAGGAATTTTCCCAACATTTAGCAGGCTTCAATGTCTCTGGAACCGGACTTTCATAAATCACGGTATACTCCTTGGAATTGCGAATTGCCTTAACCAGTTTTTGTTCCCCTTCGCAAAGCCGTATCATTTCCTCAAAAATTGAAATTGTGTTCTCTCTTTTTTCCTCGTATCCCATATTGTTTTCCTCCTAAAGCTTTTATTCATTTGAAATACTTATTCTCATGTATATTCTACAACTTTACCTGTACCAATATTGGGACTATATGCAGAGTAAAAAAGCGCTTGTGATTTCTTTGCACTCGAAAAAAGCAGATTTCAAATCGAAATCTGCTTTCAGCTCTTATAAGCTATTTCCCACCCGTTTATTATAAGCTTGTCTATATACAAAGAGGCTTTCCATTCAGGACTGCCTCCCTTAAGGTATTCCCCTCATAACGAAGCTTCAGAGAAAAAAATCCGGTGTCCTCCTCCAACAGTTTAAAGAAAATCAAATCTCCTTCCCAAAGGTTTAATTTCTTTAAGTCCTTCTTGGATACCCAGGTAAGAATCCCCTCATCACATTTTGTCAGTTCTCCCTCAAAACCATCCGCCGTATACAGACACATGTATTCCGTCTGCCACTTATCTGACATAAAGGTTACCAGCCCCCGAAACCGGTACGAGGTAAGCGTCAGGCCTGTCTCTTCCCTCACCTCTCTAAGCAGGCATTCTTCAGGGCTTTCATCCTCCTCAAAATGCCCGCCTACACCAATCCATTTATCCTTATTAATATCCTTATCCTTTGATACACGGTGCAGCATCAGATATTCCTGTCCCTGTTCTATATAACAAAGGGTCGTCATATTTGTCATTTGTGTTCTTTCCTTCCAAATCTCTTCTTATAATAAATCCAGAATATCAGATTTAGAGATTACCCCAATGCTCTGATTTGCTATCTCTCCCTTTTTAAAAACAAGAAGTGTAGGAATGGACATTACCTTATAGTCAATGGCAAGAGCTGCCTCTACATCAATATTAACCTTTCCAACCTTAATCTCCGGATGCTCCTCTGCAACCTGGTCTACAATCGGCCCCAGCATTTTACATGGTCCACACCAGTCTGCCCAAAAATCTACTAACACTGTTTTGTCTGATTTTAAAACCTCTTCCTCAAAATTCTCCTTTGTTATATTTACAACTGCCATACTCATGACCTCCTTTTATAAATAGTATAGTGATAGTATGTCTCTCTGATGGATTATCATACTGTAAATCCATTATCAACCGGGGCTGTCATAATATCCACTGCCCAGTTTACATTAATTGGTATCAGTCCTTCCGGTGTCTTTTCCTCAACTATAGTGCAAAGCTTTTCCTTCATATCTTCGTAAATAGCCATATTCACCCGGGTACTCATAGGTGGCTGGTTATCAGACACAACTACCAGCTGGTAACCGTTGCCGTCCGGGGCCTTATGAAAATAAATTCCCATAATCTTACAATTATCCGGCATTTTATTTTTAATCACCGGTGCATATATGGTCTTCATCGTTTCAATATAACGGTCATCCAGTCCCTCATCAAAAATAAACACCTTTTCCCGTAACTCTCTGTCATTGCGGACAACCCGGTACCGATATCCTCCCTGGGCAAGCCGCAGTCGGTTGTCTTTCTTTAATTTCGCATTATAAACATTTATTTCTTCCAGTTCATCATCACCTAACCGTGGCACAAGCCATATCATATATTTCTGTTCCATATCGTTATAAATGCATTTATAAGCAATGGGAAGAATATTTTTACAACTTTCACAAGTCTGCTTAAAGAAGGTCTGATTCATAATACTTTCTTTTTGCTCTATATCATATGGCATTTCAATACAATCCCATATTCCAATTTCTATCTGGCTGCCGCATTTTGGACAGATAACCCTTTGTTTCTTAATCTCTGCCATATCTACTCCTTTTTCCCCTTGTAAATCTTTAATTGGATGACACAATCCCCTTTTCTGCATCCATTGTAACAACTGCGCCGGATTTTAATATTTCTGTTGCATTTGCAGCGCCCAAAATAACCGGTATATCCAGACTCAGCCCTACAATGCCGGCATGGGAATTATGCCCCTCCTTCTCCACAATAATACCGGATGCCTGACGAAGCTCATCCATAATATCATTGCTGGTTTCCGGAAGAACGATGATGTCACCTTCCTTGAAATTATCTACAATGTCCATCTCATCCTTTCCGACACAAAGACTTGCTGTTGCTTTCCGGTTATTGACACCCCGCCCTTTAATCAGAATATGTCCAACCACATGAACCTTTATGAGGTTTGTGGTTCCGGAAACACCAAGGGGAACACCTGCTGTGATAACCGTAATCTCTCCCTGTTTTACATAGCCCTTCTTCTCTGCCTGTTCAATGGCATGCTCAAATAAATCATCGGTATTGTTCTTCTCCTCTACCATAAGTGGAAAAACCCCCCATGAAAGATTTAACTGCCTCCACACATTCTCATAGGGACTGCATCCAATAATCGGACAGGACGGTCTGTACTTGGAAATCATCCTGGCTGTCTTCCCGGACTTAGTAACAGTCACAATTGCCGTTGCATTTAAATCCATTGCCGTTGTACAGGTAGCATGGGCAATCGCATTCGTAATATCCGGGTTAACCAGACTCTCTCTGTTATTAAAACGCTTCACCAAATCGATATCTGCCTCTGTCCGCTCCGCAATCCTTACCATAGTCTTTAATGCTTCCACCGGATAAAGGCCGGCAGCAGTCTCACCGGAAAGCATAATTGCAGATGTTCCATCATAAATTGCATTTGCCACATCCGTCGCCTCTGCCCTTGTCGGTCTTGGATTTTTCATCATAGAGTCCAGCATCTGTGTTGCTGTAATAACAATCTTCTCTGCATTATAAACCTTCTTAATAATCATTTTCTGGATAGAAGGAACATCCTCAAGAGGAATCTCTACGCCCATATCTCCCCGGGCAATCATAACACCATCCGAAACACGGATAATTTCATCAATATTCTCAACACCCTGCATATTCTCTATTTTTGCAATAATGTTAATAAAATTACAATTATGCTGGCTCAAAATATCACGAATTTCCAATATGTCATCTGCTGTACGCACAAAGGATGCTGCAATAAAGTCGAATCCCTGTTCAATACCAAAAACGATATCCTCTTTATCCTTTTCACTGACATATGGCATGGAAAGCGGTACATTTGGAACATTCACCCCTTTATGATTTGATACCGGACCTCCATTTTCCACAACACAGATAATATCCGTCTCTGTTATGGTCTCTACCCGCATGGAAATCAGTCCATCATCAATCAGGATTCTTGTACCAGCCTTTACATCATGAACCAAATTTTTATAGGTAATCGAAACAGCATGTTCATCTCCCTCAATCTCTCTTGTAGTCAGAGTAAACTCTTGTCCATTTTTCAGGATAACCTTTCCCTCTTTAAAGTTCTTTACGCGAATCTCCGGACCCTTTGTATCCAGCAATGCCGCAATAGGCAGTCCCAATTCTTCACGAAAGCTCCTGACTCTTTCCAGATTTCTCTTATGCTGGGCATGATCACCATGGGAAAAATTAAACCGTGCCACATTCATACCCTCTATCATTAATTCTTTCAGCACCTGGTCGTCTTCTGTTGCCGGTCCTAATGTACAGATAATTTTTGTTTTACGCATATATGTCATATCCTTTCCTTATAGTCTGAACACTGCTATTATCCAGTTATAGTTTCATCATTTCCCATTTTACAACAATATATAACTATATGACAAGTTAAATCTAAGAGAATTTGCACTTTCCTATGATATGAAAAAAGCAGACAATGATACGGTTATATCATCATCTGCCCTTTAAACAGAAGCCTTGCTTTATATAATTATTCAAACAATTGCTGTCTTATAAAGCCAAATCAACATGCTGTACCGTTCCAGCCCCACCACTTTCCTTCAAAAACACTCCGGTTTTCTGGATAACTGCATTGGTCTGATTCGTATATGCATTATTCAAATGAAACTGTGTATCGGCACTTCCCAAATAAATTGCACCAACATCTGCTTCCTTCAGACTGAGGAGGCGGTCCGTACCGTCCTCATTCTTCACCCACACCTTCAAATTGTCAAATATGCTGTCATTTTCATCAATCCAGCCATTTCCGTCCTGGTCATATCGTGCCAAATCAGCAAATCCGTCACCAGACTTTGTTCCAAACAGCTCCGAACCATCATTTATGATGCCATCCCCATTCTTGTCATATGCAAGAAAGCCGCTTCCGGAACCTAATGAAGATATTTCTTCTTTTTTACCATCTGCATCCAAATCAAAAAAGAATTTCTGGTCAGACACATTCGCCATACTACTGTCCAGATTGATAACCAACGGGTCAGTTAATACAACCTCCTCATCCTTTGACGAGAAAAATGAACCAGCGAAGCCTCTGGACATGTTCAATTCCACACCAAATTCAATTTCTCTGCCGTCTGCAGTCTTAGCAATGCCCGTTGCAGAAAATGAAGTATTTTCCTGTTCTAGCACATATCCGCTCTTTTCCGTATGTCGAATCCATGTCGTAGCAGCTCCGGATGACATCCCACTGGCACTGCCCATCACCATTGCTCCCGTACTACTCCGTAAATCCATGGCAGACCAGCTCTGTACATTAGAATATTCCTGACCCAGTCTGTTTGCAGTGGAGGAAAAAGAACTGTCAGCATTGGACAGACTATATGTACTAATTTGCCTTACAAAGCCGTCTGCTGATAATAAATTCCCTTTCCGTATTCTTTTCAACATCTCCAGAATACGCTGCAGCGTCTTTAACATCTGCTCATCCTTGTCTGCCGTACGAATCTTTGCTGCTGCCGGCTTTGTCTCCTTCATCTGTTGAACATCCTTTAAATATTCCTGAACAGACTTGTCAGATGATTCATTTTCCTTTGCCTGCATATCCGCAAGCTTTTCCCGGGACTCATCCGAAATAGATACTTCCGCTGCATCCTCTTCTGCTGCCTGCAATGCCCGCCACTGCGATGCCCGCATCTGCGTAGTAGATACATGCGTTTCCTGATAGTGGCTGTAGCTCTGCCTGCCCGACATTGCCACTGCACTACTGTCGATTTTCATGGTACTCAACTCCCTTCTTTTCCATGAAATATTGGATTATTAGAAAAACAGAAGTGGCAGAGCCTCCATGTTCCGCCACTTCACCCTTTCATCTGTTGTATCGGTCTTTGAACAGAAAAAGTTTATAGGGTTATTATATTTTATAAAAGAATCTTTGAAAAAATCTTACATTATGATATCTTCAAATCTGCCGTTCACTACCTTCGCCAAATCCATAGGATTGAGCAGTATCTGGAGACCCAGCTTTCCACCACTAATAATAATTTCATCAAAATTACGGGCGCTCTCCTGTATGATAGTCGGATATAACTTCTTCATTCCAAGGGGTGTACACCCACCCCGGATATATCCGGTAACGGAGTTTATATCCTTTACATGTATCATTTCAACGGCCTTCTCACCTACAAGCTTTGCTGCCTTTTTAAAATCTATTTCCTTATCTACGGGTATCACGAACACATAGTAAGCTCCCGTTTTCCCAACCGTAACCAAAGTCTTGAAGGACTGGTCATAAGAGTCGCCATTCTTATCCGCCACATGTATTCCATCTATAAATGCATCACACTCATAGATCTTCGTCCGGTATGCAATTTTGTTCTTGTCCAGTATCCGCATTGCATTTGTCTTAATTTCTTTTTTTGCCATTTTCCTTCCCACCTTTCATTCTCCAATATTGCTGCTACACCTGTGTCTAAGAAAAGTGCATGATAATCTTATGTAGAATATCATAAAACCCTCTTTATGAAAAGAAAAAACATAATTTTTTCAAAATAGACATCTCCCGGCAAAAAAAGCAAAAATTTGTGTTTACTATTGATAAACATTTGTGTATTTACTGCTCTTTTTGTATTAAAATTAAACATGAAAATCATATTTCAAACACTACCCATTTTACAGAGGAGGTATTCATATGGAACAAGAAAAGCAAAAGCATATTGAAGACTTTGATAGCAATAGTGACTTTGTGGACTTAGGTCTCCACATCGCCTATTACCGCAGAAGAGCCGGTGTAACACAACAGGAGCTGGCAGACCAGCTGGGAGTCGGGCGGTCTTATTTAAGCCGCATTGAAAGCCCAAACCAGTACCAACACTTTTCTTTTGAATTGTTTTTCAGTATCTGCAGAATACTGTACATAGAACCAAAGTATTTTTTTATACCACTGCCAGGTCCCGGTTCAATGTAAAGGACTCTAAGCTGATAAGAGGAGGTGTGCCAGATCATTTCACAATCTGGCACACCTCCTCTTTCCATTGCCAAAATACCGTTTTTGATAACAAATCACAATAAATTACAAACAAAAAAATGCCGAAGTTCTTTGTAAATCAAAGAATCCAGCACTTTCTCAACCCAGTGCAGAAGATGGGGCGCACGATGTCCTGTGGACATCGGTTCTGCGCCGACCGAAGCGGAGCGAAGACCTTGAACCCACGGGTTCAAGGGACTCTTTGCGACAAAAAAGAACGACCACCCTTTTCGGGTGGTCATTCTTTTTTGCACTGCAGAAGATGGGACTTGAACCCACACGGGTGTTACCCCACTAGAACCTGAATCTAGCGCGTCTGCCATTCCGCCACTTCTGCATTCCAGTCATTTTCAACGACTGTTATATAGTATCTCATTTTTATCAAAAAATCAAGGGAAATTTGTAATTTCTTTATTTTATAAAATCATTCAGCATATCTACTTGATATCCAAGCAAAAGCCAGTCCCGGATTATTGTAAACAGCAGAACAATAAAAAGATACCCATATATCAGTACGGTTCTTTTATAAAAATAGCATTTCCCATCCTTTCTCACCAGAGTAATAATCACTCCGCATTCATAGTATAAAATTAAAAGGATTCCTAATAATACCGCGGGATTATAGAACAATGACTGCAGAACATGACCCTGCAGCAATGCAAAGGCTGCCCTGGTCCCACCACATCCCGGACAATACACCTTAAAAAGCTCATGAATTCCACAAGGAAATGACGGAAGAATATCATAACGCTGCAGCATTACCACAAGCAGCATGGATAATAAAGCCCCACCGGCAGTGATATTCACTATAACAAAATCCCTGAACAATACTTTGTAATTGATTATGTCTTTCCTGTTATCCATCTGTTCTCTCCTAAATCTTCTGTTAACCGCTTTTCCATTTTAACATATCGAAAGGCAAATTGCCATAAGCAGAATATGTCTGCATTTTTTACACAAAGTATGTCTGCATCTAATCTTACCATTGTTTTTGTCTGAAAACCTGGTTTTTCTTTACAGAAACCATCTAAAAATGTTATTATAGCCTATATCTTATTTACCAAAAGGAGAACCATATGGACGAAAACAATAACAATGTAAACGAAACAGAGAACACGAATAACCGCATCACCCCGGAATCTGGCAAAAATGATTCCGGCAAATCAATTTCAGCTTTTGAAATGCCAGAGGATAACCGCACAAAAGCTCCATCTGAACAAAAAGCAGATTCCACACCTGTTCCTGCTTATTATCCCTCATCCGGCAGCACCACCGGCTCTTCTGAAAAAAACAGTGAAACCACTACATACAATTCTTACAACAATGTGGTATCAGAACCTGCCGAATTTTCCACTGGTTTTGCAATTGCTTCCCTGGTTATGGGCATCCTGAGTATCCTAACCAGCTGTTGCTGCGGACTGGGCATCCTTATGAGTATACTGGGAATTATTTTTGGATGTGTCCAGCCAAAGGATGAATTTAACAAAAAACCCAGCATGGCAGTTGTCGGTATCATAACTTCCATAATCGGTATTTTGACAGGTATACTAATAATCATCCTTTTTGGCATCACAGGATTGTTTGCCTGAACCAGTATTGTTTTAGTTTAGTAATTCAACTTAAGCATAGCAGATTTTCCATAATAAAAAGAACTGTTACAGCAATGCCTTACTGTAACGGTTCTTTTATACGCTTTTCAGCTACCCATTTTATTCACTAATATGCTCTAAGCCCTGTTCAAATATATGTTTAATATGCTCATCATCCAGTGAATAGTACACGACTTTTCCCTCTTTCCGGTTCTTAACCAGCTTTGCGGATTTTAACACCCTCAGCTGATGGGAAATAGAAGACTGGCTCATTCCCAGCAAAATAGAAATATCGCATACACACATCTCACTCTCAAACAACGCACAGAGAATCCGGACTCTCGTAGTATCCCCAAATACTTTAAATAATTCTGCCAAATCATACAACGTCTCCTCCTCAGGCATATGCTTTTTTACTCTTTTTACCACATCCTGATGAATAGCATTGCATTCACATACTTCCGCGTGTCGGGTATCCATGTCATTTCCTCCTGTTCTCCAATGGCATTAAAATGGAAACTTATTTGCCAGTTCCATATTTACATCCTCTTCTATGTTAAAGTGTGCTTCATACTTCTTTGCCCATTCCTCATATACCCCATCAAAATACTCCTTCTGCTTTTGGTCAATGATTGTTTCCTTATTTTTCTTTGTCAGCTCTTCGTCATTCGCTTTCAACATTTTAAATATATGATATCCGTATTCACTTTGAATAACTGTACTGACTTCACCATCCGAAAGACTGAGAATTTTATCCGCAACTGACTCTCCATATTCTTCAATCATTTCCGTTCTGGACATCGTATAGGATGCAGAGTACTTCAAATCATATTTGTTCACAATCGTATCATAGCTGACATCCTCATCCCGTGCCAGTGAGGATAATGCCTCATTGGCTTTCTCCAATTGAGTTGCCTTTTTCTCATCCGTATACTCCTCCACGGTTCCATCCTTTTTCGCCTGATAGCATTCAAATACTATATCATAAAATGTAGTCATCCGTGCTTCTTCTTCGGATATTTCAAAATCGTAATCTGCAATAATCTGTTTATAAACCTTGTCCGCAATCTGGTTTTCCTCAATCACCTGAACCACTAATTCACGGGTAACCTCTGTCTCTGAAATGTCCTTTTCCGTTAAGCCATTATAGAATACTTCTGCCACATTTTCTGCTTCTGCCTTCTCGTTATCACTCAAGGATATTTTCAAATCCTCCGCCTGGGCAACCAATACCTTAACCCGGTTAATATTGGTTATGATATCCCGGATTGTAACATCCTTTACACTGCTCTTTCCATCATCTGTTGTCAGTTCCAGGCTCCATATCCCATTTCCATATGTTTTCTGATAATCTTCCTCCACGGTTTTCGCATAGATATAAAATTCCCCATAGGTAATTGTGGCATTGCCAAATTCATATACTACCTTTTCTGTATTTTCATTGTCTTTTTTCCCACATGAAATCAGGATAAAAACACACAATAAACCAATTACAGCAACCGCCGCTCTTTTTCCATATCTCATACACTATTCCTCCACCTACTCTGTAAAATCATATAAAGAAATATCCTTCCAAATACTACCTGCAAAATCCGGTTCCTCACTTACCCCAGTTTCTTTATACCATTCCTTTTTCTTTTCTGCTATCTTTTCCTCCTCCAAATCTGCTTTGTAATAGCTCATAATCTGGTCTGCCAATTCCTGGTTGTTAACCTCCACCATTTTTAAAATTGCATAACAGCTTTCTGTCTCTATTACCGGACTATATTCATTTTCTTTTAAAGATTCTGCATATTCTGAAAAAGGAGTTCCAAAGCTTCCGGTAAGATTGCTCTCCTCCCCAGAATATGCTGACACTCCATATTTTTCTGCAATTTCTTCTATGCGGGCACCATCTGACAATTCTCTATACGCCTCATCTGCATCTTTTTTGCGCCGGGCAATCATTTCCTCAGAAAGCATAACCGGAGTCTTTCCGTCCTCCTGTCTTTTATAATCGCCATCCTCCGTCATCTCTACCTTAGGAAAAAAAAGTATATACATGGTAGCATAATTCTGGTCCTCCACTGTCACTTCTTTCTTAACTGACTCCTCCAGCTTCTTTACCAGATATCTTTGTTTATACACCTCTGTCACACAATCCTGTGTGATTCCCAACCGGTTTAATGTGGTTCCATTTATACTACCCATAAACTGTACCACATCACTCCGGACAGATTTTTCTTCTTCCTCAGAAAGCACAATTCCCTGCTTTTTTGCAATACTATACATAACCTTATAATCCCGAATCAGTTCCAAAATCTGCTGCTTGTAATATTCTGACGCTTTACTTCCATCCTGTGCAGTCGTGTTTTCCAGGTAATCTCCTGTAAGGCCAAGATTTACTACGTTCTGCAGAATATAAAGATTCACCTCATCCAGATAAACCTCCTCCTGTCCCACCGTAAACACCAACTGACTGGCGGGCTTCTTTCCGGTCCCGGAAAGCTTCCATAAACCAACAGCCACCAGAACAATCAACACAACAGCCGCCAGGGCAATCCATACTAACCTTTTTTTTCTACCGCTATGTGTTTCCTGCTTTTCCCCTTTTTCAGAATACAGCCTGTCTGCTTTTCTATTTTTCTGCTTACCTTGCTTCTTCTTTTTCTCTGACATGTTTTTCCTTTCAAAATATATGCTTTATCCCATAACCACATACTTATATGCACATTGTACACTAATTTTATTTTTCAATCAACATATCAATATCTTCAATGATACTCTCCAGCTCATGAATAAAATTTTTAAGGCTTTTCTTTTCCAAATCCACCACAAAGCCCGAGCTGTTACCTGCCACTACCCGGATATTATTGAGGTACTTTGTTAAAAATGCTTCCAGACAGTCCATCTTCACCTTAACTCCCGGTGCCATTTCGATATGCACCTGCTTGTTTTTATAAGTAATCGACATAATAAAGGCTTCATGTGCTCTTGCCTTAAGTCTTGCAATGGTAAGAAGATTTAACACCTCATAAGGCGGCTCTCCAAAACGGTCCGTCAGCTCATCCAGCATATCCTCATAGTCTTCCCTCGTCCACACTCCGGATATTCTCTTATAAAGCTCCAGCTTCACCATTTCATTTTTTACATAGGTTGCTGGAATATAAGCATCCACAGGAAGCTCAATAGAGGTCGTATATTCCTCCTCCGTCAGTTCTCCTTTTTGTCTTAATATGGCTTCATTTAACATTTTACAGTATAAATCATAACCTACTGCTGCCATATGCCCTGACTGGTCTGCCCCAAGCAGATTACCGGCTCCCCGTATTTCCAAATCCCGCATGGCGATTTTAAATCCGGAGCCCAAATCCGTAAATTCACGAATTGCCTTTAACCGTTTCTCAGCCGTTTCCTTTAACATTTTATCCCGTTTGTACATTAAAAATGCATATGCCGTTTTATCGGAACGTCCCACTCTTCCTCTCAGCTGGTATAACTGGGATAACCCGAAGTTTTCTGCATCATGGATAATCATTGTATTTACATTTGCAATATCCAAACCAGTCTCAATAATAGTGGTTGTGACCAGCACATCAATCTCTTTATTAATAAACGCAAACATAACATCCTCTAATTCCTTTTCCTTCATCTGCCCATGAGCGTAAGAAATCCTTATCTCCGGCATCATTTTGGAAAGCTCAGCAGCGATATCTGCAATATTATTAACCCTGTTATATACATAGTACACCTGCCCACCACGGGATAATTCCCTTGAAACAGCCTCTTTTACAAGCTCCGGATTATACTCCAGCACATATGTCTGGATTGCCTTTCTGTCCACTGGAGGTTCTTCTAACAGGCTCATGTCACGAATACCGATTAAGCTCATATGGAGCGTTCTCGGAATCGGTGTAGCTGTCAGTGTCAGTACATCCACATCTTTTTTCATCTGCTTGATTTTTTCCTTATGGGTTACTCCAAAGCGCTGCTCTTCATCAATAATCAGAAGACCTAAATTGCTATAATCCAAATCCTTGGACAGAAGCCGGTGTGTTCCGATAATAATGTCAATCTGCCCTTTTTTTAAATCGTCTAATGTTTTTTTCTGCTCCTTTGGTGTCAAAAACCTTGACAGCATACCAATATGAACCGGAAAATCCTGCATTCGCTCTTTAAAGGTATTGTAATGCTGCTGCGCCAGAATGGTTGTGGGCACTAAATACGCAACCTGCTTCCCATCCTGTACGGCTTTAAATGCTGCCCGGATAGCAATCTCTGTCTTTCCGTATCCCACATCTCCACAGATTAACCGGTCCATGATTTTAGAGCTCTGCATATCCTGTTTGGTTTCCTCAATCGCTTTTAACTGGTCCTCTGTCTCTTCATACGGAAACATTTCTTCAAATTCTTTCTGCCATACTGTGTCCTGTGAAAATGCATACCCCTCTTTTGACTGTCTAACAGCATAGAGTTCAACCAATTCTCTGGCAATTTCCTTTACCTGCCCCCGTACTCTCGACTTGGTCTTTTCCCATTCCTGACCTCCCAGCTTATTGAGCTTCGGTTTCCGTCCCTCCTTGGAGGAATATTTCTGTATCAGGTCAAGCTGGGACGCCAGAATAAACAACTTTGCACCGCCGCTATATTCAATGGCAATATAATCTTTCGTTACCTTATCTACCTCTATTTTTTCAATTCCAAGATAAATACCAAGCCCGTGCTTCTCATGCACAACATAGTCCCCAATATTTAAATCATCAAAGCTTTTGATTTTTTCTCCCGAATACAGCGGTTTCCGTTTTATACGGGCTCTTGATTTTTTCTGTCCAAATATATCGCCCTCTGTCAATACAACAAGTTTAATCTCCGGAATGCAAAAGCCAGCCCTTAACCTTCCATTCGTCACCATCATCTCTGAGGCAGCCAAAATCCTGTCCTTATCTGCCAAAAAGAAGCAATTGACATCCTGCTCCTGCAATTCTTTTGTCAAACGCTCTCCTCTGGTGGCAGAAGGAGAAAACAGCAATATACGGAACTCTTCCTTTTTCCATCTCCTAATATCCTTTAACAGCATCTCAAAATTATGATGGTAAGTTGGCACCATTTTCGTATCAAATACAAGCTTCGTCTGCGGTTCAAACAGAGAATCCTCCTTGCTTAAAATGCTGAACAAAATCGTATCCTTTGTTGCAATTTTCCCTGCCATTTCTTTGTAGTCAAATAATATGTCTGCCTGACTAGGAAGCATATAACCACCCTCTAAACGGCTTACCATACTCTCCCTGAATTCAAGCTGACATGCCTCTGCCCTTGCAAGTACATGTGCCGGGTCATCTACCATAATAAGGGTATCCTTTGGCATATAGGTAAGAAAACTGGTAAGCTCTTCATAAAAGCTTCCAATATAACTGTCAATCCCCATGGCACTATGAAAATATTCCAGTTCCTCCTTAAGACCTGCCACTTCCCGGTTGATTCTGCCATAAGCCTCTGTCTGAAAAGCTTCCTTCAGCTTTTTTGCATAGGCTTTATGCTCTTTATCAATTTTCTTAAGCCCTTTATCAATTCTTTCCTGGTCAAGAATCATCTCTGCCGCCGGATACACAGACAATACTTCCACATTCTCTATACTGCGCTGACTCTCCACATCAAAGCTCCGGATACTGTCTATTTCCTCGCCCCAAAGCTCCACCCGGTAAGGGCACTCACTACTCATAGGGAAGATATCCAAAATACCCCCCCTGATTGCAAACTGTCCTACACCATCCACCCAGTCATTTCGCTCATAACCAAGTGAAACCAGACGCTTTTTCATTTTATCCAAATTAAGTGTCTCCCCGATACGGAACGTCACTGTATTATTTTTTATCTCCTCCAGAGGAACCACCTTATTGAGCAAGGCATCAATGGATACAACAACTGTAGAAATATCTTCCTCAATAATACTCTTTAACACTTCCATACGCTGACGCAAAATTGTATGTCCATGAATATCTGCACTGTAAAAGAGCACATCCTTTGCCGGATAATACAGAATATTTTTATCAAAAAAGCTGTAGGCATCTAATATCTCCTTCGCCCGGTCCTCACTGTAGGTCACAATCAGCTTAACCCGGTCTGACCCCAGACAATCCATTGTGTAATAGCGGGCAAAGCCGTCCGTTCCGCTAATTTCCACCGGAGTCTTCTTCCTTCTCCTTGCAAGTTCACATTTACTGCCCAATTCCGAAAGCCGGAAGGGCGCTCTCAACACTTCCATATCTTCTTCCTCTAAATTTTTGTTTTTCTTCCCCTACAAAAAACTTTTATTTTCCATTATATTGATTCATCGCCTGTGAAATATCATCTAAGAGCAGCAGCTTCAACGCCTCACAGGCCTTATCATATCCCTGGTTCATGAGAGCCTGCTCATCCTCTGAGAAATGAGACAGCACATAATCTGCCAAATCCATCTTGGGCGGTTTCATTCCAACACCAATACGAAGCCTCGGAAATTCCTCTGTGCCAAGATGGGCAATAATATTTTTCATCCCATTGTGTCCGCCTGCACTGCCCTTTTCCCGGATACGAAGCCTTCCCACATCCAAATTGATATCATCATAAATAACGATAATATCCTCTGGCACAACCTTATAGTATTTTGACACTAAAGCAACACACTCTCCACTAAGGTTCATAAAGGTCATAGGTTTCAGTAAAATCACGCTTTGTCCATCTATTTTTCCCTTTCCATACGTACCCTTATGCTTCATGGTATCCAATGCTATATTATATTTGTCTGCCAATGCATCTATAACTTCAAATCCAACATTATGCCTTGTCTTGTCATACTTGATAGTTGGATTTCCAAGTCCCACAACCAACTTCATAACACTTTCCTCATTTTTTTCCTGCCCGGTTTCTGAGAATCACTTCTGCCTCTTCTAACTGTTCCGGCGAATTCACACCCTTTATTTCGTCAACATCATCAATTACCATAGTGGCAACCTCTCCGAGTCCTTCTGATTTTACTATCTCAATGGTATCGGTCAGGTAATATTCCCTCTGTGCATTATCATTCGTAATTATAGAAAGAGCCCTGCTCAATACAGCAGAATCAAAAATGTACATACCGGAATTAATCTCATCTACCCTCTGCTCCTCGAGAGTTGCATCCTTCTGTTCCACAATTTTAACAAACTTGCCCCAGTTATCCTTTATAATACGTCCATATCCGATTGGGTCATCTACCCTCGCAGTCAATACTGTAATCGCATTTCCCTCTGCAATATGTGTTTCCACAAGCTTTTTCAGAGTCTTTCCTGTAATTAACGGGGTATCACCGCATAGTACCATGGTAAGTCCATCTTTTCCGATAAATTCACTGGCACATTTGACTGCATGACCGGTTCCCAACTGCTTTTCCTGGAACACATAAGTCACATCATTTCCCACTGCTTCCTTTACCAGCTCTGCCTTATGTCCTACCACCAGACAGATATCTGAGATATCCGCTCCTGCTTCGATTGCCGCATCAACGGAATATTTTACCATAGGTTTTCCCAATGCTTTATGAATCACCTTTGGCAGCTCCGATTTCATACGGGTTCCCTTTCCGGCTGCCAATATTACTGCCTTTACACGTTCCATTTTCTTCCTCCTTATATTCTAATGCTAATCAGACAATTGCGAAATTCTTTCGTTTAAAGCGTAAGCTATGCATAGCGCATTTTATCATATTTCCCGAAAATATACTACCTTAAAATAGTTGAAAACAGGATGGAAAACACTCTCCATCCTGTCTTAACATCTCAATTATCTGCTGACTGTCAGCTTGGAAGAAACCTTCGATTTTTTCAAAAGCTTCTTATATTTACTAAGCTTTGATTTTGGAACCTTAACCTTTAACCTTTTAGCATTTCCATAGAAAGCCTTCTGTCCAATTTTCGTTATCTTTGAGGAACGGATTACCACCTGCTTTAATTTCTTACACTTATAAAAAGACATTTTGTCAATCGCCTTCACATTTTTTCCGATTGTCACCTTTGTAATCTTCTTATTATTGGCAAATGCTTTGGCTCCAATCCCCGTTACCTTATATTTTTTCCCTGCAAAGGTAATGGTATCCGGTATCGTGACCTTGCCGGCTGCCTTAGAGCCATTTGATACTTCTACTACTCTTCCTTTTGCCGATTTTGGAACCGTATACTGAAGCTTACCGGATTTAACAGTGGAACCAGGTTCAAGAACGGAACTGCTCTTCACATTCTCCGGTATCTGCACCGCATCCGGATACGAAAACAGGATTTCCATTATCAAGCTCTCCTGTTCTATTATCTCTGCACACATCTCATAAGTATTCTCATTCACATAACAAATGATATTATATGCTTCTCCGGTATCTTCTTTTTTAACATGAATTGTGATTTTTTCACAGGAAACATTTTGAAATACCTCTGTTCCATTATATTCATAAGTTACCTGTGCACCCTCAATATCCTGATATATATAGTCTGTATCCTCTTCCCCTAGTCCAATCTCTGAAGAATCCGCAGGACTGACATACCATTTCTTCTTCCCTGAATCATATTGATATACCAGATTGTTCCTTTCGTCCAGGTACATCTCTTCTCCCAACAACTCCACGTAGCTTGTCTTTGTATTCTTATCCAACGACATTGCCATAAATTTTTCCCGCTGTCCTTCATAAGTCATATATATCTCATATGCCAATACCTTCTTTGCAGACATAACGGTCTCACACTTTTCGACAATCCCCTCTGCATCCTTATTCTCTGCCGCAGAAGCCACCACCCTGCCTCCAAAAACGCCTACTAATACAAAAAAACATACCAAAAAATATTGCATTCTCCTTTTCATATATCCACTCCTCATTTTTACAAGAATTTTTGTAAAACAATGCCCATTTCATATAAAGGCTCATTTGTTTTATAAATAAGCCGGAGACTCACATCTCCGGCTTACACATTTGAAAACATTATTACACGACCTATTCTCCATCCTCCTGCAGCACCTTCTCATACTCAGCCAGAATCAACGACTGAATACGTTCCCGGGCGGTTTGGTTAATTGGATGGGCAATATCCCTATAATCACCATCTGCTGCTTTACGGCTCGGCATCGCAATAAACAATCCCTTTTCCCCTTCTATTACCTTGATATCATGAACTGCAAATTCATTATCCAGTGTAATTGATGCAACTGCTTTCATTTTCCCTTCTTTTGTAACCTTTTTAAGCCTAATATCTGTAATCTCCATTTTGTTACACCCCTTTGTACTTTAATATCATGAATCCTGTTCATGATTACATCTAAAAATCCCTTTAAATAAGTGATTTTCCCCATCATATAAATTCTTCTCTCCAGAAAAGGACTATAATGCGTAACGGAAGTTCTTCTCTACAACAACCTTAATCTGCCCCGGCTCTGCTGTATGAATTGTATTTGCACGCAATGTATCGCGGCTTTCAACAATACAATTCTCAATGACAGAATTATCACCGATATGCACATCGTTCAAAATAATTGAATTGCGGATAACACAATTATTCCCCACATATACTTTCTTAAATAATACTGAATTCTCTACTGTACCATTTACAATACATCCGCTGGCTATCAGACTGTTATTTACCACTGCATCCCCATTATACTTTGCAGGTGGTAAATCATCCACCTTGGAATACACATCCGGATACTGGCGGAAGAAATAGTCTCTGATATCCTTTTTCAGGAAATCCATATTGGTCTTATAATAAGAATCAATGGTACCAATATTTCTC
Source organism: uncultured Eubacteriales bacterium (assembly GCA_900548855.1). Classification (GTDB taxonomy): domain Bacteria; phylum Bacillota; class Clostridia; order Lachnospirales; family Lachnospiraceae; genus CAG-590. Next base: position 226,814 of record URMF01000001.1, read on the forward strand.
CAATAGGAATCCATCTTATACGCATATATCTTCTTAACATTCTTGTACCGGATTAAAATATCCTTAACAAAGTCTGTTCTTCCTTCCTTTGCACATGCCTCCAACAGCTCAATCAACTGTCTTCTACGGATAACATATACGCCAATGGAGGCGGTAGATGTCTGGGCAACCAGAGGTTTTTCCTCAAAATCGGTAACCTGCATATCCTCATTGTATTTAACAACACCAAAACGGCTTACATCATCCTCTTCCGGATTGATATCTTTACATACAATTGTAATATCCGCACCCTTTTTAATATGCTCTTCCAACACCTTGTTGTAATCTAACTTATAAACACCGTCACCACTTGCAATTACCACATAAGGCTCATGGCTGTCCTTCAGGAAACTAATATTCTGATAAAGTGCATCTGCAGTACCCTGATACCAGAAATTATTCGTAGAGGTAATTGTCGGTGTAAATACATACAACCCTCCCTGTTTTCTACCAAAATCCCACCATTTAGATGAATTCAAATGTTCATTCAGAGAGCGTGAATTATACTGTGTAAATACCGCCACCTTCTGAATATGGGAATTTGTCATATTACTTAAAGAGAAATCAATAGCACGGTAACTACCTGTGACAGGCATTGCTGCTACCGCTCTCTTTGCAGATAACTCTCCCATTCTGCTACTGTTACCACCTGCTAAAATAATACCGATTGCTCTCATGCTAAGTCACCTACCTTTATCAAACTAGAACCACTCTTTAACAATCCATCCGGATATTCAGACTTGTCCGTAGGTCCAAAGATAGCTGTATTCTTACCTACCTTAACACCATCTGGAATCGTAGAATTCTCTCCTATGGTAACCAGACCAAAGGAATAAATGTGTGGCGCTGACTCATTCGGTGCTTCCTCACCGACACCAAGCTCTACATCCTTGCCAATCTCAACATTCTCAGCAATAATTGCCTTATTAATTACAGCTCCTTCACCAATGACAGAATTGTTCATGATAATAGAATCCTTCACAACTGCTCCGGCTCCAATCGTAACACCCGAACCAATTACGCAGTGGCTGACCTCACCATACACCTCGGTACCCTCACCTACAATACTTTCTGTGACAGTTCCGGATTCATCAATATACTGAGGCGGCAGAATATCACTCTTGGTATAAATTCTCCAGAATTCCTCGTATAAATTAAACTCTGGAATAATATCAACCAGTTCCATATTTGCTTCCCAGTATGAACCAAGAGTTCCAACGTCCTTCCAATATCCCTTAAAATCATAGGCAACCACCTTTGAACCATTTTCATGGCAATGCGGAATTATATGCTTACCAAAATCACAGGAAGGAACATCCTTAAGCTCCTGCAATGCAGCTTTCAATACACTCCACTTGAAAATATAAATACCCATGGAGGCCTTATTGCTTCTTGGTTTCTCCGGTTTTTCTTCAAATTCCTGAATCACACCATTGCCATCTGTAATGACAACGCCAAAACGGCTCGCCTCTTCCATTGGCACCTCATATGTAGCAAGTGTGATATCTGCTTCCATAGACTTATGATAATCAAGCATTACCTCATAATCCATCTTATAAATATGGTCACCTGACAGGATGAGCACATATTCTGGATTATAATAATCAATATACTCTAAGTTCTGGTAAATTGCATTTGCAGTACCAGTATACCACTGACTGTTGGTACTCTTTTCATATGGTGGTAATACTGTTACACCACCAATGCTTCGATCCAAATCCCAAGGAATACCAATTCCAATATGCTGGTTTAATCTAAGCGGTCTGTATTGTGTCAGCACGCCTACGGTATCAATTCCTGAGTTAATACAGTTACTCAGTGGAAAATCTATGATTTTATACTTTCCACCAAAGGCAACTGCAGGTTTAGCAAGCTTTGAAGTAAGTACACCTAGTCTGCTTCCCTGTCCACCAGCCAATAGCATGGCAATCATTTCTTTCTTAATCATAGTGTCACCCCTTTACGCAAGATATGTTTAATTATAACATTGAAAAGCTAAAAATAAAAGATTTTTTATGCAATTTAACATATTTTCCCTGATTTTTGTTAATTTTTTCAGCAAAAACTCTTAGTTTAACATGTTTCTTTTATTTTTTTGTCGTTTTTTTTCGTATTTTTTATAAATATTGCACAAAATTTATTTTTGCATCTTCCTATTTATATCTCTGCCAGCTCTCTGCCGGTCAATGCCTCCATTACCTCATAAATCTCCGGATAATCACGCTTTAAACGCACTGGTTTGAAATCAAAATCCACAAAACAATGGGAAGAACGCGCCTCATTATGCAGAAGCTTAAAATTTTCTGAATAAATACGGTAGCTCATGTCAAATTTTACACCATGAAAAGCTTCCAGCTTTGGTATGATACAGATTGTTTCCCCAAACCTTGCCGGATTCTTATAGCTGCATTCCACACTGAGTACAGGAATCATGATTCCCCTTGTCTCCATCTGTTCATAATCCAAATGAATCTGTTTTAAGAAATCCATTCTGCACTCTTCCAGAAAACGAATATAATTGGAATGATGTACCACCTGCATTTTATCCGTTTCATAATAATTTATTTTCCGCTTAAAAATCTGATACTTCTCCATAATCATTCTCCTATTGCCGGCAGACATAGCGACAGCCGCTTAAAACTCCATTATCTCAAAATCCTCATCAAACTGCATGGTTGCCTGAACATATTCCTTGCCGTCCGCATCTGTCTTGATGTCTTCGTCCTTCTCAGACTCTTTTGAAACGGAGTCTGTCTTTTCCACCTTTACAGTCTCTTCTTCCTCCGCTTTTTCCCGCTGTCTGACTGCCCGGCTGATTAACCCATTATATTTTGTCTCTGTTGTAATGGCTGTTGCCATTTTTGCAACCTTTTCGGAGGAAACACTGGCAACGCTTTCCGATTTCTTAAAATGTGGAATAAGCGGAATTTTTTCATTTTCTTTCTCCATTTCCTCTAATTCCTTGATTGCTTCTTTTATCTCCTCGGATTGCTTTTTGTTATCCTTCGTTCCTGTTTTGGTTTCTTCCGGCTTTCGTTCTTCCTTTTCCGCAGTTTTCGGCTTCTCTTTCTCCGGTTTCTGTTCAACAGTTTCCAGTTTTTCTTTCTCCGGTTTCTGTTCAACAGTTTCCGGCTTGCCTTCCTCTGCTTTCATTTCCGGGGTTTCCTCTGTATTTTCCTCCACCTGCTGGGATGAGAGCAGATTTTCTGTGTCTATTTCTTCCTCCTCATCCACATATTCAACCTCGTACTCCTCGCCCTCTTCCAAATCCTCTTCGTTCACATATTCAATCTCATACTCCACATCCTCTTCGATTTCGTCCTCATCTACATATTCGATTTCGTATTCTTCGCCTTCCTCTAACTCATCTTCCGTAACATAGACAATCTCGTATTCAACCTCTTCTTCAGGCTCCGCCTCCTTTTTCTTCTCAGGCTGCTTTACCGGTTCTTCCATCATCTTGACAAATGCCGGAGCAGCTGCGGCGGCTGC
>URMF01000002.1 GCA_900548855.1 uncultured Eubacteriales bacterium
CATGATAGCGCCGGTACCGTAATCAGCTAATACATAGTCAGACAGCCAGATTGGTGTCTTTGCGCCATTTAATGGGTTGATAGCATAGCTTCCGGTAAATACGCCGGTCTTTTCCTTTGCCTGCATACGGTCTACGTTAGAACGCATGGAAGAATCGAAGATGTACTTCTCAACTTCTTCTCTGGTCTCATCTGTAGCAAGGCTCTTAGCCAGCTTGTGCTCTGGAGCCAGTACCATGAAGGTTGCACCATACAGGGTATCAGGTCTTGTGGTGTAAACAGTGATTTTTTCATCTCTGCCTTCGATTGGGAACTCAACCTCTGCACCATAAGATTTTCCGATCCAGTCAGTCTGCATCTTCTTAACCTTTTCAGGCCAGTCAAGCTGCTGAAGGTCATCAAGAAGTCTGTCTGCATATGCAGTAATCTTTAACATCCACTGGCGTAGATTCTTCTTGGTTACCTCGCTGTGGCAACGCTCACATTTACCATCTACAACCTCTTCATTTGCAAGACCGGTCTTACAGGATGGACACCAGTTAATCGGCATCTCCTTCTCATAGGCAAGACCTTCCTTGAACATCTTTACAAAAATCCACTGTGTCCACTTATAATAATCCGGGTCGGTTGTATTTACCTCTCTGTCCCAGTCATAAATCGCTGCAATCTCATTAATCTGTCTCTTGATATTGGCTACATTCTCTGCGGTGGAAATTGCAGGATGCACGCCATTCTTAATGGCATAATTCTCTGCCGGAAGGCCAAACGCATCCCATCCCATTGGATGAATCAGATAATAGCCCTGCATCATCTTATAGCGGCTCCATACATCACTGATTACATATCCCCTCCAGTGACCTACATGAAGTCCGTTGCCGGACGGATAGGGAAACATATCCAGACAATAATATTTCGGCTTCTTGCCATCCTCCACATTAATTGGGTTCTCCTCCCATTTCTTGCGCCATTTTCCTTCAATTAGCTTGTGATTATATGCTGTTGCCATGGTAAAATCCTCCTACAGTAACATTCAGGGTATATCCCTCAATAAAAATCTGATTTCATTAAATCTTAAGGAAATCATTGGAAAAGCTTGAAATCCTTAGCTTTTTCATTGTATCATACAATCTTATTTTGTCAAGAATTCCCTGTAAAACTCCTTTTCTCCAAGCTGGCAATAGGTGTTTCGCAATCACCTATTTTCTCACTGCATCAATCGGCTTTAATTTTACCGCCCACCGGGCAGGAAAATAGCCTGCCAGAATACCTAATACTGTAGAAAACACCACTGCTGCAAGCACAAGCCACCACGGTATCACCGCAAGCTGTGTCCCTTTTGGAAATTCCAAAAGCATGACGCCAAATTTATTTATCATTCCGCGGATTCCATAAGAAACAGCAATCCCCACAATACCTCCCATTGCACCCAGAATTCCCGACTCAAGTAAAAACAGATATAACAATTCATCCAAATCACAGCCAAGCACCTTTAATATGCCGATTTCATTTATGCGGTCATATACAGCTGTTGTCATGGTATTGCTGATTCCAATAACCGCCACCACCAGTGCAATCATACCAATTCCACCAAGCAGAAGCTGTACCACCTTCAGGGTCTTTTTCGCGGAATCCAGATATTCCTTTTCATTTTCTGTCTGAAATCCCATATCCTGAAGCTTCTTGACAACAGCATCCACCTCATCCATATCATCTACAATTATCACTGCACTGCTGTAAATAAAATCCTTATATGCGTTCCCTTCTGAATCCACAGGCTGACCTGCGATATTCCCGTCGGGGCTTTTTCTTTTCAGATATCGGAGCAGGACATCCAAATCACAATATACGCTCTGGGATTCCATGGAATATGTATCGTCATTTCCCTCCATAACCCCGTCAACAGCAAGCTTATCCGAAAAGCCACTGTCATCAAACCCAATCTTCACCTGAAGCTTTTTTCCAAGCATCTCCTTTGTGGTTTTACTTTCTGCCTCTGCAAAACTACTGCCTGTATTTTCATTATAAAATAACCTCCCCATAAGATTTCCAAAGACCAGCTTTGGCTTTGTAGCTGCCCCGCTAAGCCCCGACCCTTCCACAAGCTCAAGCCGTTCCAGCTGCTCTGCAGGGATTCCGCACAGTCCGGCATAGCTGATATATTTATCCATCTGCATGACTACAAAAATCTCATACATTGGATAAACCGTCTCCACATGGGAAAGCTTGCTGAATTTCTCCATGGTGCGGTCCATCAGCATTTTGTCCTTACGCTTGCCGTTCTCCTCACCATACACTATAATCCGTCTTACTGTATCCCCGGTTTCATAATCTTTCAGCATTACATCCTTCACGCCAATTCCAATGGAAAGCAGCGATACAATAGAAATCACACCGATTGTCACGCCCAGAACAGTCAAAATGGTACGGGTTCTTCTTCTCTTCATATTCATTGTGCATAACCGGAATATCCAACCCATTAAAATTCCTCCTGAATCCGCTTCTTACGCTTCCATTTTCTGTACCCCTGCAAAGAAATCATTGCAATGACAATAACCACTATTCCTACAACTAAAATCAGCCTTCCTGCTCCGGTATGCTTCTCCTCCTCCTTTACCTTCTCCAGATTCTCATAAACCGGAGCTGTAATATCATTATCCGGATTTAACAGCTGTTCTAATTTCTCCTGCTTTTCCTGCTTGTTTCCCTGACTATCCTCATAGACAACCGTAATATAATTCATTCTCTGCGTTCCCTCTGACAAATGCTGCGCCGTTACGAGCATATCCACATTGCCGCTTTTGCCGGGCTCAATATTTCCAATGTAACTTTCCATTTCTGAAATGTTTTCACCAGATGTTTTCACCGTCACATTGTAAAGGGTTCCCTTACCCAGATTATTGACCATACCAGTGATTTCCAGCTCCTCACCTAATGTAAAATCACCATTTATTACCAGGTCTGTAAGGGAATATCTCTGTTCTAACCGGATTGGAAGATAAATGGCATCCTCCACCGTATAGGAGGAGCCATAATTATCCTCATAGGCAAGCTTAACCATGAGCTTATAGGACTTCTCCTCCAAACCCTCCGCCGCCTTCATCTGAAATACAAGGGTTTCCTCTGTTTCCGCATCTAACTGCTCCACATAATCCGTTCCTGCACCCTTTGCCGGCAGAAGCTCTCCTGCCTCCGAGAGAACGGTTACCTTCATATTCTTTATATTTTTCTTCGCCGTATTATAAAGGGTTAGTGAAAGCTGAAATTCTCCTCCCGCCGTTATCTCGTCTTCCTTTACCTTATAATCCGTCACCATTACCTTAGGCTCTGCCGCCTCCACACTCACAGTACATACCGCCACAACAAAGCACACGGTCAGCAGCCATCTACATATTTTCTTCACAACACATTCCTCCCATCTCGGCTATTCTTCGATTTTTCCGTCCGCAATCTTTACAATCCGGTCTGCTTCCCTTGCAAGGTCAATATTATGGGTAATCAGCACCAGCGTCTGGTTCAGCTTCTTGACGGAATCCTGCAAAAGTGTAATAACCTCATTACCATTCTTTGAATCCAGCGCTCCTGTCGGCTCATCTGCCAGAATCAGGGATGGACGGTTTGCCAGGGCTCTTGCGATTGCCGCCCGCTGCTGCTGTCCGCCGGACAGCTGGTTTGGCAGATGCTTTCTCCGGTCCTTTAAGCCCAGCATTTCCAAAATATGCTCTATGTACTCCCGGTCTGGCTTTCTGTGGTCTAAAAGAATCGGCATCTGGATATTTTCCTCCACCGTCAGCACCGGAATCAGGTGGTATGCCTGAAATACAAATCCAATCTTCCTTCTGCGGAACACAGACATTTCCTCATCATTTAATCTTGTAATGTCCTTATCATCAATGACAATCTTCCCACTGTTTGGCACATCCACACCACCCATTACATGTAAAAGAGTGGACTTACCGGAACCCGAAGCACCAACTACCGCTACGATTTCACCCTTTTCTATCGTCAGGTTCACATCATCAAGCCCCCAGACTCTTGTGTCTCCTTCCCCGTATATTTTTGTTACATGCTCTAATCTCACAATCTCCATATTCTCTTCCTCCTGTTATAAACAATTTTCCATTTTAACCATTTTTTCGACCTGTTAATCTCCGTCTGTTGTCAGGTCAGATGCCATATCCATCGGCAAACCTTTCAGTGGTACATAGACCGCACCGCATAACAGTAAACCGGATGCAATGACTCCCACTAGGATGGAAACCCAAGGAATTGCAAAATCTATAGGATAAAGAAGCCTTAAAACCAGATATAAATAATAGCTGATTCCCATTCCGACTGCGATTCCAAGGATATTGGCACCAATGGTTGTGGCAATTCCCTCTAACATAACCGTATACATCAGCCGTTTCTTTGACAGACCGATTACCCGCAGCTGGGCAAATTCCTTTCTTCGCAGGTGCAGATTGCTTGCAGTGGTATTGACAATATTCACACCACTTAAGGTAACCACAAAAAGCACCGCTAAAGCTACATATCGAACAACTTTTCTAAATTCAATACAGAAATATAATATCTCTCCATACATTGAAGAAGCACTGTCTGTTGTATACGAAAGCTCATTTAACAGTGCCAGCCCGCTTGAACTGATTTCCGTTCCCTCCATATGGAATTGAATTCCGGAAATTTCATTCTCTCCCATACCTGTAATTGCAAAATAATTTTCTAAAGGGACAATGGCTTTCAGAAACCCGTAGCCATAACCCTCACTTTCAATATCCACGATTCCTTCAATCGTATAAGACTTATATTCCCCTGCCTCTATCAGCTCCTTCCGGGTAAATTCCAGAATCGAATATCCATTATACTTTGCATATGGGTCCTTTCCCTCTTTCTCCTCCTTCAAAGCCGCCGTCTCCCGTTCCTTCACCAGCGTCATGAATTTTTGCGGGTCGACAATATCAATGGTTTCCCCCACTTTATAATCCGTAACCGTATAATGACCATATGTGTAAGCTTCTATCAGTGTGTCCTCCTCCACGTGCACCACTGCCTCCGAGGCTCCAACTAAAACCAAACCATTTTCACTGATATCCAATGTTCCATCTATAAGCCGGTCTTCTAAATCCTGATAATCCTCTTCATCATATCCCATTAAATTTATAGCTGTTGCAAGGGATTCATGCTTTTTCTCCTCTTCATCCTTAAAGTTGTCATATAATTGCTTCCCTACATTTCCCATTGCAGTTTCCTTGTAATATTCCTCTGTAAATCGTCCAACCACTGCCTCCGGGCTCACCGCAGATAATTCAGAGATATAAATCCTCTTTGCCTCTGTGATATTTCTCTCCGCAGCAATTTTCTCCAGAGCCTCCATTGGAGGGAGTGATGCCATCACTGCTTCGGCATCGGATTCCATCCCAGGTGATATGACATTATAATAATACAACTGGTATTTTCCATCATGCTTTATAGCATCCTTCAGCATCTTGTTTATTATGCCTGTATAACTCATCATCACAATAACTGCTGCCACGCCGATACCAATGGCAAACACGCTCTTAAAAAATCTTCCCGGATTCCGCATCAGGCTCTTATGGGCATATTCGCCCTCAACGCCAAAAAATCTTCCCATAATGCCCTTTCCTCTTGCTTTAATCCGTTCCTTCTTAATGCGGAACTCTCCACGCACTGCACTAATTGGAGTCATACGGTTTATAAATCTGCAGTTTTCCTGCATTACAAAATATAAATCTCCTAAAAATACAACTAGAATGATAGTTGCCGGAAGAATGTGAAAGCTTGCCGGATTATGAATAACCAGTCCCACAGCTGCCGAAACCGGATAACCCAGAACTACACCGACAGCCACACCGATAATTTCTAAAATGGCACCCATAATATAGATAGCTGTCCGCAGCTGCCCCTTTGTCGCACCAATACAACGGAGGATTCCATAATCCTTAAGCTGTTCAAGCAGGCACAGCTGGATGGAATTCCTGATAATCCCAACTCCGAATATCGCAAATATATATGCAATCAATATGACAAACATAACTACAATAAATATCAAATTATCTTCGCCATCATTAAAATAGTACATTGCAAGCTCAGAATTTAGTCTACCTGCAATATTGTACTCCTGCTCAAGTGACTGTAATGTCTCACTCATCTTATACGGATTATCAAGATTCACATATAGCGCATTCTTACATAAGGTTTCTGTTTCATAATTATACCCCTCTCCCACATAGGCACTTTTTACATCCTCCCTGCTGATAACCGCATCAATCTGGCTCTGTGTCTCCGTATAGAGTACCAGGTCATAATCCGCCTCTTTTCTCACCGCAGCCCGCTGGTTCAAAAAATAGTCCAGCATCGTATTCAGTAATACAAACAGCACCAAAACAGCAATTACCACACCTATTATGGTATTTATGCTTCGCTTCTTATTGTGCTTTAAATAGTATACTGCAAGCATTCTGTAATCTGTCATTCTGCCCATCCCTCATTTCCTTTGAATTTGCCAGGGCTGCCATATAGCATAAGAAATTAATATAAAAAAGCTTCTTAATGTATGGCAACAAAAAAGCATAGCCCTTTCTGACTATGCTTAGTATATAGTATAAATATTACTTTCAAGTGACTTTAGAGAAGATTTTTCTTACGATTTTGTAAGAAAGGATAAAGTCATTTCAAACCTATTGTTCAGGAAGATAATCCATAACTTCAATGGGAACAGCATGCTCCCGGCAAAACGCCAAAAACCCCCGACATCATCTCCAATAATTGTTGCGGTAAAAGTAATAAAATTATGGTTATATTTCCCCGCATCATGCATATTATCAAGATACACTTCATTATACCATTCACTGTATGATACATTAAGTTTCATATCTTCCTTGTAAAGCATTCCGTCCCTGACTGTAAGTATCACATCCATCTTCACATAGGATTTCGGACGAAGCTTTCGGGATTTTTTTATCATCCAGATACTAATGGGAATGATACTCAAAAACTCAAGGCACATTAGAGGGAAAAGCAAGTAATATTCTGTTCTACACATTATAGCCAGGATGATGACAAATAAAACCAGCCATATCAAAAGGGGCGCCACTAAGCGCAGCTCATCTCTATCATTTGCAACATGCGTTGTCACTGTTACCCTGTACATGTTTTCTACCTCCATATAATTATACAACCATTATCCTACAATATCTGCACCGCTAAAACATCCATTTTTATCAATATCAATCTCTATGCTGTGGTCGGTAAATATCCCATCACTATCAAACAGCAAATGAATCGCTCCGTCTGATTCTATTGTGATATCCGGATTCCCTATTCTTTGAATAAATTCTTCCTTTGTAATTTCACTGGCATCGTCAAGCCAATCATTTGCCAAATCCAGTAATTCATTTGCAACATATTCTTTCACATCAGCATCCCATTTTTCAAGCTGCTGATATATTCCACTTAGTTTATTTAATTGAATATCCGCCATTATCTCTCCCTCGTCAACATTCAAATAAACATTACACGATTCCCCTAAATAATCAAGTTCCCCTTTAAACCAATTATTCTTTCTGTCTAACTCAAATTTGCTTAACGGATTGTTTATTATAATCGGTTGCTCGTACCCTTCCTTTATTCTTTCCAAACGGTCATCGTTTACTTTTTTCAATACTTCACACACCATATAAGAATTACTGATATTTTTATTTTTTCTCGCTTTAATATGATAGACCTGCATTTCTTTGAAATTATATTTAAGCTTTAAACGTGTATCTTTTTCTATCCAGGTAATCGTCCCCCAGCTTGGGCTTAATGTATTGGTTTTCAAATCTATGCTGGCAATAAAGGTACATTTCGGCATTCTGTAATCTGCTATTGTTGCCCATCCATTTACTTTATTCTTTATCAATATAATCATATCTGTAGTCTGTTCCTCAAATTCAGATTCAAAATCATAGATTGGAGCCAGCAACTGTTCTTTTATATCTTTTTCCAATACTTCATCTACATAATATGCTCTATATTTGTCATCTTTCTCTGAAATCTTTTCTCTCACCAAAATATGATACTGCTTTCCCTGCTGAAATTTATATCTGTATTTAAAACCAAATAACTTTTTAGGCGCTAACCACTCCAGCCAATTGTACGCTATAGCTTTGGTATCAAGCAATTCTCCGGTTTTAACATTGAGTGCCATGTCAAAGCGGGCCCGTGCCTGGTAACAATTTTCAATCATAGGAAATCCACCGGAATATCCTCGTTCAAAACAGAAGCTTATCCGAACAATCAACTCTAATTGTTCTGTTTTAAATTGTTTTAAATATTCCTCTATATGGTTACCCACAATCTTTTCCTCCCATCATTTCATTTACCGGACACTTGAACAACCACTAACTAGCAGCAATCCCAATAATATAATACATCACTGAAATCCATTTCCGCAAGCCTTTCACTGTTAATAAAAAAACACCTACACCTGGGGATACCACCTATCTTGCTTCCATAAAGTGTTGGGTTTTTTCCTTCATCTATCTCTATTCTCTTTTAATATATCACATACAATTTTTACGTTTTAAATAAACTGACATGCTATAGATTACTGATATTCCTGTAATATATCTCCTAAAAAACCTATTATATTTTTTTCTATTCATTTAAATATGTTGTAACTCTTTTTTGTATAATCCCTATTACTTCCTCCAATTCTTTCTCTCCTAAAAAATAACTCTGTGCCTCCTCTAATACAATCTCTTCAATCCGGCTGTCAATTCCTTCCCTTTTCTCAGCATTCGCCACAATTTCCCTGAAAATTGTTTCCTGCTCGGCAGTCAAGGGCTGTTCCATCTCAAAATCGTAACGTTCATTGCCGATAGCGGCTATATATGGCTCAAACCACTCCCCGTCCACTTCATAGGCCTCTGTTGCAGTATACCTCTTTAACAAAGCATCAAAACAATCCTTCCTCACCGGTATTCCAACACGGTCCGTACCCATAAGTAATATATCTTTTGAAAAGTCCTGATATTGTTTTGTGAAAAAATGCCTAACAAACTGCCATGCTGCATCCTGATTTCCACTTTCTGCAACAATTCCAAACTGAGGAGCGCTGGAATACACATTTGCACCCATACCTCCCTGAAAAGGAGATGCCACCACAATATAATCACCAGATAACGCATCATCATATAACACTACTTCAGTCGGTGTCAATATTGTTTGGGAGAACAATAATCGATTATCCCGCAAGGCCTGTATCTCATCTTCCGCTTCCACACTTCCGTCTTCCATCCCATATCGGTTTGCCAATTCCATCATCCTCTCAAACGCATCGGAATCAAATGAACAGCTTTTCTGTTCCCAATCCACCAAATCAACAGCCATCGTCCTTAAAAATTGTTTCAGAATAGATGTGCTTGACGCATCTGTATAGACTGCTGCCTTCGGATAGGCTTCAAGCAATGTTTCAAACGCATCGAGATTCCATCCGTTTTCATTCTCCAGGCTGGATTTCTTCGTCACCAGACATTGCAGATGCAGCCATGAAACAGTCTGATACAATTTCCCATCCTGCTCATATGCCTGCAACAGATTTTCAAAAAAATCGTCTCTCTTCAAGCCCGGGTCCGCATCCAAAAAAGGATATAAATCGACAAACAAATTCTTGGCAATCAGCCGGTCTGCTTCTTCCGGTGGAATCAATACAATGTCAATGTCTGAGCCAACCGACAAGTCCATCATGAGCCCTTGCTCGGGATTCTCTCTCTCACTGTAGGAAATAATCTCAACCTTATAATCCTTATTTGTCTTATTAAAGTCTGCAACTTCCCTCTGCAAATCACTGTCCGCTTCCAGACATGCCAGCCGCAGAATCTGTCTGTCCGTTTTCTCTTCTTCCTTCCCTTTCACCATGTAGACCAATGATGGACTATCCGTCTGCTCTAAAGCAAACCATTTATCAGCGGACACTGCATAGATTTTACCGATTTCATCTGGAACGAGATTGGTTTTCTCCCAACAAAGGATTGGTGCCAGCTGTTTTTCCCCCATCTGACCGCCACTGATTTCACGTTGTCCCCGTACATAATAGTCATACTGTTCTGTTCCATTTATCAATATATCTGATACATATTGCTCTTCCTCCAGCAGCATTATTTCCACAGTATTTTTTGTATTCCTGTCAATCTGATAAATTTTTAAAACCTCTTTATCTCCCTCATATCTTGCAGACACAAAAATTACAGTTCCGTCTGTACATCTTGCCACATCTAAAATATACTCTTCTTCATGTTCCGTTATATCATATTGCCATTCCATGTCCGCAGAAAATACCGAAATTTTTCCTGATTCAAAAAACAGGTAAATATTATCCTCTTTATCCAGCTGAAGATTTTGAACCGTATCGTACTCATTAATCCTGTCATCCAGCGAAACTTCTTTTGTCTCCCTCTTTGCACTGTCAATTCTGACCAGAGAGGTAGTCCGCTCCGCCTCTCCATATTCATTCTCCAAAAGATAATAATTTCCTTTTGAATCGACATCAAATGCTTTTACTTCATCATCCTCATTTACCTCCATGGAAAATGTCTGTGACACACCTTCCTCCTCCACCTGATAAAATAACCATTCCACACCCTCTTCTTCATATGATGCTAATACAATGCAAACGTCATCATTTCGTCCTGCCCATGCCAGTACTTCCCCCTGATTGATTACGCTCTCTTCCTGTAATTGACTCAGACTGCATATCTCTTCTATATGAAACGGTTCCAGCTCAGCCTCCTCTTTGCCACATCCGGCAAGCATAAATCCCAACATAAGAATCTCTGCTATGTATTTACAACACCGCATTTTGCTCTTCATGTTCCACAATCCTTCCATCTTCCATATAGAGAATTCTCTGTGTGCGTGCTGCAATTTTCGGGTCATGTGTAATGACCACAACGGTCTTTCCCTGTTTGTTAAGCCGCTCCAAGATATTCATAATCTCATTCCCATTGTCCACATCCAATGCTCCTGTGGGCTCATCAGCCAGAATCAGTTCATTTCCTGATGCCAGCGCTCTTGCAATTGCACAGCGCTGCTGTTGTCCTCCCGATATCTTAGCCGGCATTTTTTTTGCAAGCTCCCGGATTCCCATCTGCTCTAAAGCCTCATACACCCTTTTTCTTCTCTCTTTTTTAGGCACATTCTGAATGCAAAGCGGTAATTCCACATTCTCATATACCGTATACTGATTCATCAATGCAAATTGTTGAAATACAAAAGCAATATGTTTTTTTCGAAACTGATGCAATTTGCTTTTCTCCAGATTATGCACTTCAATATCCCGATAAAGATATTCTCCGGAATCAAATTCATCCATACAACCCAGCATATTGAGAAGTGTCGATTTCCCCGAGCCGGATGCCCCCATAACCGAAACCATCTCCCCCTCCTGTATTTCAAGTGACACATCCCGTAAAGCATGGGCAGCGCCTTCTCCTTTCCCATAAGTTTTTGTTATATGTTTTAATGTAATCATTTTCCGTCCTCCGCTTATATTTCCTGTCAAATACTAATCCTGCAAACATCCTCAAAATCAAAAATTTCTCGTTCCATCTGCCGGGTTAATTTTAAGAACCATATGAAGTGGTTGTATTAATGTAACCAAAATCACCACCACTCCCACCACAATCAAGTACAATAAATTATTATAGAAATACTCCTGTCTCATTATGGCTTCCCCCGTAATCACACTTTGCAATGAGAATATTACAATATCAATTAAAACGGCTCCTGCCATGATAACAGCCAAATCCTTGAATATAATGCCCGATACCTTCCAAAAACTACTTCCAAAAGCCTTGCGGATTATCATTTCTTTTTTTCTGCGTTTTATCCAAACCGAAGATACAACCGAACAACCGCCCATGCAAAGTATAAACAAGCCATACAGAACAAATATTTTATATCTGTCCATCATTTGTTCCATTGTTCTGGCATCATTCAATTTGTCCATATCCTCCTGCTCAACTGTAACAAAATGTTCTGGTGATGCAAATTGATACAGCCATGCCTGCAATTCTTCAATCTGCCCAATTTCACCAATATTACTTCCATATTCAATATCAAACCAGTACTCACCATTCAAATCCTCCATTGACTTTTCAGAAAAGCAATTATAAAAGACAAGCACACGGTTATCATTTCCATCTCCGGTAACATCCTTTAATACCCCTGTTATTACATATGGAATACCGTTAATCATAATTTCCCTGCTATTTCCTTTCTGTTCCGCCAGACGCAATAATCCTTCTCCCACAACCACACATTTACGCCCATGCGAAATCTCATTTTTTGTCGGAAATCTCCCCTCCTGTAATTCTTCCACAAGAGGTTCATTATTACTCACCACCATGTGGATTGGTGCAATCGAATATCCGGTTCCAACCACCGTTTTAAAAACAAGAATCACATTTCCCTGTGTGATTTTCAATTTATCCACCTGTATCCTTGAATTTATTATTTCCATATCCGATGTCTGATACTGGAATATATGACTGTTCGTATAATGCTCCTTCTCTGCCTGCTCTTTTGCCGCACTTTGTGCATTTTGTATTCTGAGTACATTAACAATAATAAAAAAAGTAAAGCAAAATGCAATCATCATCACAGAACCTGCAAGCTTATCGTGTATCCATAAATGCTCCCTTTGTCTCATCATTTCTCGTTATACCTTATATTCCTGCATTAACTCTACCGGACTCTTTTTCTTCATCCATAAAACCGGCCTCAAGGTTGCCAAAATAACAATCACCAGACCAATCAGAAATGCCGGAAACATCGCCTGCCCAAAATAAATTGCTCTTACATTCCGCCAATTCTCTATTCCCGGTTGAAAGAGCTGCCAGGTGCTTCGCAGTACAAAATATCCTCCAACCCCTGCCAGCAAATAGGCGGCTGCAACCTTAAGCAGATTTTCTCCCACTAAAATGGACACCAAATCTCTCGTTGTCGCTCCATTTGCATAAAAAATCCCAAAATATTCCGTATCACTAATCATTTCTGAAAACTGTGTACGTTCCAAAATAACCAGAGAGGTTAACATAATAATGAATGTCATTGTTCTTATCGCATTTAATATATACGAATATTGATATTCATTTTCATCTATCACATCCTCCAGTCTGGCAAGCTTAATTTTTGCATTATGTTTTTCTGCCAGCTGCAGTAATTTCTGCTCTGTTTCCTCAAGACTGTATCCGTTTTTTACCGTGTATGTACACCGCCCACTTACAAGGTAAGGAGCTATATAAACGACCATATTGTCCAGATTCTCTACATACCGGGTATCCCTTATGGATTCAAAGATATATACATCATCACAAATCCAGCATGTCCCTTTCTCCAGGATTCCCCCTACAACATAAGTGGTTTGTTCAAATTCACAGTCATATTTTGTACCGACCGGAATATCTTTAAAATTCGCCCCCAGATAAAGCAGGCTCTCATCTTCTGCCAAATCCCACTCTTCCGGCCGTTTACCATCGCTTAAGTTGAAATGGCATACATCCACCCCGGACCAGCTCATATGAAACCATGGTACACCGTTTTGTTGTTTAACATACTC
Source organism: uncultured Eubacteriales bacterium (assembly GCA_900548855.1). GTDB lineage: Bacteria > Bacillota > Clostridia > Lachnospirales > Lachnospiraceae > CAG-590. The sequence goes on from URMF01000002.1 coordinate 13,618, forward strand.
CGGGTCTAATTGCTCCTGCTGTGCCCCCAATTCTTCTATCATATCCGTTGTCGGCTGATAGATACTACCGCTGGTAACACCTATGATTTCATCCATATTCAGTATATTGTCCAAAATTGCATTTTCTGACCACCCATCTTCAAAAGAAATCATTCCTGCCTGTTTAATCCCTCCATTTAAGCACTGGTCACAGGCAGTCCGCTCCCGCCTGATATATCTCCATGCAAATAGGGAAACCAACAAAAGTAGAAACATTACCATACAGAGAATAAGCGTCACCATATACCGAATCAACCTGTGCAGCGTCCTGTTAGCCGCATATTTATACAGCATTTTTACATTCATGTTCTTCCGCCCTTCCGCTAAAATAGTGGCATATTATAGTCACTATAATATGCCACCTTATTAAATATTATCTGCATCTTATTACACGCATAGCTATAGATTTTTGCGTTGTACCATTGGAATCATAGGTTCTAAGTATTAACCTTATTCCCTCTTCATCTTTTTTTGCTGCATTACGCTGCTTACTAAACGAAGTATGTGCTAATTTTCTGCCATTTTCATAACTTTTATCATACCATGCCCTGTCCACAAACATTCTCGCCACTGCATATTTATTGCTATATGAACCGGTGCGGAATCCTCCATATGTAAATACTGCCGAATTAATGTTACCATTTCCATGTGCCTTAACTAAATCATTTCCCGTTGAAAAATTCGCACAGGATGCAGCCTGGGAACTAATTGCCGCCATCCCCATAAATAACACCATCCCTGCCAACATTAGCCTTCTTTTAATTTGTAATCTCATTTTTATCCTTTCCCAATCCTGTTTCATTCTCTCGTACGATATTCATACTATATACCTAATAAGATAAACTTTCAACACAAATGTTCTGAATGTCAGGAAAATGTTCCGAATGTTGATTTTACCTCTCTTTCTTTTCATTTATCCCCTTCTTCTAAACCACAAAACCAGAGTCCTAATATAAAATCCCTGCCTTCCCCAAACAATATTCATTATATGCATTCTTAACCTCTGCCCGCTTCCTCACTGGAATTGTAAGCTCTTCTCCTGTTTTTAAGACAATATTATCTGTAATCTTCCTGATATACTTAAAATTCACAATAAAAGTACGTCCTACCCTATAAAAAGTGTCGTCCTCAAGAATATCCATCCATTTTCCAAGACTTATGCGATATAACTCTTCCTTTGTCTCAAACGTATGTTTATTCCTGTTATAAAACTGCTCAATGGTCATAACAGAATATATATGCTGGGATTTAATCTTCACAATCCTGCTCTTGAAAAAATACTTCATTTCTCCGTTTATACAAACCTCTATTCTGTCTTCCTTATGTAAATCCTCTTTAATTTCATAAATATACCCGGGAAGCCGCTCTTCAAAATGCTCCTTTAAGAGAAATCCTATTACATTTCTCCCAAACCAATCCTCCATCATTTCCCTGTGATTTGTCAAAAATAATATATTTGTATTCATATAAATGCTTGTAATCTGCCTTTTCAATTCCAGCCCGTCTAACTCTGGCATCTCAATATCTAAAATCAACAAATCCATCTGTGGGTGTTCAGTAAACAAGTATTCTCGAAGCTGCCTTGAATCACTATACACTGTAATGCCATCGTCATCCCCACAAACAGATTCACAACACTGAGCCACTTTATGAAGAAACCGTATATCATCATTACAAATGATAATTTCCATATATATCCCCTCTTTCACTTTTTACATACATCAAATCATTTTTAATAACTATTGATTTTCTTTCTTAATTATACAAAAAAATGTAGTATGATTGCAATACATTATCTATCAAAAATATTTTTATAAAATATTCAAAAATCTAATCATTTTATTTGTTTTAATTCATTATTAATCATACTATTTATTTTTTACCAAAATTTTTTTAATCGAATTTCAATCTGCTATTATTACCATTAATCAGCGATGAATTTAATACTTTCCTAATCTCCAGATATATGCTATCCCTGTGATATACCTCCTAAAAAATTTACTATATTTTTATTTAAATTAAGTAGGAGACGGTGACTAGCCGCCATCCTCTCACAGCACCGGACATACGGTTCACGTATCCGGCGCTTTCAATAGTTGACGTGCACTGACTGATAGATTGTGGCTAAATCATAAAAGACGCTGTTTATCAGTCTTTCTTTGGTTAGCGCCCAAGTCACAGCTTTGTTGTTACTGATGTACCAATACTTTCTGCGACTGTTTGCTATCGTTGCCGCATAATGCTCTGGTATGTCAAGTTTTATAAGATTTCTCTTGTGTGTCCTTGGCAGTTTCCACTGTTTCCATATGCACATACGTATTCTGTGATAGATCCATCCATTGATGTCATCGATGTTATTTTTCATGCTTGCTATTCCGTAGTAGTTGAGCCATCCTCTTGCATACACCTTGATTCTTTCAAGGCTCGGCTTGACCGACTGTACAGAACTGCGGGAAGATAGTTCTTTCAGTCGTGACTTGAACTTCTTCCATGGTTTTGGATGAACCCGGACATAAATGCCGCTTCCGTTCCTTCCCAATGCAAAGCCAAGAAACTTAAAATTTCAGATTGCAAACGCGCTGACAGTTCGGCTTTTCCCTCTGTTGACTGTAAGCTTCAGCTTCCCTTCAAGAAATCTTGTACTGCTTTCCAAAAGTCTCGGCTGTGCACTGTCTCTTTCTTTCCATATCCGATTAAATGAACTAAACGTTTTCGCATACCCTTCGTGTTCCGCACTATCTCTTTGCAAACAGCCATTGTTTTCAATGTTTTCTGCCATAGATGGTCATTCCTCCTTTACCGGTCATACTCAAGACTCCTACTGATTGGGCTCTTCACCTCCCGGCTACTATGACCTCCGCTGACTTCTGTGCATTCAGTACTACCTTGGGTAGTGGTTACTCCTTTCAGAGCGTATCGCACAGACCTCCCTGGGTACCACATGTTTCTTCCTCTCCATCCATCTGCCTCATTTATCATGCATGATTCCGTGTGGTTATTGGGCTTCGACTTGGATTGCAACCTTACCCCCATGCATAACCTCGTATGAGATTTCTGTTCGTCAGACTAGAGATTTGCCCGTGAGTTAGTATGTTCCTCACATCCGGATTCCTTCAGATTCCACCTTGCGATGGACACCCTTGCCTTCGGCTATATCCTTCCCACCACCGGGCGGATTTGGGACTTTAACCCTTAAGAAACGTGTGCCGCCAGGCGCACAATCAAAAAAGATAGAGCCACCAAAACGGCAACTCTATCTTTTTTGATTAATCGGCTGTATTCCCTCTTTTCTGGAATTGTGTGTTTGGTTCTGATTCTCAGGTGTAACCTTTTGAGTTATACTATTGAATTTATCCAGACTCTTTTGCTCTTGTATTTGTTCCTGCGTTTTCTTATCCATGTCATTCACCTCAAGGATAGTATTTGTAAGTTATCATGAATTATACAGGATATAAATGACCGTTAATGTGCCTTTGGGATTTGAACCCAAAACCCTGTGATTAAAAGTCGTATGCTCTACCGAACAAATAATTCATTTGCACAAATCTTTTTCACAGCATCATAGCAAAGCGTTTTCCGCAATAATAACAACTTCCCCGATTAGCGTTTTGGATAGGTTTCCTTCAAGTATTCAATAAGCATTTCGGGGATGAATTGATAATGATGGGAATCATATAGCTTGTATGTGACATCCGAACCGTGAGATTCCAGCCTCTCCTTCAAGTTTTCCAGTCCTTCCAATGTTGTTGCGTGACCATTATAACTATCCTGATAATCCGGATCTTCCAATGCACCGCCACAAAGGAACACGTGCTTATCAAGCCTCTCGTTCCTGTCAAAATATCCATAATCCGTTTCACAGCCCTCTGGATCTAATTCAATCTCTTTATCGTACAGACACCAGAAGGCCGGACTGCCAATTATGTAATACCCGAAGGGTTGATTTTCATACTGATCCGAGTTAAACAACGCATGGTGTGTAAATACTCCTCCGTCAGAATGACCGTACAGGGTAGAATTTGCATAGTCTATCTTATAATTTTCACCAAGATATGGCATCAGATTATCTGTTATAAAATCCAGCAGCGAAGAGCGTGCCTGAACAAGATGTAGGTAACGATTTGTTTCGTCTGTTCCGTTCATATAGTAATTATAGCCAAGACTCACAAGTATCACATCGGCTGCTTCTCTTTCCTCCATGACCTTACGCAGCTCGCTGTGATTGCCAAACCGCCATACGCCGTCCGTAAGAAAGAACACAGGGTATGTCTTATCTTTATCGTAATCAGGCGGCAAAGTCACATGAACCAGAAATTCCACATCCAGTTCTTCATCGTAAATGTTAATCTCGTCAATGGAATCCTTTATCCTTTCAACTGCATCACGGTCATATTCCCAGGTATTTCTGTAATCTGCGTATTCATCTTCTCCCGTATCATATAAGGATTGATCGGAGAAATCGATAGTCCCTTTCGGAAGTACCTCATAGTTTCCGCTTTTTATAGCTTCATATGCAATTCTAACACGCTGCGCAGAAAGCTCTGCTTTGCCTTCAGAATAACCGTAGTTTTTCATGCTATCCTCTCTGATCCAATCAAGATATTCCTCGAAAGTTGCAAACGTCAGTTCCTGTTCAACATACTCGCCCTCATCATTAATTCCGCTATACATAAATGAATACTCACCACCGTTGTAATCCTCTCCCGGAATTGAATACATCTCAAGCTTTCCGTCTACCAGAACAAGTTCGGTTGTAAGGGAACCCTCATCCATCGGCTGATAATATTCTACGCTGACCGTATGATTACCTGGATCCAAAATTAAATCACTTACTTCTACAGCTTCCGGATCATCGAGCAAGGTAAGACCATGTTTCTCCACTCTTGACCGCTCTAGTTCCGTCATTTTATTCTCAAGCTGTGAATTGGATAAAGCAGCCGACAGTGTGCTGCTGTCAGTTGATTGACTACCACTGCCAGCACCTGCCTTACCACACGCAGAAACAAACAGAAGAAAAATCATCATGATAAATACAATCGCTTTTCTTTTCATAGTTTACCTTCCCTTCTGATACATTATTTAATGTTTATCAGTATATAAGAAATTTCTTTGCAATACCATAAACATTATGTTAAAATTTATAACAATATCTTATTTATTATGAGAATCGAGGTAGAAAAGACCACATGAAAAACAGACGCTATCTTGAAAAACGTGAACAATGGCGGGCTATGATAAGGCAACGGGACGATAGATCAGAAATCGTAAATTACGATGATCCTTCATTCCCATCATACTCCTTCGAAGGACATATGGATAGATCTTCACCCTGGATTAGAAAAGTTCATTGGCACGAAGATGTGGAAATGATGACCGTGTTGACGGGAAAAATGGCATATAACATCAATGGTTCCATTGTTGAGGTTAACGCAGGAGACACGATTTTCATCAATTCGCGTCAATTACATTTCTCAACCGATGTAGACAACATCTACTGCACATATATTATAACAGTAATACACCCCAGACTGCTGATTTCTTCCCCCGAGGTTGAATCAGAATATATTCTCCCCATTATTACTAATCCAGACATACAATATATACTGTTTCGGAAAGACGAGGAAACCGCGAAAAAGATTGCAGACCTTACAAGGGAATTGAACAAGTCCGCCGGAAATCAATTTGAAATCACCAGATGCTTTTTTCAGATATGGCATTATATTTTAATCAGTGCGGAAGTAAACATCACAGAATTATCAGAAAACTATTATCAACGTATAGAATGCCTGAAGAACATGATTGGATTCATCAAAGATAATTACAAAGACAAAATCCTGCTTGAATCCATTGCTGCTTCCGGCAATATGAGCAAGTCCAGTTGCAACAACATATTCAAGAAATACACCGGACACACGCCGAATGAATACCTAATCCGCTACCGATTAGATAAAGCAATGGAACTTCTGACAACAACAGACAGTTCTATACAAAATATCAGCAGCAAGTGCGGTTTTAATTCTTCCAGCTATATGACAGAACAATTTGTTAAATACTACCACCTTACCCCACGGGAGTTTCGAAACAGACGGAATAACTCATCTTAGAGGGTATCAGTGCTTAATTTCACTTTACAAAAGTCACCACAAACCACGTATACTTCCCTTCCTCACTCTTCACACGGATGCTTCCTCCCATCCCCTCAATAATAGATTTAGTAAGAGAAAGCCCGATTCCCACACTGTTTGGATTCACTTCCTGATTCACCCGGTAAAACCGATTAAAAATATTCGGTATCTCCTTTTCCGGAATTCCCGGTCCCTCGTCCTTTATATAGATTCTGGTATACACCTTTGTCTGTTCCACCTCTACCCAGATGGATTTATCATTGCCGGAATAATCCGATGCATTTTTTAACAGGTTAATAACCGCTTCCACTAGCCAGTCTCCATCGCAGGAAAGTGAAATCTCCTCGCCACAATTTACAGTCAGCTTCTGGCTTCTCTCCTTTACCAAAAAGGAAATTCCATCTCCTGCCTGCATCAACAACGGTTTTAACAATTTCTCTGTCTTTTCAAACTGGATGGCTCCCGCCTCAATCCGGGCGAGCTTCAGCATGGATAAAACCATCCATTCCATACGGTTTAACTGGTTTCCCGCCTCCTCTAAAATCTGCTTCTGCTTATCTTTTTCCTCTACCTTATCCTCTAGCAACAGGTCTATAAACACTGTCAGGGACGCCAGTGGTGTTTTTAACTGGTGGGAAATGTCAGAAATAATATCCCTTAGAAATATTTTTTCATCCTGCTCCCGCTTCTTACTTTCCTTTAACGCTCCTACCATTTTATAAAAATTAGTATATAAAATTCCTACTGCCCCTTCTTTATATTCCTCTGCCGGAGGCTCCCCGTCCTCCTCCATCACGTCTGTCATAATCTCTGAAATATTCTCGATTTCCGAATAAACCATATCCAGATGATGATATGACATATAATACACAATAACCTCAAAGAAGAGAAGAAGGAGCAACAGACCGCATGTTTTCCACGTAAATTCTCCCCAAATTAACCAAATCCATCCGAGACATAACAGCAACAAAAGAATGGAAATCATAATAAATTTCTTTTTATATCTGTTCCGTTCATAATTGCTTCGCATACCTTATATTCCCCGCTTTTTAAACCGATATCCTATTCCACGAACCGTCTCAATAAAACCGGCATCCTCTGAAAGCCTGTTCCGTAACCGTTTCATGTAAACTGATAACGTATTATCGTCGATAAAACTTTCCTCTGTGTCATATAAACGTTCCATCAGCTGGCTTCTGGTTAAAACGATTCCCTCATTTTGCACCAGCTCCTTCAACAACCGCAGCTCACTGGGCGTGCATTCCACCGGCTGATTTTGATAAAACAGACGGAACTCCTTTATAAAAAACGCATGGGAGCCAAAATAAAATACATCGGATGCTGCCTGTTCCCCAGAATAACGAGCTCTTCTGATATTGGCGGCAATTCTGGATAAAAGCTCCTTCACACGGTACGGCTTTGTCACATAATCATCTGCCCCTAATTCCAATCCCTGTACAATATTTACCTCTTCTCCCACTGCTGTCAAAAAGAGAATGGGAACCTGTTTATTCCGATTCCGGATTTCCCTGCAGAAATCAAATCCATTTCCGTCGGGAAGCATTACATCTAATAAAATCAAATCTATTTCGCCTGCCAACAGCTCTCTGGCCTTTTCCAGACTGCCCGCATGTACCACCTCATACCCTTCTGCCTGTAACGCATATTCTGTTCCCATGGCAAGGGCAAAATCATCCTCCACCAGTAAAATTGTTCCCTGCATACTCTCTTCTCCGTTATAATCGATTATTCTCTCACCAAACTCCTGCTCTGCACGAATGCCACCTCAAAACCTTCGGTTTTTCGCTGTTCGTTACACTCACATAACTTTCGATAAAACAATCCCTTTCCCTGCAAGCAGTCAAAGGGATTATTCTATCGAAAGTTGCATTCGTGCTTATGCGTTCATATTATACCACACTTTTATACAGTAAAAAAGGACATTCCAGAATCAACTGAAATGTCCCGTCAGCATCTTTTTAAATTAATATTTGTACACCTTCATAGTCTTTTTTCCAAATGCCATAGCCTTTTTATGTGTTGCAAAAAAGATATCAATATGATTACCGGTTACTCCACTTCCCCGGTCTTCTACGGTATATACAACACCGTCAATCACTACCTGTGTACCAAATGGTAAAATACTGGTATCTGCCGCAATGGTTCTTCCTTCTGTCGGAGTTGTTCCGCTTGCAGTCTTTCCACTGCCACCACTGCACTTTTTACAACCGCAATATGCTGTAATCGTAAAAGTCCCGATACATTCTCCAGACTCTGTTGTGGTAACAGGTGTTGTTGTGGCACCACTATAGGAATCGCTATCGTCATTGGATTCGGATGAACCACCACTGTTACTGCCGCTATTTCCGGAAGACTGGCTTGCTGCTGCCTGCTCTGCCGCCTGTCTGGCTGCCTCCTCCTCTGCTGCTTTTCTTGCAGCTTCCTCAGCTGCCTGACGCTCTAACTCCTCTGCGGAAACCGCAATTTCATATAATTCATCTACCTCTACAAAATCTGCAGCTATATAACCGGTCTGACCATCTTCTAACATAACCGGCACCCAGTTAATTTCTTTAGATGACTGTTTTTTTACGGTTGCTGCCTTTTCCTTTGAACCAGAATCAGCAGAACGCTCTGTTGTCACCTCTGTAGCCTTTTCCTTTGTCACTTCTGCCACACCTGTATTATCCTCTGTCTCAGAAGCTGTGTCAGCAGTTGTTTCCTCCACAGTACTCTCAGCCTTCTTAACCTCTTCCGTGGTAGAAGCCGCCTGTTCCTTTGTATCATTCTTCTCCACCTTTTCGGTATCTCCGGCTTCATTCACCGGATTTTCCAAAACGGTAATAGTATCATCCTTATCTAAAACCACCAAAATTTCTGCACTGGTAGATTTTTCTGCACGAATATTTACTCCGTCCTCCAGTACAGTACCACGCAATGTAACATAATCCGCTGCAAATTCCTCTGCACTGTCACCTGTTAAAATATATTGTGACAAAACATAACCTTCTACATCTCCAGACTTAATCTTTGTCCAGTCGCCCTCTGTGCCTTCCACAATAGCAATCGCTCCAGGATTCATGGAACCCACAAACTCAGCCTCTGTGCTTGGCTCTTTTCTAATATTCAGGGTCTCCTCTACATTCGCAATACACTTATTTGCAAATTCACCCTGCTCCTCAGGCACCGGAGTCTCAGGAACTGCAGGAGTCATTTTCTCTGTCACAACTGTTTCTGTCTTAGCAGCTTCTGTAGTCACATTTTCCTCTGTAACCTTTTCTGTATCCTTTTCTGATTCTGAAGTGTCTGCCTTTGCAGCCGATTTTTCCTCTCCACTATTTCCAAACAATGCATCCTTCATGCTAACTGTTGCATTCGCCTCGACTACATCATCTGAACCAGAATGACCTAATGTCACACCACCAATTACCAAAGCTGTTATGACAATCACACAGACAAATATCTGCAAATTGCGGACAAAATATCTGCCATTGAAAATGTGTTTTCTCATATAAAGCTTATAACGCTCTGCCATCACAACTCTTCTGTTATGTCTCATGTTTAATTTCCTCCATCAACCGTCAGCTTAATTGTTGCCCTAACCTCTCACTGTTGATATCTCCATTCATAAGCTACATAATCATATCCAAATTGTTACAAACTTGTTACATGTTGTAATATAACATTTAACAAAATAAATGTCAAGTCTACATTATGCGTTTTGATACGAAGTTTTTTCCCATTTTAGATATCATTTTCGCCATGAATATGTTAAGATACTATTACATTTTGTGTAATTATCCTAATTTTAAACATATATTTATACAATTAGCACATATTTTTACAAAATAAGTAAAGGATAAAGCAATCGTATAACTGCTTCAGAATTAAAAAAATTTACAATTTGTTCATATTTTTATTATAGGAGGATATTATATGCCAGTATTTCGACTCGATAAATATCTTGCAGACGCAGGACTGGGGACACGCTCCGAAGTAAAAGCTTACATAAAAAAAGGACTGGTAAAAGTAAATGGTATTACAGTCAATCGGTCTGATGTTAAGATAAACCAGGAAACGGATACCGTACAATTTCAAAACAGAACCATTTCCTCCTCCACCTACGAATACTATCTCTTAAATAAGCCTGCCGGATATGTCAGCGCAACAAAAGACAATACAGCCCCAACGGTACTTTCCCTTATCGAAAGCTCCCGCAAAGATCTGTTTCCAGTGGGCAGACTGGATAAGGATACAGAGGGCCTTCTTCTTATCACCAATGACGGTGCCTTATCCCACAGACTGCTGTCCCCTAAATCCCATGTGAACAAGACCTATTATGCAATCGTAGAAGGAATTGTAGATGACAATGATATTGCTATTTTTAAACAAGGCGTCAGCATTGGGGATGCTGATTTGAACATCGCCATGCCTGCCAGACTTTCTGTTTTAGAGACAGAGCCAGACAAAAACATTTCCTATATAAATGTGACCATTCAGGAGGGCAAATTCCATCAGGTAAAACGAATGTTCCGGGCAGTTGGCAAACATGTTATCTATTTAAAGCGTACCGGTTTTGGCTGCCTGACTCTTCCGGAGGATTTAGCTTCAGGCGAGTACCGCCGGTTGACAGAAGAAGAAATCGAGGGACTTCACTTTAGTAATTTAAAGTGTTGACACATTTCCCATATCATAATAAAATAAAAAAGGATTTTCTATAATTTATCTGTTATCAAGTTTACATAATATTATTGGAGAAAACAAATGAACAAAAAAACAAATTTTAGCATTGGTTTTATTGGATTAGGACTCATTGGCGGCTCCATTGCAAAATCGATTCGCCGCATCTTTCCGGATTCTGAAATTTTAGGATTTGATGTGGACCAGACCGCCCTGTCCCTTGCCTTAAAGGAACGAACCCTGACCAAAACTGTAACTGCAATCGAAGCCATGGGGGATTGTGATTATATTTTCCTGTGCGCCCCGGTTCACTATAACATTGCATATCTGCCTATTTTAAAAAGAATTATAAAGGATACCTGTATCTTAACCGATGTGGGAAGTGTAAAAAGTGACATTTACAGTGCCATTCATGAAAACCATTTAGACGATTATTTCATCGGGGGACATCCCATGGTGGGCTCGGAGCGCAGCGGCTATGATGCTTCCTATGACCGGCTCATTGAAAATGCTTACTATTTCATCACACCATCTGCTTGTGTTGAGCAAAAAAAAGTAGACGACTTCCGTACTTTTATAGAGGATTTAGGCGCCATCCCAATTATTTATAGTCCGGAGCGCCATGATGAAATTGCCGCCTATATCAGCCATATTCCACATGTCATTGCATCCTCACTGGTTAATCTTGTAGCATCTAAGGAAGATGACAACGGCATGCTGAAGCAGCTGGCTGCGGGAGGATTTAAGGACATCACCAGAATTGCTTCCTCCAATCCGGTTGTGTGGGAACATATCTTACTGAGCAATCCGGATAACGTCATTGCAGGTCTTCGCACCTTTATAGAGGAATTGGAGAAAATCATTGCAGACATCCAGAAAGAAAATGCAAGAGGAATTTATTCCTTCTTTGATTCTGCAAAAAATTACCGCAATTCTGTTCCGGAGCATGCCACCGGTGTAATCCGTATGAATTATGATGTGTATGTAGATATTCCGGACGAACCAAATGCACTGGCAAAGACTGTAGCTTGTATTGGCGAGGCAGATATTAACCTGAAAAATATTGGAATCACGCATAACCGGGAAGATAATGAGGGCGTGCTCCGCCTATCCTTTTATGATAACGACGGAGCGGTCCGTGCTGCAGAATTACTAAAAAACAAAAATTATCAGGTATATAAGAGATAAGGAGTATAATTTATGACAGTTACACATTTAAACAGCTTACAGGGAGAAGTCACCGTCCCAGGCGATAAATCTATATCCCATAGAAGTATCATGCTGGGTTCTCTGGCAAAGGGCACTACCGAAGTAAGCGGTTTTCTTCAAGGGGCAGATTGTCTGTCCTCCATTTCCTGTTTTCAGAAGATGGGGATTGAAATTGAAAATAATCCCGCAGACGACACGGTACGAATCCACGGAAAGGGTTTACACGGTCTGACTGCACCAAAGGATATACTGGATGTGGGAAACAGCGGAACTACCACCCGTCTGATGTCCGGTATTCTGGCAGCACAGCCCTTCTTTTCCACTATAGACGGTGACGCTTCCATTCGGAAACGTCCAATGGACAGAATTATAACACCGTTAAGCCTTATGGGAGCTGAATTTGAAAGCCTGGCAGCAGACAAATGTGCGCCTTTCCGAATAAAAGGCGGCAGCCTCCACGGCATCCACTACACCTCTCCAGTGGCTTCTGCCCAGGTAAAATCTGCCGTTCTGCTTGCAGGCTTGTATGCCGAGGGTACAACCAGCGTGACAGAACCTGCACCATCCAGAAACCATACCGAATTAATGTTTGAATCCTTTGGAGTAAATGTGAAAAACGAGGAAACCACCGTCACTGTAATCCCCGCCACCGAACTAACTGCACAGAAAATTGCAGTACCTGGCGACATTTCTTCCGCTACCTATTTTATTGCAGCAGGATTAATCACTCCAAACTCGGAAATTACAATCAAAAATGTGGGAATCAATCCAACCAGAGACGGTATTCTGGAGGTCTGCCGGAATATGGGGGCAAGGCTTTCTCTCTCCAATATAAGAAACCATATCGGGGAACCGGTTGCAGATATCACGGTTTCCTCCAGCTCCCTAAAAGGCTGTACCATTGAAGGTGATATCATACCAAGGCTGATTGATGAAATTCCGGTCATAGCCATTATGGCTTCCTTTGCAAACGGTACTACCGTTATTAAGGATGCACAAGAGCTAAAAGTAAAGGAATCCAACCGCATTGATGTAATGGTAAACAACCTGTCAGCCATGGGAGTGGATATTGAAGGAACGGAAGATGGCATGATTATTCATGGGGGCAGACCGCTTCACGGTGCCACCATTGATTCCAAACTGGATCACCGCATTGCTATGAGTTTCGCCATTGCCGGCGGTCTTGCTGACGGAAACACAGAAATTCTCGGAGCAGATTGTGTAAGTATTTCTTATCCAGACTTCTATACTGACCTGGAAAAACTGTCCAGACATCTATAAAAACAAAGAGTTTCGCAAGCGAAACTCTTTGCTTATTCTCTATTCTGTTATCAGCTTATTAAACTTCTCCACTGGCATAGGTCTTGCATAATAGAACCCCTGAACCGTATCACAACCGCAGTCCAATAAAAACATAGCCTGTTCCTTTGTCTCCACACCCTCTGCCACTATATCCAGACCAACAGATTTCGTCATCTGTATTGTATGTTCCACAATCTTCTGTCCCCGCTCCGACTCGATAAAATCCTGTAAAAATCCACGGTCAATCTTAATGACATCAAACTGTGTATCTTTTAATGTATTCAAGGAAGAATATCCCGAGCCAAAATCATCCATCAGAAGCGTATATCCATTGTCCTTTAACAAATGAATTCCCTCTGACAGCCCACTGTTTTCCGCAGTTTCTGTAATTTCAACTTCTAAATACTCCTTAGGAATCTGATACTTATCCACCAGGTAATTTAACACATCAATAAAATGATTATCACTTAAATGCACTCTTGATACATTTACAGAAATCGGCAGAGGTTCTATTCCCTCTTCTATCCAGCTCCGGATTGTCTTACATGCCTCTTCCCAGATATAGGCATCCATTTTCGTGACAAATCCATTCTTTTCAAACAGAGGGATAAAATCTTCCGGTGAGACAATTCCCTTATCCGACTGTATCCAACGTACCAAAGCCTCTGCTCCTACTATCCTGTTGCTTTGAATATTGTACTTTGGCTGAAGGTACATAACAAATTCATGATTTATAAGTGCCTGCTCCATGTGGTCTTCCACATACTTACCGGTAAGGATTGTATTTTCCATCCCCTCTTCGTAAAATGCCACATGGGTAAGGGCATTCCCCTTGATACTCTGTCTTGCAAGTGCTGCCCGGTCACCATACTTCCGAAGCCTCCCATTCACATCCTCCACAAACCCGACACCAAATACCAGCCGGTAAGCAACTTCGTTATATCCCAGCAGATTGGTGTTAATTACCTCTATAAAATCAAGAATATCCTGTCTGGTCTCATAAGAAACCAAAATCATAAATACATCAGCAGTCAGACGCACAAAAAGCTGATCCTTATTACACAGTATCTTTAAGGATTCGATGAAATAATTGAGCATTTCATCTCCGAATACCTCGCCATACATTTCATTTATCGCCTTAAATTTTGCAACATCAAACTGTATCAATGCATATTTTCCTTCGGGATTCTTTTTAATAACCTCATTGGCAACCCTGATAAACATTGCCGGCGTCCGGTCATTCGTAACATTCTGGGCTAATTGAAGACGGTATATCTCCTCTGCGTCCAATGCACATACAACTACATTCATCTTGACAATCGCATCGGACTCATCCTTCATAAGATAGCATTCCACCTTATGATATGTATAGATATCTCCCTGCGCACGCATACGCACCGAGACATTAATCCGTTCCTCATTTACCGGTGCAAATTCACTGCTCCCCTTCATACCTGCAACCATTTTGCGTAAAAATACATTATAGGCTGCCCTGTCCTCTTTCTGCACATACTGCTGCAAATCCTCTAACGCATTGGTAATCTTCCCCTTTCCAGAAAGCAGTAGACAATTACCATTTACGACATTCCATCCCTGATGCACATCCCAAAACATAACAAGCACATCACTCATTGATTGAAATACATCAATCACTTCCTTTGAAAATGCCATGGCAAAACCTCCAATCTGACAAAAAATACCAAATCAAATAATATATGAATATATTTTATCAAAAAACTATCGGTTTGTCATTAAAAAGCTCTATTTTATTAAAGGAATTTTGGATTATTTTAATTCGCTTTTTAAACCTTGTTTACATAATGTAAGCAACACGGAAATTGCCCCAAACAAACAGCCTGCCACCGGCCACACAATCCAGCTTCTTCCCCAATCCCGGGTAATAAGACTATATGCCAAAAATGCTGCTGTTACAATGCACCAGTATGCACCTGCCACAACTCCCATAATATCATTTTTTTCGTTCCTCTCTTTTTTGAGATGCCCGGCATAAGCATTTTGCTGTAGTAAAATATCATAATAATCCTTTTTCACTCCACTGGCGACAAAAATATAGACTGCTATAGCAATTACCGTAAACAATACCATCGGTGCAATATACTCATCCCATATTACATTATCATAAATCTGCCCAACCGAGCTGCACAACAGATATGCAATCACAGAAAAAATACACAATACAACACCTATCGTAATATTTTTAGAAAATTTCTTGTGATATTCTTCGTATTCTGCTGCTAATTGTTTTTCTTCCGTTTCCGGTAAATCAAACGGAATCGTCTTTAAAAATGTATATTTTTCCATTTGCAGTCCAGAGGAGACAAATAATCCCACTGCAATGGCAACACAGAGCAATAAAAGCGCCACCGGCAGGTCTGTGTCGATTCCCTTTGGTTCAAAATACATATTTACGCCTACGCAAAGAACTAAGCCAAAAATGCACAAGAATACTTCCAGTGCAATCCTGCTACTGGCTTTAAAGCTGATAGCCCGGTAATTCTCCAGTTCTTCCTTGTTCAGCAGTCTGGCTGTTTTTCCGCTCTGCGGCGTTGGACTGTCTTGCTCAAATCGTGCTGTTTTCTCCAGGCTGTCCATCTCCGCCAGCTTTACATCCGTCTCCATAAATCCTGTTTCCGTTTCCATGGAAACATCTATACCTTCGTCCT
The DNA here is from genome assembly GCA_900548855.1 of uncultured Eubacteriales bacterium. Taxonomy (GTDB): domain Bacteria; phylum Bacillota; class Clostridia; order Lachnospirales; family Lachnospiraceae; genus CAG-590. Next base: position 29,657 of record URMF01000002.1, read on the forward strand.
TCAGCAGATAATCGGTAGACACCCCAAATATCTGGCTCATCCATACAAGCTTATCTAAATCCGGCATAGACTGACCGGATTCCCACTTCGATACCGCCTGCCGGCTCACCTCCATTTTCTCTGCAAACTGCTCCTGGGACAAACCTAACCGTTTTCTTTCATTGAATATTTTTTCTGCTAATTTCATATTCATTCTCTCCTTTGATTTTTTGTCCATCTTACAGCTGCACCCCCTTTTTCTTCCACCAAGTCTACCTTGAAATTTGTCAACTGATGGTTGCATGGCTTGATTTTCAATTGAATTACTATAAATGATTAAGAAATTGCCTATATAAAGCGTGCATTGCATTACCTGGCTTCTCGGGAAAAATTTTATCAACTATTTCTTTATGTGGTACCCATTCAGCAGCATCAACCTCTTCGGATAGTGTAAAATCACACTTTGCTGCGTATCCAATAAATCCATGCATCAACAATTCCTTTTCCGAAAACCAGAAGGTTCCCGCATAATCTAATCTATCAAGATGAATTCCTATCTCCTCTGCAACCTCACGCATCGCCGTTTCCTCTGCATTCTCTCCTGGAGTAATATAACCGGATACAAAAGTTTTAAAATCCTTTGAAATATATTCCTGTGAAAGCAAAGCAATTTCATTTTGTTCATTGACCACCATAACAATAACGCTGTTACCAAATGAATCAAACCAAAATCTATCACATTTCGTGCAGTATGGGGTTGTACCGTCATCACCAGCATTTTTACCTGCCAGCTTGCTTCCACATTCAGGGCAATATTTATAACGCATATCCATCTTCTCCTTCGCCCAAACAGTTATAATAATTAATTGTTTAGCTTATTCTTCCTTTTTATCAATCAAAAATACTGGAATTCGTGTTATCTCTTATTGTCGCTGTTGCTGCTGGTGTAATTTGCCATTACATCATCAAATGGTTAGACGGCGACAAATAGTCGGTAACTAGCCTGTGGCTCTAAGCCCTGCCACTCCAAAACGGGGAATAGAAAAGCCTCCGAGCGCAAATCGGAGGCTTTTCGTTGTAGCCGAACTGCAATGGACTACTTATTTCTCTTTGCCTATTGGCATTATAGCATATGCAAAAATCTTTTGCAATACACTTTCCCTTACAGATAAATCCTTCAAATAGTCAAATTATTAGCATCGCATCCCCAAAAGAAAAGAACCGGTATTTCTCCTGTACTGCTACCTCATAGGCATGTAACATCTGCTCTCTTGATGAAAATGCTGATACCAGCATAAGTAACGTAGACTCCGGCAGGTGGAAATTCGTAATCAGTGAATCCACTACCTTAAACTGATAGCCCGGATAAATGAAAATATCCGTCCATCCACTTCCGGCTTTCACAACTCCATTGTCATCTGCCACAGACTCCAGGGTTCTGGTGCTGGTAGTTCCGACGGAGATAATCTGATTTCCTCTCGCCTTTGCCGCATTAATCTTAGCTGCTTCCGCCTCCTCCACAACATAAAACTCAGAATGCATATGATGTTCTAATATATTATCCACCTTAACGGGACGGAAGGTGCCAAGTCCTACATGCAAGGTTACATGGGCAATCTCCACCCCTTTTTCCTTTAACTGCTCCAATAATTCATTGGTAAAATGCAGTCCCGCTGTAGGTGCCGCTGCCGAACCCTCATGCTTTGCATATACCGTCTGATAGCGGTCACGGTCCTTTAACTGATGGGTAATATACGGAGGAAGCGGCATTTGACCGAGCTTGTCTAAAAGCTCTTCCCAAATACCCTTATATTCAAACCGGATTAAACGGTTTCCCTCCTCTACAATATCAATGACTTCTCCTACTAACAATCCATCCCCAAAGCGGATTCTGGCACCAATTTTTGCTTTCTTTCCAGGTTTCACCAAGGTCTCCCACACCTTTTCTTCCCTGCGCTTTAATAAAAGAACCTCGATAGAAGCACCGGTATCCTCCTTTACCCCCATCAGCCTTGCGGGAATTACTTTGGTATCATTAATCACAAGGCAGTCTCCCTGGTTTACATAATCTAATATGTCATAAAAATGCCTGTGGGCAATGCTGCCATCCGCTCTTCCCACAACCATCAATCGGGAATCACTTCTTTTCTCCAACGGGTCCTGTGCAATTAATTCTTCCGGTAATTCATAATAAAAATCTGTTAATTTCATAGTCATTTCCTCTATTCCTTATTATCATAAACTGTACTTTATATCTGCCCACATAAGATATATTTTATCACGGCAAAGGCCTCCCTCAAATACAGGTTTGGCACGGTATACCATTTTGTCGGTGCACCTAAGCCCTCCACATTCGTAAGCCCCTGCTTCTTTGCCACACCCACACCGCGGTACACATGAAAATGATTCGTAACCAATACAACGGAATCCTCAGGGCTTTCCATAAGCTTTTTACTATACTCTATATTTTCATATGTGTTTGTGGATTGTTCTTCCAACAACATCCGGCTTTGTTCTATTCCTTTTTTCTTTAAATATTCCTTCATAGCATAGGCTTCCGTAACATCCTCTCCGGGGCCTTTCCCACCGGACAGAATAACCAGGGTATCCGGATTATCTGCCAAATACTCATACGCCACATTCAAACGCTTTACCAAAGCATAGGTAGGATTTGTCCCCTTTACCTGAGCCCCCAATACCAATACATAATCTGCCCCCTCTGACGGTTTTGCAGTTCCATAACCGATAATAACACCTTCTGTTACTGCCAGCACCAGAAAAACCAGCAAAAATCCAATTCCCAATATCCATTTTACTGCTGCAGGCACTCTTATATGATTTGCCATAATATATAACATGATCTGTCTTAACGCAAGCAAACCCAAACCTGCAGCCAGCCAAAAATAGGTAAATATATTTGTCAGGTCTACAAAAACTACATACATCGCAAAATAAATAAGGCATAAAAGCCCCATTATCAAAAATATATTTGTTAACATGTATAGTTTGCCTTTCCTATGTTTCATTTTCGCATCTCCTATCACTTGTACGCAAGAATATTCCAGCGAATATTGTTTACAGTACAAAAGACTTGTACGAACATTATACAAGTCTTTCATCATAAAATCAATTCCCTGCTACACAACACAGATTCTATTTTATACTACGGAGCCATCAGAAATCCGTATAATACAGTCACATTGATTTGCTATCTTTTCATCATGCGTGACAATCACTATTGTTGTATTATATTTTTCACGTATTTCTGTCAAAAGCTTAATTACATTTTCACCTGTTTTTTGATCCAGATTACCAGTGGGTTCATCACAAAGAATCAATGGTGGACGATTAATCAACGCTCTCGCAATTGCGACTCTTTGTTGCTGTCCTCCACTTAAATGTTCGGGATATTTACTCTCCGTCTCCTCCAATTCGAGTGATTGTATCAGTTCCTGATAATATTCCATATCTAACTTCCCATCACAAATCATAGCGGGCAGCATAATATTTTCTTTTACATACAATTCAGGAATCAGTTTAAAATCCTGAAATACATACCCTACCTTAGTATTCCGATATTGTTCCCTCTCCCTGCTGTTAAATTTTCCAATATCCTTTCCATCAAATATGACCGTACCAGATGTCGGAAAATCAATCCCACCCAGCATATGAAGCAAAGTTGACTTTCCACTGCCGCTTTTTCCTGTTACAGCAACAATCTCTCCCTGCTTAATCGTTATGGAAACCTGATTTAAAGCAGTTATTTCCACCTCTCCCGAGCCATAAATTTTTGTAATATTCTTTGTTTCTATCATTTTATCAGCCTCCATATCTTATATGCCTAATCACTCATTATTTTTTCATCCATCCTTGGTATAGTGAATCTTACCGAACAAATTACAATACTGGAAAACAGCAGCATGCAAATCATAAATGTTCCCAGATAAAACAAGCCATAAGGATACTGTAATAAGTTATTCATGCCTCCTTGCACCCCCTGTTTCATAAGTTCTGGTGTATACTGCAATATACCCATTCTATTATGAAACAAATCCGATACTGACAAGGCATTTCCTGCCGCTCTGTAAAATAGAAATATTCGCACTTCATACAAAAACAAAGGAAACCAGCCCACCAAACCTGCAAGCAAAACATTTTTTACAATCATGCGCAGCCATACCAAAATGATTTTCCCTGAATTGCAGCCTAATATTTGCAAAATCATGATATTTGAGGCATATTCATTTAACTGCAACCGGATAAAACAGGAAAGAATCATAAAACTAAGCACTGCCAGCATTAAGAGAAACAAAAAAATGATAAAAATAAACTTCGATTTCTGTGCTGTAATATCATCCTTTATATCACCGGCTGACAATAATAACATATCAGAATCCTTGTCATTGATGGAATACCATAACTCTTCAAATGTATGGTAATCTGCATTCTCTCTGAGCTTTACGCCAACTTTTGTATAATTACGGTCTACAACCCCATATTTCGGAAGAGCATCCGTTGTCGTCAAGAAGCAAAACGGAGATTCATCTGTTAATAATCCGTTCGTATAATAAAATTCATTCCAATCATCATTTACATAAGCAATAGCACCTATAGTAGCTTCAAAATCAATCCGTTCTCCGATTGCATAAGCTTCTTGTGTTAAAATCTCACCGGTCACATCACTTTCATACTGATATGTAAAATCCGGAATCATTCCCGGTAAAATATTACCTGTTGAAAAATTATAATCTTCTATATCTTTAGATTCAATGGTCAAATCCGTAAAATGAACTTTTTCCCCTACCTGATATATGGTTTCTGCATCTTTACACGGTAAAAATAAAATAATTTCCTTACCCTCATTAATCTGCTCCAAATCAATAGCACCATCTATAATATAATCTTGTGAAAATTTCTCCGAAATACATTGAGGGGATACTGCCGATATTGGAATATTAAATAAATTGCCATACTCTTCCATGGAATACCCATGCTCTTTTTGTGTCTTCTCAATCAATTCTTCAAATCCGGACAATGTTTCCTCTGAATTCCACATTAAAGATTCCTGATTTAATAACTGCTTTTTTTCTTCCTTTTCCTCCAGCAGCTTTATACTCTTTATCTCGATACAGCCTTGTACCTCTTTCACCTCCGGACTTTCCATCAAAGCCACATATTCATCTGGTGTTATTCCCCTGTTTCGACGATTTAAACAGGCCACCTCATAATTTCCCTTTGAGAAATTTTTACTTGACAAATATTCCATATCTTTCAATCCAAGCATTTCCAGCTCTGCATTGCAAGCTTCTACACTACTCTTATAATCACCATACAAATATAAAGAACCAAAAAAAAGAATTGCATAGGTACAAATAACTACCACCATCACCGCACTTCGTTGAAAAATGCTAAACTGTATCGCATGTGAAATATACTGATTTATATTTTTGCTAATCCGTCTTTTTTTTGTCAGCGAGTTAGAAGAAATTGTCTGCACCGCATCTAGTGGAGAAGGCGCTTTCGTAGAAACTAATACAAACACGACAGCAATTAAAGCAATTTGTCCTGTCAAAACAAGAGAATATCGGTAAGGATTAATGGAGACTGCTTCTACAATTTCGTTTACCGCCATCCCGGAAAGGGGTTTCGTCCCATCTACTAATGTCTGTATCCAATAAATAATTTTATAAAAAACGATTCCACCTGCAAGTCCAATCAGAGCAGATACTGACAGCAAAATTGCCAATTCAATCAACAACATGATAAAAATCTGTTTTTGGGAAAATCCCAAAAGCGAATACATATGAAAGGATTTCATCCGTTCTCTTATCACATTTTTTAAGGAAAAATAGATAAACAAAATGGCAAATACAGAGATAACCAATGAAAATGCGGGGATTAAAATTGCCGACTCAAAGGCTCTTGGTACGGACTGCATCATCTCCTGTACCTCACTCTGTGATGTTTCCACTGCATTGGTAATAAAAGATTGATCCGTTCCCGTTCTTCCCCATGAATCATAATAAATATAGTCTTTCTGATTTAAATACTCATACAGCTTATCTATATCCACATCCTGCTTTTCTAAAGCAACCACACAGCATATACTCTTTGCCAGGCTCTGTCCAACAAAAATTTCCGGATATATAAAATCTGTGTCCTCTTCTGAATCCCACCACCTGTTTATGGAATCTAAAATTCCACATACGACCCATTCCTTCTCTTCCATTTTCCCATCTATCATAACATTTGCAGTTATCCTGCTTCCCAATTTTACAGGAACACCCAACGCACGAAGTACATTGGAAGATGCCGCAATTTCTGTTTCGTTTTGAGGATAATGCCCTTCTCGACAGTTTTGATGATATAATTGAATCCCCTCGTCATCTGTACTAACTAACTGATATGTCTCATCACCTACTACAATACTCCCTTCATCCCAAAGTACACCTATAGATGAGAAATAGTGACTGGCCTGAAGATTTTTACACATTGTTAAAGACATATGCGAAAACACAAAATTATAATTACCTGCTTCATTTAGTCCCATTTCATATTCCGTTGCCAGTGAACTTCGCATTAGCAGCAAAGCATTCGTTAAAATCATTACACTTATCACAACCGCAAAGCACACCAGCAGACATTGTTTTTTATAATACCAAAAAAATCGATGTGAAAGTTTATACATAATATATCCCCTTACTTAAAACACCTGCAGTTTCTTGTCACTGCAGGTGCCAACCTCAAAAACATTAAATTATCTGTTAATAAATTTGTTCCTACTTAATATGAATAGTAACCACTAATCTGGCCAGAAACCTTACCAGAAACTGCACGAACCTGAACGGTATGTGTTTTTCCCTTTGTCATTGCCGCAGATATATATTGTGCCTGTGTCTGATATGGAAATGTTCCTTCTGCCAGTGTTGACCCATCTCTACGGATTCTTAACTTTGCCGATGTTGTTGTTGTTGGTCTTGTCCTAACGTAAACGGTTGCACCATTGGCATCAGGAATGAAAGAAGTTCCAAATGTATAGGTCGTTCCAATATTCGAATATGACACCGGAACAATCGATACACTTGTTGCAAACGCTATAATTGACAAATTCATTATCAGCATTATTCCCAATACTATTATAAGTGCCTTTTTTCTTCTAATCATAGAATATTCCTCCTTATCCAATTCTTTTTAAATATTATTATGATTTATTTATTTTATCATTTAGGTTGTTTTTTGTCAATTAAAAAATACACTAAATAGTTAATATAGGCAATAAATAATTCCCAGAATAATGAACTGATTTCTCAAAAGAAGGATTTACCCTTTGGGAATTAATTCAATATTCTGGGAATTGTCTTTTTTCCTTATGCTATTTTGCTATGCTCTAAGCTCTATTCCCATCTGTTTTAATGCATCAAGCACCTTATCTACTGCCTTATCAACCTCAGCAGATTCCAGATTTCTGTCCTTTGCACGGAAAATTAATGAAAATGCTACCGATTTTTTGCCCTCACCTACTTGTTCGCCCTCATATACGTCGAACAGCTCACAGCTTTCCAAAATCTTTCCTGCATTTTTCTTAATGACATGCTCAATCTGTCCGACAAAGAGACTCTTATCCATTACCATGGATAAATCTCTGGTACTTGCAGGGAACTTGGCAATTCCCTCATATTTGCGGTCAAAGCTTGCCAGCATTGTAAGTACTTCCATATTCAGTACTGCCACATATGCCTCGGTCTTTAAATTATAATTATCTCCCACTTCCGGATGAATCTGACCGATGATTCCAATATCCAGCTTGCCTTTCTTAAGGTAAGCCTGACGTCCCGGATGCAGATATGGAATTTCACCTGTCGGCTCGCATTCAATTCCTGGAATTCCAAGCTTTTCAAAGATTTCCTCCACAACGCCTTTCATGGTGAAGAAGTCTCCTTCCCCATACATGCCCAAGGTCAGCCGCATTTTCTCCTCTGGAAGCTCTGTAAGAGGTAACGCTTTCGGAAGGTAAATATTACCAAGCTCATAAAGTCTTGCGGTCTTATTTCTTCTGTTATAATTGGTTGCAAGAGAGGTCAGCATACCATTTAAGGATACCGTTCTCATAATGGAGAAATCCTCTCCCAATGGATTGGAAATCACAATCGCCTGACGCTCCTTTGCATCCTCCGGCAACAATAATTTATCAAATACCTTCGGGCTTTCAAAGGAATAGGTCATTCCACCGGAAAATCCGTTCCGCTCACAAATTTCTCTTGCCACATCATCCACTCTCTGATTAAATGGCTTCTTACCAACCGTCGCCTCACCCTTTGGAAGGGAAACCGGAATATTATCATAGCCATAAAATCTTGCCACTTCCTCTGCCAAATCTGCCATACAGCCTAAATCCTGACGGAAAGTAGGAATCGTCAATGTGTTATCTGCCTCATTATATACTAAGTCGAGTCTCTTAAAGTAGTCTAACATATCCCCTCGGGAAATATCCGTTCCAAGCAATGCATTATAACGCTCCGGCTCAAATGGCAGAACCTTTTCCGTTACAGGATTTGGATATACATCCACAATACCGCCCACAACCTCGCCACAGCCCATTTCCTCTACCAGCTGGCAGGCTCTGTTAATTGCCTCGAATGTGGTATTCGGGTCAAGTCCTTTTGTAAACTTGAAAGAGGCATCTGTCTGTAAGCCAATCCGCTTAGAAGCCAGACGAATATTGGTACCGTCAAAGCAGGCAGCCTCAAATAGTACCGTCTTTACCTCCTCTGTAATCATGGAATTCTCACCACCCATGATTCCTGCAATACCAACTTCTTTTTCACCATCGCAAATCATTAACACACCTGAGTCCAGCTTGCGCTCCTGTCCATCCAATGTGGTAAAGGTATCACCGTCTGCTGCACGTTTTACGATAATCTCATGCTTTGCAATAGTATCTAAATCATAGGCATGCATTGGCTGTCCATATTCTTCCATAATATAATTTGTGATATCTACCAGGTTATTGATAGAACGGATTCCCATTGCCTTTAGTCTGTCCTGCATCCACTTTGGAGAAGGGCCGATTTTGATGTTTTCTACCACCCTTGCACAATAGCGGGTACATAAGTCATTATCCTCTACCGTAACCTTGATAAAATCATTTACATTCTTATCATTGGCTTTCACTGTTACGACTGGTGGATAAAACGGCTTATTGAAGGTTGCCGCTGCCTCCCTTGCCATACCAATCATAGAAAAGCAGTCTACACGGTTTGAAGTAATCTCATACTCTACTACTGTATCGTCTAAACCCAATGCCTTTACTGCATCATCCCCCGGCTTAACGCCAGACTCTGGAAGAAATACATACACGCCATCCTCCGGTGCTTCCGGATAAAAATCTCTAGAAGAACCCAGTTCCTCAATACCGCACATCATTCCATTACTCTCTACACCACGGAGCTTGCCCTTCTTAATCTTAATGCCATCTGGATATTCTGTATCATCACCGTGTGCAGCCGCTACCTTGCCACCGTCTAATACAACCGGAATGCTGTCACCTTCTTTTACGTTCTTTGCACCCGTCACAATCTGAATCTTCTCTGTGCCGATGTCTACCTGACAGACGACCAGCTTATCCGCATCCGGATGTCTTTCAATACTTTCGATTTTACCTACTACAATATTCTCTAAATTCTTGTCCTTTTTTTCATAACCTTCTACATGAGAACCAGACAATGTCATTTTGTCTACAAATTCCTGTACGTCCACATCTAAATCCGGAACATACGCTTTTAACCATGATATTGGTGTATTCATAATTTTTTATTTCCTTTCTATTTTTATAATCATTTCGCAATGCAAAGCTCACAACCTCCGGTTCCTCGCTTTCCGTGCTTCGCACTATACATCAAGATATTTCAACAACCGTTTGTAAGCAAGCTTACACGGTTGTCAAAAATCTTGATGTGCATTGCTCGGCTTCGCTAAAATTGATTTAAGAATCTTACGTCATTTTCATAGAGAAGACGCATATCATCAATCTCATACTTAAGCAGTGTTACACGCTCTAATCCGATGCCAAATGCAAAGCCCTGGTATTCCTTTGAATCAATACCACACATATCTAATACATTTGGATGAACCATACCGCACCCAAGAATCTCAATCCACCCACTACCTTTACACATACGACATCCTTTACCACCACATTTAAAGCATGTTATGTCAACCTCTGCTGACGGCTCTGTAAATGGAAAATGATGCGGTCTGAATTTAACCTTTGTTTTCTCTCCAAAGAACTCCTTTGCAAACTGCTCTAAGGTTCCCTTCAAATCTGCCATAGTAATGTTTTTATCAATAACCAGCCCCTCCAGCTGATGGAAGGATGGGGAATGGGTTGCATCCACCTCATCGGCACGGAATACTCGTCCCGGTGAAATCATACGGATTGGAAGCTTTCCCTGCTCCATAACTCTCGCCTGTACTGGTGAGGTCTGGGTTCTGAGTAAAATATCCTTTGTAATATAGAAGGTATCCTGCTCATCCTTCGCTGGATGGTTTGCCGGAATATTTAACAATTCAAAATTGTAACGGTCATACTCTACTTCAGGTCCGTCCACCACTTCATAACCCATACCGATAAATACGCGTTCCAAATCCTCCAAGGCTATCTGATTCGGATGTCTGTGTCCACGCATGTTCTTCTTACCCGGCAGAGTAACATCAATGGTTTCCCGTTTCATTTTTTCTGTGCGGAGAAGCCTTGCTATCCTTGTCTTTTCTTCCTCTAACTTCTCTTCAATCGCTGTTCTGGCCTCATTTACCATCTGACCTACCATGGGTCTTTCTTCCGCCGGAACATCCTTCATTCCTTTTAAGACAGCAGTCAGCTCGCCTTTTTTACCTAGAACTGCAACCTTAATCTCATTAAGGCTGTCCAAGTCTTTTGCACTGTCAATTTTCGCAAGTGCCTCTGCTTTAATTGCCTCTAATTTTTCTTTCATCATATATCTCCTTTTTAATTATTTACTTTTTTGTCGCGGCTTTCGCCTCTCCGCCATGCACCTCGATTCCGCTTGCTCTGCATACCTTCCCACTAAGGCTCAACCCCGTTTCGCCAAGTGTCCAGGCATCGCTTCATCTGCACAGCATACCTTTGAACTAGCTTCTCTTCGTTCAGCAAGTTCTCAGGCATCGGTCGTGGCTTTCGCCTCTCCGCCATGCACCTCGATTCCGCTCCGCTTCATCTCGGTCGTGGCTTTCGCCACATGTTAGGGAATAAATATATGGCTATTTGTGAGCAAGCTCCCAATGGCCATATATTTATTCCCTAACGCATGGCTCAATGCTTACACGCAAAAAAGTTCGCCCCTAAAAGGGACGAACTTGCTCGCGGTACCACCCTGATTCCAAGATATATTGAAATACGCCTAAAGCTATTGCTCCATATCTCAGCTCTCATCATGTGTTAACGTTCATGACCCGCCAAATCCTACCATTATTTTGAAAACAATCTATTTGAAACTTCAGATTTGAAACTCCGGTGTGAAATTCAAGTAATATAGGAACTAAAGGAAACTTCCAGCCGATGATTTCCTCTCTCTGATAGACAACATCACTCTTTTGCACCATCACAGCATTTTATTATAACTATGCTTTATTGTAACATTTTTTTTACCTGTGTCAAGTATCCTTTTGACAATAAATAATTAATCACTGCACCAATAAACAAAGAATACATACAAAAATACAGCCACAGCATAGCGATTACGATTCCTGCAAGGGAACCATACATAAACGAAAAATTCGGAAAGTATTCAATATATAACACCACCACTCTCGAGATAACCAGCCATGCCACGGAAGAAAAAGCTGCACCCGGCATCTGGGACTTAATCCGCTTCCCCAAATTCACTTTTTCCTCTTTCCCCATTGGAAGCCCAAAACCTCCAGGCAATATCACAAACATCATTAAAATAAAACCATAAAACAACAGCCATCCCATTACATACCGTATAAATAAAAAAATATTTTTAAGACCTGATTCAAGTTCAAACGCATCATGAATATATAACTTATAATAATGACTGACTGTCACATATGCAGACATGACAACCGCAAACATAACAATCAGCAAAATCGTATATACAATAGCAATGGCCCTTGACTTTATAAAATTGTTTTCCTGGCGAATCTGATACATGCTGTTAAATCCATCCATCAATGCCGCAATCCCCTTTGATGCCGACCAGAGAATCGCAACTGCTGACACAGAAATAACTGTTTTTCCGGCTCTGCTATACAAATCCTCAATAATATCCTTTACATAAGTGGTAAAATCATCCGGTATAACCCTCATCAGAACATCTAACACATCCTGCTGGGTAAATGGCAGATACGTGGTAACTGCTAAAATTAAAGATATTATAGGAACTACCGACAGCAAAATAAAAAATGCCGCCTGGGCTGCACATGCTGCTGTATAACTGTCACTGACTTTTTCCCCAAACTTATAAACAAAATTGGCAAATAATTTTATTTTTCCAAACTTACTGTTTTCCTGATTTTTCATCTTAACCATTCCATCTATCCTGCTCTTCCTGCCAGACTATTTATTTTCCCAACAACTCATACATATCCTTTAACTCCACTGCAGTATAGTAATGTGCAATAATATCACTGGCAAGATAACCAAGCTTTGCCATATCATTGGCACCGTTCTGGCTTAAGCCCACCCCATGACCAAAACCTCCACCATAAATTGTAAATCCATTTGTACAGTCTACATAAAAATAAGCACTCGGCAATGTGAGCCAGCCTTCCACCGTAGAACCATCCTGCTTACGAATTGCCACCCGCTCCGGACAGAGTAATGCCCTGGCATTACTCTGCCCCTTCACGAGAATTGTCTCAGCCGTTCCTATAATTACCATCTCTTCAATAATCCCGCTGGCACCTCTTTTTGTAATCTCAATATTTTCAACCTCACCGATACTGCTAATATCCTTTTTTTCATATTCTCCTTTGGAATTCATCGCCAGAAGATTTTCCGGCATCGCCTTAATCCGGTCATATAAATGCGCATTAATTGCCTCCGTCAACTGTTCCTTTGTAAAAGTAACACTCCACCGGAAAAATGGTTCCTCCTCCTCAATAAATCCGGTTCCCAGATTTCCATCTATAAAGGAACGGAAACTATCCTCATTGTCAAGAGAGGCTATATCATTTAACTCTGTTTCCATTGTGTCCAGCAGATATGGCTCCGGATTACCACCCCATACCACACTATTATTGCTTGTCGTGCCACAGGAGGTAGAGAAGAAAAATGCCTCAATCACTTCATTATCGTAACACGGAACCACCCCATATGTATCATCTACAGCAAAGACCGCACGTTCATCCTCCTGCACATTATTGTATACCTGACTGGATATACTATCATCCAAATGCGCTCCGTATTTCGCATAATTGTCGCTTTCCATCTGGCGGTACGCATATGCCCTGGCACAGATTGCCTGTGCTTTCAATGCTTCCGTTTCATAGGATACCGGCATTTCACTGGGAATCACCCCATATAAATATTCCTCCACCGGAAGCTCATTTACCACCAGCACACCCTTATCATCCTTCGTGAGCTCGAGAGTTCCACGGTAAGCCGGATGCCCGCTCTGTCGTTTAATTGAGGAAATCGTAATCCGTCCCCCTTCCTCCTTGGATACAATTTGAGCACTTCCGCCAGCCAGCTCTTCACTTCCGTTCCGGAACTGGATTTTATCCTTTGCCTTATACTCCTTCACCACATCCCCATAGGATATGGTAAAATCCGTATCTGAAGTCACCGTCACCTCATCATGATAATAATTTGTATAATCACTGTTACTAATCAGCACTCTGATATTCTTCGCATAAATATCTTCTGTAATCAGAGCTGCTTCCACCTGATTATCCTTTATGTACAGAGAAACTTTATCATAACCAATCAAAGTTCCGGCAGACTTTGAAGCTTTAAAGGTTCCATTAATTTTATATACATTAAATGCGTTTGAAAGATATAATGGCTCCTCATAGCCCTCCACCGTGACGTTCCCCTCCGAATAGGCAGTAACCTTTGTTTCCGTCAGTTCTCCTGAATGGTCGGTTATCCCGGTAACGCCTTTATTGGTAATTTTAATATCACACAGGCATTCCTTCATGTCCCCGCTTAATTCAGCCTTTCCAGCAACTGGAAATTTCTGTACACCTCCATCCACATAGGCAAAAAGTACCTGCTTTCCATCCTCCTCCGTCACCTTAGAGGCATACGCATTCTGGATAATAATTTCCTCTGAAGCCTCGCCCAGGCAGAGAATAATCTCATTATTTGACACATATAATTTTACAACCTTCCCGACATATGCACTATCCAGTCCATAATCCTTTTCCATATAGTAATCACCGTTACTGGTGCTTACCACCTCATAAAGCACTCCGTCAATCTCTTTGTCGTTGGCATTGTCAATATCATATATGTAAAGATTCAAACTACTTAAACGGTCTAATTCCAGCTCCTGCACCAGGGAATCATACAAGCTCTCAAACTGCTTTCTTGTCAACGGAATAAAGCCTGGCACATGCTCCAAAGCTACATCTACCTTGTCAAAGGAAACTTCTGCATCCCTCAAAAGCTTTCTGGCAGATTTCACAGTAAAGGAGGAGCCTAAACGGTCTGTATACTCATAATCGCTGATTCCTAAATAGCTGATTAAACGGTTTGCCTCTGTATTGGACATCACACCGTCTCCAACTTTTTCATAAAAAACCGTCTTTATTACCACTCCGCCTGCAACTCCTATTATAACAAGAAGCAGCAATACAATGATAACGCTTATTCTTTTCTTTTTCTTACTGCCTGTTTTCTGTCCCTTCATTCCTGTCTCCTTTAACCTAAAACATAAATCATAAAGAAAGCAGCAATCAGACTAAAGCCGAAGCTTGCATCGTCCAATGCTGCTTTGTTCTTCTTTTGTTCTTATGTAAAATCTTTGGTACCCTATCAATCCTTTGTAATATTATCCTATGTGACTTAGAATCTTCAGTACTTCTCTATTCTTAAGTAGAACAACCGGAAATGCCGTTTCCTGCATTTTGAGTCCTAGCCAAGCTAGGTGGGCTACCTCACATAAGAATCTGTCTTCCAGTCTGAGCCGGCCTGACATCCGCTTATAAATATCGGTTCCCCATAAAAATAAATGTAGGTTCAAAATTACAAGAGTTGTCGTGCACCCCAGAAGTTCTACTTTATTAACTTTCCTAAAATCTAAATAAATTATACAATAAATAATATAAAAATACAAGAAAATATTCCTTGAATTTTCATATTATTTAACGTATCATAAATATACGGAAATTAATTCGAATAAAAGGAGAACATCCATGTCAAAGAAAAATGTGATTGTTGCCCAATCAGGCGGTCCAACCGTTGCCATCAATGCATCTTTAGCTGGAGTTGCCCAAGCTGCAATCCAAAGTGAAGCTTACGATATTGTCTATGGTTCCATCAACGGCATTCTCGGTATTTTAGAAAACCGTTTATTAAACCTGAATGAAAAAGCAGCTGCGATTCCTGATTTTATTAATACTCTGAAAATAAGTCCTGCCATGTATTTAGGCTCCTGCCGATACAGGCTTCCGGATTATGAGGATGATGATGCCACCTATGCTTTCATCTTTCACCAGTTTAAGAAATATAACATTGGTGCCTTTTTTTACATTGGCGGAAATGATTCCATGGATACGGTATTAAAACTCAGCCACTATGGCGAACAGATTGGAAGCGACATCCGCATTATCGGAATTCCCAAAACAGTGGACAACGACTTATGTGTCACCGACCACACTCCCGGATACGGCTCCGCTGCAAAATATGTGGCCGCTTCTATTTTAGAGGTAGCCCATGACACCTACATTTACAGTGTAAAAAGCGTGACTATTGTGGAGATTATGGGCCGGGATGCCGGCTGGCTGACTGCCGCGTCGGCTCTTGCGAGAAATTCCTACAACACCGCACCCCACCTGATTTACTTTCCCGAAGTTCCATTCGACAAAGACCAGTTTATCTCAGACGTAAAAGAACAGCTTACGGAACGCAATAATGTCATTGTGGCTGTCTCTGAGGGAATTCGTGACAAGGACGGCAATTATTTTAGTGCCACAAAGCCTACCAGTGACCAGTTTGGACATGCCCAGTTAAGCGGTGCCGGAAAATGTCTGGAATATTTCATCAAAGAAGCCGTCAATGTTAAAGTGCGTTCCATCGAGTTAAACGTACTACAACGCTGTGCAGCACATATTTCCTCTCTCACCGATATAGAGGAAGCCTTTTCACTGGGCTGTCATGCTGTTGAATATGCCATGAAAGGAATGTCAAAATGTATGCTGACCTTAAAACGGACTTCTGACACTCCATACAAGACTGTGATTGAAACAGCAGACATCAAAAATATTGCCAACGAGGCAAAGTCCATCCCAAGAGAATGGATTAATGCCGCCGGCAATGACGTAACCCCGGAGCTTATGCAATACATGGCTCCGCTGATTACCGGAGAACCAGAGATTCTTTACCAGAACGGGCTGCCTGTATATTTACCGGTTGACCATTTATCTCCGAAAAAATAGCATATCATTACACTGCCACAGCTTCAAAACAGCGTTTCTGTTAATATCAGGCTATTTCTTAAAGCTGTGGCATATTTATAGACTTATATTGCCAGAATCCTGTCTCTTAATTTCATCATATTCTGGTCTACATCTGCGATAACCTCCGCATAATGCTTTAGTTCACTTGCTATCTCTTCTGCCTGTTGTACTTCTTTTTTATAGAGCAGCTGATAATCCAATACAGACCAGAAATCCATGGCAACTGTCCTCAGCTGGATTTCCACCTTTACCCATTCCTCCTTTTTTGTCATGTAAATGGGAACCTCCACAATCAAATGCAGGCTTTGATATCCTGTTTCCTTTGGCTCTTTAATATAATCCTTCTCTTTCACAATCCGGATATCTCTCTGCAGGCTTAAACATTTCACAATCTCATAAACATCATCCTGAAACAGACAGGTAACACGTATACCTATTATATCATTTAACTTCTTTTTGGCCTCTTTCAAATTTATTTTCAAACCCTTGCGCTGAAGCTTTCGGTATATACTCTCCGCTGACTTGATGCGGTATGTTACCTGGCTGATTACAACCCTGTCTTTGCGTTCTCTGAGTTCTAAATCAATCATGGACAACTTGGCTTCAATGGTTTGAATCGCCCACTGACATTTTAACTGGTACTCATTATCCGACAGAGACATTTTAAAATCGGATATGATTTTCTTTTCCCCTTTCGTATAACTATTTCGTTTTTTATTCCGTACCGACTTTTCCTCTCCACCGTCCTGCTGGCTTTTCTCTTCTTTTTTATTCTCTTCTTCCGGTTGTTTCACACGCATGCCTCCTATTTTACCGCTTTTTGTATTTCTTCTATAGAATCTTTTCGTTTTTTATCTGACTCAGAAAAGGTCCACCGAACCTTTTCCTTATATGCATGGCAACATAAAAATACCATCCTATGTTATATATATACGCTTTAACATAGCATGGTATTCCTGTTATTTCTATCCTAAGTTCGATATATTTTTGTTAAATACATGTTAATCTTACCGGTCCCATTTATCACAAAGGCTGTTAATCTGGTCTGTAAATCTTACCAAATCCTTATTCGCTCCACCTTTATTATGGGCAATGACAGTAAGAAGACGGTTACCGGCTGCAACAAGGCGGTCAAAAATTGCCTGTGCACGGAATGCCTTCTGGCTGATTTTTACCTTCTTGACAGCAACACCCTGGAAGATTAATTCGTCTGTAGCAAGGTCAAACTCTGCTCCGGAAAATGGTGCAATGGCTTCATATCCTTCATCCTGAATCATTCTCTTAAAATGCTCACATACCATGTCCTCACCATGTACCACAAATACCTTTGGCTTCGAATCAAATGCATGCAGCCATTTTAACAAACCTGCCTTGTCAGCATGACCACTAATACCTTCTAATTTTTCAATTCTGGCACACACCTCAATCTGCTCTCCAAAAAGCTTTACATTTGGAGCACCCTCCAGAATACTGCGTCCTAAAGTTCCATGTGCCTGGTATCCCACAAACAGAATTGTACACTCTTTTCTCCATAAATTATGCTTTAAATGATGCCGGATTCTCCCCGCCTCACACATACCGGATGCAGAGATAATGATTTTGGGCTTTAAATCAAAATTAATTGCTTTGGAATCATCACTGGTAACAGAAGTTTTAAGTCCTGGAAAAGCAATGGGATTAATGCCCTGTCTGATTAAATCCATTGCCTCCTCATCAAAGCAGTTATCAATGTTTTTATTAAATATATTCGTAGCCTCTATTGCCAAGGGACTGTCTACATACACCTCAAACCCTTCATATTCTGGCAACAGATGATCATATTTTATTTTCCGGATAAAATATAAAAGTTCCTGGGTTCTGCCTACCGCAAAGGATGGAATAACAAGATTTCCACCTTTATCAAAGGTCTCTTTTATAATTCGGGAAAGCTCTGCCACATAATCCGGAGTTCCACCATGGTTACGGTCACCGTAAGTGGATTCCATAATTACATAGTCGGCTTCCTTCAGATATTGCGGGTCCTTAATAATCGGCTGGTTCACATTGCCAATATCACCAGAAAATACAACTTTTTTTGAAACCTCCCCTTCCGTCAGCCATATCTCAATGCTGGCAGAGCCAAGGAGATGACCCACATCAGAAAACCGGATTCTGATACCCTCCGCCAAATCAATCATATCCTCATACTGACATGGAATAAAATGCTCCAATACACCAATCGCATCATTCATACTGTAAAGGGGTACATATTCCTCTCCGCCAGCCCTTTTTGCCTTCCTGTTTCTCCACTCTGCTTCAAATTCCTGAATATGTGCACTATCTCTCAGCATAATCTGGCAAAGGTCTGTGGTTGCCTTCGTCGTATACACCTGTCCCCGGAAGCCCTTTGCATACATCAGTGGCAGCAACCCGGAATGGTCGATATGGGCATGTGTCAGTAATATGTAATCTACATCCGAAGGATTCATGGGCAGCGTCTGATTCTCATACACATCCGTTCCCTGCTCCATACCGCAATCTACCAAAATATTCTTACCACATGCCTGCAGACAGTGACAGCTCCCTGTTACTTCATGGTCTGCCCCAATAAATACTAATTTCATAGTAAACACCCCTTTATAATTAGAATTAAATTAAATGCAGCTTTTCTGCAATCCGGGCAAGCAATGCCCCCTTTGGAAATGCCAGCAGCATTTCTTTCGTATAACCTCCTATCTTAATCATTGAAATAAAATAAACACAGGCTGCAAGGACAATCGCAGTTAAAGCTGCTATTGCATTGCTGATATACGCCCCTGCTATATACCTCAACACCAGGTTCAGCCCCTTATATACTAAAATTGCCACAATACCCATAATAATAGAAGAAGCTACGGGCAGCCACACAGTCTGCCTCCACTCCAGCTTGAAGTCCAGATATTTTTTAATGTAATGATAATTGATGAATACAACAATAACCGCATAAAATGCCGTGGCTAAAATCAGGGAATAAATTCCCAGCTTCACAACTCCAATCAGTGGAACCAGTAAAAAAACATGTAGCACTAATGCCACTGCTGAGCTCATAACCGGAACATTCACTTTACCAATCCCCTGTAATACTCCATTTAACACACTGGAAATTCCATATAATATTATGGAAACACCACCAAGCAGTAACAACACTGCCACAGTATGGGTATCCTCCACAGAGAGGCTATAATATACCAGACGGACAATTGGTTTACCAAGCACTGCAAAGCCCACCGCACATGGTACCGTTAACACCATTGTCAGCTGCATGGACTGGGAAATCTTACGGTTACATTCTGCTTTATTATCTGCTGCATATGCACTCGATACACTGGGAATAACAGCAGATGCCACCGCTGCCGCCATGGCAATCGGCACATTGGCAAGCACTAAATACATTCGGCTGTAAAGACCATACTGACCGTCAATCACTTCACCGCTCATGCCCATATGCTCCAGCATTTTTTGATAGATTGTCATATCCAGCGTCACATTCACATTATAAATAAAGGAACTGAAAATAATCGGTGTTGCAATTAAAAGCAGAAGCTTCACAACCTCTTTGTAAGACATCAATGAAGCAGTAGTATCTTTCAACATTTTTTCCCTAAGCTCCTTCTTCTCACTACGGAACAGGAAAAACATATAACATAATCCGGCTACCACTGCGACTCCGGTACCCACTGTTCCACCAGCAGCTCCATACTTTGCCGTTTCACCACCATACCCCATTGCTTCTGCCCACTGCATAAACACCAGCGCAGCCACAATGCTGACAACTGCATTAAAAATCTGTTCCACAATCTGGGAAATGGAAGTTGGTACCATGTTACCATACGCCTGAAAATATCCACGATATACACTTAGAAATCCCGACAAAAAAATAGTCGGTGCCAGAATTCTTAAAGACAATACTGCATTTTTCGTCACAAAAAGCGGAGCACAGACATAAGTAAAAATAGCTGCTATTCCACCCACTATCAGCACATACAGCATTGCTCCGTTAAATATCCGTTTCACATTCCGGTACTCACCTTTTTCAATCCGTTCTGCCATAATTTTAGAAACTGCCGCCGGAATGCTGAAGGTTGCAATTAATAGAACTAACGCATAGACAGTCTGTGCAGCTCCATAGTAACCATTTCCCTCTGTACTTAAAATATTCGCAAAGGGAATATTATATAACATTCCAATTAACTTTGACACAATACTGGCGACCGCTAAAATAGTGGCCTGCATTGCAAAATTACCTGATATTTTTCTTCTTTTACCCATCTGTCATTCCTTATCCGTCAACCTCAAAACCACTTCGCTAAGTGGATAGGTATGCATTTTCACTAAATTCGTTCTACGAACTCATTAAGTGAAAATAGTATACCACATCCACGGCTTTATTAAAAGGCTCTGCGAAAAAAAGCAGGAACTTTTTGTCAAAAAAGTCCCTGCCATTTTTATCTTGATGCAGAAAAGCACACCAGTTTTTTATATTATTGTTCGGTTCCATCAGAAAGCGGAATCACACAATCTCCAAATTGTATTGCCGATACCTCATTAACATTAAGATATCCGGTATAATTTATTACTATAATGTACTCTTCATCCGTATCAGTAGTATATCCGGTATCATTTTGCGGAGTAAAATAAACTCCATCTGCATATTGTATATAAACATCCCATGGCTCGATTGCGGTGTGCGTAACCATATCCCGTTCCCAATCCATAGCCTCCATATACTCTCCCTGATAGGTACCCGCTTTTATCTGTTCAAAAACTTCCAGTTCTTCTGCTTCTGTCAGATTCTTAGCTGCCTCCAGAGGAATACCACAAATACCCCTCCACTCTGCCGATTCATATTCGCCTAAGCCTGCCTTACCCTTCTCCTGGGCTTCTTTGCTTTGCACCATATAAATACTCTCGGCTTTCATCAGCCCCTGCTCATCTATAGCTTCTTTATCCAGATAACAGGTGATACCGGTAGAGCTTAATTCCACTTTATTAAGCTTAAAGTTTTTCCCATATAGCGTATATTCCTTCTCAAAAACATATGTCCTGTTCTTTTTCGATGCCTGGATGTTCCAGCTTAATTCCCAGTCTCCCTCTACTACTTTATCTGGACTGGTCTGGGTGTTTCCAACAAAATTATGAATTTTCAGATACACGGTATCACCATCCAGGTTACTATCCGGGGTGACACTGGAAGATATATTATAAATCATATATCCCGGACCTTCGCTTCCACCCTTTTCGCCCTCCACAAACTCAGTTTCCACACCTTTTCCGGTATAATCATTTTCTTTTCCGCCTTCGCCAATTGCTTCCGTAGAATTTGCAAAGGAAATTTCATAATCCGGGTTCGTATCTGACAACAGCTTAGCTGTCTCCTCATCCTCTGCCTGGATTTTCAAATAGCAGTCCAAATGATTACCAGATGCCACAGTCTGGATGACTTCAATCCGGATGCCATTATCTTCAGCCACTGCATCCACTTCACTTACCAGACCCTCTTCCACCATCTTTTCCTGTGCCTGCTCGTCAGATTCTATGTTATATTTTCCTGCTACATACTTATCCCATAATAAAGCCTTAGCTGCTGCCGTTGTTCCGATACAGAGTACCAGACAGGCTGCCACCGGAACTGCATACCTTATAAAAGATTCCCCTTTTCCTCTGCTTTCCCGCCTGCCTGTGTTTCTTCCCTCTTCTAACACCCGCTCCTTCATTTCATCCGTAAACTTCATATGGTGCAGGCTGCTATTTATTATATTCCTTAATTCATTCATAACAAAACACCTCCGCTAATTCCGGTTTTAATTTCTTTCTTCCCCTGACCAATCTTGCCTTAATGGTAGATTCCTTTTCATTAAGCAAACTGGCAATCTCTGGAACTGTTAATTCTTGATAGTAATATAGAAGAATAACCTCTTTATATTTTGTTGATAATTTCCCAATTTCAGATAAAACCATTTGCTTGTCCAGAAGCGTATCATAATATTCGTTCGTATCTGCCTCCAAAAATTCTTTGTCCGAGCGATATTTCCACCAGTGGGTCCGCATCTGGTTCTTACAAAGATTAATGGCGATTTTTAATATCCATGTCTTAACGGAAGATTTATTCTGAAATTCTCCATAATGCTGATATACTTTAATAAAAGTCTCCTGTGCTACATCTTCTGCCAGCTGATAATCATGCAGATAGAGATAACACATACGCAGCACGCAATCACCATATTCATTCATAAGCCTGGTAAGATACTTTTCGATATCCTCGTTTTGCTCCATACTCTTTTGCCTCCTTTCACTAATTAGACACAAGAGACAGCAAAATAGTTACATTCTTTATCCGAATCCTAGCGGAGTTTTTACTCTATAGGATTAACTTTCCTATAGACTCAAAAAAAACAGGCTATCCGCTTCCCGCCGACAGCCTGTCCTTAGCTGAACTATCTTATTTTCGGTTATAATTAATCAGACAGCCCTTTAAGATAATCTCCCTCTCATCATCTGTCAAATCACCCAAATGGAAGGTCAGCTCCTTCATATCCTTATTGACCACATAGGCTTTGATATCGTCATTCTTCTCTTTCACAGACTTTGCAATATCCGGAATAAAGATATAGTCATCTATATCAAATGCATAATCCTCCGGCATAAGGAATGGAAGCATTCCCCAGTTAATCAGATTCGAACGGTATCTCTTCGTTGCGTATTCCTTCGCAACATTTGCCCATCCGCCAAGCACCTTCTGACAGGAAGCCGCCTGTTCACGGGCAGAACCATCTCCCGGCTTTACTGCAAAAATAGTAGAACCAACCCCTGTATTATCGTGGTTAACCTCCGGGAAGGTCTCCTTAATCTTATGCATAACCGTCTTCATCTCCGGATATGCCTCACCCATACATTTTCCTTCTTCTCTCACCTTTTCCACTGCCTGGATTGCCTTGGCACGTCCCACATATTCAGGGTCCTTACGGGATAAAGTGAATTCTGCCAGTCCCAACGGATTGGAACGGTAGGAAGAGGTCTCTCCGGAAGGAATCAGCTCGTCCGTGGTAGTCACCGGGTCATTGATAACGGAAGCAACCTTCAAAAGCAGATTATCCGTTAATGCCACCATGGCAGGCCAGTCCTTAATATTGGGACCAAACTTAATCTCTACGCTTGGGTCTGCTTTTGCCACACCATTATAAACCCGATTCTCATAAATAGACTTATCAAAATAATATTTTGGATTGCTGAAATTAACATCCATATCCGTCGCCGCTGTCAGGAAGCCTTTGTTTGCAGCAGTTGCTGCAATGGAACGGGCATCCATCAAAGCCACAGAAGATATCTGTCCATTCTGAACCTTAGAGCCCTCACGGTTCGGGAAGTTTCTGGTGGAATGACGGATTGAAAATGCATTATTAGCCGGTGTATCGCCGGCACCAAAGCACGGTCCACAGAATGCAGTTTTCACAATTGCACCGGTAGCAATCAAATCTGCCAGCCTGCCATTCTTAGCCAGCTCCATATAAATAGGAGTCGAAGCCGGATACACACTCAATGTAAATTCATCCGCACCAATACTTGTACCCTTTAAGATATCCGCAGCAGCACAGATATTTTCAAAACCGCCACCTGCACAGCCTGCAATAATACCCTGGTCAACATATAATTTTCCATCACGCACCTTGTCTTTCAAAGTAAAGTCAACTTTACCATCCAGACTTACCAATGCCCGTTTCTCACAGTCTTCTAAAATATCCATCAAATTTGCATTTAACTCTTCAATGGTATAAGTATTACTTGGATGGAACGGCATGGCTATCATTGGTTTTACCTTACTTAAATCAATATATACCATGCCATCATAATAAGTAACTGCGCCAGGATTTAATTCTTTATAGGATTCACTCCTGCCGTGAATCTCATAGAATTCCTTAACCTTATCGTCTGTTTTCCAGATAGAAGACAGACAGGTAGTCTCGGTAGTCATTACATCAATACCAATTCTATAGTCTGCGCTTAAATTATCTACACCAGGACCAACAAATTCCATTACTTTATTCTTAACATATCCATTTGCAAATACTGCTCCGATAATGGCAAGTGCAACATCCTGTGGTCCTACACCAGGTTCCGGCTTACCATCTAAATAAATTCCCACAACACCCGGCATCTTTACATCATAGGTCTGGCAAAGCAGCTGCTTTACAAGCTCTCCGCCGCCTTCACCAATCGCCATGGTTCCCAATGCACCATAACGTGTATGGGAATCGGAACCTAATATCATTGCGCCACATTCTGCAAGCATCTCCCTGGCATACTGGTGAATGACTGCCTGATGAGGAGGAACATATACTCCTCCATATTTTTTGGCACAGGAAAGTCCAAACATATGGTCATCCTCATTAATGGTTCCTCCCACTGCACATAAAGAGTTGTGACAATTGGTCAGCACATACGGAATCGGGAATTTTTCCAGTCCGGATGCCCTTGCTGTCTGGATAATTCCTACAAAAGTAATATCATGAGATGTCAGTTTATCAAATTTAATCTGGAGCTTATCCATATTATCTGAAGTATTATGTGCCTTCAAAATATTATAAGCCATTGTATTCTTAGCTGCCTCTTCCTTTGAAACAACACTTCCTATCTTACTTTTTAAAATCTCTTCCTGATTTGCACCATCTTCAATGATATCCATACCATTCACAAGATAAGCGCCGCCTTCATATAATTTAATCACGCGTTTATCCTCCTTGCTTCTTATATTGTATAAAATTAAACCAGAAATATTGTAGCATAACACCAGTGACTTTTCAAATTATTTAAATTTCTTATCTTATTTTTCTAAGATTATAGGAATGCCTGGCCTTTTTCAGAGAGGACAGCCACTTTGATTTTGGCCGTTTATGTCCCGGAAAATCCTTATCAGCTTTCAGAAAATACCGGTATCCCCCTTTTGTATCATCCCATGTTACATCAACATTGTACCAGACAGAATTGATTTTCACCATGTTCCATGCATGGTTCTTTCCTTTTATATAGATACATGGAATGTTCATCTCCTGCATCAACCGCTGATATGCCAGTGCATAGGACATACAAATTCCTCTTCCTTTCGTAAATGCATGGTACGGACTGTAATACCGGTCATCATACCGCATATGCCGGACCAAATAGTCATGAGCCTTCTTTGCCCTTGCCGCACGGCTTCCCTTCCGGTATTTTCTTGCAATCGAACGGACCATTTTGTCAATCTTTTTCTCCTGTTTCTTTGTCGTCAGATAATTAAACTGGAAGGTTACATACCTGTACTCCGTTCCCCGTACCGTAATGCATGTACCAGAAAGAATCCCCGTTATATAGCCGTTCTTTGCTGCCAGCTTATCCATAAAATCCCTGTAGGAAGCCGACCGTTTCCGATAGCGTACAAAATCCCTATCAATTCCCGGATAATAAAATGTAAAAACTGGCTGGTGCCTCTTCATTCCGGCTATCAGTCTGCTTATCATTACCTTTTCATTCTTAACTACGACCACATTGTCCGGCAATGCATTCTCCTCTGCGCACGCACATATGGATAATCCAGCAGCCCAGCTTAAAACAGAAACCACCATAAAAATAAGAAAAAACCTTGTCCGAATTTTGCTCCATTTGTCCCACATAATACATCCCTCCATATACTTTTATTCCAGCCTTTCAGCTGCTTTCAGCATAACATATATGATGTACCATTATAGGGACTATGATATACACCTTGAACTGATTCTTATCATTTTCATATAAACAAAGCGTTTCGTATAGGATAAAAAAACCGTTAATACGAGATTAACGGTTTCATATTATGTGGTCACTGATTTCCTCCGGTGCTATTCCCAAATAAACACATAGTGACAGGAATTCATCTGCCTTTAAATCTTTTTTTTCCCTGACAAGTTGTTCCATATTTATTCCCACATCATTCTCCACCTGTTTCACAGGAATATGATGATTGTTCATATGCTCCAGTAGATATTTTTCTGTCTTCATAAGAATCCTCTCCTATATTCTACCATTTATAGAAATTAGTGGTACTTTTTCATATTATATTCTATTTTTGATAGAATTTCAATTTCTTTTTTCTGTATGCAAAGGAAAATTTATTGACATCAAAAAACAGTTACTATAATATAAAGAAAATATATATTCTAATGAAAAGAAATGGGGTAAATTATGAATAATCCGAACCTTGGAAGAATGCTGCGATACTATAGAAAGGCAAATGCCTACTCTGTCCAGCAGGTGGTAGACAAGCTGAAAACAGACTACGACATATCCATCTCTCCCAAAACAATCTATGGATGGGAGAACAGCCAGAACCAACCATCCGCTGACACGCTTTTGGTGCTGTGCAAATTATATAAGATAAATAACATATTAGATTCTCTTGGTTATGAGGGAACTCCGGAACAGGCTCCCTTAATACTGACTCCAGAAGAACGGGAGCTGGTTATAAAATACCGCTCCCACAAATATTACAATTCTGCAATTCGTAAACTGTTAGATATGGATGATTAGCCTCTTCTATACCGGTTACAGGCAATGGCAGGATTCCCGTTTATTCTTGAAACGGCTCATTCAGCATGTCACATCCATCCAGAACAAACCTGCCATTGCGGATAATCACTCTTTCTGTACCATCTGCATGAATACTTGTAATCTCCGCAATCTCATCATAGGGAATTGTGATATCCGTATGGCAGTTAAAATATGCCTGGCTCTCATCAACCTCCCGAAGCAGGGAACATTCATTGTCCTTTGCCACAATTTCTTTTCCATCCGGATTAAATAACCTGTTTTCCTCACTGTGGCTGTAGCATGTATCCCCCACTGCAAAATGTGGACCCATTTTCTCCACAATGAGTATCGGCAGCTTATACACGATATCATATGCATTTGCCATAACATACGCTGTGGTATTCGTTCCGATGGCAAACTCTCCGATAGGAAGGGTATCCCTGTTAAACAGTACATTTTCTTTAATATAAGCCCGGTTCTCTTCCTCTGTCTCAAAATTGTCACAGGTATAATCCGTTATTTTTCCGTCTTCAAAGGTTAACATAATATTGTCAAACTTCAAGTTATTTAAAAAGACCTCAGAAACATTCAAGGTTCCTCTGGTTCCCGTAAGCTTTGGTGAAGTGAACACCTCTCCCACCGGAATGTTTACATCTGCCGTACAGTTTTCAAAATTCGTTTCTTTATCCGGATGCTCCAAATCATGCATCCTAACCGTCATATCCGTCCGGTTGGCTCCCCTTCCCCGAACTCTGACCGACACCGCCTGGTCCAGCTCATCAATGATAATCTGCTGAACCTGCTTATATGCCTCATTGTCCAGGGTGTTCACCTCCACAATCCGTGCAAAGATTTCCTCAAACTCCGCACCAATTTCCGGTACGGGATATGCGATAATCGTAAAGCTGTATTCACTTTGTGGAATATACGTATTTACAATCCCGGCACTCTCCGTTGCTGCCAGAACAGAATATTCCTGCTGCTTTTCCGTCAGTTTCAGATTTGCTGCCTTATTATGCGGTTCAAAAGGATTTTCACCAAACACTTCAATCACTGCCGGACCGGCATATTCCTTTGCAAGCTGCTTCCGGCTTTCATAGGCATTGCGCAAAATTGCTGTCTTCCTCTCCACAAAAGCCCTGTCGAGAAATAACGCATCATCCATACGGTGGTCATATTCGTACTGTTTATTTGCAGCAGTTCCAGTATAGCCCGGCTTTAACGTCTGCTTCCGGTTCACCCTGGCGATTGGCGCACGGTAAATAATTGGGGAAAGCCCCATCTCCTTAAACTGCTTGATAGCTGCCCTCACCATCTTCTCCTGTCCAATGGCATACCGGATATTTACAGTCTTTTTCTTAGATAAATCTATGCCTGCAATCCGAAAGCCCTCCTCATAGCCATGGGTATAGGTATATGCCATCGCCTCAATATCTGCCTCCTCCATGGAATTTAAAAATTCTGCAAGGCGAATCTCATTTTCCGTGATATATTCACCATAGCGGAACAGATATCTTAAATCCCTTAAATCACTGTTCATAATAATATCCGTTGCAAAGTCAAGCTCCGGGTCCAATATTTCCCTGGTCCGGTAATCAATAGTCCGATCCGCATAGTCGCTGATAAAGAAATATATGATTTCGGAAAGCTCTTTTTCTGTTGGTGTCCTCTCCTCGAACAGGCACAGAATTTCTACAAAGAGCTCTACATGAATTGTTAAATCAAACAACCGCTGCTCCACCGCATAGATGATATCTCCCCTGATTTCCGTATATACAAAGCATAGACGCTGTCCCAACTCCTTTCCCAGCTTCTTTACTGCATATTCCGGATTGGCATAGCTCCCCTCATAGGCGCCAGTCTCTGCAAGAATATCGCTATAGAGTGTATGATTATACCGATACATTTCCTCAAAGGAGCTGTCTTTCATATCTTCTGAATCCACATGCTGCCTTAAGGTATCCATGCTCTGCAGAAAAACTGCTGTCCTGACAAAATAATCAAGGTACGGCTCCTTTATCCTGGTTTCACCCTCTAAAAAAGTATGGATTCGCCCCATGGCAAGCCCATACCTCTCCTTTACACTGTCATTTTCTTCCTTTAATAATTCATGATAACCCAAATCTATACCTCTTTTCTTTTATAGATGTCTCTTTACCACATCTGCAAAATATTTTATTCTTTTAAATTTCCAAGCTTCCGGTTTTTCTCCACCAGCTGCTTCGCATATGTCCATAGCTCTTCCGAACCTAAATGTGTATTCCGGTTCCGGTTTATAACCTGCTCTGCCGCAACTCCATGCTCTCTCCATGCTCTTCCCCCGGTTGTGTCATTCAACATTATGGGCTGTACCCGGTCTAAAGCATTGGCAAATCTTGCCTCCGGTGTCTCATTTGCTTCAAATTCTTCCCATATGTCTCTCATCTGCACCGCCTGGTCTGCCGGCAGAATATTAAATATGCGGTCTGCCGCAGCCTCCTCCCTCTGCCGTTTTGTTGCATTTCCTGCATCATCATAGGCATAGGTATCTCCGGCATCAATCTCCACAGCATCATGGATTAAAACCATTTTGACCACATGCAGTACATCAACCGGTTCATTGGCATATTCGCTTAACAGCATTGCCATAAGGGCAAGATGCCATGAATGCTCCGAATCATTCTCATGACGGCTTCCATCTGCAACATAAGACTGCCTTGTAATGTATTTCAACTGGTCAAGCTCCAATATGAAATCCAATTGCTTTTGTAGACGTTCATTCATTTCATCCATTTATTCTGTCCCTATCCTTCCTGTTTTATCCCTGTCTTATAAAACCCATCCCAATATATACAGCACCAATGCTCCCAGCAATGGCACCACATTTACGATAACTGCCATTCGCTTCATCAGCAAACCGCCGTCCGGTGACTTCCATGCAGATATACTAAAACCGATACCGCACAGGGCAATTATCAGACCTCCGATTCCCAGCAGTCCCACTGCCGCCGGTCCCTTTCCATCATATAGATAAGATGCCACCACTGCGCCCAGCATACACAGAACAGATACTCCACCCAGAACACAGGCAATCACGGCATCTACACTTATACTTTTCACACTGTATGCACTATCCTTTATCATGCCTCTCTCTCCTCCTGTTAATCAACAATAGCAGGTAATATATCCAGAAACCCATTAATCCGCCAAGGGTATTCAGAATCAAATCATCCACATCAAACACACCGACCTTGGCCACCAGCTGCAGCAGTTCTACACAAAGACTAAACAAAAAGGTATATGCCGTTGCCTGATACCATCTGGTTTTCCGGTTCACCACCCATCGAATCAGTGCCCCGAACGGCATAAATGCTACAATATTCCCCAACAGATTAATCACCACGCTTGGGAAATCAATATATTCATAATATTTAATAAACCTCTTAATCTCTAAAAAAGGCACAAGATTATAGCGGTAATTTTCATAGCCATCCCCTCTTCCAAAGCCATCACTCAGCAGTAAAAAATACACCAGCAAAGCCATATATATTGTAAAACAGATTCTAGAAAAAACCCTTATCATTCTTCGTTTTTCCATTTCAACGTCCCATCTTCTTTTCTTATCACTGCCTATTCTACCACAAATCCCCGAATGAAAAAAGGCTTTGTAAAAACTTTCTTTTCACAAAGCCCTTGTGTATTACTCTTCTTCTGTTTTCTCCTGAGTTGTCAATTCCTCCCCGGAGTCCTCCGTGATATCTTCTATCTCAATCGGTATGGTCTCCGTTACAGACAAGACGATATGGTCATCTCCTGCCTGGGCAACATACAGTTCGCTGCCATCCTTGAAATCTTCCATGGACACCATGAGAGTCTCATAATTTACATAGGTTGTCTCAACGGATTTTCCGTCTACATACACCTCCGAAAATTCGTTAAACCCGGTACCATGAATCAAAACCTGTTCATCCGTAAGTTCATAATCATCAACCTGAATATTCCGGATTCCCATCTGCATATCCGTCTGTGGAAATGGATTCAACGAATCATAGGCATAATTATTCCCATAAAGCGTATCATATTCCAAAAGCTCCAGTTTATGCAGATAATCCTCTTCATCCGAAGACTTCATATACCGGTTGTGGAAGCTCTGCATCAGGCCACCCTCCAGCCCCAGCCGGTCAAAGATATATGTGCTTGCCTGATAGGCAGTCATATCTTTGTTCTCCACAGACAGTCCAATGTTATCCCACATCACCCATTCCGTCTGATACAGGGTAATCCCATCCAAATCCTCCTGCTCCAGATTCAGGCTCGGTAAATGGTCTCCATACATAAACACAACTGTAGGCTCATCCAGCTTCTCTAATTTGTACAGAAGGGATGCAACCATATTATCCGTCTCCCGGCACATATTGATATAGTACATCCATGCCGCCCGTTTTTCCTGGTCCTCTGCATATTTTCCATCAAAATGACAGGTCAGGCTTGTAAGGGTCGGCGTATACTTTTTCGGATATCTTCCATGAGCCTGTACCGTAATTGTGGTAATATAATCCCGCCCCTTCGTCTGTTCCATCCGTTCTATCATAATATCGTCAAGCACATCATCCTTCGCCCATCCACGAGGGGTATAATTTAACATGTACATATGCTCCATTCCGGAAAAGGTATCAAATCCAAGGTTGGAATAGTCAATATACCGCTCATAAAAGGTTGCATCATTATTATGAAAGCCAGCTGTTGCATATCCCTGACGTTTCAAATCATATCCCATGCTTCCACAGCTTGTGGAGCGCATTACCGTCTTAAACGGATACTCTCCTGCTCCAAAAAACTGGGTACTCATACCAGTCTGCACCTCAAATTCAGTATTAGCTGTACCTGCACCAACCGCCGGTACAGTAAAGAGCCCGGATGAATACTCCTTTTTTAACTTAGTAAGGGTCGGCATGGGATCCTCGGATGCCCAAAAATCCTTCATATACTTTGTATCAAAAATGGATTCCAGCTGGATAACAATAATATTCGGACACTCCTTTGTGGCTTTTTCGTTCTCGTAATAGGTTATCTCTTCTGTATCATCCTCTGATTCCTTTTTATCCGGTCTGCCATCTGCGACATTTTTCTCCGGCTCATCTTCCTGCTCTGTGGTGGTCTCGGAATGGTCTACCACATCCATATCCGCCCCCTCTGTATCACTGGCAGTATCCGCATCCGAAGTACTCTCCCAAGCGGCTTCTTTCACATTGCCAGACTGCTCCTCGGAAACCGCATTCTCAGCTGCAGCTTTCCCGGCATCCTCTTTTTCCTTTTCTTCCGCTTCTGCCTCTTCCTTTGTCACAAGAATAACTTCACTCTTGTCATATTCCAAATCTTCTACGATATCTGCGATTGTTTCTTCGCCATAATCCTTCGGCTTACTGATACCAACATCGATGATACTATTTGAAAAACAATATGCAAATCCGTAATCATTATATGCATATGCCAAATTACCGAAATTATCAGAAATCGTCTGGGTATTCACTGCCACCTTTGTCAAGGTAACCACAAACAAAATGCACATACAGACGTAAGCAGAAGCCCGGAAAGGCTGCCTTTTGCTCTTTGATTTTGGCAGGCGGATGTAGAGGTATACCAACAGTGTAATCACCAGTATCACTCCAATCACACTTAACACCATCTGCCATTTTGTCATATATTTATCTAACATTGTCATGACATTCCTAAGCATCAGCACATCAATCGCCGAAAACGGTGTTGTCCGGAAGCATAGAACAATATAATTGGCAAATGCGGAAATAATCCAGACCGTACACACAAAAACGGTGGCAAACACCTTTCGCTTTGCAAACAAAACCAGTGACAAGGTCAGAAAGATAATAAATGCATTATAAATAAATACAAAAGGGGATTCCTTTATAAATAAAAATGCCTTTAAAACTGAATGCCTGCTCAGCACCTCCATTGTAAAATTTAAAATACATGCCAGCAGCAGATAGCCAATAAACGGAATCCGCACCACTTTAACAACTGCCTGTATTCCCTTATTCAAAATCCTGCCTGGTTTCGTCCCGGCAAATTTACGGAAGGGAGTGCCCACCATATAGATGCCTTTCTTTACTGCATTTTTGCCTGAAATAAATACTTCTTTTATCTTTTTAAATAAATTCTTCATTTTTTCTCTTCTTTTTATCAAATTTCAATACTGCCTACAAGTAAACTCTGATTTTTATGTCAAGGTGGAGAACACCTCTCTAAGCGAAAACAGTATATCATGCTCTGAAAAAAAAGCAAGGGTATTCACAAATTTTTAAGAAACCCGAAAGATTTCAGGAAACCTTATACTGACTGTTGTAAAGCTGTGCATAAAAGCCGTTTTTCTTTAACAGCCCCTCATGGGTACCCTGCTCAATAATATCTCCATCCTTCATAACAAGTATCACATCAGCCTCTTTAATGGTAGACAGGCGATGTGCCACCACAAAGCTGGTACGTCCCTCCATTAACTTTGCGAAGGCATTCTGTACCCGGATTTCCGTACGGGTATCAATGGAAGAGGTCGCCTCATCCAAAATCAGCATCGGTGGAATCTCCAGCATAACCCTTGCAATACACAAAAGCTGCTTTTGTCCCTGGGAAAGATTTCCACCATCCTCCCCAATCACCGTATCATAGCCCTGAGGCATACGCCGGATAAAACTATGGGCATGACATGCCTTTGCCGCCTCTATAATTTCTTCCCTGAATGCCTCTGGTCTTCCATAGGCAATATTTTCTGCAATGGTTCCGGATTTCAACCAGGTTTCCTGTAAAACCATACCATAATTATCCCGGAGGCTGTCTCTTGTAATCTTGTAAATGCTGGTGCCGTTAATGGCAATGGCTCCGTCATCAATATCATAAAACCGCATTAACAGATTAATCAGCGTAGATTTTCCACAGCCGGTAGGACCCACAATAGCAACGCGTTGTCCCTTCTTTACCTCCAGATTCAAATCCTTAATCAAAGGCTTCTCCTTATCATAGGAAAACACCACATGCTTTAAAGAAATATCGCTCTTTTTTGCCACCTCTTCCTTTGTCAGCACTTTGCTGTCTGCATCATCCGGCTTCTCCACCGGCTCATCCAACAGCTCAAACACCCGTGCCGCACAGGCAATGGCATTCTGTACCTCCGTAATCACACCGGATATCTCGTTAAATGGCTTTGTATACTGGTTTGCATAGCTTAAAAAGCAGGATAACTGTCCCACGGTAATTCCGCCGTGTACGGCAATAAATGCTCCCACAATGCCAACTCCTGCATACACCAGGCTGTTGACGAATCTGGTTGCCGGATTGGTAATGGAGGAAAAGAAAATGGCACGCAGACTGTATCCCGAAAGCTCGTCATTGATTTTGTCAAAGCGCCTCATGGCATCATCCTCATACCCAAATGCCTGCACAATCTTCTGGTTTCCCACCATCTCATCTACCAAAGCCGTCATATCTCCCCTGCTCTCAGACTGTAGACGAAACATGGAGTAGGTTCGTTTTGCAATAAAGCCGGCAACGAATAAGGACACCGGCGTAATGAAAACCACCACCAGCGTAATTTTCCAATTCACGCTGACCATAAATAGCAAAGTTCCCAAAATCGTAATTACACCAGTAAACAGCTGGGTGAATCCCATCAGCAGCCCCTCTGAGAACTGGTCCACATCATTTATAACTCTGGACACCACTTCTCCATATTGCTTGTTATCAATATATTTAAGCGGCAGATGATTCAGCCGCTCAAATACCTGAGTCCGAATATCCCTTACCACATCATAGGTAATCTTATTATTGCAAAGACTCATCAACCACTGAGTCAGTGCTGTAATCAGTATGACAACACCAAATCGTATCAGCAGTGGCTTTAAACCGTTAAAATCCACCTGCCCCTTATCAATGATAAAATCGATAGCATTTCCCGTGATAATTGGTGCATAAAGGGTCGTTACAACCGTCAGCAGCGCAAAAAGGAGGGATAGCCACACAAATGTGCGGTATGGCTTGATAAATATAAGCACGCGTTGAATCGTGGCCTTCTGTCCCTGCTTTGACATCTTATTCTTATCTGCCATTTTTCTTTCCCCCTTTTCTGCGGTTCTTTTTCTCTATTTTTACATTCTTATTTTCCGGTACATCCTTCTTCTCTTCTGATATGCCCTTCTTCTGTTCCGGTACCCCTTCCTTCATTCCGGCCCGGTTATCCTCTGTCTGCCTGTCATCCTGTGACCTCACAATTTCCCTGTAGACCTCACATTCTGCCATCAGCTCTGCATGGGTTCCAATCCCTGCCATACTACCGTCTTCCAATACAATAATCTGGTCTGC
This sequence comes from uncultured Eubacteriales bacterium, assembly GCA_900548855.1. Taxonomy (GTDB): domain Bacteria; phylum Bacillota; class Clostridia; order Lachnospirales; family Lachnospiraceae; genus CAG-590. Next base: position 65,198 of record URMF01000002.1, read on the forward strand.
CTGCTTAATGGTGGAAGCACGCTGAGACACGATAAATACCGTCATGCCCTTTGTCTTTTCCCGAATGGCTTTCCGAAGATTTGCATCTGTGGCAAAGTCAAGAGCGGATGCAGAATCATCCAGTATCAGTATCTCCGGCTCCCTTACCAGCGCCCTTGCAATGGTCAGACGCTGTCTCTGACCTCCTGAGAAGTTCTTTCCTCCCTGTAAAACCATTTCCTCCAGACCGTTTTTCTTACCGGCAATCACATCTGCTCCCTGGGCAATTGCCACTGCCCGTTCTATTTCCTCCTTGGTGGCATCCTCCTTGCCCCAGCGCAGATTATCCGCAATGGTTCCGTTAAACAGTACCGCCTTCTGTGGAACAATACCGATTCGGTCTCGCAGCTGATGAAAGGAATAGTTCTTTACGTTAACCTGATCTACCAGTACTTCACCGGAGGAAGCATCATAAAATCTTGGTATCAGATTCACCAATGTGGACTTACCGCTTCCGGTACCGCCGATAATTCCGATGGTCTGCCCGGCTTTCGCAGTAAAGGATATATCCCTTAGCGCCGGCTCCTTAGCACCTTTATAGGTAAAAGTGACCGTATCAAATACAACCTTATCCTCTGTTTTTACCAGGTCTACTCCTGTTGGATGTTCTACAACAGAAGGCTCCATGGCAAATACCTCACCAACACGTTTCGAGCATGCTGCTGCCTTGGTGAGCAGAATAATCAGATTCGCCAGCTTAACCAGTTCCACCAGAATCTGAGACATATAGTTTACCAAAGCGATAACCTCACCCTGGGAAAGTCTTCCCACATTTACCTGCAAACCGCCAATCCAGATAATGGCAATAATCGCCGCATTTACAATAATGTAAGTAACCGGGTTCATCACTGCAGATATCTTTCCCACAAAGGTCTGCATGTGAAGCAGAGCTTCACTTCCCTCCCGATAATCCTTTTTTTCATCCTCCTGGCGTCCAAACGCCCGGATAACCCTCGCTCCTGCAAGGTTTTCCCTGGTCATTAAAAGTACATGGTCCAAAGCCTTCTGCACCTTCTGATACAGTGGAATGGAGTACAGCATAATTCCGAATACCACCATGGATAACAGAGGAATTGCCACCACAAAAACAAACGCAGCTTTTACGTCCACGGTAAATGCCATAACCATCGCTCCCACCACAATAAACGGGGAACGCAGAAACAGCCGCAAAAACATATTCACACCAGACTGTAACTGGTTAATATCGTTCGTCATCCGGGTAATCAGGGTAGAAGTTCCCGCCTGGTCAAGCTCTGTATAGGACAGGGAATTAATATGGGCAAACAAATCCCTTCTGACACTCTTTCCAAATCCAACGGATGCCTTGGCGGCAAAATACTGGGCTGTAATGGAACACACCAGACCCACAACGGCAAGTAAAAGCAGCAGAACTCCCATCCGCAGAATATATCCATTGTCCTGGCTCTTAATTCCGGTGTCTACAATAGCTGCCATCACCAGCGGAACAAACAATTCAAAGCTGGCCTCCAGCATTTTAAAAAGAGGGGCAATAATACTCTCCTTCTTGTATTCCTTTAAATAATCTGTTATTTTAAACATAGATTCTACTCCTTTAACAATCTGCGAATAAAACGGCCTGCTTCTACCCACGCCTCCCTGGCTTCCGGATAAAGGAGAAATCCCATTTGAAATACATGAAACATTCCGTTATAAATATGTTCTTTCACTGTTACACCGGCTTCCCTTGCCTTTCTTGCAACCTCAACCGTGTCGCTTAACAACATTTCATATTCTCCCACCTGCATCAGCATGGGCGGAAAGCCATGATAGCTTCCATTAACCGGCGAAATATATGGATACTCCGGGTCTAGCTCCCCGAAATACCCCTCCTTATACACAAGAGTATCCGTAGAGCCGCCAAACATCGGGTCAATATCAAAATTCTCCTGATAGGAATCACCGCTTTTCGTCAGGTCTGTCCATGCAGACATTGTAATAATCCCTTTGGGCATTGGCATACCACGGTCCCTTAAATACAGGCATAACGCCAGTGCAAGTCCCCCTCCGGCAGAATCTCCTGCCACAAATACCTTCCCTGTATCGTACCCCTTCGCCAGAATCCACCGGTAAGCCGCCACAGCATCCTCTAAGGCTGCCGGAAACGGATATTCCGGTGCCACCCGGTAATCCACACTTAATACATCCAGCCCCTTGCTTATCTCATTGTAAAGCGCCGCCATATCACGATAGGTATTATGGAGCCTGCCATAATATCCGCCGCCATGAAGCTGAAGAATTACACCAAACTGTCTTCCCTGCCTGCTGGAAAGCAATTCCATGTTACAATGCTCCCCCTGGATTACAGTACACTTCAAATGCTCCGGACACTCCCATTTTTTTTCACGCTCATTTAATTTTTTCCGGAGCTCGCCGCTCTGTGCCTTCGCTCCAATCACCGGGAAATGATTTGCCAGCCGCACCATGTGTCTGGCAGTTCTTCCTCTGATACTTATCTGCTGCTCCATCGCACCCTACCCTCACTTTCACACATGAAATCTTCGCTTCAATTCCCGGGCCAGTTCTCTGTCCCCAAATATAATCGTTCCAAGCAAATATACCCCTGTCACCCCGGCACAGGTTACCGGCAGAACCAAATTCTCAATTCTTCCCGTAATATACAGGCTGATGATAGCTACACTGCAAAGCGCAATCAGCAGCAGTAACAGCGTATAGCTATACCAGTGCTGTCTGTTCAACATCATCAGGAAAAACACAACGGCATCTCCAAACAGGATAACGCCGGGAATCGCCCATTTCAAAGACCAGCCAGTCATTCCGGTGAAATAGTCAATTCCTAAGAGCAGAAGCATGGTAAGAATCAGCTGGGAACCGATTTTTGCTGCATATCCTGCATCATGGTTAATCCAGTATACCATGGACAGATACGTATAGATCATTGCCACACCACTGATTCCAGACCACCAGAATCCCGGAGTTGCAAAATAATTAATAACAATCAGACCTATCTCTGCCAGAATAAACAAAAACAGAATCAGGCGCATCACAAAATGGAGGCGCTTTGTACGTTTTCTCACATCCGGATATGGCGCACCTGCCCCCCATACATTTTTTATTTCCTCCGCCTCATTTTCTGTCATCTCCTCCAAAACACTGTGACACAACGGACAAACCTCTGTATTGTCATAAATTACAATATTACAATGTCTGCATTTATTCATAGTACGCACCATTACTTTCTATTGCAATGGATACCCCATCCTTTGCAATGGTCTGAAAAAAACACTTCTGAATGGATAAATCCATCAACACGGAACTAAAGGTAAAGGTAAGCATTCCATTATACGAGCAGATTCCGCCCTTCATATTCTGCCCCTTGGACATGGAAAGAGTAGTATAAAAATGCTCCACATACTGTCTGTAGGGTTCCTTTAATTCAATATTACCGATATTGGTGACCGTAGCCGAGGTCGCCCTTGCCGAAGCCCCATACACCTGCTTCATCACAAAATTTTTTATGACAAGAGGAACCGCCCGCAGTATCCAGTTTTTTTCATTGGATACATTATAGGACATTATGTTGTTAAGATTCTCTGGTGTAATCTGCTCCTTTAAATCCTCTGACACAATCTGAAGCACCTCGGAAAAAGTATAGCTTTCCTTTTCCGGTTTAAAGGTGGCAAATACCATGGCGAAAAAATTTTTCATGGTATGAGAATCATAATAGGGTCTTAAGTTCACCGGAACGCAACAACGGATAGGTACCTTGGAAGGAGACTCTTTCAGATACTCCTTATAGACCGCATAGACAAACGCCCCTACTAAATACTGGTTAATGGTAACACCATACTGCCTGCCGGCAGCCTTTAACTGGTCAATGGGCAGATAACCGTGCACCACTCCCATTTCCCCCTTAGGAAGCCTCTCCCCGTTTAAGGTCAATGCCTTTTCTGATTTGTAAACCTTTGCATGTCCCTTTTTGAAGTTTTTCACATAACTGTCTTCCTTATCCAGAAAAATGCCGGAGGATATCTTATCCTTATCCACCTTCAAAATATCCGGATACCGGAGACGAAGATACTGGTATATCAGCTCTTTCAAAAAGGTAATCCCCCCTGCCCCGTCTGTCAGTGCGTGAAACACTTCCAGATTAATACGGCATTTATAATAAGTAACCCGGAACATATAATGGTTATTCCTGCTCTTATCAATATAAGCTCCAGGATGGGAGTATTCCTCCCTTACAATGGGTGCCGGTCTTGTATTTTCCTCAAAATAATACCAGAACACCCCCATCCGGAGCCGCATACGGAACACGGAAAACTGTGGCAGAATCCGGTTCAGCGCCTCCTGCAGCAGCACCCTGTCAACCTCCTCCGTCAATGTAACAGATATCCGGTATACATTGGTCATATCCTCTGTTGCAATAACCGGAAACAGATTCGCCGTATTATCCAGCTTATCCCATGCCAGCTGTTCTTTTCGAAGGCTCTTTTTATCATTCTTCTTGTCTTCACTCTTTTTCATATTATTCTATCCTTTATTATCCTAAAACGGTTATAATCTTCCTAACCGCCGATTTTCACAGTAATCTAATATCTGCAATCTGTTTTAGTATACCATCTATCAGCGAAAAAAAAAAGACGTCAGCCACAGAAACTGTGATTAACGCTTTCTCCTGGTTACCGTTCTGACCTGCATAATGCTGACGGCAGCGAAGCTGCCAAACATAATTTTTACTATCGGAAGCTTTTTGAAATTTCATGCCTTTTGCTGCTTTCTTTGTATACATCAGCCATGTATAACAGGATGATTTTTGCACAACCTTACGCTTCCTTGAAAGCTGGATGTTTTTAGACATTTGCCCTTATTGTGCGTCTTACGTGAAAACTCGTGCCACAACAAGTGGTTTCTCTATTGGTTTGCAGACCCTGTGTGGCACTCAGACAATCACTTCGGACGCACATGGTAAATGTCTATAAAAACAGCAGCTTTCTAAGGAATCTAGTTGATTGCAAAAATCGTCACTGTTATATATGTCTGACTGATACACTGTATCCTATGCAAAAGGCATAGATATATTTACTGTTTCCGATAGTAAAAATTATGTGCTCCTCTTCAAGGAGGTCAGCACCAGGCAGGCCTGAACGGTAACTTTTCCTGTTTATTTGTTGATTTTGGAACGCTTTCTAAGGGTAGGATCCAAAATCTTTTTACGGATGCGGATATGCTCCGGCGTTATCTCCAAAAGCTCATCCGTATCAATAAATTCCAGTGCCTGCTCCAGGCTCAAAATTCTTGGCGGTGTCAGCTTCAATGCCTCATCTGCTCCCGATGAACGGGTATTGGTCAGATGCTTTGCCTTACATACGTTAATTTCGATGTCCTCCGCCTTACCGGTCTGTCCGACAACCATTCCAGCATAAACCTCTTCACCGGGACCGATAAATAATGTTCCCCTGTCTTGGGCATTGAAAAGACCATAGGTAATGGAAGTCCCCGTTTCAAACGCAATCAGTGAGCCCTGGCTTCTGTACATCATATCCCCCTTGTACGGACCGTAATCATCAAAGATCGTGTTAATAATTCCGGTTCCCTTTGTAGAAGTCATAAAATCTCCCCGGAAACCAATCAGCCCCCGTGCCGGAATACGGAACTCCAGCCGTACGGTTCCATCATGGGCAGGAGCCATAGCCTGCAGTTCACCCTTACGCTCATTCAGCATACTAATAACCGTTCCGGAAAATTCTTCCGGTACATCAATATAGGCAATCTCCATCGGCTCCAGTTTTTTACCCTTTTCATCGGTTTTATAAATAACCTCTGCCTTACTCACGGCAAATTCATAACCCTCCCGACGCATATTCTCAATCAGCACAGACAAATGCAGCTCTCCCCGTCCGGATACCTTGTAGGTGTCGGTTCCTTCCGTCTCCTCCACTCGCAGGGATACATCGGTATTTAACTCCCTAAACAACCGGTCTCTTAAATGTCTGGAGGTTACAAATTTTCCTTCCTTTCCGGCAAGTGGAGAATCATTTACCATAAAATTCATAGAAATAGTAGGCTCAGAAATCTTCTGGAACGGAATTGGCTGCGGATTATCCACAGAGCACAGGGTGTCCCCAATATGAATATCCGCAATACCGGAAACTGCCACAATGGAGCCGATTCCCGCTTCCTTTACCTCTACCTTGTCAAGCCCCTCAAACTCATACAGCTTTCCTATCTTAACCTTTTTACACTTGCTCTCATCATGGGCATTGACCAAAAGAACCTCCTGGTTTAATTTAAGGGTTCCATTGTCAACCTTACCCACTCCGATACGTCCCACATACTCATTATAATCAATGGTAGAAATAAGTATCTGGGTATCTGCCTCCGGGTCTCCCTCGGGTGCAGGAATATAGTCAATTATGGTCTCAAACAACGGTGACATATCCACTGCCTCATCCTCCATACTCTTCTTTGCCACACCATCCTTAGCCGATGCATACACAAAAGGACAGTCTAACTGCTCATCCGTTGCCTCAAGGTCAAGCAAAAGCTCTAATACCTCTTCCTCCACCTCTTCCACTCTTGCCTCTGGACGGTCAATCTTATTGACACAGACAATCACATGGAGATTTAACTCCAATGCCTTTTTCAGTACAAACTTGGTCTGTGGCATAGCTCCCTCAAAGGCATCTACTACGAGAATTACTCCATTTACCATCTTGAGAACACGTTCAACCTCACCGCCAAAATCCGCATGTCCCGGCGTGTCAATAATATTAATCTTTGTCCCCTTATAGTTTACCGCTGTATTCTTAGACAGAATCGTGATACCACGTTCCCTCTCAATATCATTGGAATCCATGACACGCTCTGCCACTTCCTGGTTTTCCCGGAAAACACCGCTCTGCTTTAAAAGCTCATCCACCAATGTGGTTTTTCCATGGTCTACATGGGCGATAATCGCTATGTTACGAATATCATCTCTTTTCATTTTCATATCTCTTACTTCCTTCTTTTCATCCATAGTTACATTTACGCATACCGTCTAAGTATAGCACTAAGAAAATAGGGTTGCAAGAAAAGTTTCAGAAAATCATAAAAATAAAGCCTGTAGATTATGTAAACTACCATAATCCACAGGCTTTCTCCTGTATTTTACCGGATTCTGCTACCGATTACTCTTTGCTGTACTCTTCTTCACTGCTGGTTTCTTTGTCGTTTTTGCCTTCTGGCTGACCGGTTCTTTATAATCATACCTAAATACCGTTACAGAAAGCGGCGGCAAATGCATGCTAATCGAATATTGCTTGTTATTCCATGGTTCTGGCACTGCCTTAATTGGCTTCTCATTCATTCTTCCATTACCGCCAAACTCTTTCGCATCCGAATTAAGAATTTCCGTGTAATTACCCGGACAAGGAACCCCTACAATAAAGCCATCCCTGTCAACCGGTGTGAAATTACATACAAATAACAACTGGTCCTTGGCTGTAGAACCTCTGCGGATGAAGGAAATGATACTGCTCTGCGGGTCATCACAGCTAATCCATTCAAAGCCCATCTGATCCTGGTCATTATAGTACATAGCATCATAATCATGGTATAATTTATTTAATGCCTTAACATAGTTCTGGATACCCTTGTGGCTTGCTGCATCCTCACCCTCCATTAAGAACCAGTCAAGACTTCTCGCCTCGCTCCACTCTCTAAGCTGGGCAAACTCCTGTCCCATAAACAGCAGCTTCTTTCCCGGATGACCATACATAAATCCATAAGCTGTTCGCAGATTTGCAAACTTATCATCGTGAAGTCCCGGCATTTTGTTAATCATAGAGCACTTCAAATGCACAACCTCATCATGGGAAATAACCAGAATAAAATTCTCGGAATACGCATACATCAGGCTAAAGGTCAGACGGTTATGGTTAAACTGCCTAAAATACGGATCCAGCTTCATATACTCCAGGAAATCATTCATCCAGCCCATATTCCACTTAAACATAAAGCCCAGTCCGTTCATTGACACCGGTGCAGTCACACCTGCCCACGAGGTGGACTCTTCTGCAATAACAAACACGCCCGGCACCTGTTCTTCCACGGTCTTATTCAGCTTCATTAACAGCTTGATGGCGTCATAGTTCTCATTGCCGCCATCCTCATTTGGCAGCCAGTTTCCATCCTGCTTGCCATAATCCAGATACAGCATAGAAGCCACTGCATCTACACGAAGAGCATCAATATGATACTCCTTTGCCCAAAAAAGTGCATTTGCTATCAGGAAGTTGGAGACTTCATTTCTTCCAAAATCAAATATATAGGTTCCCCAGTCCGGATGCTCTCCTCTTCTGGAATCTGGATGCTCAAAAAGCGGCATGCCATCGAACTTTCCAAGACCATGGGCATCCCTCGGGAAATGTGCTGGAACCCAGTCAAGAATTACACTGATACCGTTCTTATGCATGTAATCAACAAAATACATGAAATCCTCTGGATCACCGTACCGTCTGGTCGGTGCATAGTAATTCGTTACCTGATATCCCCAGGAACCGTCAAATGGATACTCCGCAATACCCATTAACTCAATATGGGTATATCCCATCTCTTTTACATAATCTGCCACCATCGGCGCAAGCTCTCTATAGGTAAAGAAACCGTTATCATCATCCTCAACCCTCTTCTTCCATGAGCCTAAATGCATCTCATAGATTGCCATGGGTTTTCTCATGGCGTCTGTTCTGGTAATATGTTTCCGGTTCTCCATCCACGCCGTATCCTTCCAGCGGTACTTCGTAATATCCTTCACCACACTGGCATTAGCCGGACGGAACTGACAGCAGCTTCCAAATGGGTCTGCCTTATAAATCTCCTCACCGTAACGCGACAAGATATTGAACTTATAAACCGCATCCTCTCCCACGTCTGGGATAAACAGCTCATAAATTCCCGATGTGCCCATCATATGCATTGGATGAAGCGCACCATCCCACATATTGAAATCACCCACAACCGATACTCTTCTGGCATGAGGTGCCCAGACTGCAAAATATGTACCGGACACGCCGTCTATTTTCATCGGATGGGCGCCAAGCTTCTTATAAATATCCCAGTGATTTCCCTCTGAAAACAGGTAGACATCCATACTTCCCAGCTGGCATTCAAAGCTGTATGGGTCAGCAGATACCACCGTAGAGCCATCCTGGTAATTAGTCACTAACCGGTACCTGCTGCCTGTAAATTTCTTCTTTGGAAGATAAAGTGCATAAAATCCTCTGTCATCCACCTTCTCCATATCATATTCTGTCTTGCCTGTGGGTGCAATCACCTTACAACTGACAGAATGCGGCTTATAAGTGGTAATCATCTGTCCTTCTCCATAATCATGGTTACCCAGCAGATGCTTCGGTGCATTGATTTTCCCCTCCATCAGCTCATCATAAAGAATCCAGTTCATCCATTGCTCAATCTTTACGTTCATAAAAACCTCCCTAAATCTTTTTCACAAAAAGTCAGGTATTCACCTACTCAATAATCTAACAATATCATACCACTTTTTGAAGTTTGTGTAAATGCAATCCGGCAAGTTTATAGACATTTGTCTATTGTTTTTTTGGCAGATTATTAGTGATGGAACAAACGAATACCTGTAAATGCCATAACCATATCGTACTGGTCACAGCACGCAATTACAAGGTCATCACGGACGGAACCGCCCGGCTGGGCAATATATTTTACACCGCTCTTATGGGCTCTCTCAATATTGTCCGAAAATGGGAAAAATGCATCCGAGCCCAATGTCACATCTGTATTGCCCTCCAGCCACGCTCTCTTTTCTTCCCGGGTAAATACCTCCGGTTTTACCTTAAAGCGCTTCTGCCATTCGCCCTCGCGAAGTACATCCTCGTATTCATCTCCAATATAAACATCAATGGCATTGTCATGGTCTGCCCTGCCTAATCCATCCACGAACTGAAGTCCTAAAACCTGTGGCGACTGGCGCAGATACCAGTTGTCCGCCTTCTGACCAGCCAGTCTGGTACAATGGATGCGGGACTGCTGTCCTGCACCGATGCCGATAGCCTGTCCACCCTTAACATAGCATACAGAATTGGACTGTGTATATTTCAGCGTAATTAATGCAATCTTAATATCAATCAGGGCAGCCTCTGGAATGTCCTTGTTCTTTGTCACAATATTGGATAGCAATTCACCGTCAATATTCAGCTCATTTCTGCCCTGTTCAAAGGTAATGCCATATACCTGCTTGCGCTCCAGCTCGGCCGGTACATAATCCGCATCAATCTGAATCACGTTATAGCCACCCTTTTTCTTTGCCTTCAATAGCTCCAAAGCCTCATCTGTATAGCCTGGAGCAATCACTCCGTCTGATACCTCCCTCTTAATCAGTCTGGCTGTATCCACATCACATACATCCGATAAGGCAATAAAATCACCGAAGGAGGACATACGGTCAGCTCCTCTGGCTCTGGCATACGCGCAGGCAAGAGGTGACAGCTCGCCCAGATCGTCTACCCAGTATATCTTCGCCAGCGTATCCTCCAGCGGAAGACCCACTGCTGCACCGGCAGGGGATACATGTTTAAAGGAGGTGGCGGCAGGAAGTCCGGTGGCTTCCTTTAATTCCTTTACCAGCTGCCATCCGTTAAATGCATCCAGGAAATTAATATAGCCCGGCTTTCCATTTAATACGGTTACCGGCAGCTCACTGCCATCCTCCATATATATTCTTGACGGTTTCTGATTGGGATTACATCCATACTTTAATTGAATTTCGTTCATTTTATTCTCCTATTCTGTACTTTTTTCTATGATTAAATTACTGATTTTTGTTTACAATTCTTGTCTCATACCCACCGGTTTCAATATCAATAAAACGTACAAATAAAGATACCTTGTTTTCTTCATTGAGGCTGTTCCATACCATATCGGTAAAACTGTCTATATCGCCGCTGATGTCCACCCATTTCGGTTCTCCCTCAAAGCTTGGAAGGGGCTCTTCATTTCTTGCATAGGTATGGATAAATCTTCCCTCTCCCGCCTTTGGATTCTCGTAAGAAAAGGTATAGCGGCTACAGGAGGCGGCATCCCCGTTATTGCTCTTTAAAATAGACATGGAGTAGTCATACTGTCCGTCTGCGATATGCATTACGCCGGAGATACGCGGCGTAAAGTTGGGACCGTCCGGCTCAAACTCTCTCTTTCTCAATGCCTGTTCGAAGGTCAGCTCTTCATCTAAGCCGTCATAAATGGTATCCGTCTGGTCACCATTTGTCACAATTGTTCTATTTCCTAATACCCGGACCGGTGCATAAATAATCAGGCTTGGATCCTCAAGCTTAGCCGGATCAAAGGCCTGTGTGCGGATTCCCTCACCTTCTGTAACAAATACACGGTTACGGCTATTTGCACTTCTTCCCATAATAAAATAAGCAGTCACTGCTTTTTTACCATCCTGGGATTTTCCAATCACAATTCCCCGCCCCGGATAGGTATTATTTTTCAGCTCTGCTTCTAAAGATATCCTTTTCATAATGGCATGTATCCTCCTTTAAATAAAAACTTAAGGTTATCATATGTAGCAGTTCAGCCTGTATACTGACATTCAAGGCTAAACTGCTACTATCATACCGAAATTTTATCATGAATGCAAGACATTTCATACTTTCATATGATATAATATATTAGACGTTTGCGAAACTCTGTTTTTGAAACTGTACGTTGTACGAATGCAGCTGGAAGCTTTCGTAATACACATTCACAGGAGGTACACCATTGAAGCAGAAAAAAAATAACACCGGAACTTTTATCATAGAACTGAAACCGCCTTACCGGGTACTGGAATGCGATAAGCATTTTTTAGAGATGCTGCAGCTCTCTGTGAAAGACTTAAAGGAAAAGATTCATGTGTTGAACAATATTGTTGATTCCGCTGATTATGAAGATTTAGAGGGCTCTCTGGTTTACCAGTTAAACCGTTCCAATTTCACAAGTGACCGCACCCATTTTATAAAAGGCAACGGAAAATCCTTTCAGGTATTAATGAACGGCCAGGCATTCTCTTTAAAGGATGGCAGGGAGGTTCTGCAATGTACCTGTACCGATATTTCCTCCTTGGAAACCGCGACTCTGATAACGGATCGGGCATTTTCCGATTTAGAGATATTTTCGCAGTCTGTACGGTGCGGCCTGAGTAAGCATATCTGTGACAATTCCCTGACCTTAATCTGGGCAAATGACTATTTTTACAAGCTTTTTGGTTATGACAAGAAGGAATATGAAAAAATGTTTGGTGAATCATTAATTCCCATGATTTATGAAAAGGATCTGGCACTGGTGGTGAACAGCATAACCAATCTTGTGGAAGACCACGAGATTGATATCACTTTCCGCATCAAGCATAAAACGGAACCCTTCCGCTGGGTAAATTTGATTGCAGCCACTGATGTTCCCATTCCATATAATGATTTAATGGAGCATGCTGATGCCGCCGTATACCAGGCAAAACTCAATGGCAAAAACGGCTATGTTTTATATAATGACAGCCTTGAGCGTTCGGAATATCACAATGAGCGGAAGGACAATACCAGCAATTACAATGCTGTAATCATCAGTAATTCCATTCGTATACTAAGTGAAAATACGGATACCACTTCCTGTATCCAGAAAGCCCTCAATTATATCGGCAGTACCATGAACATTGACCGCATTGCACTCTGGGAATATCAGTATGACCGTAATTTTTTGAATAAAACCTTTGAATGGCAGTCTGCCAGTTATCCATATGCCGATGGCAATACAGAAAACCTCAGTTCCATTCAATGGGAAGAGGTGGACACGCTGTCCATTACCGGAACCTACCATACTGCAAATGCAAAAGCCATCAAACTAAACAATTTTGGAAAAGGAACCTTTGCCGGCGTTAACGAATTTATCCAAAGTAAATTCACCTATGCGGGTTCTACCATCGGCTACATCGGTTACTTCAACTACTCCGATGATGAGGTATGGTCTACCGAAACCATAGAAACCTATAACCTGTTCACAAAGGCGCTCAACGGATATATCCAACGAAAATACTTAGAAGAACATTCCTGAATTTTTGCCTCAGGCAGTCTCTTCAAACTGGGAATTATACAGCTCTGCATAGAAGCCTCCCTTACGCATCAGTTCCTCATGATTGCCCTGCTCAATGATATCGCCTTCCTTCATGACAAGAATCAAATCTGCGTCACGGATTGTAGAAAGTCGGTGTGCAATAATAAAACTGGTCCGACCCTTCATCAGGTTATCCATAGCTTTTTGGATTCGGACTTCTGTTCTGGTATCCACAGAAGAGGTTGCCTCATCCAGAATCAGAAGCTTTTTATTGGCAAGAATGGCTCTTGCTATGGTAAGAAGCTGTTTCTGTCCCTGAGACACATTGGTTGCCTCCTCATTTAATTCCATCTCATAGCCCTCAGGCAGGGTCTGGATAAAATGATGTGCATGCGCCGCCCTCGCAGCTGCAATAACCTCCTCATCCGTGGCGTCCAGACGTCCATATCGGATATTTTCCATAATGGTGCCCTTAAAGAGCCATGTATCCTGCAACACCATTCCAAAGGAGTTCCGGATTTCACTCTTATCAAACTCCTTCACATTAATATCATCTATAAAAATATCACCGGAATTCAAATCATAAAACCGCATTAGTAATTTCACAAGGGTTGTTTTTCCCGCCCCGGTAGGACCTACAATGGCAATCTTCTGTCCTTCTTTTACCCTGGCAGAAAAATCCTTTAAGATAATCTTGTCTGGATAATAGCCAAAGCATACATGGGAAAATGTGATGTTTCCTTTTATATCCCCAATATTCTTATCCGTATGCTTAGCAGCTTCCATAACCTCTTCTTCCTCATCCAAAAAAGTAAAGACTCTCTCTGCGGCTGCCATCGTAGACTGCATCATATTGGAAACCTGCGCTACCTGCTGGATAGGCTGTGTAAACTGCTTTACATACTGGATAAAGGACTGAATATATCCAACCTCAATTGTACCTTTAATACTCAGATATCCTCCTAAAATTACAACTCCCACATAGCCGAGATTCCCCACAAAAGCCATTACCGGCTGTGCCAGACCGGAAATAAACTGGGATTTCCATGCGGAATTATACAACTGGTCATTTGTCTGGTTAAACTCATCCAGCACCATTTCTTCTCTGGTAAAAAGCTTTACAACATTATGTCCACCAAAATTTTCCTCAATCTGCCCATTTACATCACCTAGATAATTTTGCTGTGCCACGAAATACTTCTGGGAATGCTTAACAATTAACATAATCCCCACTGCTGATAACGGTAACAACAGCAATGCAACCAACGTCATTAACGGCGAAATGCTAAGCATCATAATCAATATACCAATCAAGGTAGCTACCGAGGAAATCAGCTGGGTAACCGACTGGTTCAGACCCTGGGTCAGTGTATCCACATCATTGGTAATTCGGGACAAAACATCTCCGATACTGTGTTTGTCGTAATAATTCATCGGCAGGCGGTTGATTTTTTCAGAAATTTCCTTTCTCATCTGGAATGCGATTTTTTGTACAATCCCACTCATAACAAAGCCCTGTACATATCCCATCAGCATGGATGCAAGATAAATACCAACAAGCAGCAGCACAATCTGCCCGATTTTCGTAAAATCAATGCCATTTCCACCCTGCAGCTTACTTACCAGACCGTTAAAAATCTCCGTGGTGGCTTTACCAAGCACCTTTGGTCCCACAATACTAAATACAGTAGAACCAATTGTAAAAATAGCAACCACAATCAAAGCTGCATGATATTTGGAAATATAGGAAACCAGTTTTTTCAAGGTTCCCTTAAAGTCCTTTGCCTTTTCTGCCGGAGTGCCTATTCCATGACCCGGTCCTCTCCGTCTCGTCTGTCTTTTTGTCTTAAATCTTTCATCTGCCATACAAGCACCCCATTCCTAATATAGAAATTATATGTTCCGTTAACTTCATAATCTTCTCACCTCATTGAGTCCAAATCATTCTGGGACAGCTGTGAAGCTGCAATCTGCTGGTAAACCTCATTATTTGCCATCAGCTCCTCATGGGTACCCTGGCCTACTATTTCACCATCCTCCAGCACCAGTATTTTATCTGCGTGTAAGATGGTACTGATTCTCTGGGCAACAATAATCACTGTGGAATTTTTCACTTTATCCTTTAATGCTCTTCTGAGTGCCACATCCGTCTTATAATCAAGCGCAGAGAAGCTGTCATCAAAAACATAAATTTTAGGCTTCTTTGCGATAGCTCTCGCAATGGCAAGACGCTGCTTCTGTCCGCCAGACACATTATTACCGCCTTGGGCAACCTCAGATTCATATTTCTTTGGTTTTTCATCAATAAATTCTACTGCCTGGGCAATGGCTGCCGCCTCCCTGACCGCATCCTCTGTGGCATCCACATTGCCAAACCGGATATTGGATGCAATCGTACCGGAAAACAAAATTCCCTTTTGCGGAACAAAGCCAATCATTTTTCGCAGCTCCTTCATACGCATATCCCGGATATCCACATCATCAATTGTAATACTGCCCTCCGATACATCAAATAACCGCGGAATCAGGTTTACCAGTGTAGATTTACCACAGCCCGTGCTTCCAATAATCGCCGTAGTCTCTCCCGCCCGGGCAGTAAAACTTAAATTCTTTAAGGCATACTCCTTTGCATTCGGATACCCAAAGGACACATTGGAAAATGTTACATTGCCCTTACAGTCTGACGAAAGCCGTTTTGTCTCTTCCTTATCCACAATCAGGGTTTCTGAATTAAGCACCTCATCAATACGGTCTGCTGCCACAGCTGCTCTCGGAAGCATAATGGACACCATGGAAATCATCAGAAAACTCATAACAATATACATGGCATAGGTTAAAAACGCCATCATTTCTCCCACCTGAATAGCCCCCATATCAATCTTATGTGAACCCACCCAGACTATCAGAACACTGATACCATTCATGACAAACATCATGGTTGGCATCATAAGTGCCATGGTTCTGGAGGTAAACAACTGCGTTTTCATCAGCCTTGTACTAGCATCATCAAAGCGTTTTTCTTCATACTTCTCTCTTCCAAATGCCCGTATTACGGAAAGTCCTGTTAAAATTTCCCTGGACACCAGATTCAGTCCATCCACTAATTTCTGCATAATCTGGAATTTCGGCATGGCAACTATCATCAATACAATAATAATCATAAATACTGCCAGCACTGCCAGCACAATTATCCAAACCATGGAGGTGGTGGTATTCATTACCTTAAAAATTGCACCGATTCCCATAATCGGTGCAAATAATACGATACGGAATACCATGGTCAAAACCATCTGAATCTGCTGCACATCATTTGTACAGCGCGTAATCAGTGATGAAGTGGAAAACTGGTTCATCTCTGCATTGGAAAATCCCACAACCTTATGAAACAGTCTGCCTCTGACATCCTTGGCGGTATATGCAGCAAGCCTTGAGGAGAGTAAGCCCACCAATATGCTCACCAGCATTATCAGCACTGCAAATCCCAGCATCCTTAACCCCATGCTCTTCAAATAATCCATCTGATAATCATCCATATCGATTCCGATATGCTTATACTCTGCTGTCACAAATTGAATTCCCATAGCTTCTGCCATATAATCCGGATATTCCTCCATTTTCTCCCAGAAAGTGGAAATTAGCTGTGCCCATTGCTCCTGGGGCATCCCTTTTATAACCTGGAGAATATCCATATCCTGTATTGCTCCTGTTGTTCCACCTATTGCTGCAAACATCTGCTGCTGTACTGCCTGCGCCTCTTCACTGTCTGCTGTAAACAGATACAGCATCAGTTCCGGAACCAGCATACTATCCTCTAAATTCTCATATTCCTGCTCTTCAAGACTTTTCAGATTCACCTCATAGACATCTTTATTCTTCCTATAGGCGTTTTCTACCACAGACAATTCTTCCTCTGTCAGAAATAATGTAAGCCTTTCAAATGTATCCTCCGATATTTTTTCCGGAATCGGATACTCTACTCCCTTATTCTGAATGCCTACATCCACAATATCAGAAGTATACCCCGGCAATGTCAGTTCACAATATACCTGCACAAATAACAGTGCCAGAATGACCAACATAATATACCAGAGCTGTTTTGCATATTTCAGTACCTTAAACATTTTAGCTGCCCCTTTCTGTATACGTCTCACAAGTAAGAGATACTTACTTTTTATAGCTATCTTTCATCGCTGCTCTCCTGCTGTTCATTCACCACCTCATCCATAATCTCAAATGCCCGGTTCGCCAGCACCAGCAGCTGTTTCATATCTTCCCTGCCCATACGCTTCACCAGTTCCTCAATCCATGCACGCTTCTTTGCCTTAGCCTGTTCACAGATAACCTTTCCCTTCTCTGTTAATGTAATATACACGTTTCTTCGGTCAGTTTTGGAAGCATGCCTCTCAATCAGTCCTTTCTTTTCCAATATACTGACTTTTTTAGAAGCTGCTGACATAGACATATCGGTTGCCCTGATAATCTCTCCAAGAGTAACTCCCTGCTCTTCCTTCTTCCCACTCACCAGCTCTTTTCCATTAGAAGAATTTTCTGTTCCCAATTTCTCACCCGAAAGAAGTCTTCCGTTTTTGGTATCCAGCATGGCAGAAATACTAATCAACATAAAAAATTCAACATTGGCTAACTCTCCATCTCCTCTGAATTTAAGCTTTGCCTGATGAAACCTGTGTAATATTTTGTATACCTCTCTCGCTAATTCATTCATCCTATCAATCCCCATTCATTAAACTCTATAAAGCTGCCTCATTTGCATTTAGCAAATAGTTTCCTTAGGCAAGTATTTATTATATGCAAATGAGAAATTTTGTCAACACATATATGGTACTTATTTTTTGAAGAAAGTGTGAACTTTCGTATTTCAAAGCTTTTTCCAATCTAATCAAAATCTTCACCTACAGAACCTGCCACCGGAAGCTTCTTCCGGATGCATGGCAACTCAAAAAAGTTCACTGGACCTTTTTCTCATATGCTTGGCAACAAAAAAACAGAATTTATATAAAAGCAGGCATACGCCTATCTTTATATAAATTCTGACTTTCCCATATCATATAATCTTTTATCTTCACTTATAGATAACTTTCTTTTTATTCTTCTTTTCTTTGTAAAGGTCCGTATCGGCTGCATTCAAAATATGGTCAAGATTGGAATTCTCTTCAATCACAAACTCACAGGTTCCTACACTCATATTGACATAATATGGCTTATCATTTTCATTCATTTTCTCAAGAATACCATGAATGCGCTCCTTCAATGTCTTTTCAAAATTATCATGGCTGACAATGGCAAAGGCGGCAAACTCATCCCCACCCATTCTTGCCACTACATCCGACTGGCGGAAAGCCCCCGTAAGGGCACGGGCAATGGTTTTCAAAGAATAGTCTCCCTCATCATGGCCAAACTCATCATTGACAATCTTTAGATTATCCATATCTGCATAAACTGCAATCGCTTTCTTGCCATAATTATTCTTATCATCCATAATCTTTTTAACCGTGTCAAGAAAACCTCTTCTGTTTGCAATCCCAGTTAATGGATCCTGATGACTCATGGCATCCAGTACCCTATTGTTCTCTTCCATTTTAGCAAGATTTTTCTCTAACTCCTGCTTAATTGCATTCTGTTTTTTCATAATCTCTATTACTTCAATGGAAACACTGACCTGACAGGCAATCTGGGATGCATACCGAAAATCATCCAACCCTGATTCCGTCAGCATAATACCATACTGCTCCTCACCGGAAAACAATGGCATAACCAGCATATCACAGCGGCGGTCTTTCGGCATAATCTCGGAAGAGAAGACAGATTGCAACGGAAGCTCCCTCTGTTTGCCGTCAAACAGGTGAACCTCCTCTTTGTCATGATACGCCTTTATATATAAGGTATCTGGCTGCTTCCATTTATCCCCACTGGTATGTGTAAAGGCTTTTCCATAAGTAAAAATATAACCTGATGCAAAATCCATGCTTTGAAATTTACTAATGACAGAAGCATATTTTTTCTGCTCCGAAGAAGAAAACTGCAGCATATCTCTGGTTATATTGGTGAGAACAATTTCAAAAATCTTTACCTTCTCATCAGACACCATTTTCTGTTTGGTAACAGCAGTTAAAAGCTTCTGATTTGCAACTGACATTCTCTCCAACAGGCGCAGACGCTCTGCCTCAGACTTTATCTGTTCACTTACATAACCATATAGCATGTAATTCACAGAAAAGAACATATTCAAATCAATATATTCGTCCTTATAAACCTTGCTGAATTTGATATATTCTCTGGTAAATTCCGCTTCATCCAACTGTAATATGCCATTTTCATCCACAAGATGAAAATAATACTCAAAATATTCATCCAACAGCTTTTTCATAAGCAGAGTCTGGCTGTTTTCAAAAAAGTTGTTAAAGTATCTGCTAAATGTGTCATTTGACAGCCATTTCACAAAAGCATCATCATACTGCCCAACTTCACGAACCTGCTCCTGCTGAGAGTCCTGTAAATCATTACAGCCACAGGAATCTCTGACAATCAGCCGGGATTTTACATACTTATGGACATCCTTTCCAGCAATAATATTCCGGCACTCCAAAACTGCCAGATATGCCATTTCCTTCGTATCCGCCTTAACACTGGTGAGATGGGGCTCTAATAACATTGCTGTAGGACTGTCGTCAAAGCCCGTTATATAAATGTCCTTTCCAGGCTCAAGGTTCATCTTTCGCATAGCATTATATGCACCGGATGCCATCTGGTCATTGGCACAGACAATTGCTTCCATATCCGGATGTCTTGTAATCAGCTCTTCTACAACCTGTTCTGAAAACTGGGAAAAATTGCCATATACAATCCAGTCCTCAGAAGCCTCAAGACCTTTGCTATGCATGGTTTCCTTAAAAACCTCTAACCGCTCAACAGCATCTAAACTGGTCATGGGACCACTGACAAAGCCTATTTTTGTACAGTGATGGCAATCTATCAGATGACAGATAGCCTGATTAAGCCCTGCCTTATTATCCACTAAAATACTCGAATATCCCTCTTCTTCACCTGCCAGTAAAATTACCGGAATATCCCCCAGCTGCTCTAAAAATTCTTTCTTACGCTTTGCATCTAAAAAAGAGGTGATTGTACCATATTCAATTATAATTGCATCAATTGATTGGGAATCTACACACGAAAATAAGGTATTATATTGATACCGGTAGCAATTTGCATCCGTATCATCATACCTGGCATCAATAATACCTGCTGGCAGAATAAAGAGATTCGCATCTATTTCTTTTGCCCCCATTAATGCTCCCTCACACACAGCATAGGAAAATTCATTCTCAATCATAGCAACAAACAATGCAATATTCTTTCGTTTTTTCATTGTTTCCATCTCCAACCAGTTACGCTATCCCCATTTCCTTGTATCCATTCCAACACAATCTATAATCACACTTATTATATAATATTATACTGATAAAACCAAGTGAATTTTTATTTAGTCAGTCAAAAAAAACCTGCATTATCAAAAACAGGATAACACAGGTCTTTTTCATATATATCACCATGAAAATTTGTCAGGAACCGTCACGAATCTCAAAATTCTGTATCATTTGCCGGATAATAGGATATAATACTTCCTTCAGCTCTGGCAGTTCTATCGGCTGCTTGTAAAGAATCACATTATAGGCTGTAGAATTGACAAGCTCCACAATCATAAAAATCAGCACCTCCGGGTTGCGGAATTTCTTATCAGCCTCCTTAAACAGCTCCTCTACGAAATCCTCTGCATTTAACCCTTTATCAACAGACATACCGGCAATTGCATGCCGGAATATCCCCCAGCTCAGGTTCTTGGAAATAAAACGCAGCAACACCTTATTTTCACTGAGCTGGTTTAAAATATTATCCACCATAAAGATAATCTTTTCCTTAAATTCCGTTCTATCACTCTGCCGCAAAGCAATCTGCGCCTTCTCAAAAATCTGCGCTGCCTTTTTCCGGACCAGATAATCCCGGACCTCATACTTATCCTTAAAATACAGATAAAAGGTTCCCTTTGCAAGCTCCGCTTTTTTCATAATGTCTGAAATGGAGGTATCATTGATTCCCTTCTGGATAAACAATGCAAATGCAGAATTTACAATTGCATCTTTTTTCCGTCTTTTATTATCTTCTAATTTACCCATATCACTACCCCCTTCTTCCAAAATATAGCATATCCGGAATGATTTTGTCCATCCGAAAATCAATCCTTGTCAGTTGAAATCTCCTCTGTCTGGAAGATGAATTTCACCTTTCCCTCCATACCGTCAGCAATACCGGAAAAGGTCTTATAATCATCCGCACCTGCCGTCAAGGACTGAAACCGTTCCATTACAGTCTTGATATTATCATTGTATTCCTTCTGCAGTTTACCTGTACCCTCATCCTTAAACCGGTTCATACCGTCTAATAAATCAACGGAGCCGCTCTGCAGTTTGTTTACACCGTCACTGACATCACCGGTTGCCCCATTTAATTTATTGGCGCCTTTGCTCAGGGTATCAGCACCCTTGGAAAGCTGTTTTGCTGAGGAGGTAAGTGTTTTTGTGCTCTGGCTTAAGGTATTGATTCCCGTTGTCAGGTCGCCTCCCTTTGCTGCTAAGTCACTGGCACCCTTCAGCAATTCCGCATTATTTTTACTTAATTCTTTCACTCCTGCATATAATGCCGGAACTCCCTCTTTCCCATCATTTAATTTCCGGATACCTGCATCAAACTGGCTGGATGCACTTGTCAGTGCTCCTCCTGAGGTTATCAGATAATCCAATGTGTTGGAATCCGGAATGCTGACACTGCCTAAGGTCTCCTGCATTTGCGCATTCGTTCCCACAATAATCTGTCTTGCCTTTTCCACTGCGGCATTTTCGTTTTCTACATCACTGAGCAGCTGTTTTAACTCTTTCTTTACGCCGGCATCCAAATCACTGCCATCAATTGCACTTTCCAGTGCCGATTTATCCGATACTGTCACCTTTGCATTTCCCAATACTTCTGCGGCCTTTCCATAACTTGTAAGCGCTGTTCCTACATTAGACAGCTTACCACTTACATTTTTTACTCCATTTGCCAGGTCATTCACTCCGCCCACATAAGAGGTCAGCTTACCGGAAAATTCGCTGTACTGAGACAATGCTCCAGCTGAATTATACAATTTTGTTACGCCCTCGTCTATCTGCTTTTCTCCATTTACATAGGCGGTGACCCCGCTTGCCAAAGACTTGGTTCCCTCCACATACTGACTCGCTCCCTTTGTCAGGGATGTCACTCCACTGGTATACTGGCTCACCCCCTTTGAAAGCTTTCCGGCACCTGTTGACAAATCAGAAGCGCCCTTTTTAACCGTTCCTACACCATTTGCATAGGTTTTAAAATTATCCTTCAGGGCAGCCAGCCCGTCAGACAGGTCAGAAGAACCGGAAATCAGTTCATCTGTTGCATCTGCCAAATCATTAATTGCATCCTCCACATCATTTATATCGCTGTCATCGTCAAATTCGATATCTGAAAATTCATCCGAGGCTGCCACCGTATAGATGGAACCCATAGAGAAATCCGTCACATCAGCTGTTACTGTCACGGTATCCCCCAGCTTTTCATTCATTTCCTCCTTTAAATCACCGGATAAATCCAGACTGTCAGCCAGACCCGGCATTCCATATACAAGCAAAATCTGGTTAGAGCCCTCTGATATGATTTTGCCTTGGCTCACTGTTACATTGGAGAAATTATCCACCGGAAGGATGACTGCAGATGCCATTAAAAATGGTGTGTTAAGTTCAATTTTTTTGCCGTCAATTTCATCCTCATAGGATGCTTTGTTTTCATACTGGATTGTAATGGTGACCTTTCCACTTTTTCCTGCCATATCAGCAGCCTTCATCACTTTGCCGTTCAGCTTATAGCCAATTTTAACCCCCACCGGCAGTTCTTCATCGGATTTTCCCTGGTAATAAATATCCGCATTATCTGCCTGCCAAGTAAGCTTTCCGTCACTGTCCTGTGTAAAGGTCTCATCCCCCTTTACATTTTTAATATCCGTAAGATTTGACACGTCGGAAATATCCTCATTTCCCGTCACATTTTTCAGCCAGTCAGAAACTGTGATGTCCATAACGGAACCATCTGCTTTTTGATTGACATAGACAGTTTCTTCCTTTTCAACATTTTCTGCCGCACAGGAAACAGTTCCCATGCCGGATGTCAAACCTAAAATCATTGCTGCACTTAATGTCACTGCACATGTTTTTTTCAAATATTTCATAACAAATTCCTCCTTAATTATTTTCCTTTTTTCCAATTCCCACATGTCTCAAATCCCATGTTGTCTTACAGATAACCGGGTCAAAAATCCAGAGCATGGCAGGTAAAATACAAACTACAACAATTACGCTGATAATGGTTCCCCTTGCCAGCAGTGTACAAATCGAGCCAATCATATCAATACTTGAATATACGGTAATACCGAAGGTTGCTGCAAACAGACAGGAGCCACTGATAATAATTGATTTAATGGATGCCTTATGTGCAATGGACACGGCTTCCTTTTTCCCTGCACCAGTTAACCGTTCTTTATAGTAACGGTTAGTCATAAGAATCGCATAATCCACCGTTGCACCCAATTGAATACTGCCGATAACAATACTTGCTACAAACACAAGAGATGTATTGGTGTAATACGGAACCGCCATATTAATGCAGATTGCAAATTCAATTACCGCAACCAGAATAACCGGTAAAGAAATAGATTTAAAGGTTATCATAATAATAAGGAAAATCGCTATAATGGAGAGATAGTTGACGTTCCTCAAATCCACATTCGTCACATCCATCAAATCCTTTGTAAGCGGTGCCTCACCGATTATCATAGACGTTCCATCTACACTCTTTACAATGTCATTCAATTCATCAATCTGCTTATTTACCTCATCCGATGCAGTCTTATAATTGGAGCATATAAACATCAGCTCGTATTCGTCACTGGACAGCTTTTCCTTAAATTCCTTTGGAATCATGGACTCCGGCACGCTGGCTCCTAAAAATGAGTTCATGCCAACCACCCATTTAACGCCATCTACTGTTTCCATATCCTTTATTACGTCTGTTTTTGTTTTAGAATCCATTTCAGAAGGCAGCATGGCAATATGCATGACGCTCATATCAAACTCATCTTCTAATTTTCGATTTGCAACAGAGGACAAAATATCCTCTGGCAGTCCTCTATCCAGATTATAAAATATGGATACGTGATTATTGCCATAGGCAGCTGGAACCATGCCGACCACAAAGATTACTATAGCAATCCATCTATATTTGATTATAAAGTCTGACAGCTTATGAAACTGAGGAAGCAGTTCTTTATGAGACCACTTTTCAATCCATTTATCACATACAAGAATCAGACATGGCAACAGGGTGACACATACAATCACACCCATCACAACACCCTTTGCCATTACAATACCCAAATCCCTGCCTAGGGCAAAGGTCATGGCACAAAGTGCCAAAAAACCGGCAATCGTGGTAACAGAGCTACCACATACAGAACGGAAGGTATTGGAAATCGCATGTGCCATTGCCCGCCCCTTATCCTCAGGAAACCGCTCCTTATTCGCCCGGTAGCTCTCCAAAAGGAAGATGGAGTAGTCCATCGTAACCCCCAGCTGAAGAACTGCTGTCAAAGCCGTTGTAATATAACTGGTCTCTCCCAGAAAATAATTGCTTCCCATATTGTAGAGAACCGCAATGCCAATACCCATTAAGAAAATAAATGGTGTGGCAAAGGAATCCATTGTCAGCATTAGGACAATCCATACAAACACCACAGCAATTACCACATAGATTGGTATCTCACTAAGCGCCAAATCCTTTATATCCGTTACCAGACCTGTCATGCCGGAAATGAAGCACTGTTCTCCTACCAGCTTCCTTAAATCAGTAACTGCCTGCATGGAATTATCAGCTGAAGTTGTATCATCAAACAGAACAATCAACATGGTGGCATCCCCATTAAACAACAGCTCCTGAATATCCTTTGGCAGCATTTCTGTTGGAACGGAAATGTCCATTATACTGTCATACCAGATAACCTCACTTACATGAGAAACCCCGGAAATTTTTTCCTTCAGGGCACTGACATCCTTCATGTCCATATCCTCCACAATTACCATTGAGAAAGCGCCCATTCCAAATTCATCCACCATAATGTCCT
This sequence comes from uncultured Eubacteriales bacterium, assembly GCA_900548855.1. Taxonomy (GTDB): domain Bacteria; phylum Bacillota; class Clostridia; order Lachnospirales; family Lachnospiraceae; genus CAG-590. The sequence goes on from URMF01000002.1 coordinate 90,582, forward strand.
GCCCCGATACCGTTTCCAGAGTATCCGGAAGATAACTCAGTAAATCGTAATTTGTTCTGGTCTTTATCATTCCTATGAAGGAAGGAATAAGCAACAGAACACTTAAGATAATGATGAGTGCTTTATGCTTTGTAATCCACTTTCCTATCGCAATCACATTTATCTCTCCTTTCGATTTATGACCGTTGGTCATTTTTATAATAAGGACTATACTACAAAAATGACCAACGGTCAATACTTTCCAGAAAATTTATATATAATTTCATATTTTACCTGCAATTCCGTTCAAAATTGCTACATTTTAGACAAAAAAAGAGAACCGCAAATGCGGTTCTCCCAACACCGGACAATGTTATCTAATTTTTGTAAAAACCATTAAATTCATCAAAAAACTCTTCAGGTGAAATCTGTTCTTCCGTACCCGCATTGTTCTCTTTCTGGCTACTGCCATCTGAATCCGGCATATCTCTTTTGGCTCCCAAAGTTACCTTAAGAGTTACCTCCTCGTATTCTCCTTTTTCATTATTACGCTGTACCACCATTTCAATTTCTTCGCCAGCCTTCTTATTGGAAAGGATGTTCTGCAAGGTCTCCATACTGCCCACATTGCGGTTTGCAAATTTTGTAATAATATCTCCTGCCTTCAGACCACATTCATCTGCCGGTGAGCCTTCTACAATCTTTACCACATACACGCCCTCTGGCATATTAAGATCCTGTGCATATTCCTCTGTAATATCCTTACCCTGGATACCAAGATAGCCCTGCTCGCTTTCCTCAATTACCTCCTGATTCATCAGGTCATTGATAATCGGAATTGCAGAGGAAATTGGAATTGCATAGCCCATACCTTCTACCGTACTGTCCACATACTTAACTGTATTGATACCGATAACTTCACCGCTTGCATTTAACAGGGCTCCGCCACTGTTACCCGGATTAATCGCTGCATCTGTCTGTATCAGCTGCATACTTACATCATCCATATCCACCTCACGGTTCAAAGCACTGATATATCCAACCGTCACAGATTGTCCATATCCCAGCGCATTACCGATTGCGATGGCAGGCTCTCCTACCCGCAGGTTATCGGAAGAGCCTAACGCTGCAACCTTTATCTTTTTCAGTGTATCGGCTTCCATATTCTTTGTACTTACCTCTAAAACCGCTAAATCTGCAGAAGAATCTGCTCCTTTTACGGTTGCCGCTGCGGCAGTATCATCACAAAAGGCTACCGTTATCTCATTTGCACCTTCAATTACATGATTGTTGGTAACAATCAGAATAGAATCATCGCTTTGTCCAATAATAATACCAGAACCGGAACTGCTAACCTCCTGTTCATATGACTGGAACCATGAACGAACTGTTTGAACAGAAGTGTTGGAAATGGATACGATGGATGGCATAACATTCTCTGCCACATCTGCCACACCTGCTGCTTCCTGTTTTACCCCTGAATCTGAGGTTGTAACGGTTGCAACCTCTGTTTCTTTATTATTCACGCCGAGAACTTTATTGCCTATTGCATTTACTCCCACCATGACTCCGCCTGCAACCAGTCCAAATACCGCAGCAGAAGCAATCAGCAAACCAACTTTTTTTGCCCTGCCACTGGATGGCTTCTTCGCTTTTTTTCTCTTTTCTTTCTTTCTCGGTGGCTCCTGTGCTGCAAAATCATTGCCTGTGTAGATTCCCTGCCCATACACGCTGCCCTGGCTATAGGGATTACTGCTCTGGTCGTTGGCAGTATCACGGGTACTCTGGGTATCCGCCGCTCTTCCAGACACATCTTCTCTTCCAAAAGGACTCTCGTTTCTTCCATAATGATAGGTAGAACCAGATTCCTGATTCATATTATTGTTTTCATTTTCCATACTCAAAACCTGCCTTTCCATTTTGCCAAACATTGAGACAACATTCATTGTCTTCTTATATTTGCTATCCTATCAAGGTTTTGTGACTAAATTGTGATAGCAATGTTTTTAATTTGTGACAATAACACCGGTGTACAGACTATGAATTAATAATCTTCCTCTATTACCTGAAAATCCAGATAGTCAAAATCTATGTCCTCTATAAAACTATCCTTTGTAAATTTTGTCCGGGCATGTCTGATAAAGTCATCTTTATTGGTTTCAAGCCAGATTGGCTTTGCCAGATCAAACTCATAACACATTTCATCCAGTGCCTGATAAACCTTTTTTGTACGGGAAAGCGTATAATCATCAATTTCCACCACCATGTCTCTGACCAGTCTGTTGTTTTTCATAATTTTTCCCCAGATTCGAAACATATTCCACTCCATTCCATACGAAAAGAGGAACTGAATTTCTGTATCCGCTGCGCTGACAAAACTACAGTCCCTCTTTCATTATTTTTATATCAAAATGCTGTACTTCAAGCTGGTATCAAAGCTTTTCGCCCCAGTCATCATCATACTCCTCTGATGACTTCTCTTCATTTTTCATTAGATTTTCCGGACTTGGTGGGGTAAACCCTCCTGCTTCTGCTGCAAGCTCCTCCGGACTTGGCGGAGTGAAGCCCCCTGCTTCCGCTGCAAGGTTTTCCGGACTTGGTGGAGTGAAGCCCCCTGCTTCTGTTGCAAGGCTTTCCGGACTTGGCGGAGTAAACCCTCCTGCTTCCGCTGCAAGACCCTCTGGACTTGGTGGAGTAAACCCTCCTGCTTCCGGACCTTCTGGATTGGAAGATGTAAAGCTCTCTGCCATCGCCGGCTGCTCAACAGCTGCTGCATTTTCCATGCCCTCCATCTGTTTTAAGCTTCCAATTATTTCAGCAATCTCATTCAGTTCGCCAATAACATCCCCTAAGTCTTCCAGATTACACTCACTAAGGTCTGCTGAAGACTGGGCATTAGCTGCAATTTCTTCATTTGCCGCCTGCTGGTTTGCAAGACTGTCTATAATTACATTATTACTTTCATGCAGATTGTTACTCAAAGAATCCAGACTCATCATGTTGTTATGCAGTGTTTCAACCACACCGGTTATGCTCCGGAAAGCACCCGTCACTTCGTTAATATACTCTGCCTGTGCTTCAGATGCCTGCACGGAATTCATAACCAAAGCAGAAGTCTGGTCTGCCAGCTTCGTAACACCCTGCAGCAAATCTGTAATCTTGTCAATCGACTGCTTTGTATTATCTGCCAGCTTACGAATCTCATCTGCCACAACAGAAAAACCTCTGCCGGCTTCTCCTGCCCTGGCCGCTTCAATGGACGCATTCAACGCCAGCAAATTCGTCTGGGATGAAACCTGGTATATAATCTGGGTTATCTCCTCCGCAGAACTAATCTTTTCCTGCAATTCCTGTGCTACCTCTGTTACATTCTGGTTTGTAACCGCTATATCGTCAGACTTCTCTTTCAGATGCTCCACCAGCTTGCCGCCCGCTTCCGTCGCAGCAACTGCTTCATTAGCAGACTCTAATGTATGATCCTTCACCTGAATTAAATGGTCAATGATTTCCTGAATCTGTGCCGTCATATCTGTCTGACTTTCCATATTATGGACTGTCTCTGTAACACCCTGAGAAATGGCATCTACACTTCTCGCCACCTCATCCGTTGCATCATGAAAATTGTCTAACTTAGACTGAAGCAGTTCAATATGCTGGTTTCCTTTCTCCACCACATCCACCATATTCTGGGTAATCTCTTCCTGGTACATCAGGTGATACTTAATCTCCTGCTGGTCTGTCTCCTGAGTGCGTACCACACTGTCGGCAGTCAGATACAGACAAAGCGCCATGATAGCAAATAAAATGAATGCCACCAGCCAGGCACCACCCATAGCGGAATCTTTTGCGACAAAAAGCATGATTGTCTTAATCACCATTATAATCTCTGTAAATCCTGCGCAAAATGCACTGTAAACAGTATCCAGATACAATAACGTAATTACTAATAAGACACAAAACGGCAACATATTATAGATATTATCGTGGTTAAATACAGAAATAGCAGATACCGCAATATATGCCCCTCCTATAATATACCGGACCACCTCACTATCTGACATCCGTATATACATAACCACACAGCCCGCTGCCAACACAACACAAAGAACAATCTGTACAATCATCCACGCCCTGCTTTTTAGATAACCATTACTCACGATTGTTATAAGCATACGGACAACAGACAACGCAATTACCATTTTTAATGCTGTTTCATTCTTCCTTCTTAGCCTTACTGTATTTTCCATATCGCACCTCATTATCCTGTTATTTTTAAGAAATATATCTAATTATAGCATAGACTTCAGAAAGAATCTAGTAATAATTACTAAACTTCCACATTCCTCTTAAATCCCACATAAGTTACGATAAAATAGACCAGATAAATCCCAAAAAATAACACGATACTTTTTAGGAAAAAGCTTCCCATAAATGCCGGCACTCCTGTTGAAATTACAAACAGTCTGCTGACAAACAGAACCATTTTCCCGCTAATCACAATTGCCAGTATAGCCGGGCAAAGATAATAAGCCATTAACTGTTTTAGAATCAACTGATGAATCTCACTGCTCTTAAGACCCAGTTTTGCGAGCACATCATACCGGAATCTGTATTTGGCAGAATCGCTCAACTGCTGTACCGACAACACAGTTACCGCCACACTGACAAAAACCAGTCCGATATAAAACAATGGTATGATAATAGAAGCCAGCGTATATTTTACCTCAGGAATCAGATTGTCCCTTACCATGCTCACCGCCACATAAACAATAATATTATCAGAGCCACAGCGGATATCTTCCTCCACTGGATCATCCATTTGCTCACCATACACATCATCACTCTCTTCCTCCATGGGGTCCCCCAGCTTCCGCTGCAAATCTACCGGAATTTCTCCTTCCATATCTGCAACCAGTTCCATGTAAAAAGGTGTCATCCGCTCCAAAACCGCATCCGGCACTACAATTACATAATCCGCACCGTTATGCCCATCCTGGGAAAAAGAATCGGAAACAATCCCTGCAAAAGAGAGCAGACTTTTTCCTGATGCACCTGCAATCTGCAAATCTTTTCCAATTTCCAGCACCTCATCGTATAATCTGGATTTAATCTGAACCAGATATTCATCATGATTCATGGTTACTTCCTTATACCCCAGCATTTTCCGCAAATAATTATAATCCGACACCCCCATATAGGTGTCATACTGATAATACACATTTTCATTTTTTAAAAAAGCTTCAATCTCCGGCATATTGGGACTTCCATCCGCATTGCGGTACATTGTTCCCCATGCATTTAAATGGGTCAGCATCCAGGTATTGACCTGATTATCCCCATCCGTATAAATATAATAGGAATAATACTCTGATGGTGTCCCGCTCTCATCAATGACCGCCCTCTCATCCGCAAAATCATCTTTTATATTATTGCTGTATATCTGGACATCAAAGGGAAATTTGTCCTCTAAGACTGTATTTTCATACTCACTAAACATCAGAGCATAAGAAGCTCCCATCAAAGCGAGAGTAAATAATGCCGTCAGGGTTCCCATGGTAAACTGCATGGTTCTCACCTTTGAAGCAAACTGCCGGAACAAAAATAAGTTCTGTCTTTTGTAAATCCCTTTTCCTTTTTTCCGTACATAGCAGATAATCCATGCAGAAAGTCCAACATAAAAAAGGTAAATCGTAAGCACCAGTCCAATCAGAAAGAGAATAATCTCTAACGTATTGGAAAGTGATTCAAATGCTGCCCAGAAGAAAAAGAGGAAGAAAATAGAAAGGGGAAAAAGAAGTCTTTTTATCCCTTCATGCTTTTCCTTTATCTCCTCATTCTGCCGCTTTGCATTCATCAACGCATAAATATTCATTTTCTTAAATTTACGCCTGCACCTAAAAAGTGCTATCCCATAACAACCTGCATAACAGAGTGTAGTCATTAAAATCGTTCCTGCATGAAATGCGATATGCAAATGAAATTCCATTCTCACCATGGCATACATAACGGAGAGCAGTACCTGTTGAAACAACACCCCTAAAAGGAGTCCTAAGAAAAAAGCGACGCCACCGAGCAGAATATTTTCCCGGATATAAAGCTTGGAAACCATTTTCTTTTTCATTCCCAAAAGCAGATAAATTCCAAATTCACTGCTCCTTTTTTCCAGCATAAACCGCACCATGTAATTAATCAGCCATGCAACAATCAGCATGATAAACACGGTTGCAAGACCAATCATTACCTCCATAATTCCCTCTACTTCAAAATGAACGGAAAGTCCGTTCTGAAAAATGAGACTGCTGAATGCATACATCAATGCCGTGACCACTGTCATCGTAAGAATATATACCAGATAGTCCTTAACAGACCTCTTCATGTTACGAAAAGCAAGCTTATTCAGCATCAGACAGCTCACCTCCCGTTAAAGACAGTACATCTAAAATCTCCTGTAAGAAAACCTTACGGCTCTTTTCACCTCTCACCAGTTCATGAAAAATCTTCCCATCCTTTAAAAATAAAATCCTCCCACAGTAGCTTGCCGAAAAGGCATCATGGGTTACCATTAAAATGGTTGCCTCCATGCTCTGATTTAGCTTTGTAAACGTTTCTAATAATGTCTGTGCCGCATTGGAATCCAGTGCCCCGGTGGGTTCATCCGCAAGCAGTAATTTAGGATGGTTCACCAATGCCCTGGCACAGGCACACCGCTGTTTTTGTCCTCCCGATACCTGATACGGGAATTTTTCCCTGATATCCGCAATTCCCAGTAATTCCAGAATTTCACTACAATTTTCATTAATTTCCCTTTTTTTTCCCCCTTGCAGGGTCAGTGCCAGAATGATATTTTCCTCAATGGTCAGGGTATCTAAGAGATTGTACTCCTGAAATACAAAGCCCAGATTATCTTTCCTGAATTCGGAAAGTGCATCCTCCGACAATTCTGTAATATCCGTGTCCTCATAATAGATATGTCCGGAAGTCACCGTATCAATCGTTGCCAGCATATTTAACAGGGTGGTCTTTCCTGAACCTGAAGCTCCCATTACACCAATAAACTCTCCTTTTTCTACGTGGAAGCTGACCCTGTCCACTGCCTTTGTCACATTGGATTCATTTCCATAATATTTTTCCACATCACATACCCGGATATAATCTTTCACGCCCATCACTCCTTGCTATCATATATAGTGTGCATTTGCGACCCCCCCTATTTTCAAAGACATAGTTGTGCAAATATAACAAATTTATGTTTGTAGGACACTTGAGAACGTCAGTGGTTAGCGAGGTACTTTCGAGCTTAGCACTGCTACGTTCTCAACTAAGTGCAAACGGTCCGAAAAACATATTTGTTACATTTGTACAACGGTCGGTAATGAAAACAGAGTCTCGCAAACTCCTATATTACTTTATTATATCCTCTTATATTTTCATATAAAAATAGATTAAAGTTATCTTAAGATTTCGTAAGATAACTTCAATCTATTTCTTCTCTGGTTATATAATTACTGATAGGAAACTCCAAAAGCATCCTCGTTCCCTTTCCATATTCCGACCAAGTCCCAATCCCGATTCCCAGCTTGTCACAAAGCTTCCGGCACAAATACAATCCCATGCCAGTGGACCGTTCATGATTTCTTCCGTTACTTCCGGTAAAGCCCTTTTCAAAGATACGGGAAAGCTCCTCTGCCGGAATCCCTGTCCCATTATCTTCAAATACTAAAATCACACCATTCGTTTCTTTCCTTGTATAAATATGGATTACTGGTATTTCCCTTTGATATTTTACACTGTTCTGTATCATCTGGTTCAAAATAAATGCAATCCACTTCCGGTCAGTATACACCTTATCTTCACAATCTACATCAGCACTTACATGATTTTGAATCAGCAGCAGTCGGTTCTTATTCAGCACCTCACAGACTACCTCATCAAGGCTTGTCTCCTGAATCAGATAATCTTTATAGACATTTTCTGAACGAGCATAGTAAAGTGCCATATCCACATAGTTTTCAATCTTTTGATTCTCAAGGACAATCGTATAAAAATCCTCCATTATCCCTTTGCTGTCTTCTGCTGACAGAGAATGCCGCCTGTTTTCACAAAGCAGGGAAATACTCGTGATTGGTGCCTTGATTTCATGTACCCAGCTTTCAATATATTCCCTATAATCCTTCCACTCATCTTCCATCAGCCGTATCCGTTCAATCACGGACTTGTTTGATTTTCGAATCATTTCCCGATATAATCTGTCCTCTAATCGGAAAGAATCCGGCAGCAGTTCCCCTAACAGATATCTCTGATCCACTTTTTCCAGAATCTGTTCCATTTCACGGAAATATTTTCTTCTCTGCAAATAGGTGGCGAGCAGCCAGATAAATAAAAGCATTATCCAGAAAATCAGAATCAGGATAATGTTTGCTTTTCCATAACCTGTCATTGACAAAAATCCCATTGTCACACACATACACACCAGATGAAGAAGCAAAAGCAGACTCTTATCCCTTAAAAAATCCATCATTCTCATATGCGGTACCCAAGCCCTCTCTTTGTTTCAATAAAATCCTGCACACCAATGGAATTTAGCTTCTTACGAATTCCCGTTACATGCACACTCAGTGTATTGTCATCAATAAAAATCTGATTCTCCCACAGATATTCAATCAGATCCATTCTGGCAACGAATTCTCCCGGATGCTGAAACAAAAGATGCAAAATTTTCATTTCATTTTTCGTCAGTTCCACCTTTTGTCCCTGAAAGATCAGACAGCATTTTGAAATATCCAGCTGCACGCCTTTCCTTGTAATCTGAATCGTTTCTTTTACTTCCATACCCTTCGTGCGCTTTAATACGGCTGCAATCCTTGCCAAAAGAATCGGTGTCTGATACGGCTTTGCAATATAGTCATCGCCACCCTTAAGGATTCCATTCAATTCGTCCATGGAATCCGCCCTGCTGGTCAAAAATATGATTGGTATTTCTGTCTCTTCCCGAAGACTCATACAGATATCAAATCCAGAAATTCCCGGCAGATTGACATCCAAAAGCACCAAATCCGGTTTCCCCTCTTTTATCTGGCACACAATATTTTCAAAAGTATCCGGTGCTGTCACCTGATACATCGCATTTTCCAGCAATACTTTTAATTCCCGCCTTATGGTTCCCTCATCTTCTACCACAAATATATGCATTGTCTCTGCTCCTGTTTTTCTACCGAAAAAGCATACCGGATAACTGAATACCGATATGCTTTCCTACTACATCCCATGTGTGTTCAACCTACTCCTGTTCTTCTCTTGCCACAGACAACATCAATTTAATCCGGTTCTCCTGGTTTACCTTGGTTGCACCAGGGTCGTAATCAATGGGCACGATATTTGCCTTAGGATAGATTTCTTTTATCTTGCGAATCATGCCCTTGCCCACGATATGGTTCGGCAGGCATCCAAAAGGCTGGGCACATATTATATTGCCATAGCCTGATTCTGACAGTTCCAGCATCTCCGCAGTTAACAGCCATCCCTCTCCCATTTTATTTCCGAGACCTACCACGCCGGTAATCAATTCCTTAATATGTGCATATTTGGACGGCGGAAGGAAGTCGCTATACTGGGATACCGAGTCATACAGCAGCCGTTCCAGCATTTCACAATATTTCATCAGTGCCTGTACCACCTTTTTCTTCGCCAAGCTGCCGCCATATAAATTAATATCCTCAATCCGGTTGTCAATCTTAAACATCATAAAGCCCATAACTCCCGGAACCATAACCTCGCAGTCCTGTTCCACGAGAAAGTTTTCCAAATCATTGTTTGCCATTGAGGAGTATTTCACATAGATTTCCCCTACAATGCCAACCTTGGTTTTTTCTACTTTATTAAGCGGAATTTTTGCAAAATCCTCCACAATGGCACGCATATTCCGTTCCATTCCCTTCGGGGTATAGCCCTTCCGGTGTCTGAACTGGTTAGAAAGCTCCTTTACCCATTTAGATATAAGGGCATCTGCATCTCCCTTGTTCACCTCATAGGAACGTACCTGGTTTTTCAGCAGCATAAACAAATCACCATAAGTGAGACCGATTAATGCCTGATAAATCATTTCCAGAGTTAAATGGAAGCCACTGTTGCTCTCCAATCCCGATAGATTCAAGGAAATAACCGGCACCTGGGAAAGTCCGGCCTTCTGAAGAGCTTTCCGCAGCAAATGAATATAATTGGACGCCCGGCACCCTCCACCGGTCTGGGTAATCATAAGTGCAACCTTGTTGACATCATATTTACCACTCTGCAGGGCACTAATCATCTGTCCGATAACCAACAACGCCGGATAGCATGTATCATTGTGGACATATTTGAGGCCCGTATCTACCACCTTGCGCCCGGTATTCTTCAGCAGCCCTACTCTATAACCCTGCTGGGTAAAAATATTCCGCAGCAGCTTAAAATGAACCGGTAACATATCCGGAATTAAAATCGTATAGTCTTTTTTCATTTCCTTTGTAAATTCCACACGCTCTGCACCGCTGCAAGCACTCACTGTACAGGTCTCACAGGAATCCACTGACTGCCCTTTTATTTCGTTCATACCTTACTTTTCCCCTTTCTGCTTTGTCGCTGCAAACAAGCTTCTTAAACGAATCTTGACTGCGCCAAGATTTGTAATCTCATCAATTTTTATCTGGGTATATATTTTGCCATTTTCCTCTAAAATGCGCCTTACCTCATCCGTAGTAATCGCATCTACTCCGCATCCAAAGGATACCAGCTGTACCAGATTCAGCTTCGGATTATTCTCATCCGCCACATACTGGGCTGCCGCATACATTCTGGAATGGTACATCCACTGGTTTAACACCTTTGTATCCACATGTTGTGCCATATCTGATACCGAATCCTCTGTCACAACAATGGCACCCAAATCACAAATCAGCTTATTGATACCATGATTAATCTCCGGGTCCAGATGATATGGACGCCCGGCAAGTACAATAACCGGCTTATCCTCCTGCTTTGCAATGCGGAGATATTTTCTTCCCTCCATGCGCACAAGCCGCATATGCTTTTCGTATTCTTCATAGGCATAATTACAAGCTATGGAAACTTCCGAAAACTTTATCTTCCCAAAATATTTTTCCAGCACAGCATGGAATTTCTTTGTAAAATCCTTCCTTCTGTGAATACCGAGGTATTCATAGATAAATTTCACATCCCTGAGTGCCTTGACATTTGCCTCAAGCACCTCCGGATAGTAGGCAACCACCGGACAATTATAATGGTTGTCGCCAAGCCCCTCATTAAAATTATAACTTAAACATGGATAAAAAATCGCATCCACATTTTCCTTCAGCAGTGCTTCGATATGTCCATGCATCAGCTTTGCAGGAAAGCATACCGTATCGGACGGAATGGTATGCTGTCCGCTCAAATACAGGCTGCGGCTGGAATTTGGGGAGGTCACAACATTGAAGCCCAGTCTGGTGAACAAGGTATACCAAAACGGCAAAAGCTCATACATATTAAGCCCCATCGGGATTCCAATGGTTCCTCTCGCCCTCTCCTGCGGAATATCAGAAGTCCTGTATTCATCCAGCAGCTTTAGCTTATATTCGTATAAATCATACCGATTGCCATCCGCCTTCTTGGAGGTCGGCTTATCACACCGGTTCCCACTGATAAAACGACGTCCATTGGCAAAAGTATTAATGGTAAGCTTACAATGATTACTACATCCATTACAGGTTGTCATGGTGATTTCATGCTTAAAATTGGCAAGTCCCTGCTGGTCCAAAATAGTACTGGAAGCGTTGCTGTTTTCCATGGCATAAAGGGCTGCACCATAGGCACCCATAATTCCTGCCATCTCCGGTCTCACCACATCATGACCGATTTCCTGTTCAAAAGCTCGCAGCACCGCATTGTTTAAGAATGTTCCACCCTGCACTACAATATGCTCGCCCAACTGTCTGGCAGAGGCTGCACGGATTACCTTATAAAGGGCGTTCTTCACAACCGAAATGGATAAACCTGCGGAAATATTCTCAATGGAGGCTCCATCTTTTTGAGCCTGTTTGACAGAGGAATTCATAAATACCGTACAGCGGGATCCCAAATCAACCGGCTTATCGGCAAAAAGACCCAGCTTTGCAAAATCCTCAATCTTATATCCCAATGCTCCGGCAAAGGTCTGTAAAAAGGAGCCGCAGCCTGAAGAGCATGCCTCATTTAAGAAAATGTTGTCAATGGCGTTGTTGTGAATCTGGAAACATTTGATATCCTGCCCACCAATATCAATGATAAAGTCCACATCCGGCTGGAATTTCTTAGCCGCAGTAAAGTGCGCCACAGTCTCTACAATACCAAAATCCACACCAAAGGCATTCATAATCATTTCTTCACCATATCCGGTAACAGCGGAGGACTGTATATGAATATCTGGATATTCTCTATATAATTTTTCCATAAATTCCTTAATGATTGGAACCGGATTACCACCGTTTGGCAGATACTCGGAACACAAAATGTTGGCATCCTCATCCACCACCACTGCCTTGACTGTGGTAGAGCCTGCATCAATTCCCAAAAACGCATGACCGGAAAATGTATCCACCTTTTTGATATGGTCAGAATTTTTCTTATGCCTTTCTATAAATTCCTGGTATTCCTCCTGGGAGGTAAACAAAGGCTTACAGCTTGCATAACCTCCGGTTGCGGTATAGCCGTTAATCTTATCCCTCAGCTCCGTTAAAGCAAACTGCTTTGCTTCTTTCTTTAAAGCTGCACCCATCGCAACAAAATACAGAGAGTCATCTGGTGCAATCCCCTCAAGCTTTAAAGTATTGTCAAAAGCCTTCCGCAGCTCTGACAGGAAGGTAAGAGGTCCTCCTAAATACACAACCTTTCCCTTAATCTCCCGTCCCTGTGCAAGTCCGGCAATGGTCTGGTTAACAACCGCATAAAAAATACTGGCTGCAATATCATTCTTTTGTGCGCCCTGATTTAACAGCGGCTGTACGTCTGACTTTGCAAATACGCCACAACGACTGGCAATGGTATAGATTTTTTCATAATTCTTTGCCGCCTCATTCATGGCGCCTGCTTCCATATTCAAAAGGGTAGCCATTTGGTCAATAAATGCTCCGGTACCTCCTGCACAGGAACCATTCATACGCACCTCCAGACCATCCGTCAAAAACAATATTTTGGCATCTTCTCCGCCCAGCTCAATTACCACATCTGTCCCCGGAATGATTTTATTTACCGCTACTCTGGTGGCATACACCTCCTGCTCAAAGGGAATTCCCAACGAATCCGCAATACCCATTCCGGCAGAACCGGAGATACAGAGACTCATCTCCTTCTCCTGTGGAAACTGCTTCATAATATCGTTAAGCATTCCCACCGTTTTACTGGTAATCTGTGAAAAATGCCTCTGGTAATCCTTGTAAACAATCCTGTCGTCATCATCCAATACGACACATTTTAACGTGGTAGAACCAACATCCAAACCTATTCTCATGTTAATACCTCTTTTTCCTAAGTATTTCGTCTCTATCGAAATCCTCTATTTCCCTCTAATGTATGATAGCTGTGTTATATTCATGCATACACATGTCTCGTTTTCGCTTTAGACATTCTAACACAGTTTTAATGATTGTGCTAGTCCCTATTCTTGGCATTTCATTGTTTATTCACAGTTCTCTTTTTAGCCTGGAAAAAAACCGGGAGAAAGCTTCTCCCGGCACATTTACTGTTTCCTATTCATCCAATTCCTTTTCATCCTCTGTGAGAATCCCTTCTGTCTCTATCAAAGAGACATCACTATCCTCTCTTTTCACCTTTTTACGGTTAAATGCCTCATAAATACAAGGAACAACAAGCAATGTCAGCAGTGTTCCATATATCAGTCCACCGATTACCACCAGCGCCATTGGCTGTGCCATATCCGCGCCCATGCCAAAGCCCATTGCCATGGTAGACAAGCCAAGTATAGTGGTAAGGGCTGTCATAACAATTGGACGCAGACGGTTTCGTCCTGTGTTAACAATTGCCTCACGCAGTTCCATGCCCTCCTCAATCATCTGGTTAATGGAGTCCACAAATACAATACCGTTATTTACAATAATACCTGCCAGCATGACCATACCAATCATGGCAATGATACTGACATCATTTCCCGTTAAGAACAATGCCGCAAATCCGCCGGTAAATGCCAGCGGCAGAGTAAACATGATAATAAACGGACTCTTTAACGACTGGAACTGTGCCACCATAATCAGATACATAAACGCAATGGCAAGCACCAGCATCAGCATTACCTGCCCCATGGCTTCCATAACTGTCTCATTTTCCCCATTATACTCAATGCTGTATCCCTCCGGCAGAGAAATACCGTCCAATACATCCTTCACCTCGTTTGATACATTTGTGGTAATATATCCCTCTTTTACCTGCCCACTGACAGAGATATACCGGGTCTGGTTCAACCGGTTAATTGTAGAAAGAGAATTCGCATCCTCCACATCTGCAAGCTTACCGATTTTCACATCAACGGTTTCCTCTCCGTCCTTACCCTCAATGGTAAGATTCTTAACATCCTTTAAGGTATAGGCTTCCTCCTCTTCGTCCTTGACATAGACAGAATAATCCTTTGTATTCGTATTGAGGGTGGTAGCTGAGGATGCCTCCGCCAGCACACCCTGTACCTTCTGGTATACCTGGGCAACCGTCAGACCATACTTCGCTGCCTTATCCTTGTCAACCACGATACGATATTCCGGTGTTGCGTCCTCTAATCCGTTTTCAATTTCCTCCAGACCGTCAATCTCTTCCAACTTCTTTCCCACCTGGACAGCCAGCTCCTGCAGGGTATCCATTTCCTTACCTTTTATCTGGATAGAAACCCCGGATGTCATTAAGGAACTCATATCCATGCTGGATGCAGACACCGAAATCTCACATTTCAAATCCTTCGTCTTTTCTGTAATCATTTCTGCAATCTCTTCATTGGTATGCTTTTTGTCCTCTTTACACTCAATATAATAGCTTACAGAATCATAGGAGTCATCCGAGCCAAGCCCCAGCATGGACATGGTGCTTCCACCCACTATGGCTCCAACCGTTTTAATATCATCAATCTCCAATACCTTCTCAATTACCTCATCCGATAATTCCGCAGTCTCCTCCAGGGTTTCTGCCTCCTCCGGCATTACCATGGTCATGGTCATCTGCGTGGAATCCATATCCGGAATAAAGGAAAATCCTTTTGAAACCGCCAGCAGCGTACTTCCTACAAACAGAACCAGTACTACAACCAGCACAAGCATTTTATGATTTAATACCTTAGGTAAAAATGCCGCATACTTCTCACTAATCTTTGTTATCAGCCTGTTTTCCTTCTGCGAAATCTTCCCAAAGGTCTTAGAGGCTGCCATCGGCACAAAGGTAACAGCAACCACAAGACTGGCAAGCAGGGAATATGCAATAGTAAGCCCCATATCCGTAAATAACTGCTTCGTGATACCTGTGGTAAATACAATCGGTAAAAATACACATACTGTTGTCAGGGTGGATGCTGTGATTGCTCCCACCATCTGGTCAGCCCCCTTAATGGCAGCTTCCTTCACAGGATATCCTTCATTTCTGAGACGGTAGATATTTTCAATTACTACAATGGAATTATCCACAAGCATTCCCACTCCTAATGCCAGCCCCGATAGGGAAATGACATTTAAGGTAACGCCGCTGAAATACATCAGTACAATAGCAAATACCACTGATACCGGAATGGAAACCGCAATAATTCCCGTTGGCCGTACATCCTTTAAGAACAACAACAGAATAAGTATCGCTAAAACGGCACCAAACAAGAGATTCTCCAGTACAGAGCCGGAAACCAAATCGATATACATTCCCTGATTCATTAACGTAGTAAAGGAAACGCTGTCATCCGCCTTACTGATTTCCTCAAATTTATCCATAAGCCGGTCTGCCACCTCTTTTGTGGAATATTCATTCTGCTTTGCAATAGAAAAAATAATGCCTGGGTTTTCGTTTACCCTTGTATAAAGCTTGTCGGAATTATCCTCCACAAACACATCTGCCACATCCGAAAGCTTAATCGGGTCAAGTCCGTCCATTCCCAAATCCAGCAAAACGAAATCCGAAAGACTTTCCACATCATCGAATTTCTCACCTACACGAACCAGATAGTCCACATCATCCTCTGTCACATAACCTGCCGGAAACTCAAAGTTCTGTGCAGTGAGCATACCGGAAATCATATCCTTTGTAATAATGGTATTCATATCGGCTCCGCTATAGGCAGCCTCCTTGGCATCCGCAAAGTTGTTCTTCTGCTCCTCTAATTCCTTTTCTCCCTGGTCTAACTGTACCTTAGACTGGGTAAGCTGGCTCTGGGTCTCTGCTTCCTTTGTCTTCAAATCCACATAACTGTCATTGATGGTTTTCTTACCATTGGTAATCTTTTTCAGTGCTTCATTTAGCTGTTTCTTTCCTTTTTTAATCTCTGAAAGACCGCTGTTAATTTTCGTGAGAGAGTCCTGCAGTGATGTAATATAGGCAGACAGCTTATCAAATGTCAACGGGTCTCCGTTTTCATCCTTCTGCTTTGCCAGTTCTGTCTCCATGGTCTGCAAAGCACCGGTCACCGCCTGCAGCTGGGCAGTTAATGCTGCATCGTCCGGTGTAACTGCTAACGCCGCCTCTAACTGCGTCTTCTGTGCAGAAAGGGTCTGGTAGCTGGAGAGAAGCTCCTTCAAAGAGGTAATTGCCTTTTCCAACTGCTCCTTCTGTTCCTTCAGGGTCTTCTCCTGCTCCTCTAATTCCTTTAATGCCTCATTTACTTCTTTTTCAGAGGTAAGCATCTCATATTTCGCATCATTAATTTTCACTTCTGCTTCTGCAAACTGCTTGTTTGCCGTCTTCTGTCCGTTTTCCAGCTGGCTCTTCCCACTGTTAATCTGGCTTTCCCCATCCTGAATCGCTTCCTCGGCATCGGCAAATTTATCATCTAAAGCTTTCTTTACCTTGTCATTTACTTCCTGTATCTTGTCTTCACGGATAATAACCTGTACCGATTCTTCCACAACTCCCATTGTGGTCACGGATGCAACACCCTCTACTCCCTCTAAGGATGGCTCAAGGGTGTTCTCCACATACTCACTTAGTTCCACACTGTCCGCATCCGCCTTATCTACTGCTGCCACCATAACCGGCATCATATTAGGGTTAAGCTTCATTATAATCGGACTGCCCACACTGTCATCAAAAAAACCGCTAATCTGGTCAAGACCTTCCCGCATGTCAATTGTGGCGGTATCCATATTTACATCAGAATTAAACTCAATCATAACCATGGAATAATTCTCTGAGGACATGGACTGTACATTTTCCACATTGTCAATTGTGGCAACCGCCTGTTCAATGGGTCTGGTCACCCCTGTTTCCACTGCCTCCGGACTGGCTCCCGGATAGGTTGTAATTACAACCGCATATGGCAGCTCCATAGACGGAAGTAAATCCACTGTCATCTTGGTGTATGCCACAACTCCAAGAATAATTATCAGTACAATTCCTACGATTACTGTATAGGCTTTTTTTACACTGAATTTTGCTATCATCTCATCCTCCATTTTCCTGTTTGTTCATATCTCTTCTTGGATGTTTAAAGGCTGTTGGAAAGGTAGCTATATCCAGCATATAAGCAACCTCCGTTTTCCCAACCGCTAAATCCTCCGATGTGCGTGTGACGCTTGAATCATCATAGTTAAGTGTCAGATTCTTGTATTCCATCACACCATCCTTTAACAGGGTTATATTTATATTAATATAATGGTTTGCACGATATAAAAAAGAATACTCTAATTTATAGTCCGCATATTTTTCCGAAATATCATCCAATATTTCCTGAGCACCATCAAACTCTAAAAACTGTTCCTTTCCAATGGGAATTGCCCCATATTCCCTAAATCCTTCATCATAAGCATAGGACAAATAATAGGTCTGTACCTCTAAAGATGCCCTGTCCTCCTTCTCGCTTTCTCTGTAAGTCTGCAGCCAGATTTCACCGGACGGTGTCATACTGATATATCCCTTATGTGAGATATCTGCCTCCTGCACCTGATTGTCATTATCAATACTGTAAACCAGTGTATTTTTCTTTCCGCCTTCTGTCTGCTGCAGAAGCAGATAATCCTTTGTGGGAAAGGTAAGAATATCTGTCTCCAATTGTTCCAGATTTTCCAGACGGTCACAGATAATCTGGCATTCCTTTGAATGCAGATACCACAGTTTGTGGTAATTCTCCTCCTTTGTCAAGACAAATGCCTCGTGAATGCCGTCCTTGTTATAATCGTCATAAATGAAATTCTCCACCTCTTCATTATTAACTGACTCAAACATGGTAAGTAAGTCTCCCCTGGAAAAATCCGCCTCAGTCTGCAGCACACTTTCCTCTGTCTCTTCCAAAGATAACGTAATCGCTGCCTCATTCTCGCTTTTTGATTCAGCCAAATCAAGGGAACACCCCGAACAAACCATTGTCAAAAGAAATATTCCCACATTAAAAAATAACCTCTTCATCCGCAAAAATCCCCCTTACACAAGGAAAACACGACATCCTGCCACTCCAATACTGCTCTGGCAGATGTTGCCTCTTTCAATGCCTTCTGAATCCGCTCCACGTCATCCACGAAAACCTCAGCAGAAAGCTTCACCTCCTGTCCATATTCACTGTCCTTTATTTCAATTCCCTCATTTCCCAGAATATACTGGATTTTACCCAAATCTGTATAGTTTGTTGTAATGGTTACAGGCGCTGCCATTCTCTTACATACAAGCTCTGTGGCGGCAATACATGCCTTTGACGCCTCCGTATATGCCCTAACCAGCCCTCCGGTTCCAAGAAGAGTTCCCCCAAAATATCTTGTCACCACAATACATACATTGCAGAGCTTATTGCCGGTAATCACTTCCAGTATTGGCTTGCCTGCTGTACCTCCGGGTTCACCGTCATCGCTGAACCGCATAAGAGGCTGTTCTTCACCAACTGTGTAGGCATAGCAGTTATGTCTGGCATCATAATGCCTTTTTTTTATTCCTGTAATAAACAGATTTGCTTCCTCCTCGGATTCTACGTGAGAAACGTAACCGATAAATCTGGATTTTTTCTCCACAATTTCACCGGTTCCCGGTTCCAGAATTGTAACATATTCCTTTAGCATTCCTGTCCACCTCTGTCTATGTAATCTTTCTCCGCTATCATAACAGATTCTGTCCTCAAATGCTATAGAAATCCGCTTCCAGTTCCCTTTAATATTTTCCCTATTCAATAGTTTCCCTAGGCAAGTATTTATTATATGCACTTTTTTGTATTTGTCAATATTGAATAAAGATAGATTTTTTTGTCTATATTTGATACAATGAAAAAAAAGCATTTGCTGGTACGGGTTATCGCAGGAGGAACCATATGAACTATTCAAAAAGAAATACACAGAAAAAGCAAAAAAAATTAGTATCCAAGCATACCAAAAATAAAAAGAAGATTTCCTATATTTTATATAAAACCTTTCTTTTTATTTTCATATTCTGTATCCTGGCTGGCGTTGGTGCCGGCATCGGCATGTTTACTGCCATCATTGACAGTGCACCGGATATTGACGGAATCAAGGAGAGTGTCCAGTTAGAGGGCTTCCAGACTACCATATATAATCAGGATGGCAAGGAGGTCACAACCTTGTCCACTGCCAACTCCAACCGTGTCTATGTAGAATATGATGCCATTCCGGAGCAGCTGGTAAATGCCTTTGTCGCCATTGAGGACGAGCGTTTCTGGGAACATAACGGTATTGATGCAAAGGGTATTCTCAGGGCATTTTTTGTGGGTATCAAAAACCGCAATTTTTCAGAAGGTGCCTCCACGATTACCCAGCAGTTGATTAAGAACCAGATTTTTAACGTAGGACTGAATGAAAGCACCTTTATGGATTCCCTGAAGCGTAAGATACAGGAACAATATCTCGCCATTGAGCTGGAAAAACAGATTGACAAAAAAGATATTTTAGAGCTCTATCTGAACGCTATCTATTTAGGCGAAGGGGCAAATGGCATACAGACTGCCTCAGAAATTTATTTCGGCAAGGACAATTTAAAGGAACTGACCATATCAGAATGTGCCGTTATCGCCGCCATCACCCAGAGTCCCACGGAATTTGACCCGGTTCTCTTTCCTGAAAATAACCAGAAGCGCAAGAATATCGTCCTGCAGAAAATGCTGGATCAAAATATGATTTCAAAGGCAGAATATGCAGAAGCCATGTCAGATGATGTATATGCACGTATCTCCCTGAATAATCAGGACGATAAGGAAACCAGGAAATCTTACAATTCCTATTATATTGATACCGTTATCAATACATTGACGACCCAGTTGGTGGAGGAACTGAATTACACTGAAACACAGGCATACAATGCCATATATTCCGGTGGTTTAAGCATTTACATCAACCAGGATGCCTCTATTCAGAAAATATGTGATGATGAAATTAACAATCCCGACAATTATCCGGCAGGAACCAGCGTCGCCCTTAATTATGCACTGACCCTGACGGATCCAAAGAACGGTGAGCTGCACAATTATTCCAGTAACCATCTTCTGGCATATTACCAGGAGAAAACCGGAAATCAAAAATATAACCTTATCTATTCCAGTGAAGACACTGCCCGGGCGGCAGCTGATGAATATAAGGCTGTACTTATAGAGGAAACCGGTTACCAGGAACTGGCGGAATCCTTTTCCACTACCATCCAGCCACAGGCCTCCTTTGTTATCATGGACCAGGCAACCGGATATGTGAAAGCTGTCTGTGGCGGCCGCGGCGAAAAAAACGGTAACCTTACCCTAAACCGTGCCACAGATTCCAAACGGCAGCCCGGCTCTACCTTCAAGGTATTAGCTGCCTATGTTCCGGCACTGGATACCGCTGGTATGACCCTTGCCACCAGCTATATGGATGAAGCTACGAATTACAGCAACGGTACACCAATTAAAAACTGGTACTCCGGCTACCGGGGACAGCAGACCATACGGACAGCTATCAAGGATTCCATGAACATTATTACTGTTAAATGCTTTCAGGATGTAACACCTCAGGTTGGTTATGATTATCTATGCAACATGGGAATCACCACTCTTAAGAATGGGGAAACCTCCGTAAACGGTATTGCAGAAAATGACATTAATGAATCCATGTGTCTGGGCGGCTTAACGGAGGGTGTAACCAATCTGGAATTGACCGGGGCATATGCTTCCATCGCAAATGCAGGCACCTATGTGGAACCTACCTTTTATACAAAAGTTTTAGACCATGACGGCAATGTCTTAATTGACAATACCCCGGAAACAAAGCGGGTTATGAAAGAAACCACCGCATGGCTGATTAATAATGCCATGCAGGATGTTGTCACCTCAGGAACCGGAACCACTGCCAGATTAACCAGTGGAATGGTAGTTTCTGGCAAAACCGGGACCACCTCCAGCAACTACGATTACTGGTTCTGTGGCTCTACGCCTTACTATACTGCGGGTATCTGGATGGGATATGATTCCAACACTGATTTTTCAAACAGCAATTACCACAAAGTAATCTGGCGTAAAATCATGGATGAAATTGTTGCTGCAGAAGGGCAGGATACCTCAGCATCCTTTGATAAACCAGGGGATATTGTCACCGCACAGGTCTGCTCCACCTCCGGTATGCTGCCGGTTAAGGGACAGTGCAAATCTACCATAACCGAATATTTTGCAAAGGATACAGTTCCTACCAAAACCTGTGATTTACACCAGACGGTAGAGTTGTGTGATGAAAGCCACTATAAAGCCACCAAATACTGTCCGCATACCACAACCTATCATTATTCTGTAGATGATGATGGCAATATTACCTTAGAGGATGCCGATTTTGACCTTCCGGATGATTTTACGGATAAGGATTGTCCAATCCACACAAAAGAGGCACAGGATGAAGACGAGGATGAGAGTGACGAGGACGATACCGGAAACGCAGACACCGTTTATGAGATATCTACCGTGGTAGAAGGCGGAGGAAGCATAGCAGGACCGACACAGGCTGCATACGGAGAATCCATCACCTTGACATTTATACCGAATGACGGCTTTGTTATTTCAAATATCACCGTTGACGGTGTCGCCAAGGGAGCCATTTCCTCCTATACCTTTGACAAGATATCCAACAACCATACCGTTATTGCAACCTTTACTGCAAGTGAAGGAACGGAAACTCCATCGGAAGAAGAGGTTCCGGGTGACGGGGCTTCCAATGACGGGTCTCCGCAAAAATGGTGGTACTATTTTACCCATATTGCCGCCACAGCAAAAAATATATTTGGAATCAAGCTATAATAAAAAGGGGTTGTGCACTGATTTCCGGAATTTTTCCGCTCCGTGCACAACCCCTTTTTTCTATTTTGACATTTTAGGCTGGAATATCAGAGATGCAATATATGCATAGATTAACGCTGCCGAAGTTCCCACAGCTGCCATTTTAAATCCACCCCGAAACAATCCGATAAAGCCATCGCTATCCACCGCTTCCTTAATTCCCTTCCAGAGATTGTAACCAAATCCTGTCAGAGGCACGGAAGCCCCGCTGCCGGCAAAATCCAGAAAAGGCTCATAAATCTGCAGTGCCCCAAGGATTGCCCCGGTACACACCAAAATCACCATAATTCTTCCAGGCATCAGTTTTGTCTTTTCCATCAGAATCTGTGCTGCCACACAAATCAATCCGCCAATTACAAATGCTTTAATATAATCCATATTTTCTCCTTCCACATTATTTTTCTATCCAACATACTGCCTTATACATCTTTTCTCTTTTCAATCACCACTGCATGGGCAATTCCTGGAACCGTCTGTCCCTCGTTATAACTGACGGTGGATAACAGTGCCCCCGTTGGCACAAACAGAATACGCTGGATGCTTCCCTGCCGTATTTCATTCATGAGCTTTCCTGCCAGAGTTACAGCAGAGCATCCACAACCAGAGCCTCCTGCATGGGTATCCTGTTCCGGATCATCATAAATTTCCATTCCACAATCCATATGCACCCTGGAAATATCATACCCCTGGTCCATGAGCAGTTTACATAATATTTCTTTTCCTACACTTCCCAAATCTCCGGTTACAATGCGGTCATAATCCTCAGGACTTCTTCCAAAATCTTTCAGATGCTGGTAAATCACATCTGCCGCAGCCGGTGCCATGCAGGCTCCCATATTCAATGAATCCTTCACACCATAATCCACAACCTTTCCCGTGGTAATCCCGGTAATACTCACATCCCCATACTCTCTGGATAATACAAATGCACCGCAGCCAGTTACCGTCCAGGTAGAGGACATGGGTCTCTGGTTGCCATATTCCAAAGGAAAACGGAACTGCTTTTCTGCTCCGCCAAAATGGCTGGATGCCACTGCCAGAACCGTATCTGCATACCCGGCATGTACCGTCATGGAGCCAAGGGATAACGCCTCTCCCATGGTAGAGCAGGCACCATACAGTCCGAATAGAGGAATGTTAAATTCCATCAATCCAAAGGTTGTGGCAATCAGTTGTCCCAGCAAATCCCCTGCGAACAGATATCTCACATCTTCCGCTTTCATTTTTGCTTTTCGCAGTGCCAGCAGGGAAGTCTGCCGCATCATCTCGCTCTCGCCCTCTTCCCATGAATCCTTTCCAAAAGTGGGGTCCTCCACAATTTCATCAAAGGTATCCTTAAGGGGACCTTCTCCCTCCTTTGGTCCCACAATACTGGCCGCAGACATGATATACACCGGTTTTTCAAAGCTAAGACTCTGTTTTCCAATCTGTAATCCTTTCGTCATCCTTTCACCTCAATTCCAATAAAATGCAAAAAAGGTGTTATCTTTCGATAACACCTTTTCCTCATGTACTAGTATGGCTGTCGCCAGCTTCTTTTATGCATGACAGCAAATGTATTTTCACCTACTGCTGTTCCAGTTCACTGGCATCTTTTCCAAGCCGTTGCGTATTTTCGTTTTGCTGTTCTACCGACTCCTGCACATTTTTCTGAATCTCCACTGCACGTTCTTCAACACTTTGCAGCTGTTCCTCTTCATCCTTGCTGCCACAGCCGGTTAAGCAGCTCATTCCAACCATTATCAAACCTATCAAAAATAATTTTCTCATAAAATCCATATTCTCCTTTTAAATTTTATCTTGCCTCACCACTAATCATCCACGGAGAAGGCTGCGCCACCATAACGCTCCTCTTATCGCTCTTCGACACCGCAATCTGCAAAACCTCTGTATTCTCTATATTATATTTTGTGAAAATATTCTTAATACTAACCACCATATCCAGCTCCAGTGTATAAATGATAAACTGGCATTTTGGATTTACCTTAAGAAGTACCCTGATTTCCTCCTCTAACCGCTTAGAAGCCACAATAAATGCAAGTCTCGGAACCGGAACCCCTTTCATACTCTCTTCTGTTACATTGGAAATAATTTCGATATTGTGTACGCCGAATTTGCTGACATTATCCTGCAAAGAACGCATGTCCCTTTCATCCGGTTCCACTGCAATAATTGTACCCTCACCGGCTTCAATGGCAGCCTCAATGGCAATGCTCTCACCGCTTACAATACAAATGGTATCTCCCACATCGCAGGACAGCATATTCATGATGACTGCACGAATTTCATGTCCCACATAGTTGACAGACCCCTTTGAGAAAAATTCATTTTTGATTCCGTAACGGGAGGCCTCTCTTGTATTTTCATTGATAATGAAGATGACCAATGGTTCGGTAATCTTCTTGTCCATAAATTCCTTGACCTTGCAGGTCTTTACATCATCACCGCTGCTGATTCCCGTTCCAATCCACATATCATAATCGCCGTAACCGCCTTCCCACAGCTCATAGAACAAATCCGGCTGGCTCTCATCGGCAAAAATCATCACCCTCTTATGCGTCTCAATGGTAGGAAGTACATTTTTCTTCTTTCCGCAGATGTTCAGCATCTTAATTTTTTCCGGACTCACCCCCATGCGGTCCGCAAAATTCCCTACCCACGCTAACATCTCATTGTTGCTGTACACCTTCATTCCGCTTGACTCCATAATACTACCTCCCGTCTCTGGTAACCCTTGTGCAAATCATCACAATTTACCTGACATTATCCATATATTTCTTCTCATTTCCTCCGCTGCACAAATGTATCTCTCAGCCTTTGTTTTCTTCGAAAATTACATTTATATTCATGGATTTATTGTACCGCAATGAAGGATGTATGTCAAAACATAATTGTCCAAAAAATCTATTCACAAATTATAGTACCCCTATATCCTCTTTCCCATGACTACCATTTTAACTATTTTATTTCAAGCAAGCCCCTGCACCGGTTAAGGACCGCATAGATTTCCTGTTTTCTTGGAATCACCATGTTTCCGGAAATACCGCCCTCGCAAAATGCGGCAAATTCGTTTTTCTCTATCTTTTCCCACAGCTGCTCCACTGCCTGTCCCAATGTCTTTTTCCCATCAAAATAATGCAGCTTCATATACTTTACAATCTGTACCAATGCCGACAGCTGCTCCGTATCCACAAGCTGTTCCACATATCGTAAATCCACCATTTCCTTATTGATGGAAATGCTTTCCCTTCCCATAACCTTTGTCTTAATCCGGTTGTCCTTAAGAAATGCCATATCCCTGTCTGGAACCCGCAAAAATGCCGGTTTATCCGCCTTTTCCACACCAGCTAAAACCAGTGGGAAGCTCTCCGCCTCCTTCTTCGCAAGCCCTGTTATATCCACCGGGACATACCGGTTCATCTGTATAATGCAGTCTGCCTTATGGAAATATGAACCGGAGCTTCCCGCTACTAAAATCGTGGAAATTCCTGCATTCTCATAAAGCTCCTGTACCCTGTCAATAAACGGTATGATGGGTTCTACATCCCGGTGCACCACCCTCTGCATCAGCTCATCCCGAATCATGAAATTCGTGGCGCTGGTATCCTCATCAATCAGAAATACCTTTGCCCCGGCTTCCATTGCCTCCACCGTATTTGCCGCCTGGGAGGTGCTCCCACTGGCATCCTGTGAATAAAATGCCACCGTGTCCTTTCCGTTTGGAAGATTACGGATAAACATGGAAATATCCACCTTCTGAATATTTCTTCCATCCTCAGCGCGAAGCTTCATGGCAGAAGCATCGGTTATCACATATTCCCTTCCGTCCCCTGCTATATGATTGTATACTCCAAGCTCCAATGCCTTAAGCAGTGTGGATTTGCCGTGATATCCGCCCCCCACAATCAAGGTAATTCCCTGCCGGATTCCCATTCCTTTTATGGTTCCGTAATGAGGAAGCTCCAAAGCCACCTCCATGGATTCCGGTGACTTAAAGGGCACAGCCTCCTTCATGGCAAGCTGGGACACACCGGACTTTCTCGGCAAAATGGAGCCATTTGCCACAAAGGCTGCCAGTCCAAGCTTCGGAAGCTGCTCCCGGATATACTGCTGGTCTTCTGCTAAATCGGCGTTCTTTACCAGCTCCTCTTTGCGATAGGCAGAGACAAACAAGGTCTGTTTCACACAGATTGGAAGAAAATCAAATAAAATCTTCTCCAGTTCCCTTGCATTGATGGTTCTGCCGTTTGCCGGAAATCCAATCTCCATCCTTACGGTAATATCTCCGGTTTCTGCATTTATCACACAGACACTGCGGTTTAAAATCTCCTGTCCCGGCTGGCTTACACTGATTAGCCCGCTCTTACCGGAGCCCTTTGCCTTAAAGGAATACTCCCGCACCCTTCCTGCCAGCTTCCGCAGCAAATAGTCCTGCAGGGCAATTCTTTTGTGGGGTGCCGCAAACAAACCGGCATCAAATCCTGCCCGCTTACCGGATACCAGAACACTTACCTTTGACGGTGCTGCAAAGGGGTCTCCCTGCACATGGTCAATGGACAATACATAATCCGCAAACTGGTATTTTCCCCTGGTATCCTTATATGCCGGATAACCTTTATGGTCTATCCTTCTTAAACACTCTCTTAAATCAGAATCTCTCATTTTATTTTCCTCTCTTATGCTAATTACTGTATGTAATCATTGCATTTTCATTATAATTTGTCAACTGTTTTCCCCTTTTAACCACAATCTGCCTCACCTGTTTTTTCCCGTTTCCCATATTGACAAATAATGCTGCATTTGCTATTTTTATTATTGTTGATGCATCAACATTTATATAAAAAAGAGGAGCCATTATGATAGAACGCTTTGAATTATTTACAACCACCATTGGACAAATTTATAAGAATTTACAACGAATTAAAATGCAGGAAATGGCAGAATTTCAGTTAAAGGGAACCCATGTCATGTGCCTGTTTGAATTAAACCGGAATAAGGAAGGACTTACCGTAACACAGTTAAGCAGCCTCTGCGGTGAGGACAAAGCCGCCATATCCCGGACGGTTTCCGATTTGATAAAACGGGGACTTGTCACCGCCGATTCGGAAAAGAAATACCGCGCCCCGCTTCTTCTCACCCCCGACGGACAGACCACCGCTGACCGGATTGACGAAATGGTGATGGAAGCTGTATTAGCAGGCGGCGATGGCTTAAGCGAACAGGAACGCATCAATTTTTACAAGGCTCTTACCACCATATCTGACAATCTGAAAAATTATCTCAATGACTAACCAGAACGCCCATACTTTCTTTTAAAGGCTTCCACATCTGCCTCATTTCTTGCAAGCTCTGCGAAATAAAGCTTTCCGGATACCGGGTCCCGGAATCCTACTGTCATCTCACCTGTACAGATACTTTTATCCACCTCGATTGCAAAATCCTTACAGGATTCCGGAATCGGCACCACATTCCTTTTTCTTCCAAACAAGTGCATAATCTTACCCTCTCCAAAAATAATTTCCTAAATCTGCATGTGTTTTTATCATACCCCACTAAAGGGAAAATGACAACCCATTGACACGTTTCATATATTTGCACCAATATATCCTGTTTATTTTTATATTTACTCTAATAGAAAAATACGCTATAATTTATGCAATTATCATAACATACTAATATTAATGAAAGGTCGTGATACCATGCCAATGCCACAGAAACATCTTTATACGGAAGAAGACTATTACAGCATACCCGAAGAAATACGGGCTGAACTGATTGACGGTCAAATCTATTACCAGGCAGCTCCCAGCCGCATCCATCAAGAAATATTAATGGAGCTTTCTGCAACAATCAGAAATTACATTAAATCCAAAAATGGTGCATGTAAAGTTTATCCTGCTCCATTCGCCGTGAAACTGAAAGAGGATAAAAGCACCATTGTAGAACCAGATATAAGCGTAATCTGTAGCCCTGACAAGCTTACAGATAAAGGCTGTACCGGAGCTCCGGACTGGATAATCGAAATCGTATCTCCAGGCAATTCCAGCCACGACTATATTACAAAGCTTAATTTATATGCAGACGCCGGAGTCCGTGAATACTGGATTGTTAATCCTGCAAAACAGACTATTATAGTATATCACCTGGAAGAGACACGCTTTGAAGTTACAAGCTATACATTCCAGGATACCATAAAGGTAAATATCTATGACGACTTGTCCATTAATCTTACAGAATTAGAACTGTAACCTGTCTCTCTAAACGCCGGGAATTACATTTTGTGCATTTTCCGGCGTTTATTTATTTCTTTTTCCCTATTGACAAATTTATTTGTCAATGATATGATTCATATGACAAATAAATTTGTCATTTTGCAAGTTTTTTATGTCAATTTAATTTAGGAGATGATAATATGCCGCTTTATAACCGGTTGAAGGAATACCGTGCACGGATTTCCGTCAACCAACAGGAAATGGGCGCCTTAGTAGGCACCTCGAGACAGACCATTAGTCTGATTGAACGTGGGGATTATTCCCCTTCCGTAACGCTTGCCCTGAAAATTGCCAGGGTATTTGATGTTCCGGTGGAAGATATTTTTTATTATGAGGATGAAAATGAAGGAGAAGAAGAATATGAAAACAAAAAATGAAACCGTTACTGCCGACACCCCACAATACATTACCAGAACAAAGAAAAAATTTGTCATCCGGATGATACTCTCATTGCTTGCCGGTGCAGTAGTTGGCTTTTTAGCCGCCTTATGTGTAAATACTTTGAAAGAAGGTACTACAGGAGCTACAAAAACAATACTCCAAAAGCTTTCATTTATACAGCTTTACATCTTTCCATGGCTCATGCTTGCATTTACTGTTATCTGTATCATTATCAATGAACACTTTATGAAAAAAAGCCAGATACAGATTGATACCTGGGATGGTGAGGATGATGAACACATTAACCTTGCAGACCTCTATTTAAATAAAACCAGTCTGGTATCCAATATCCAGGTTGTGGGCATCCAGATTTTTTTTGCAATCACAACCTATAGCCTGATGGAAAACTTGCAGTCTGCAATCGACTCCACCATGATTTTAATCACCGTTGTCATTTATTTTATAGGTCTGCTCAGCTCTATTTTCCAGCAAAACCATCTCATCCGGCTTATAAAAGAATATGCACCTGAGAAAAAGGGCATCATTTACGACAAGAACTTCCACGACGTCTGGCTTGCCAGCTGTGATGAGGCAGAACAGCACATGATATACGAGGCAGCCTATAAAACCTTCCGGTTTATGAACCGTGTATTTTCCATCTGCCTTACCGCTGCAATCATCGCCGGCATGTTCTTTCCGATTGGTATCCTCTGTGCCATTGTAACTGGTCTGCTCTGGCTTATCATGGCAGTGTATTACTCAAAGGAATGCATAAAGCTGGAAAACAAGCGGTGAGCCTGCAAAAAAAGGAAAACAAAAATCATATAAATCACCTTTCTTTCTATTAATTCATAGCTGCTGAACACTTCTATTATGAAGGAAAGGTGATTATGGTAATTCTATTTATTATTTTATTTCTTAATATATACTATCTCACCAACACATTCCAATAATACTCTATATGATAGTTTGATAATTGGGTTTCCCCCAAAATAACTGCTCCAAGCCTATAATTTCCGGAGGAATCCTTCACAAATGCAAGCTGCGTCGGAACTGTTTTGCTCGTATAATCAATAAAACTATCTGTGTCTTTGCCGTATTGTCCATTTGCCTGCACAATTATCACGCTCTGATTTCCCTCTGTCTCCACATCTACATTCTGTATTACAAAATTTTTGCCAAGCCTAGAGCTATAATTTTCTTCGCTATCTGGAACAGGACTGTCCATAAATGCTGCTACAGCGTTCCGGACTGCCTTATCCCCATTCAATATCGCTGCTCCATAATTTGTAAAGGCTGCCACATAATTTACAACCCATGCCACAAGTACTATAAGCGTCGCAATACAAACCCAACCGCCCCATGGGCTGGCACCATTTACATGCTTATCCCTCTTAAGCGGATAAACAGGGTAAAACAGCCAAGCCAGCAGAACCAAAGATATTTTTCTCTCATACAACACATTTACCAAAATGGCATCCACAACAAACACCACCCCACAAAAAGTAAAAAACCCGGCAAATTTCATAAAATTGAAAAATATATCTATCCTCGGCTGTGTTACACACCATATCATAGCTATTATCATAAGCAGCATACATACATAAACTGCAATCCTTCCAAGCTTCACCACAATATGTATATTACTTACCGTACTTCTATATGAACTTCTATCATAAACACCGGTATTGCTGATTGAACGGGTTACCACCGGCTCCTCCGGTCTGCCAAAATCCCACGGATTTTCCTGATTCTTCTGTCTACCCATTTCCTGCTGTTCCAGTTCGCCTGAAAGGCGCAATCCTCCTGCCTGCTTATCAGGCTTTTCATCATTTGCCAGTTTTAATTCCATTTTCACTTTCTCCTCATTGTTTTCTTTTACTCTATTTTCTTACACCACCTGTTTTACAAAACACTTGGTGCCACACTTTCCTTAATGCTTTTATATTTTCAGCCACTCCTGCTATCTCAAACCCACTGCCGGAATAAATACAGCTGTACACAGTGCCGTATTTTCCGGTTTACCTGTTATAATGGGCTGCTAATTGCGATACGGATATTCTCCGCATCATAAATATAACTTACTACGCCTGCTTCCACAAGACGGTTTACATCATATTATAGATATCATAGAAATGATACATACCATTACAAATATTGATGTTTAATAAAAATATTATAATATATTTTAACATTTAATATACTTTCTCTGATATTAAATTAAAATATGTTCTCACTCCCATTTATCAACTACCAACCACATATTTGCATCATCATATAATTTTATTTTACATTTAACTGATTTATTAATACATATCGATTCATTGCCTTTATATACTGCAATAAAGTCCTTACCAATAATAATACTCCCTTGTGGATAAAAATACTTACATATTCCTTGCACACAAGTGCCAATAGAATATTTTTTTTTAGTTTTCTCCCATCGTTTCACATATTTTTTTAAGACAGATTGCCATACATTTTCAAATTTATGCTTTGTTAAATACTTAACATCACCTTCTAAGTATGCTTCAATAATTGGATTTTCTGCCAAACAATCTTCCTGGCATGAAACGTGAAATTCATTATATTCATCAAAAACTATCTGCCTATTTGCATAGTTATCATCCTCTATCTCAAACTAATACTTTTCTTTATCTAATTCCAATAACAAATATTTCATATACCTATACCTCGACTATTTTTTTCTACTACTCCTGTACCCACAATTCTACCCGTTAAACCCAATGGAGAATCATTAAAAATTGCAAATACACCATCACGACCTTTAATTACATCTAAATCTGTCACATCAACTTCAACATAATGTGTATATTTATATTTATTGGGAATAGTAATAAATTTTTTAGCCAGACTTACTAGAGTTTGATTATCTAGCTTTATATCTGTCAAATACTGACCATTACCATATCTAGCATCTTTAAGATTATTTGCTTTCAAAGATGGGTTCAGTTTCTGAGAATCAACTATACCATTCATACCCTTTTCATTAGTATTAATGATATAATGTTTTTCTTTTACCGCCCTTATAAAACGGATTAACAACAAACCCTCTGTTCCGGTTCATCCGTCCGGAACCAGAAGAACTAAATCCCTTGCTGATTTTGCTGGCTAACTTCCCGGCGCCCTCCTGCACTGCTGTCTTTAACTTCGGCAATGCCTTGTTCGCAAGGTTTTTCAGCTTATTCGCTCCCCAATTAGCCGCTTTTCCCATTGCCAAGCCTGCCACCATTGCGCCTGCCGTATAGGTCATGGCTTCCCCGACAGACTTCCCTTCCCTGCGGGCCTGCATATAGGTATCATAGTTTGCTTTCATTCCAGCCGCTGTGTTTCCGACTTTTCCAGCCGCCTTGCACAAATCCGCAATCCTGTCCGCTGTCTTCATGGCTTTTGCTGCCTTACTCATCTTTGCCACTCCGGCTATGACCGTTCCAACGGCAGGGATTCCGCAGGCAAAGGAAATTGCCGCATTGACATAGTCGCCTTCTGCCGCATACAATATACCGTTTACGATATCCGCCCCGTCAAACACCAGTCCTGCCCAATCCAGCGCATTATGCAGCCATTGATACTTGCTCTTCTGCCCCTGGTCATTGGCGTCCTCACCGCATAACCCAAATGGGTCTACCATGCTTACCGGATTCCCTTCGCAGTATGCATACCGGTTCAGGCTCTGGCTGCTTCCGATATCTCCTACCTTGATATCCGGGTTGATGAAACGCTTGATATCCGGGTTATAGTATCTTGCCCGCATATAGTACAGACCGTTACTGTCTGTTGTTACACCATAGCTTCCGTTATACAGGAACCGTATCTTTGTGATTGGTGCTTTTAAGAGCTCCCCATAAGTTCCATAAGAGAACCGCTCTACGGCATGCCCGTCCTTTGCAGTAATCAATGTGGTGGAACCAATGTTGTCATAGTGGTACGCATAGTACTTCCCGGTTCCACTGTTGTACTGGGCTGCCAGTCCTTCCGCACCGTAGTAATACGTTGTTTCCGTATTGTCAGCCTCATAAGCCACCAAAAGCCTGCTTAAAGACCCTCCAGTGTCGGTAACATATTCCGTTGTCAGTCCGTTCTCGGTCGTTGCAATTCTTGTATTCTCCGCATCATAAGTATAACTTACTCCGCCCGTTTCTACAAGACGGTTTCTGCAGTCATAGGTTAATTCCTGCATGACACCGTCCACCGGACCGTAAGTCATATTTCCCTTTTCGTCATATCTTACCTTCTGTCCGTTATAGGTCACTAAACGGTTGGCGTCATTATAGGTCATGGTGACTGTTTCCAGCACATCCGGGTTCTGGCTGTTGGTGGTGGTCTTTTTGGTTACCTCGCCAAATACGTCATAGTCGTAATGGTTTTCTTGTAAAGCGGTTTAAGAAAATGATTCCTGGCAGTGCAAATATTGGTGTGTGGTAAGAATTAAAATTTTTTCACAAATAGCATTCTTAATCAACTGCATCTATATCTCGTATACCTAAGAACAAAGTTCACCCTCAGTAGTCCATTTCTTCTGGTAATGGACTAAAAATAAATTTGCACCTCATCATATTGCATTGCCATGGTAAACAAAATCTTCTAGCCTACTGGTGTAACATTTCGTGATAATAAAACATCATCAAATTTATATTAATTATTTATTGATGCTTTTAACATTTGCAAAAAATAAAGGCATGCATCACTTTCATTATCAAATCTTTGATAGGCATTATTTTGATTTCCTCTTTCATCAATATAAAAGCATTCCCAATAAGTATATACTTGTCGAAATATATATATCAGATGATATGCTTTCATTTATAGAATAACTTCTTTTTGGAATATTTAATTCATCAAGTGTTGCTTTCAATTCCCCTACATTCATTATCAATTTCCTCCAACTTGTTTTATTATGCCTTTCTTCAATAAAACTTCCACACTTACAGGCGATCGATATTGTGTTCCTAACCCAATTTTTCCAAATGCTGGAGCTATTGTTGATTGTTCAACTTCAAATGGTTTAACAACCTCAAATTGTCTATATTTAATATTGTTTCCAAGTGAGCCAAATGCCTCATTAACTTTTTATCCAAATTAGAGTCTCCGCCTTATTTACAAAATTAATTACTGCAATTATATTATTCTCGATAAAGACTCTTTACCATTATTATTCAAGCTGATGTCCATCTTCCAAAAAATGGGTACGGTTCTCAAAGCTGACTTCTGCATCTGCTTTAAATTCATCAGAGTTACATAATACAGGGTTCAATATATCCGTAATTATTGCATAACCCACTATATTACTACCTTCATACATTGCCAATTTTTTCCCTATCCACAAACTATGTGGATAAGCTTCTGGAGAAATAAAAGTAATTGTCCCTCTAAGTTCTCCGCTAGAGACATCTTGTAGATTATAATAACTGTGCATTCCTGTAGTTAAGTAATTTTCACATATCAAATGAGATGGTCTGTAGCCTTCATAAATATTGCCTTTTCTATATCCTACAAACTCAAATACTGCTTCCACATCTGGTTTTGATTGCATCTGCATTCACCCCTTTCCTAGAAAACATGTTCTATATTTATTATATTTCTATTAAATATATCCAACATTTCTGGTTCAACTACAGGTGTCCCAGATTTAAATATTGCACTATCCAAATTCATATGATTTAACTGATTATATATCTCTTCTGGAATTGTCACTTTAATAATTGCAGCCTTATCACTATTAATAGCTTTATTGGCAAACTCAAGAGTTTCTTCAAAATTATTTCCAAACTCTTTTACTTGGAATGACATTCCATCTTGTCTTGCTCTAAAGCCATTTATAGCAAAAATATCATCATATTCTTCTGGACTAACTGCTCTATAAATATCTTTTGTTCCTTTACCACCCTTATAAAATGGATTAACAACAAACCCTCTGTTCCGGCTCATCCGCCCGGAACCTGAAGAACTCAATCCCTTGCTGATTTTGCTGGCTAACTTCCCGGCGCCTTCCTGCACTGCTGTCTTTAACTTCGGCAATGCCTTGTTCGCAAGGTTTTTCAGCTTATTCGCTCCCCAATTAGCCGCTTTTCCCATTGCCAAGCCTGCCACCATTGCGCCTGCCGTATAGGTCATGGCTTCCCCGACAGACTTCCCTTCCCTGCGGGCCTGCATATAGGTATCATAGTTTGCTTTCATTCCAGCCGCTGTGTTTCCGACTTTTCCAGCCGCCTTGCACAAATCCGCAATCCTGTCCGCTGTCTTCATGGCTTTTGCTGCCTTACTCATCTTTGCCACTCCGGCTATGACCGTTCCAACGGCAGGGATTCCGCAGGCAAAGGAAATTGCCGCATTGACATAGTCGCCTTCTGCCGCATACAATATACCGTTTACGATATCCGCCCCGTCAAACACCAGTCCTGCCCAATCCAGCGCATTATGCAGCCATTGATACTTGCTCTTCTGCCCCTGGTCATTGGCGTCCTCACCGCATAACCCAAATGGGTCTACCATGCTTACCGGATTCCCTTCGCAGTATGCATACCGGTTCAGGCTCTGGCTGCTTCCGATATCTCCTACCTTGATATCCGGGTTGATGAAACGCTTGATATCCGGGTTATAGTATCTTGCCCGCATATAGTACAGACCGTTACTGTCTGTTGTTACACCATAGCTTCCGTTATACAGGAACCGTATCTTTGTGATTGGTGCTTTTAAGAGCTCCCCATAAGTTCCATAAGAGAACCGCTCTACGGCATGCCCGTCCTTTGCAGTAATCAATGTGGTGGAACCAATGTTGTCATAGTGGTACGCATAGTACTTCCCGGTTCCACTGTTGTACTGGGCTGCCAGTCCTTCCGCACCGTAGTAATACGTTGTTTCCGTATTGTCAGCCTCATAAGCCACCAAAAGCCTGCTTAAAGACCCTCCAGTGTCGGTAACATATTCCGTTGTCAGTCCGTTCTCGGTCGTTGCAATTCTTGTATTCTCCGCATCATAAGTATAACTTACTCCGCCCGTTTCTACAAGACGGTTTCTGCAGTCATAGGTTAATTCCTGCATGACACCGTCCACCGGACCGTAAGTCATATTTCCCTTTTCGTCATATCTTACCTTCTGTCCGTTATAGGTCACTAAACGGTTGGCGTCATTATAGGTCATGGTGACTGTTTCCAGCACATCCGGGTTCTGGCTGTTGGTGGTGGTCTTTTTGGTTACCTCGCCAAATACGTCATAGTCGTAATGGTTTTCTTGTAAAGCGGTTTAAGAAAATGATTCCTGGCAGTGCAAATATTGGTGTGTGGTAAGAATTAAAATTATCTAGAAATAAATTATATGTTATTCTTATTTTGAATTTCCGATGCATAATCATACATTTTTAATGACAATATTCTTGAAATCTTACTCATACAATTAATAATCTGTTCAACATCTGCATCCTCATCTTGTCCAAGTTTTTCAGCCAGGCGGAGCTTTGCATTATAAACCTCTCCATAAAGTTGCTCACATTCCCTGTTTTCACTAAATTCATCTTCAATACCTATGTCTGCCACCAATAATATATGGTCTAAATCTATGTCTCCATTCATAATTTGATAAATAAGTTCTTTTTGCATCCTATCTGTCTCCTTTGTCTCACTTTTACAACCGATTTTAATAGCAATTCAGAGTAATATCAATAGGCATGGTGCAAAAAATGATACAAATTATTTAACAAAATTCGACAAAAGGAGGGTATTTATGCCAAAGCCAAGAACTTCTTCTGGTGAAAAGAACCTAATTAGCCAGCATCTTATCGCATTAAGAAAACAACATCATCTTTCTCAACGTGATTTAGCTCATAAGCTTCAGCTTGCAGGATTTGATATAGATAAGAATGTAATTACCCGAATTGAAACCAATAAAAGATATGTAACCGACATTGAACTTCAGGCATTCTGCAAAGTATTTAATGTGACCTATGACTATCTCATAGAAGGAAGAATAAACGATGCAGAAAAGGATACTTTATAAATGCAAAAAGTACCCTTTTCTATAAACTTTCTTATACATCATACTTCAAATCTACACAATATCAGCTACTACTCCTAACTCAATTGTACTTTCTTAAGACCTTTACAGAATTTTAGGATAGATACCCAAAGTATGCTTTACAAATCATGTATACTCTCTATATCGATTTTAAGCCAATTAACAGGACACTTTACAAGTGTATTTCTTTTTCTAATAACAACATTATCTTTTTTACAATACGGACACCTAACCCTATCAACCATAGTAACTTTATGTTGTGTAAATTTGTTTAGCTTTTTTTCAAATTCCTCTACTACTTTTTTTGTTATTTTTTCATTTACTTCCCACCTATCAACTAAATTTTCTAATAAATCTAAATACCCATATTTTCCATAGGTTGGCAAAAAATATTTTTTGCCAACCTCATCTTCAAAGCAAACCAACTCATAATTTAATGCTGTATACTCAGAGAATTGATTATTGCAATCATTACATCTACATTCCAATTCTTGTATACAATAATTTTCTATGGAAACTTCTTTATAATTTTTCATTGTCTTAATATCCCCTCAACTTTAACATTAGCAGAATTAAATATAACAGTATTAACACCACCTGGATTTTTTGCTGACATAAAAGTAATGGAATCATATCCATGTTTTCTCGCTCCTCGTGCAATAGCATGAGTCATAGTATAATCATCTCCTCCGATAACTCCTCTACTTGTAATGTCCAAGTTTTTTCCTTTATTTCCACTTACCTTAAGAATCGTTCCTCCTGGTCTTTCAGCTAAAGCTGTTGCAGGCGAGTCTGCTAAATATACTCCTCTACCATATCTATTATTCTGAAATGCTGCAACCTCATTTGGTAAATCTGTTCTAAATCCTGTATCCGCAATAATATCAGCCACTTCATCAGCGCATGAATGATAATAAGTACCAGTTTTACTACCGCCCTTATAAAACGGATTAACAACATACCCTCTGTTCCGGTTCATATGCCCAGAACCAGAAAAACTCAATCCCTTACTGATTTGGTTCGCTAACTTTCCGGCGCCCTCCTGCACTGCTGTCTTTAGCTTTGGCATTGCTTTGTTCGCAAGGTTTTTCAGCTTATTCGCTCCCCAGCTTGCCGCCTTTCCCGCAGCATAACCGGTTATCAGGGTTCCTGCCATATAGGCTACCTTTTCCGAAGTCGTATTGCATTCCCTCTGTGCCGTCTGGTAAGTATCATAGACTGCCTTCATTCCCGCAGCTGTGTTTCCCGCTTTTCCAACAGCCTTGCACATATCTGCAATCTTGCTCGCCGTCTTCATAGCTTTTACTGCCTTGCTCATCTTTGCTACTCCGGCTACGATATTGCCGACTGCCGGTACTCCACAGGCAAACGAGATTGCCGCATTGACATAATCCCCCTCTGCCGCATACAGTGCTCCGTTAATCAAATCAAAGCCATCCCAGAATATTCCGGCTGTCCCAAGGAAATTATGCCACTTCTCATACTTGCTCTTCTCTCCCTGGTCATTCGCATCCTCGCCACAAAGTCCAAATGGGTCTACCATGCTTACCGGATTCCCCTCACAGTACGCATAACGGTTCAGGCTCTGGCTGCTTCCGATGTCTCCCACCTTGATATCCTGGTTGATGAACCGTTTGATATCTGGGTTATAATAACGGGCTCTCATGTAGTATAATCCATTGCTGTCCGTTGCCACGCCATAGCTTCCGTTATACAGGAAACGTATTTTCGTAATCGGCTCCTTTAGCAGTTCCCCATAAGTTCCATAAGAGAACCGCTCTACGGCATGCCCGTCCTTTGCA
>URMF01000003.1 GCA_900548855.1 uncultured Eubacteriales bacterium
AAAAACATCCAGCTTTCAAGGAAGCGTAAGGTTGTGCAAAAATCATCCTGTTATATATGTCTGATGATATACAAAGAAAATAGCAAAAGGCATGAAATTTAAAAAAAGCTTCTGATAGTAAAAATTATGTATCTCTCTTCGAGGAAACCAGTGTCAGGCAGGTCGGAACTGTAACGAAAACCTCTTAAGACTGAAATTCTTTGAGGCTGACTCCCTTATAATAATATTTGATAATTGCCTCTGCCTTCTTTCCCTCCAATGCCATACGGTTCGCCCCGTACTGTGATACCCCAAGACAGCTGCCCTTGCCAAGACAGACAAACCGGATACCCCCATCAATCTCCTCCACATAAAAATTAGCAGAAGCCAGAGAAAATTTCTGCATGGCCTCCTCACCGGTATAGACCGTACCGTTAACAGACAATTTTTTAACGAACCCATTCTCCGTACTTTCCTCTACGGATACAGGAATTTTCTGTACTGCTGTTTTGTCTGGTGTACTTTTCTCTGTCTGCTGCTTTTCTTTCCCATCTGCATTACTTTTTCCAGAATCCTCGCTTTGTGCTTCCTCTCCACTCTGCCCCTCTTTTCCTGTCAGTTTCCGAAATTCTTCCCATGTATAGGTGACAAGATTCATATAATGCTTTGCCTCCACATCCTGCCCACTCTCCACAGATTGCAAATAAGAAATGTCCTCCCCTAATATCTCCTTTGCACTGGCAGTTTTCCCGATGCTGACCTCATGATAAAGTGCCATAATCAGAGAATCCTCCTGCTTTACCACCATCCCCGCAGTAGCGGCAACAGCCTGTTCAAACCTGTCCGCATACTTTTCATAATTCCTATCTCCCCATAGCGCCATCCGGTCCTCTACTGTTAAATACTGATAGGATAAATCAGCTGCATCCGAGGTATTATTTTCCTGCATTTCCTTTAACACGTTGGTCCGAATCAGAATCGCCTGTACCTTTAATGTCTCTATATCATAATCAGCCGGGATTGTTCCAGGTAGTATTCCCAGCACATATTCCTCTACATCCATGCTTTTGTATAGTCCATTCATCTCAATCAGGACTTCTTTTCCCATTAACTTATTCTCCAGAGAATTTCCTCCCTGTCCAATCCGGATATTGTCACTAAACAGGCTGAATCCCAGACACAACAAAAACGGAATCACAAGTATACTCATTACAAATAAAATAAATTTTCTCATAAAAAACCTCTCCCACTATTGTATGTGGAAGAGGTCTGAAATATAACTGATTTACTTGGAAAACTTCTTAGAAGATGCAGTCTTCGGCATTGTCACCTTAACCTTCTCCAACTTCCAGATTTCCTGTGCATACTGCTCAATCGTCCGGTCAGAAGAGAACTTACCGGCACATGCTGTATTCAGCATAGCCATCTTTGCCCATCTCTTCTCATCCCGATATGCTTCATCTACTTGTCTGTGAGCCTCACAATACGAATCAAAGTCCTTCAATGTAAAGTATATATCTTCCTTAATCAGAGAATCATATATGTCTCTGAAAATCTCTGTATCCTCATGGAAGGTACCATTAATCAGCTGTGTCAATACCTTGCGGACGTTTGCATTGCTGTTAAAGATATCTCCCGGATGGTAGTTATGGTCACGCTCATAAGCCATAACCTCATCTGCCGACAAACCGAAAATAAATGCATTCTCTTCGCCAACTTCTTCTACAATCTCCACATTGGCACCATCCATAGTACCAAGTGTCGGAGCACCATTTAACATAAACTTCATGTTACCTGTACCGGAAGCCTCCCTGGAAGCTGTAGAAATCTGCTCAGACACATCTGCTGCTGCAAAGATAAGCTCTGCATTGGATACACGATAGTTCTCAATAAATACTACTTTAATCTTGCCATTGATGGATTCATCATTATTAATAACATCTGCAACAGAATTAATCAGTTTAATGGTTAACTTCGCTCTCTTATATCCTGCAGCTGCCTTAGCACCAAAAATAAAGGTACGCGGAACAATATCCATTTCCGGATGCTCCTTCAGTTCATTGTATAAATACATGACATGTAAAATGTTAAGCAGCTGTCTCTTATACTCATGAAGACGTTTTACCTGTACATCAAAGATAGAACGCGGGTCAACCTCAACACCGTTATGCTCCTTAATATAGGCAGCCAGACGGACCTTGTTCTGGTATTTGATGTTCATGAATTCCTGCTGGCATTTCTCATCATCCACATATACCTTCAGCTTGGCAAGATGCGGAAGGTCTGTAATCCATTCATCGCCAATCTTAGATGTAACCCAGTCTGCCAGCAATGGATTACCATGCAGCAGGAAACGTCGCTGGGTAATACCATTGGTTTTATTATTAAACTGCTCTGGTCTCATCTCATAGAAATCCTTAAGTTCTCTCTTCTTAAGAATTTCTGTATGAAGCTGTGCAACACCATTTACAGAGTAAGAGCCTGCAATTGCAAGATGAGCCATTTTCACCTGACCATCGTAAAGGATTGCCATGCTCTTAACCTTCTCCGGATTATTTGGATATTTCTCACGGATAGCGTTCACATATCTTCTGTCAATCTCCTCAATAATCTGGTATACACGAGGCAGTAATCTTGAAAACAGCTCAATCGGCCACTTTTCAAGTGCTTCTGCCATAATCGTATGGTTTGTGTAAGCACATGTATGACAGGTAATATCCCATGCATCATCCCACTCTAAGCCTTCCTCATCAACAAGAAGTCTCATAAGCTCTGCTACTGTAACGGTTGGATGCGTATCATTTAACTGGAATGTAACCTTCTTAGGAAGGTCATGTAAATCCTCATTATGCTCCTTAAACTTATGCAGAGCGGTCTGGATAGAAGCAGAAATAAAGAAATACTGCTGCTTTAATCTCAACTCCTTGCCTGCATAGTGATTATCATTCGGGTAGAGCACCTCAACGATTGTTCTTGCAAGATTCTGCTGTTCAACCGCCTTCTCATACTCACCTTTATCAAAGGAATCCAGATTGAAATCCTGAATTGCCTCCGCATCCCATATTCTCAACGTATTTACCACATTATTCCCATATCCGATAACCGGTAAGTCATACGGCACTGCGCGAATAGAAGAATATCCTTCCTGAATAAAGCGGTTCCTTCCGTCCTTATATTCTACCTTCACATGACCGCCAAATTTAACCTCACATGCGTATTCTGAACGGCGAACCTCAAATGGATTTCCATCCTTCAACCAGTCATCCGGCTTCTCAATCTGGTAACCATCCTGAATTTCCTGGCGGAACATACCATAACGGTAACGGATTCCACATCCATATGCAGGATAACCCAATGTAGCCAGTGAATCAAGGAAACATGCCGCAAGTCTTCCAAGACCTCCATTTCCCAGCGCTGCATCCGGCTCCTGGTCTTCAATAACATTTAAGTCAAAGCCCAGTTCATCCAATGCTTCTTTTACCTCATTATAACAAGTCAGGTTTATCAGGTTATTTCCCAAAGCCCTTCCCATTAAAAATTCCATCGATAAATAATAGACAGTCTTGGCATTCTGTTTTTCGTATTCTTTATGCGTTGCAATCCACTGGTCAATAATCGTATCCTTAATTGCATAGGAAACTGCCTGAAACACCTGCTGGTTTGTCGCTTCGTCAATCGTCTTACGATAAAGGGCTTTCACATTATTAATGACTTCTTTTTTGAAAGTTTCTTTATCAAAATCTAATTTTCTAGCCATGTTTTTCTCCTCCTTGTAGTTGGAGTGGTACTCTCCACCCCTTGCTCTCTAAACATATAATAATATTCTAGCTCAAACTCGGTTTCTATTCTACCAAAAATAAACAATTTTCACAAGACCCAAGTCTATTTCTTTTTGGTTCGGATGCCCTTGGAATTAACGTAATATTTACCAATCCACTTATTTTTTTGCATTTTTCCATTGGATTTATTAAAATAATAATATTTTCCGCCTATCTTCCTCCATCCTTTTAACATTGCTCCCGTTGTTTTACTAAAATAATATTTATTTCCCTTATATTTCACAAGACCTGTTTTTCTTACTCCGTTGGAAGCAAAGTAATACTTTTTACCGTCAACCTGTACAATCCGGTTTCTCGCCATAACACCGGTTTCTGTATCTAGATAGTAATACTTTCCATTCTGCTTCTGGTATCCATAAAGCTGTTTTCCGGTCTCTGAATCAAAGAGATAGTATTTGCCCTTTATCTTCGCAGAACCTGTCACCACATAACGCTTGCCATCGACGTAATAGGTATCTCCGGCTACCGTGTGCAGTCCCTTTTTCATCTGCTTTCCGGACGAATAGAACAAATATTTGTGAATGCCATCCTCATAAATGCCGTCCTTAACCAAGGTACCGTTTCCCTTCGCAAGATAGTAAGAGCCATTTACTTTAAACCAGCCCACTGTCATTTTTCCCGTTTTCGGACTGAGGTAAAAGGTGTCCTCCCCAATGTCAAGAAAACCTGTTTTCATTTCACCGTTTTCATCAAAATAATACCAGCCGTCACTGGTTTTTACCCAGCCAATTACCTTT
The DNA here is from genome assembly GCA_900548855.1 of uncultured Eubacteriales bacterium. Lineage (GTDB taxonomy): Bacteria > Bacillota > Clostridia > Lachnospirales > Lachnospiraceae > CAG-590. Next base: position 4,556 of record URMF01000003.1, read on the forward strand.
TTACCTGCAGTTGTTATGTAAGAAGTTATTTTACCGTTCTTTGAAAATTCACCTTTTATTACTTTTTTATTCAATTTATAATAAGAAATAATTGCAGATGCATCCGCTTTTCCTACCTTTTTACGTTTTGCAGTTGTCTTAAAGAATTTGTTACAGTCAGAGGAGCTGGTGACATAACCGTGCTCGATAATCACGCTTGGAATATTCTGTATTACACCCCTCCGAACAATGGAATAATAATCTGCCAGCTTTCCATTGCTATAACGGTTACCTGTACCAGACTTGCGCAGCAAAAAGCCCCTGTTCTTAATTCCAATTCCCTCTAACTTGGAGAGAGCCACCTTTCCGAAGGCCTGGGTCTGCTTGCGGATGGAATCATGATATCCTGATTTGTATGCTGCCAAAACATTGGCACCGGATGAAGCCCCAGCATTTATATGCATACTAATCAAAAAATCTGCATCCAGCTGTTTCGCATAATTATTCCGGGAAGAAAGACAGTCTCCTAATTTAAGCGCTTCACAACATGTATTACTCTCTCTGGTCATATAAACCGTAACATCCCCATACTGGTTCAGTACATCCCTGCAGGCTTTCGCTATATCCCACACCACCACTTCTTCTCTCAAACCATTTGCACTGGCACCCGAATGCTTTTTACAATGCCCCGGGTCTAAAACAATTACCTTAGATGTAGCAGGGGACAATTCCGACACTACAAACCTGTCCGTATCAATCTGCGACGTATTGTTCTCTGTCGTTTCTTCCTCCGTCTCAACCGTATTCTCTGTGGCATTTACCTCCTGTGCGGGAAACACACAGCCAAAAAGCATTGCCCCAATCAGTATCCACGAAGTTATCCTTTTCATTACCTTCAATCTTCTTTCTCCTATTCTTTCACTCTTTTTATTTATAACTGTACATTTTTTTATTATAACCTTATTTGAATGACGGTGCAACCTTTGTTTATCAATGCTTTTTTCCAATTCCAACCTATTTTTGCTTTATGAGACGGCTTTCCACCTACAGAACCCTGCCACCGGCAGCTTCTTCCGGATGCATGGCAACTCAAAAAAGGTCCACTGGACCTTTTTCTCATATGCTTAGCAATAAAGCAAAAAGAGACTGCTATGAAAGCAGCCTCTCTTTTTCAATTATTTTTTGATTTTAACGGTACTCTTCTGACCTTTACCCTTTAACAACCTCTTATATGCACTATACTTCTTCTTCGGAACCTTAATGGTTGCTTTTTTGTGAATATTCTTAAAGGCCTTGCTGCCAACCTTTTTCAATACCGTTGATTTAACGGTAATGGTCTTTAAGCTCTTGCAATTGTAAAATGCCTTTGCTCCAATCTTTTTCACCTTCGCCGGAATGGTTATTTTCTTCAGCTTTGAACAATTATAAAAGGCACTGTCACCGATTTCCGTAACTTTGCTCTTGCTTGACAAAGACACCGTAGTCAGTTTCTTACAGTTATAAAATGCCTTTTTCCCAATCTTTGTTACACTATCTGAAATCGTCACCTTAGTAAGGTTCTTACAGTTGGAAAACGCATTGCTGTCTATCTGCTTAATATATTTTCCAAGCTTAATGGTCTTTATTTTTGTATTTCCCTTAAATGCATCTGCTGCAATGGTAGTAACCTTGTACCGTACTCCGTTAATAGTAAGGGTATCCGGTATCACCACATTTGCCGTGCCCGTTGTCTTTGAAAACTTAACCTCTCCCTGTAAATCCTTTTGGCTCACCTTTGTGACAACATAGGTGGTACCAGAAGCTGGGTCCTTAACCTTACTGTTGTTTTGCAATGGTTTGGACGGGTCTTCGAGTACTCCCGATGCTCCCCCTGATGTCTGTCCGGTTCGTGAATTCACTCTTACACTAACGCTTGCCCTTACCGTACTGGTTGAATTTGATATCGGTGCTGTCGCCGTAATCTGCACTGTTTTTTTGTATGTATCTGCTTTCAATATCCTGACATTTCCCCTGTCATCCACTGACACATATTCCGGGTCACTGGAGGTATAAACAATTTTCATATTAGAGTATACCGGATATTTTGACATATCCTGTGCCTTGGCAGTCTGCTTAAAGCAGTTTTCATAGCTGTCAAATACGCAGAAGGCCGCTCCCACATTGGCACCGTTTGCATAACTATCCGGAACCTTTAATGTTATTCTCTGGATATCAGCATTCACCACATAGGTATATACTCTTGCATATTCCGGATGACCCTTTGGATAAACCTTGATGTGCGCCGTACCTATACCTGCCGCTACCAGATAAAACATCTGTGAACCTGTATTCGGCGAAATCGTCTGTGTAGATGTATTTACCCTGGTTCCATTTGTTGTCGCATAAGAGGATACCTTGGTTCCTCCTGTACTGCCCGAAGGATACAAAACATTCGGATTATCTGTCTCCACTACCACATCATATGTATCCGGCGTACAATTTATTGCTTCTGTATTGTTAATATCAAAATAATACTGCACATACTTCTTAGATGCGGTTGCCTGAATTTTTTCTGTCTTTCCGTACGCTACACTCTGTGTGCGCCTACTGTCAGCATACAAATCCGCACAGAACGGAACCTCTTTTACCTCTATGTTATACTTGGCAGAAAATTTACTTGCAGTTACGGATACCGGTACACCAGCATTCGGCGCGCATTCAAAGGTCAAGCTGCAGGTTACACTCAGATTAATCGGTTCTGTTGTGGCAGTCACACCTGCAATATCAATTACATCAACCTCCACATTGCTGCCGGTAATATCCGTACGCTTCCATGTCTTTGTTGCAGCCAATGCCTCATAATACTTCTTATCCACAATCTTGTAGGCCGCCTGTTCATCTGCCAGATTCGTCTGTTTCTTCCAGTAATATCCATCCAGTAATTTTGCACTTACCTTTAAGTGGGTCTTCACCTCTTCTGTTGAATTCATGTCGCCCACCAGCACATAATCAAAGCCGGAGGTTCCCTTAGGATTAGCATAATATGGCAATGTAATGGTTCTGCCAATCGGAACCGTTGTTTTATCCGGTGTATTCACTACGATTGTAATATTCCCACCATTAGCTGTATAATCCACATTCTGAGTAGTCGGATTCCTATAGGAATTATAAAATACTTTGTTGTTCACCGTTGCCGTAGAGGCAAATTCAAATCTGCTTAAATTCCGACAGCCAGCCAATGCATTCTGGTCAATATAGAGCACTTCCTCTCCAAAGCTGGCGGAAGTCAGACTGGTACATCCGTAAAGCGTAAAAGTCGGAATCTTTGCAACCTTTGTTCCGGACAGCTTGAAGGACCTAATTGCCGTTTCTGAAAATGCATAGGCATTTATCGTCTCCAGGCGGGCTGCCTTGCTAAACTCTACCTCCTCAACACCACTCTTCTGGAATGCATAGGAATCAATTTTCTTTAATGCTGGTCCAAATACTACCTTTCCCAGATTCGTATCCTTCCAAAAAGCATATGTGCCGATTGTTTCCAGCGTATTTGGCAGACCGGAATTGGTGAGATTTAAGGATGTACATTCTGAAAAACCATAATTCCCTATCTCTTTCAGCTTACCAAAATTCACAGTTTCCAATGAAGTACACTGATTAAAGGCTTTTTGTCCGATTTTGGTCAACGTATTCGGAAAAACAATGGAACGAAGTGCCGCACAGCCAGAAAATGCCTCTTGCTGTATCTCTGCCGTACTTCCCAACTCCACCTGTACCAGATTTACGGATTTAAAAAATGTTTTATCCTTCACAAGAAGACTGACACCAGTATTGGTCTGCGGCAGCTTTACACTTGCCAGATATGGACATTGCATAAACACACCAACCTTACCGGATATCCCCCAGGCTGAGCCAGATATCGCACCAGAGCCAAGCTCCTTAAGATTCTTATATGCAGATAAATCTGCCGACTGGATATCACTATTATAAAACGCACCCTGCCCGATACTCGTTACATAAGTTCCTGTTGGAAGCACATCCTTCGCATCCCTTATATTGCTACACACCTCATACTGGAACACAGGAATAGATTTCCATACATTCTTTCCGGTGGTATCTGCCTGCCAAACCACCTTCTTTAAACCAGTTCCTCCAAACATTGCCTGCTGGGCGTTCTCATATACATAATCCGGAATATACACCTCACCGTTTACCGCATGACTTGCCGTCTTCATTGTATTAAAGTCTGACTGTCCGAAAACAAAGCAGGAATTAATAAAAAGATTCTGTTTCATTGTATTCGGCAAAATTACAGTTGTCAGACACGGGGCATGCGTTGCATGTATTGCCGTATTCTTCGTCTCTCCGCTTTCTATCAGCGTATCAACATTTGCAAAGGCACCTCCGCCAATCTCTACAAGCTCTGTCCATTTTGTCAAATCCAACGTTGTAAAGGCATTTCCAAAAAATGCCAAATCTCCAATCTTTGTAATGCCAATCTTCTGGTTGCTTCCCACATTAAACACACTTATCGGTGCATTGTAGAAGAAATGTCTCGGTATCTCCGTAATCTTTTCCGGTACCGTAGCCTTTGCCAGACTGCTGCACTGTTCAAACACCTTAATTCCAAGCGCCGGACAGGTTCCATCCCTCTTAGACTGAATGGTAATATTCGTCAAGCTCTGGCATCGGAAAAATGCTCCGGCTGCAATGGATGCCACAGATGCCGGAAGAACGTTATCCGTTTTGCCCGCCACACCCAATTTTGTTATTGCTGCACAGCCATGGAACGCATAAGCTCCAATATTCAGGCTTTCCTTTGCGTTTGCATTATCCGGAAGCACAACCGTTTCCAGCTTTGCATTTCCCTGAAATGCTTCCGCATATATATTCCGCACCTGTCCTGCTGTATCGGACGCCCATGTAACACTGGTAATATTAGAGCGCAACGCATCCGTCGCTCCCCTATAGTTTACGAAATAAAAGGCACGTCCGCCAATATTCTTTACGGATGCCGGAATCTTTACAGAGGTCAGCTGGCTGCAGTTCGTAAAAACCTCACTTCCATAATACTCTCTATCATTCTTTTTCTTCTGATGTGTATCATATATTACAATCGGAAGCTGACTGGTTGCCACACCACCCAGTGGAAGGGACTTAATCTTTTCTGCCTCGCTTTTCTGTGTCTCTGTCTTACCCACCGTCTCAATCCCGTAATCCGTTACCAAGTCCATTCTTTGATAACCAATGGTTTCCAGCTTGTTCATCTTCATAAGGAAATCTGTATTGGTAATGGCGGGGGGGGGGGGGTGGAACGGAACGCACAATCGCCGATTTCTTTTACTTCACAGTTTGACCCGGACTGTCTTTGCTCCACTGTAGCCAATGCAGTACAGCCATCAAAGGTATAATCCGGAATTGCTGTCAGTGCCGGTGAAAGAGAAATTCTTGTCATGACAGTGTTGTTATAAAAACAACCCTGTCCGATTCCATTTACATAATCAGGAAGCACAACCCCTTCACTGGAAGCAGCTCCTGCTTTATAAATCGTAGTCAGCTTTGTCTTTGCAAACACATTGTCACCGAATTTCATGGTGCCGCTTGTTTTATTTGGTAAAATAACCGTTGTCAAGCCTTCTGCCCCTTCAAAAGCAGAGCCCTCAATGGTAGTCAGTTTTTTACAATTGGTAAAATCAACTGTACTGGTAAGCTTGCTTCCGCTAAATGCACTGCCCAAAACTTTATCCAGCTGGGAATCTGCTTCAAATACCACCTCTAATCCACCTGCCGTACCCGTCCCGGTCTTTGAAAATGCACTGGCTGGTATTGTTGTGATACTCTTGCCGATGGTAACCCTTGCAAGCTTTGTACAGCCGGCAAACAGAGACGGCTCATCCTGCATGATTCGTCCATTCGCAAACGACGGAATAGCAATCTCCTCTAAACTGGTATCATCCAGAAAAACCTGTTCCTTAATAACCGTCAATCCAGACGGTAATGTATTATTTTTCTTTGTGGAATGTACACTCTTCAGACTGGTACAGCTTGCAAATGCCTGTTTTCCCAAGGACTGTAATGTATCCGGCAGTGTAATGGTTGTCAGATTCTTACACTCAAAAAATGCTGAGGTTCCAATTGTCGTAATACTTGACGGCAAAACAATTGTCTGAAAGGCACAACCGGAAAATTCCTCTGCCGGAATTGTTGTCACACCGGTAAAACTGCTTATATTGATTGACTGTGCCTTTTTTGCGCAGCCAAGACCTGCAATACTCCTTACACTGGCTGCATTTGCTGTGCTGGAAAAATCAAGTACACCCGTATATGCACTCAAATCTCCATATGTAAAATTATTCTTGTTTTTCTGGGCTCCTGCACCTTCATTATAAGCAGACAAAACCATATTAAAAAGAGTCTTATCTGTCATCAGATTATATACCAGTGTCCCGGCACTGGCTGTTACTGTTGTCTTCTCGATAGTCTCCTCTACAGATACAATATCCTCTGCCTCTGTATCTGCCTCCGTAGATGTCTCCACATCACCTTCTGTGGTGGTTTCTGTCACTGCTTCCGTCACAGCCTCTGTTGTATCCTGCTGTGTGGAAGCTTCCTCGCTGTCCGCTTCTTCCTTTTGGATATCTGTTTCTGCTTCACTGACAGCCTCTGTACTGTCCTCATCTGTTATCACCTCTGCCTGTGTCTCCACCTTGCCGGCATCTGCTTCTGCCGCTGATACTGTCCCGACATTGACAGAAGAAATTACAAGTACTGCAGCCAGTGTGAAACTAACCAATCTTGACCTCTTTTTTCTCATCAAAAATTCTCTCCTTCTTAACAAATCCGTTACCATTTTACTTCGGTAAAAATACACCATACCACAAGTTTCTTTTGTATAGTATAATATCACAATTTTACCTCTGTTGTAAATCAAAATAATATTTGTCAAGCTGGTGTTAACAAGTCCGGTCCGGACAATGCAGAAGAAGCCCCTTTTATCCCCGAAACAGTCTGGATAACATGCCACCAGAGCCTGACAAAACAAATTGATGTTTTGCCTGCTGTTCCTGCCTAATAGAATCTGCTTTTGCCTGCTTTATCCCACGTTCCACCGTGACCTTCAGTTCCAATGGAAGTTTTATGTCATCGTAATATTTTTTCATTTCCTCTAACCGATCATCCTCCATATTGCAGTTCTCCTTCCATCATTCCAATTCCCATTTTTTTCAGGCTTCGGTATAACAGTGCATTTACAGTGCTGATATTTGCATTTAAAATAACCGCTATTTCCTCTATCTTCTTATTTTCAAGAAAGTGCAGGATGACAACAAGCTTTTCCCTTGCGCTCAAATCCTCCAGCATTCTTTCAATATCAATATCCTGACAAATATCCTCCTGTCCTCGCTCTCTGACATCAAATAATAATTCAAAAGAAATCCCTTTCTGGCTTTCATTCAAACTCTCCATTACTGTAGTGGTTAGCATTTGATATAGCCACGTGTCAATATATCTCTCATTCTTTACCTTGGCTGCATTACGGATTGCTTTATATACACTTTCCCGGACAATATGTATAGCATCTTCTTCGCTGCCTGTACAGGTCATTGCAATACGATACATGCAACCATAGGAAGCCATTACCGCTTCCTCTATCCTCTTTTGCATCTTTTCACGATACATAAATTCCGCCTCCTTTATTTTTTCTCTTTATATATTAGACGAATTATACAGGGAAAAAGTTTCAAAGTTGTTTCAAAAATTGATAATATTTTTAGAAAAATTATTTTTGTTATCCATATTGTCCAGGGCATATTCAATACATTGAATCACTACTTTGTTAAAAGACATATTATTTTCATTGGCAAGCTGTTGAACGGTATTGATTAAATCCTTTGGCAGACGCAAGGACTTATTTTCATATTCCGCAAATTCTTTTTTCAGTGTAAACATATATACCACCCCTATCCTCTACCAATAATCGGTTATTGCGAAATATTTACCTTATGCTATGCGTATTGTGAATATACACAAACGCATATCTGCTTTTTTGAATTTCGCAATTACCTATCTACCAATAATTGTAATATAAAAGATACCGCAGGGATATATTATAAATATAATACATTTGTAATATAAATTAAGACTCAAAAAAGATCCACTGGACCTTTTTCTCATATGCTTGACAACATAGAAAAACCTCAGAACATTTTCCTCAATCTGTTCTGAGGTCTTCTTACACTCACTTGGCGGCTACACCAGCTGGCAAAGCGCTTTCAATAAATGTATGGCATCCAAAAAGCCCTGTTTATATGCCATCCGCCCATAACAGGAGCTTCGTTTGTTGCATGCGGATAACGCATTATCAATAATAAGCCATTGTTCCCGGCTTAATTCCATTTTTTCTATTTTCGCTATTTCCCTTCTGGCTTCGGCATTGATTTCCTGATAGCTCCTGTCTTCCTTTAGCCGTTTTTCCAACACATCCTCTGTCCGTATCTCAAAAAAATAATCTAATATGGACATCCTTTCTTTTGCCATATCTGCCATTCTGTCCTGCTTCTGGGAAGCGGTCTGCATTTTCCGCTCTTTACTCTCCATCCTCCCTGCATTCAGCACCTGGTATTCCAGCAGGACATTCCTCCCAAAAGCAATGCAGTCATAAGGCTCCTTTTTTTGATTCGGAACAACCGGACAAGCCGGCAAAAGCCCTCCCTGCTCTGTTTTCCTTTGCATTTCCGTTAATTCATACATATCGTATTTCCTCTTCTTTACTGCTATCTGCAATTTCCTTATCTCTGAGCGCCGACAAATACACCATTGCCATGGTCTTATTTTCTTCTGAGAGATTTGAAAAGATAACCGAAATTCTCCTTCCATCTTCTATATCTTGATGAGTAAATGTTTTTGTCATGGTATGTACCGCCTTTCTGTAAAACAATTCTTTTGTTTGACTTTGTAAATCTAGTATATATAACTTTTTCAAATTTGTCAATATTAAAAGTTGACTTATTCAAACTCTTTTGTTAATATGATTTCCGGAGGTAAATTATGAATGCAAGAATTACTAAGATAAGGAAGTCCGCTAAAATGACACAGGAGCAATTTGCTCAAAAAATGGGAATTTCCAAAAATTATGTAAACTTAATAGAAAACGGAAAGAAAAAACCAGGCAATAGACTAATATCAGATATTTGCCGTGAATTTCACATTAATGAGGAATGGCTGCGAACCGGCAAGGGAGAAATGCACCAGACCGTTGATATGAATTTTGAAAACATCTGTGCCGATATCGGCGTTCATGACCCAAAAGCCAAAGCGGCGATACTGAAATACTATGAGCTTTCCCAGGATGATAAGGAGCTGTGGTGGCGGTATGTGGAACGGTTTATGAAATAACTCTCCTATACAGAGAGGTTTTAGTTTATGCCTCTCTTTGTTTTTAAATTATATTCTTCGCATTCGCATTCTAATTTGGGAAAATTCAAACAACGATTTCTGCCACATTTCTAAAAATAGGCAATCTGTTTTAATACTTACATTTTATAATTGAGCACTCAGATTCTTTTACAAAACCCAACTTTTCTGCCATTCTTTCAGAAGCAGCATTTTTATAATGACATGCCCATACAGGTTCTTTTTCTTGCCCAATGGTGTATTGTATCATCTTTTGGGCAACCACCAATCCTAAGCCCTGTTGTTTAAATTGGGGATTTGTTTCTATCCCTATGTCAATTTCTTTACTACTTATCGCAGCAGAAAAAGCCCAAGAAGCAATATCATTATCGCAAGTTATACAATATCCTTTTCCTTTTGCCAGAAAATCATTTATATCCTGCCAAAAGAGGATATGTAAATAAATATCTCTTTTCCACAATAACATCCTGCTTTGACTTGAAATATTCTTGTACACATTCATCTTTTGTCATCAAAAGAAAACGTCTGGAATCTAATTTCGTTCTATCCAACATAAGTTCATATATATCATCAAGAAAAGATTCATCAGCTTTACCTGAAAGATAAGCAAAACCGCAATATGTCCAAAATAGAACATTGTTATAATTCTCCATTGAACTTGTAAAAATATCTCCCTTTTGAATGTCCTCTGCAATAGAAAGGGGATAGACCTTACCACAGTCATGGGTGTCTGCAATAGCGATAAAATCTAAATACTTTAATGGATTAATTTTATACAACATTTCCCTCACCTCACAAACAAGAATTTGTCAATCATCAATATCTATTCTTTCAATTTTGAAAATAACTGGTCTGGTACCATCATTGCAACAGGCAATCATAACTTTATCATCATTTGTCCATCCATGCATAATTGCCCCACCTTGAAGCGCAGAATAAATATATCTACTAATTGCGTCCCATGCTTCTGAGCAGAAAGGAACACCATCTGTCCCACAATGCATTGTACCAGGAGAAAGTAATACACCTTCATCTGGTTTCCCACTCTTTATCAATGTTCCTGCTCCCATATGCCAATAATCATCTCGTTCATCATTTCGATAAAACATAAATTCATCACCTACATTGTAGCAAGGGCATTTACCGCTGTCTGGTACAGCACAATACTGTGCCTGCAATTCAGGAAATAACTTTTTGTCTAAAACTGTAACCTTTACTCTATGTTCCATAACATATCTCTCCTTATAACTTCTGATTTGTTTTATCTCCAAGAAAAACCTAATTCTACAGAGGATTATTTTTGCCCTTCAACAAATTTTTCCTGATGATGTCCATTCCAATTAATAATGCTGTAACAACGGGCCATCCTATTACACTTATCCATATCATAAACTCCGGCTCCATAATATCCCCCAGCCCTAGCTTCAGAAAAACCACCACTGTCTGCGTAACAAACATTACAAACGCCCAAAGCACGCATATTACCCATGCCAAAATTCTAAATGGAATGCTGTAAGCAACCAGATGAATTACTCTTTTTTCCATGATTTTTTTATATAGAAACACAAATAATCCAAAATATAAGGCTATCCCAATGATATATGTAAGTAAATTGTATCGGTAAACATCTCCACTAAAAAACCCAGAATAGTGCCTCACATGTAGTCTGCCTAAAAACTGTATCATGCAAGAAATATCTGCATTTATTATTGTAAAAACCATCATAATACTTTCGATACCAATTATTTTAAAATATTGCTTTGTTTTCCTTCTCACCTTTCTCCTCCAAATGACGATTTTTCCGTCACAAGACCACCATATTATATCAAGAATCCGACTCTTCATCAATTCCTTATCAACTTATGGCATCCCCAATATAACAAAAATTCAAAAAATAACCGACCTGTGGCTATTGTCATTACTTAATATCATTTGCTGAATACTATATAAAAGAATGCATACAAAGGAGCTGATATTATGGCAACAAAATCTTTTTTAAAACAATTGGATTCTCTCGTCGCGGATTTGCTAAAACCCATTTAGTTTTTTGGAAATCCAAAAACGAATCTGAACTTGATTGTGATGAGACAAATATTAATGGTACATATCTTTTACAATTTATGAAAAAATTATAGTTTAAATAAGTTCTCCATATTTTCCCCTTGAATTTAATTTCCTTGTAAATACTATTTACTCAATAATGTGATTGCTTCATCTACGGTAATACAATCAGCAAATCTTTTTGGCCACATCATTTCATTGTAATATCTGTAAGTTGTTTCTTTATCCATATAGACATTATCAAAGGTAGAATTTGCTCCCTTTGGAACAATGACCTTATATCCTTTCTCAAATGCTGATTTAATAGTCGCATCAATACAGAAATTCGTCTGCAAACCAACAATCATCAAAGTATCCTCTTTCTCTTCTTCTAAATAACCTGCAAACTCCTTGTTTCCAAAACAGCTGTTAATATCCTTGATATATCTCTTTTCTCCTTCCATTGGAGCAACCTGTGCTGCAATTTCAAATTCATCATCTCCAATGGAAAATCCTGTTCCTGGTCCATCATCGTGCTGAAAATAAATTACTTCTACATTATTCTGTCTGGCAGTTTCGATTATTTTGACAGTATTCTCAATAAAACCATCCAAATCATATAGTCTGTCATCCGTGATTCCTTTTTGAATATCGATTACCAGTAGTATCATAATACTGTTTCTCCTTTATAACACCTTTACTACCCACTTTTAGGTGGGATAAAATAAGCAAATCAGTAACCACTTTAGCATATAACAGTTACATTTACCACCTATTTTCATAAAAAGACTTTATACAAATATTTTAAAAAGTTCTTGCAAGTTCCAACAATCTGTATTACAATTGCTTTATAAAATACTTTTATAAAGAGGACTTATATGGCAAAAGCAGAACATTTGAAAAGAAAAAACATAGAATTAATCAGAGAGAAAATGCAGATATACGGGAGAATGACAAAGCCGGAACTGGCAAATAGCACAGGTCTTTCATTGATGACGGTAAACACAGTTGTAGCTAAATTGTGCGAGAGTGGGGAGCTAATAGAACAGGGGCATGCCCCATCTAGTGGTGGTAGGCCATCTGCTTTATATAAGTACAACTATGATTATAAACATATAGCACTTGTCATCGCCTATCAGGATGGGCAAAAGAATCAAATTCTTTATCAAATTGCTGACTTATCTGGAAAAGTTATACAATCATTCCATAGGACAGTTGAGAAAGTGAATACAAAGTCCTTCTGTGAATCACTTGACAAATTGTTTAAAAGTGATTCAAAAATAGTGTTTTTAGCATTTGGTCTTCCGGGTGAAGCGGTTGATGGAGTTATCACAGTCTGTGATTATGAGTCATTGATAGGTGATAAATTTATATCTTTTTATGAGAGCAGATATAAAATTCCTGTTCTTGTTGAAAATGATATAAATGCGGCCACATATGGATATACGTCCTATAGAAGTGGAAAACAGACAGTAGTAGGTCTGTTTTTTCCAAGGGGATATCCCCCGGGAGTCGGGCTGGCAATCAACGGAATGCTCCATCGTGAAGTTAACTCTTATGCCGGCGAGGTGAAATACCTGATGCCTGAAATCAATTGGGCGGAAATAGATTATGAGAAGAAAGAGAGACTTCTTTCAGTAATTTCGCAAATCGTTCTTACATATGCTGTCGTGATAGCGCCAGAGCAATTTGTATTTTTTGCAGACTTTCTTGCAGAAAAGGATTTGGAGGAAATGAAGGCGACAGTTTTTGAAATGACAGAGCAGAAATATGAGCCTGTTTTCATTTTATCAGAGGCTCTGGAGGAGGACTATACCAAAGGTCTTATATCTATAGGCTTGGAATTTATCAATAAGGAGGTTTTATAAATGTTTTCTTTACTACTTGTAATTATCTATTTATCTTTTATTTCATTAGGACTTCCTGATTCAATACTTGGAGCAGCATGGCCAAGTATGTATGAAGACATGAATGTACCGATTTCTTACATGGGAATCATATCTATGATTATTTCAGCTGGAACAGTTATTTCATCTCTTATGGCGGATAAATTCATTCGTAAAATAGGTGTAGGACTGTTAACTGCTTTTTCAGTTGGAATGACAGCTTTGGCTCTGATTGGATTCTCGTTCAGTATGCAATTTTGGATGCTTTGCTTATGCGCCATACCATATGGGTTAGGCGCAGGTGCAGTAGATTCTGCTTTGAATAATTATGTTGCACTTCATTATGAATCCAGACATATGAGCTGGCTGCATTGCTTTTGGGGAGTGGGGGCAACAATCGGACCATATGTCATGGGATATTGTCTGACTATAGGTAGAAGATGGAACAGTGGATATAGGATTATTGGTTTCATTCAGATAGGCATTGTGGTGATATTGGCACTAAGTCTTCCATTATGGAATAAGGTTATGTCGAGGTTTGAAAATGAGTCTTCAGCAAAAAAAGATAATGTTGCTCCTCAAAAAGCAATGTCACTTGGACAGATTCTTGCTATCCCTGGGGCGAAGATGATACTTACTGCTTTTTTCTGTTATTGTGCAGCGGAGGCAACTACCGGATTATGGGCTAGCACATTTATGGTTTCTGTAAAAGGAATCAATGCTGAAACTGCAGCCTCATGGGCAAGTTTCTTCTATATAGGAATAACATTAGGCAGATTTGTGTGCGGATTTTTTGCAAATAAAGCCGGCGATAAAATCATGGTTCGAATCGGACAAGGAATTGTTATTCTAGGTTGTTTATTAATTATGCTGCCACTACCAACTTTTGTTTCTATACCAGGAATATTAATAATAGGTGTTGGATGCGCACCTATATATCCATCCCTCTTGCATGAGACACCAGAAAATTTCGGGCCTGAAAAATCACAGGCAATCATGGGTGTCCAGATGGCATGTGCATATATTGGAACAACTCTTGTCCCTCCATTATTTGGATTGCTCAGTGATTTTATAAGCCTGAAGTTGTATCCATATTTTATATTTGTGATAATTGTGTTACAGATTGTAATGGTGGAAGTGATAAATCGAAGAAAGCCTGCATAATGGTTGGTTAATTGGTCATATTAAAAAATATGCTTCTCCCTGAAATAAACAGTTTTATTATTTTAACTGTCTGCCTCAGGGGAAGCATATCACTGCATTTCTGTAAACCGGAATACACTGTATATGAGAAAATGTTTATCTATTTATTTTAACTCCGGCCAGTAGTCCTTATTTGCCTCAATCAAATCATCCAGAATTAATTTCGCAACTCTGGCACTTGGCACGGTCTTAGAAAGGGTGAGTGCCTGCCACATCTTCTGGTAGCTGCCTTCAATCCACGCCTCTACACAAAGCTTCTCCACACTTACCTGCTGCTCCATAAGTCCCTTCTGGAACTGTGGAATGGAGCCCTGGCAGATTTTCTCGTATCCGTTGCTGCCGACAATACATGGAATCTCAACCATTGCCGTGCGGTCAAAATTTTCCACTGCACCCTCATTTGGTACAATCAGCAGGAAGCGCTCCCTTGTATTCTCTGCAATGGCACAGGCAAGGTCTACGATGTAGGATGCATGCACATCTGCCTCAAAACCACCGTCCTTTGCTGTACCGCTCTCAATAATCTTGCGGCATGCACCAAATACCTGTTTCTCCCGTCCGTCCATAACCTCATTTGCGCGAGTATATTCCGGGTTGGAATGCTCTACCACATAGTCCGGATATAAATAATACTTTAAATAGGTATTCGGAATGGTTTCCGGGTCTAATGCATATACATCCTTTGCCTTTGTAAAGGTCTCTCTCCAGCTTGCATCCACATGCTGGTTTGTCTCGGAAATGGCATCTGCAAATCCATTTTCCTTTACATGGGCACGAATCTTAGGCATTAAATCATTGCCATCCTTGTCATAAATCTTTGACCACCAGCCAAAATGATTCAGTCCGTAGTAGGAAACCACCATTTCCTTTCTGGAAGCCACACCACACATAGAAGCCATTTTTTCCTCCAAATCAATCGGCATATCACAGATATTTAAAATCTTGGAGTTTGGACGCAGTCTTCTGGTTGCCTCTGCCACGATGGCGGCCGGATTGGAGTAATTTAACATCCATGCATTTGGTGAATACTTCTCCATATAGTCAAGAATTTCAATTACACCGCCAATGGAACGCATGCCGTATGCCAGTCCGCCCGGTCCGCAAGTCTCCTGTCCAACTACACCATACTTAAGCGGAATCTTTTCATCCAGCTCACGCATTGCATATTTTCCAACACGGATATGCGCCAGTACAAAATCAATATCCGTAAATGCTGTTTCCGGGTCTGTGGTGTAAGAAAACTCAATTTCCGGTGCATTTTCTCTTAAATAGATTTCACATGCTTTTGCCACAATCTCCTGTCTCTCTGCGTCATTATCATAAAATTTAATCCGGCGGATTGGAAAACGGTCCTGATGGTCTAACAGCATCAAAACGATACCCGGTGTAAATGTGCTTCCTCCACCTGCTACTGTGATTGAATATTTTTTCATAATAATCCTTCCTTTCTTCTATTAAAGTTTATATAAAGTTCCTGCTTATAACTTTGTATGTATCCAGAGCCGGAATTGCTCTATAGGGGGAGAGGGAATCATATTCCTGCTCTGAATACATACTCGCAGTAACCTACTGCTGTTTTCTTACTGTACCTCTATACAGGTATCTTTTAATGCTGCTTTACCTGGTATTGCAAGCACCTTATCATACTGATCTGCATTCGTAACCAGCACTGCAATCGTCGTATCATATCCCTTTTCCGTCAGCATTTCTTTGTCAAAAGACACTAATTTATCACCCTTCTTCACCTTGTCACCACTCTTCACATAAGCGGTGAAGCCTTCTCCATTTAATTCAACGGTATCAATCCCAATATGAATCAGTATTTCCACGCCATCCTTTGTCACAAAACCAACCGCATGCTTCGTATCAAATACCATAGCTATCTCCGCATCCTCCGGTGCATACACCGTATCTGCCTCCGGTACTACTGCTGCTCCCGGTCCCATGCTGCCAGAAGCAAAGCCCTCGTCCTTCATCTCTTCTAACGGAATCACTTCTCCTTCTACCGGACAGCCGATGCGGATTCTTGCAGCACCCGCTGCATTTCCTCCCTTTGCCAAAAGCGCTTCAAACTCATCTCTTACGTTGGCTACGTCCATTCCCACAATTACCTGAATGGCATTTCCATTGGTTACTAATCCATGTGCTCCCGCTGCCTTAAATGCGGACACATCCTGTACCAGAGAAACATCTGCCACGGTAAGACGGAGTCTTGTGGCACAATTCGTTACATCCTTAATATTCTCCGGTCCGCCTAATGCATCCAGGAAATCAGAGGCTCTCTGGAAATATGCGTTTCCTCCCTTTGCGCCACCCTTCTTTTCCTTGTAGTCCGCCTTCGAGAAGAATTTAACCTCTTCATCATCCTCACGGCCGGGTGTCTTGATATCAAATTTCAAAATTACCGTCTTGAATACGAAGTAGTATACTGCAATAAATACAAGACCAACAATAATCTGCTTCACATAAGTTCCGCCATACGCATGCCCTAATGGTATCCAGTTAATAGCGGCAAACTCAATGAGACCGCCCGAAAAGTTACCCACAACACCCACCATGTAGGTTACCATATCCATGATACCTGCCAGTACAGAGTGAAGTAAAAATAATGGAGGACAGATAAATAAGAAGGTAAATTCCAATGGCTCTGTCACGCCTGCCACAACTGCAGTAAGGGTAATTGGAATCAAAAGTCCTGCTACCTGTTTTTTGCGCTCCTTCTTTGCTGTTGCGTAAAAGGCTAATGCGATACCAATGGAGCCAAAAATCTTCTCCATTCCATACAGGGCAAATCCACCCTGTGGAAACAGCTCCTTAAGCGGAACTCCGGAGGAAGCAAACTCTCCTAAATGCTGTGTCCAGTATGCCACGATACCACCATTTACTGCCACATTGTCATAGAGGAATGGCGAGTAAATAAAATGGTGAAGTCCCGCCGGAATCAGAATACGGTTTAAGAAGGAATAGATTCCAACTCCCGCTGCTCCTGAGCCTGCCAGGAAGGTCTGTAAGGAGCCAATTGCCATCTGAATCTTAGGCCAGACTAAAGCTGCCAAAAACGCTACCGGAATCATGACAAAGAAACCGATAATGTATACAAAGGTGGAGCCCTTGAATATTCCTAAAAATTCCGGCAGCTGTGTGTCGAAAAATTTGTTATGTATCCACACCACAATCGCTGCAATGATAATGGCACCAATCATTCCCATATCCAGTGTCTTGATTCCTGCCACGCTGGCAAGACCACTTGTATTCCCTACCTCCTGGGTGAAATCAACACCAAAGAATGGACCCCACAGGGAAAGAATCGTGCTTAAAAAATAGTTAAAGGTTAAATAAATTACCAGCGCCTCCAGACAGGCTCTTGCATTCTGCTTCTTCGCAAGTCCGACTGGAAGACCGATTACAAATACCAGCGGCATGTTACGGAATACTGTCCATGAACCTTCGCTTATCACATACCAGATTTTGTACCACATGCCATCTGGATTTGCCAGATCTCCCAAAATCTGTTCGTTCATACACAGGGTGGAGATACCTGCCATAATACCAGCGAAAGCAAAGAGCAGAACCGGTGTAAACATGGCGCCTCCAAATCGTTGGATTTTTTGCATCATAGCGAATCCCTCCTAATAAGATTATTTCTTTGTGTACCCTCTTCATAAATTTCCAGTACATTTCTCAAACACATTTCCGGCCGGATGTTTATTTTGATAGGTTAATCATATTCAGAAAACCCTTTAAAGTCAACACTTCGGGGCACTTCTGTGCCGTTTTCAAACTCTTAGTTTTGTTTCACGCCAGCCTGTGAAATTTCACAGGTTTTATCTGCCTTTTGCACAAAAAAATACCATCCTGCATGGATGGTATTGTGCATTTTTTCAGTCAGCCTTTTGCTCTTCACATGGTTCCTCTCTTTTCCTGGTATATCAGGTATTTAATCAGCAGCAGCTCCACTGCCATAAAAAACAGAGTGGTAGTCTCATAATTTTCAATATAGGTGGTGGCAATATTAGAGGTATTAATATAGATACTTTCCGTGCTCATCTGAGCCAGAGTATTATTTTTAAGCTTTGTCATGGAAATAATCGGAATCCCCTTCAGATTCAGAACCTTTGCAAAGCTTGTAACATGATTGGATTCCCCTGTCAGGGACACGATAATGACCAAATCCCCTTCCTGCAATACATCTGCAATCAAAGCCTGCTCTGCCTGCATTCCCTCAATCTGATACATGCATACCTTTGCCGACAGAAACGCACGCTTGAACTCCTTTGCCACAAAGGACTGTACAGCGCCGGAGCCATAGACAAAAACCCGCTTCGCTTCATAAATCAGCTTACAGATATCGGAATAATCTGCCTTCTCCATTTCATCGATTTTCTTCCGGTAGTCATCACAGACCCTCTTAATGGTATCCTTATCCGCTTTCGGACGCACATTTCCCTGTTCCATCTTCAAATGAATCTTCAGTTCTGAAAAACCGTCCATGGAAAGCTTTTTTGCAAAACGCAGAATTGTGGTTCTGGACACATTACAGTTTTTTGCCAATTCCTCAATGGTACACTGACAGCACTCCTGCCGGTGCCCATCTATGTAATTCCAGATATAGATATCATTTTCATTCAATCTGTTATAATTCATTTTCACTAAATCTGCAATCGCCATACCAAATTCCCTCCTGCTATTTTACAGCCATTTTACCATAATGCATAAAATGCCGCAATAAAATTACCATTTACAAAAAACCGGATTCCCATATACATTTCTGCCTTGCCACACTGAAAAAATACTATACAATTTATAAAATTCTGTTACAATATAAAACATAAAAACAACCCACCAGAGAGGAGAATATTATGGAATATTTATGGAGTGACAAAAAGAGAACACTATTTGGCTTACCACTTTCTTTTACCAAATATATGCTTTCAGAAGAACGGTTATTTATTGAACAGGGCTTTCTCAACAAGAAGGAAGATGAGGTCCGGTTATACCGGATTATGGATGTATCCCTGACCAGAAGCTTCGGCCAGAGAATCTTCGGTGTCGGAACCATCCACTGCTGTTCCGCTGACAAATCAATGGGCGATTTTGATATTATCAGTGTGAAAAATCCAAAGGATGTAAAAGAACAGCTGTCCCAGCAGATTGAAAAACAAAGAGACGCCAAGCGTGTAACAAACCGGGAATACATGGAAGACGCCCATGATGATTTAGAGGAAATGGATTAATTTAAACTGCAATCATGCCACCTGAATGTCATTCCCCGATTACATTTACCTGGCACATTTTCATTGTATCCAAAGCCGCCTTATGGGTCTCCGGTGTAACGCCTGCACAGCAAGACGCATCTACCGTTACATTGATTTCCGGATAGGTGGCTTTTATAATCAAGGCATTAGATACCACACAGATATCGGTGCACAGCCCAACTATTTCCACCTCTTCCAAATTATAATGTTTCCAGTCCATATAGCCAAAGCTTGGTTTGTCAATATAAACCGCATCCGTTATCTCTAAACCATCTGCTATCCTCCAGCCCTCTGTTCCGGCAATACAATGTTCCACCGGCAGATGCTTTCCCTCATTTGTATTCAAATAATCCTTTGTGTGTGTATCTCTTGTAAAAATAATTTCTCCATGGTTTTCCTGATAACGCTTAATCTTATCCTTTACCTTTCCGACAATCGCCTGAGCCTCTTTGGTCCCTAGTGAGCCATCAATAAAATCATTCTGCATATCTACTACAATCAATGTTTTTTTCATAATCGTCTGCTCCTTTCGCTCTTAGCTATTCCTTTTCTTCTACTACAGTAACCTTTTCGCAATCAATTACAGTATATACATATGTCTCAATGCTTTTCTGTAATTCATCATCCAATGTCTTCCCTTCTTGTAAAGATACATTTATTACTATTTCCTTATCCGGTAAATAATGGTCATAAGCTGCCGGCTGAACACTTACCTCTTTTATTGCCTCATATGATTCCAGGTTTTTCTCTATTGTACCACATATGTATTCCCAATGCTTTTTATTTGTATCTATATCATCCGTGCCTTTATTAAACTCAAATTCTGCTGTTTCTTCTGATTTATTACCAGATACATTCATTCTCACTACTGATAATAATACAATTGCCACAATACATAATACAATAAACACCATTAAAATTATAATTAACTTTTTTCTATTCTTCTTCATATGCTACCTTTACAGTAATACTCCTTAATATTTAGTCACATAGTAGCATTTTATTCCAGCTTTATCAATCTTTTTTCTCCATTTTCATTTATAAAATTAACTTTTTTCAAAAATCAATAAATTTTTATCGTTTTTCGATAAATTTATATTGACTTTCAACACATCCTGTATTATGATATGGAAAAATAAACCATATAACAAATGGAGGATACCTATATGCATACAAATTTTCTAAGTAAATTTACAAAATTCTTTTTGGACTTTATGTTTTACTGTGGAATACTGGTGACCTTAACCATACCCATTTCCTTTCAATTTCTGGGCATCTACTATCCCAATATTCAAAATAACTATATTGTCATGTGCATTATTTTCATGCTCTGCGGTTTCCTTGCTCTCTGGATTATCTATTACCTGCGCAGAATATTCCGGACTGTGATTGCGGAAGACTGTTTTGTGGAAGAAAATATTACTGCATTGAAGAGGATGGGAATTTCCAGCTTCGGTATCAGCCTTATAACACTAATCCGCCTTTTCTTTGTCGTAACCCCTGCAACACTGATTATTATACTTGTATTTTTCATTGCCGGTTTATTCAGTCTCGTGCTGGCGCAGGTGTTTGCCCAGGCAGTATCCTATAAACAGGAAAATGATTTTACCATTTAATTAACACGAAAAGGCAATACAGGCATCAGCATACATTCCGGAATTGAGAGGTGATAAATTATTATGAAAATTATTGTGAATTTAGATATTATGATGGCAAAACGAAAAATGGGACTGACAGAGCTGTCTGAAAAAGTGGATATTACCATGGCAAACCTTTCTATCCTGAAAAATAACAAAGCAAAAGCCATACGTTTTTCCACTCTGGCTGCCATCTGCAAGGCATTGGACTGCCAGCCCGGAGACATTTTAGAATTTGAAGAGGAGGATGAAAGTAATGAATAATTTTTCTTTTTTATGGAAGCTGTGTGTTGTTTATGGCATCTGCTATCTGTTATTTGCCTACCAAAACCCATACGGTATTGGAAGCGGTATCTTTGCTGCTATCAGCGCCATTTTTCTTTTGGTCATTGCCAGACAGTTAAAGAATCAGCCGGCCAAGGAAGACAATAATCTTTCCATTACCATTTCCGCTGAAAGCATATTCTATTTTATTGCGGCGGTACTGATTTCCTTTGGCAACTGCCTGACAGACAACTCTTTCTTTTTATTTTTCAATCACGTAGGAAGCTTTTTATTGTTTTCCATCGCCTGCATAAAATTGTTTTACAACGATAAGAAATGGGATTTTGGAAAATACACTGCTATTCTGTTTTCCTATTGGATTCAGGTATTAAAAACCATACCCGTTCCCTTTCAGGACTGGAGCAACCACCGCAAAAACAACAGCAAAAAAATGTCCTCCACAACACGTTATGTTATCATCGGTATTGCAGCCGGAATCCCTATTTTATTTATAACTACCCTTCTTTTAGCCAGTGCAGACCAGGTATTTTCCAATATGCTGGAACATATTTTTAATTTTGACACTGTATTTAAATGGCTGACAGAGAAGCTTCCAGAGAACATGGTATTGCTGCCCTGCTGCTTTATCGTGTACACACTGCTTCTCTACTTAGTCATGAGTGCCCTGTGCAGAGGCTGCCTAAAAGAAGAAGTGAAAGAACCTGCCAAATTTGGTACGCCCATCGCTGTCACCATTTTTGTTATGATTGACATTGTCTACGTTATATTTTCTGGTATCCAGTTTTTATTCCTGTTTGCCGGACTGCCAATTGCCCAGCATGAATATGCCGAATATGCCAGAGAAGGATTTTTTGAACTCTTATTTGTGGCGCTTATTAACTTTTTCCTTGTTCTGTTCTGCAATAAGCACTTTGCAAAGAACACAATCCTTAAGGTAGCAATGACCATTACCTGCCTTTGCACCTTTGTGATGATTGCCTCCTCGGCATACCGGATGCGAATGTATATCCATGCTTACAATCTGACATTCCTCCGTCTGTTTGTACTGTGGTTTTTGCTCCTTCTCTTCTTTTTTATGGTGGGAAGTACCGTTTCCATTTATAAAGAAAACTGGAACAGCTTCCGCTATTGCCTGTTTGTGCTGACCTGCTTTTATACTATATTTGCACTGTCTAATGCAGACGGATGGATTGCAAAATATAATATATCTCAATACGAAAAAAACTTAACTTCCGGCTTTAATAACTCATATTTAGATGATTATCTCCCTTACAACTACGAAGATTCAAAAGCTTATGCAGTGGCATTGGCAGACCTGCAAAGCACATCCGGCGAAATGCTCAAAGACAGTGACCGCCAGCTTATAAAATCCTATTTTTCACTGAAGAATCACTTTTATGAATATGACGATTATGCGGTCGATTACGGTGACGGTAACAGCGAGAACCTTCAGAACTATATCCTGAAAAAGGATGCTGCAATTTATGATAAAGATCTGGAAGCATCGATTTTTTCCTGGAAGCATTTTAATTTTGTAGAAAATACCTGTTATCAGAAGTGTAAGGAAATGTATTCGCATTAAAAATGAAACAAATAAGGATGGCATCTATTCTCCTATAAATGCCATCCTTATCTTTTTATGAAATCATTCCATCTTTCATCTCAATTATTCTGTCCGCATATTGCTTAAGTGTTAAATCATGTGTTACCATAATGATAGTGGTATCTTTCTCATTCAATTTCTTTAATAATTCCATAATTTTAATCCCGTTTTTTTCGTCTAAATTTCCCGTAGGCTCATCGCATAATATAACATCCGGATTGTTTGCCAGCGCTCTGGCTATTGCTACTCTTTGCTGCTGTCCTCCCGATAGCTGAAGCGGTCTGCAACTTTCCTTTTCTTCTAATCCCACCATTTCCAATAATTCTGTCACACGCTTTTTACGTTCATTTCTGGGTACTCCTGCTATCCCCATCGGCATTTCTATATTTTCACCAACCGTCAGTTCATTAATCAATTGAAACGACTGAAATACAAAACCTACTTTTTGATTGCGGAATCGTGCTAATTCAGGGCTTGACAAGCTTTTAACATCTTGATCTGAAAATAAATATTCTCCTGAATCATATCCATCCATACAGCCTAAAATATTCAAGAGTGTCGACTTTCCAGACCCCGATTTTCCAATAATTAGTATAAATTCCCCCCTCTCTATCTTTAAATTAATTTCTTTAAGTGCCTGAACTTTTATTCCGTTATTGTATGTTTTATTTAAATTAATAACCTTTATCATACTCTGCCCCCTTACACAAAATAAATCCCCTTATTCATCTAATACGCAAAACCAAATTTGAAGTTTCCTTTCTTCTGGCTGGGATAATCTATAAAGTACTTAAAATCTCACACGGTGAATATTTTTTAATTAATCTGATAACAGGAATGACCGTAATGATAATTAACAAAACGACTATTCCTGATAGTAAAACTGCCGCCTTCCAGTTTGGTTCTACTATAACTGTCGCAAGAGAAATCCCTCGTGACATGCAAAAGCAACTAAATAAAATTCCTACTACATAGGATAAAACAAGCAATATACTAATCTCCAATATACTTTTCATGCATAATTGGCTTTTACATTCTCCCAATGCATAACATATTGCTATTTCCTTTTTCCGCTTATTGATTACTAAAGAGAATATTCCGATTCCTCCAATCATGGCCAGTAATATTAATATTCCACTAATCAGAGTAAAAATCTTAACTTCAATGTTTGCATGATGTACACGAAGCAGAAAATCCATTGTTTGATTACTAATATCAAAACGATACCTATTATCATTATCCTCTTCTAACAACTGAACAATATCGCTTAACATATCTGCCGTAATTTTTTTATCATTTATAGGAGTAATAGATAATGTGATACCTGTTAAATCTTTTTTATGAAACAATCCACGATAAGCAGGAAACGGAAGCGTAACCGTGTGGTTATTCTCCTCAATATACTCAATATCATATTCATCTCCCTGTATTGTCTTGAGCATCCCCTCCGATAATGTATGAGGAAAATCTTTAGAATTTATGGTTGTTTCCTGATTGACATCATATAATATTTTCTCTGTCTCCCTACTCATTTTAACCACTTCACTATCAGAACTGTATATAATCTTTATAGAATTTTCTTCCTCCCCAGCATATTGTCCTAAATAGAATAACTCTATTTTTATCTTGATATTGAATGCATAATCCTTATACTGCTGTGCTATTTTCTGAATACCAGACTCTGAAAAAGGGAAATCTGCATCCTCATTTAAGACAAGCTCTTCATCATCCCATCTCATTAAATCAAATTGTTCCATATTGAAAGCGGGATCCGCTGCCTCTATCAAATATTCCTGTTCCTTTCCAAGCCTTTTCAAACCATCCTGCTCTTTTTTTATATTAAAGTATGCACTTAAGAATATATTCAATAAAAAAATTATAATCGTAAACTGAATAACTACACAAAAATATACTTTAAAATTCCTCTTAATATATGTAATAATCTGCTTTAAAATAAAAATATTCATAATATCTCCTCGGGCAACATAATTTTACACTGACACATCCCTCATCATCCCTCTATCAATATATTAATGACACTCCTTTTATAAATTCTGTTATACAAAACATAACAGAATAAAGCATATAAAATTTGGGAAAAAACCATCACAGCCACAATCAATCTGACATCTATATTCATATTGACCAGATATCTAAATTCTGTCTTCTGTAGGCACCATGTCAGAAAAACTGCTAAAACACTGGAAAAAAAAGAAATAAATAATGAATAAAGTACTTTTGACAATACCATTTTCCACCTGGATGCTCCTAATGCCTGCATAACTGCGATATATTTCTTCTGCTTCATGGCAAAAAACACCTCAACATTCATGATATTCAATAATGCATAGCAAAGAGAAATGATTGCAATCAGAATAGACGGTTTCCACCCCGACTTAAAATACTCATCCTCTTTATATAAAGCTTCCTCCGGAGAATAACATATATAATTGCCTCCATTACGTTTCAAGCTAAATACGTCCTGTCCCAGTTCCCTTACCCTTACATATTTGACATCATCCGCATATCCTTCCTGCCTGAGCACATCATCAAACGCTTTTCTTCCTTCTTCGTCAGCTTTCACATAATATGTACAATCTGCATATTGCACTCCCTTAAGCCGACTATGTAAACATATCGCTGCATTCTTATATTTCGCTACCTGTGCAATTCCACAAACCGAAAAAGTATACATATCTATTTCCACAATATCACCTATATGTATATCATATTGTTCTGCGATATCCTTTCCTATTATAATTTCATTTTCCTGCTTGAACATTTCCCCCTTTATTGCCTCGGGCTTAACATAAGTTTCAAAATCATCAGAAACAGATACAATAGCTGCATCCATGCAAAACTTATTATTATATTTTAAAACATAGCTACTCAATCTATTCTCTACAAAAATACTCTGAATTCCCTCTAATTCTTTTTCTATTTCAGACAATTCGTCATTCTGAATCTTCTCAGCATCAAAGTTAGGTTCATACGTTACAAATTGATCCTTATTTAGCAGCTTGTTGTCAGACTGCCTATCCTTCACCTGTAAATTCGCCTCTGCTAAAAATATAACTCCTATCATCAGTCCCAATGCCAGGCTTATAATATCAAAAATAATACAAACCATATTATTTTTATTCA
Organism: uncultured Eubacteriales bacterium; assembly: GCA_900548855.1. Classification (GTDB taxonomy): domain Bacteria; phylum Bacillota; class Clostridia; order Lachnospirales; family Lachnospiraceae; genus CAG-590. The sequence goes on from URMF01000003.1 coordinate 30,975, forward strand.
TTGCATACATGTTTTCTATGTAATATTTCATTCTTTCAACTCCACCTTATAAATAAGACTATTTTCTGTATCAGACAAATAAATCACATTATCCCTGACTGCCATACATGAAACTCCTCTATTTACCATTTCTGCTACCTCTGCAAACAAAGTTTCAATATAATTTCCACTATAATCAAATACATCTACTTCCATTAAGGCCTCTGAAAAAATATATATTTTATCATCTTCTATATACAACTCTGCTGGTAAATATCCTTCCGGCAGCAAAAACATCTTTTGCAATTTATTATCCTTAATTCCTGCTAAAAAGCTTTCACCTCCCTGATAGCCAAACATATCATCCTTTTCAAAATATTCATATGCATTTGCAAAAAAGATTTCATTTGTTTTTTCGTTCTTTCCAAAACATCCAATTTCTGTTTTCCCAATCTTCTTAATATTTTCATTTTGGTCTATCAAATACACCCCCAGCCTTTTTTTCTCCATGCTTCCTGCTGACACATAGAGATTTGTACCATCTGATTCTATATCCAGAACCCGTACACTAATATCATCCAGTTCTTCAATATAAACTTCCTTCTGATAATTTCCATCAAAATCAAAGAACTGAATCCTGCCATCTTTTTCATCTGCAACATATATGTATTGTTCGTCCATGGTAATTGCTGCCGGCGCATCAAACTCTCCTTTTCCACTTCCCATTTTTCCAAAACAATTTACCAATTCTCCATCATAATTATAGCAACACACGCAACTATTATCTGTATCAATAATATAAAGCAGATTCTCCGCTGCAAATAATGCACCAGGCTTTTTTAAATTCTCATCTTGAATAAATGTTTCTTTTTTTACCTTCAACCTTAAATTCGTATAAGATTCCCAAGTGGGTGCTTTCTCTTCTTCACTACATCCACATAAGAGAACAACTATAATCAAAAGTAACAAAAATTTTTTCACAATTCTCCCTCCTCGACTATAAAGAGCTTGCAACATTTTACTTCATTATTTGCAACATCCTGTTTTAATTGCTACTGCCCGATTCTCTTTAACCTGTTTGTTGTTTTTACTACAGTAATGGGTTTGAAAAGAGGTATATAACCTTGTATCATATTGTCCAAACAAACCACAACTTCTGGCTGGATTACAATAGGTTGCTCCTTTGCCATACTCTGTCCAGCTTGAACATTTCGCATTTACGCTAAATGAATTTGTTAAAACCCCACCTAGCATGGCTAATAACAAACACACACTTATCAATTTCTTTCTCATACCATTATCCTCCTCTGTAATTTTCGAGATTCGCCTAAATTTTTTCTTTTGCTCGTTTTTTCATAGAGCATTTAACACTAATGTTTTATTGCAAACTCTCCATAGTCTCCACCTTTAAATCTCCATCGTAATATAAAATTGATGGATAACTGGTTATCTCAAATATCATTTTATATAAGTCGAATTTATCATATATCCCTATACCATCACGATAATCTTTAATCTGTATAACATTAGAAAACATTTTATCATTAATTTTAATCCTTCTATAATCGCCAAATTCCTCATCGTTTTCCGTTACAAAAACTACACATGTCTGCTCACTATCAGATTGTTTCACTAATGTATAAAACAAATCCATTTTCACCTTATCTTCGTCTGTTTTTTCCATTATTTTTTTCACCAATTTATGATAATCTTCTGTTACAAAAGAAACTTGTCCCTCTTCATAACAAAAATAAAATGGAAAAAAATCACAAAGCTCATATTTTCCTTTTAAAGATAAATTTGTTATTATATCCCCCTCCTGTGCCTCTCCCGGAATATCATCCTTCCATACACAATATATATTTATCTGTTGCAAACATTCTAAATGCGACAATTCATCAATCAATTCTAATTTTTCTATACACGGTGAACAGGTATCCGACATATAAAAAACAAAACAATCTTCCTTAAAATATTTTTCTTCCCCTGTTATTGATACTAAAACAACATCTTGTAAATCCGCACCATAACACACCTCCACATTTCGTAAAGGCGGTTTAATATTTCTAATAAACAAGATTCCTAAAGCAATACATATTATAATAATTACAACCGATAATATTTTCTTTCTCTTCTTCATATCTACAGATTATCCTTATTTAATGCTTAAACATTCCCGCTTCATCCACTCTTCAAATTCCTGTATATATAATTCTTCAGATGCCTGCTGTTCCGCTGTGTCCAATTCATAATATTCCTCATTTAAAAATTCGTATTTATCAACGATAATACCATTCCTTATATGATAGACCGAAGGAACCCATTCAATCTCATACCTTTTCTTTAACTCATCATAAAAAGAAGCATTCTCCGATTTTTCATTCCCAGAGTTTGCCAAATCCCTATATTTTTTTATATCAAAATAGTACATACCCATTCCTGAGTTCTCAGAAATATATTGTTGTACGATTGGATAAAACTTTCGACAATCTCTACAATCCTCCCTGCCAATATATAATAAAAAGTCTATATTCAGCTTTGTTTTTTTATCCAATTCTTTATAGTCAATTTCTTTTAATTCGTCAAATCTTTCCTCATCAATATTAATCTGTGTTACTGCCTTCTCGATATCCTCCTCATTATCTAAATTTCGATAGATATACACATTTCCTTTTGTTACAATGAAAAGAGCAGGCGTTGTTTCAATTTCAAACTGTGTAAATTTTTCTTTTTCATCCGCACTCATTTTATCCGAATCAATATAACTAACGGAAATGTTCTTCTCCGTCATGATTCTATCTATAATTTTAGAAAATTCCCTGCATTCCCCACAATCTTCCTGTCCATAATAAACTATCATATCCTGTCCTTTCCTCACGGAATCAAACACATCATTTAGTTCAATCTGCCTCAGTTCTCTTTTACTACTATATTTCACCCAAAAAATCCCTGCAAAAAAAACAATCAAAATAACCAGGGTCAGATAAATAAACCGTTTTTTCATATAGTATCCGTTTCCTTTCTCCAAAGCAGATAGGCTAATTCCATCACCTTTTAACTACAATTCACATTCATTATATCAATCGCAACCTTTTATATCAACGATTTTTTTTCGACATTTCTCGACAAATTTTAGCAGAATCATCCCCTGGTCTGGTGTAGAACGAGTTAAAGCCCATTAGGGGTTTGACACTTTCTCTAACATCATAATACGTAAACCTTTTATTTAGCCAATCACGGCTTATTTTTTTGGTAACAGTTCAGCCTTTCGGCTGAGCTGAACAAAAAGTTATCCACCGTCATTCTGACGAATCCATAAACTGCCGAAATTCACTTTTTCTAATAGAATCATACTATCAGGAACACAGGAAAAGGAGGCGGTCAGAGTTGGGTGGAAATTATAAAAAAAATATGCATAACCAGCTCATGGATGTTATGGCACGTCCTAACGCTGCGGAAAACGACCTCCGTGTGAAAAAAAGGAACACAAAGAAGATGTAGACCAGTTAACTAAAAAGATAGATGGTCTGACAAAAGAAAATGGGCTTCTCCGTGATGACAACATCCACTTAAGAAGTATCATCAACAATGACAGTTCCAATACTTTGCTCTCGCTTTCCGGTGATAAAAGGAGCGGCAAATCCGGCTATATTTTAACCGGTATATGGTCAATTGATTCAGCCGAAAGGCTGAACTGTTATTTTTGTTGTCAAATTTTTGAAATTTATGCATGCTATTTTGTGCTACTTGTGTTATAAAGGTTTTATGATGATTTTTATTATATACTTTATTTCAAAATTCATTTTAAAAAATACACAAATTTATCCCTCAGTTTAACCTGCTCTGAATAAATTTGTGTATTTTCTTTCACCTAAACTGATTTTAACTGATATTCCTGAATCTGTCCCTCCAGATTCTCTACCATCGCCAGCAATTGTTCACTTACTGCAGCACTTTCCTCTGAAGATGCTGCATTATTGGAAACCACACTGTCAATGTTTTCAATACCGTTCAAAATAACCTTTATGTTTCCTTCTTCTTTTGAACATGCCTTGGAAATATCCCCTACAAGTCGGGTTGTCTCCGCGGTGGAATTTACAATTTTCTTTAAAATACCGGCTGTTTCATCTGCCAGTGCTCCTCCGGCATTCACTGCCTGAATTGTTTTATTAATCAATTCATTTGTTGTGTCCACCGCATCACCGCATTCCTCTGCCAGCTTACCAATCTCATCAGCAACAACTGCAAAGCCTTTTCCCTGTTCACCTGCCCGCGCCGCCTCAATGGATGCATTGAGCGATAACAGCTTTGTCTGTTCGGATATGGAATTGATAACCTGTATGATGTTAGAAATATCATCAGCCTGTTTTTTGATAATTTCCATGGCATCTAACAGATGAATCATCTGGTTATTGCCTTCCTCTACAACTGTCATGGACTCATTTGCCAGTACCGCCACCTTCTCTGCCTTTCCCGCATTCTCAATAACATCATCTGTCAACTGATTAATATGGTTAAACAAATCCTGGATTTCATTACTCTGTGCAGAAGCACCTTCTGCTAAGGAGGATGCCGTTTCCGCCATATTTTTTGCTCCCGTGCGGATGACATTCATGGACTCCAAAACCCCACCCAGCAATGAATTCATTGCATCAATTATGTTCTCAATAGATTCCTTAATTGGAAGAAAATCACCCACATAATCGATATCCACCGACATCGCCATATTTTTATCTGACATCTGCGTTAATATCTCTGAAATATTGGTAATATACTTTTTTAACTCAATAATGGTCGCCGTCGTATTCTCTACAATCGTACCAAACTCATCTCTTTCCGTATAAGAAATCACCGTATCCAGATTTCCCTGTGATAAATCCTGAATAGAGGTACTGATATCGTCCAGCGGAATCTTAATCTTTTTAATCACAGCCATTGCCATTTTATTGAGAATTATGTCCACTATAACAATAATAACAATAGCAAATACGCCAAAGGCAAGCCCTGCAACCGGAATCCATCCCTTTGAATTGTCTCCTACTTCTCTATATACATTCCGAAGCATAAAAGACATCCCGATAATGATGGTAGAACATAAAACCATTAACACTCCCATAATAACACCAATGGTAACAAACCGCTTATGCAGGAACCATTCCAATGAACTTTTCTTTTCAACCACAGACTTCTGTAAATCCATAATTCTCCTCCTAATAAAATAAACACCGTGATGCACAAATTAATATTTTCTTCTAAATATTATATTATGATATTGTTCCTATTACAAGAAAAACCGCCATCCTGCGACAACGGTTTTATCCTACTTTATTTAAATTACTATTTATAAGCCGTAAATTGTGCTTTCCTTAAAAATTTTTCGTCACACCAAGGTCAACCTTTTCCCCGTTGATGTTCCAGCTCTTTGTATAACCGGATACTTCACCATACTCTATTCCGGTGGCAAGCACATCTGCAAAGATTACCTCTTCGTTACGTTTCATAATAGCAGCAACCTTGTCGTTGCCTGCAACAGAAATCGTAATCTTATCCATTACCTCAAATCCTGCTTCCTTACGCATGGTCTGTACCTTGGAAATAATCTCACGGACAAAGCCCTCCTCAAGAAGCTCCTCCGTTAAGTTGGTATCCAATACAACCGTAACCACCGCATCTGCCTGAGTTTCAAAGCCTTCCGTCTGTGCAATATCAATCAGCAAATCTTCCTCCGCCAGAGATACTTCAACACCATTGGCATCAAACCTCAACGCTCCCTCTACCTTTAAGGTGTTCATGGCTTCATTACCGTCAACATTTGACAAATATTCACGGATTACATTTAACTGCTTGCCATACTTCGGTCCAACGGTCTTTAACTGTGGCTTAAAGCTGTAGGAACTGAATTCGGATACATCATCCTTGAATTCCACGGTCTTCACATTTAACTCATCTTCAATGATTTCCTTGTAGAAATCAGAAAGCTCTTTGTCGGCCTTCACATACATGCTGCCAATTGGCTGTCTGTTTTTAATATTAGCACTATTTCTTGCAGCACGTCCTAAGACAACAATTTTGAGAACCTCGTCCATGTCTGCTTCAAGCTCCTTGTCAACCATCCTCTCGTCAACCTCCGGGAAGTCACAAAGATGAATACTCTTTGGAGCCGCCTTATCTACACTCCTGACAAGGTTCTGGTAAATATCCTCTGTCATAAACGGAATCATCGGAGCTGCCACTTTACAGATGGTAACCAATGCCGTATAAAGTGTCATGTACGCATTAATCTTATCCTGCTCTATTCCCTTTGCCCAGAAACGCTCACGGGAACGTCTTACATACCAGTTACTCATGTCATCCACGAACTCACTCATAGCTCTTGCAGCCTCTGGAATTCTGTAATTACCTAAATTGTCATCCACTGCCCTGACAACTGTATTCAGCTTAGAAAGCAGCCATTTATCCATAACAGGCAGCTTATCATATTCTAAGCTGTACTTGGTCGGGTCAAAATTATCAATATTCGCATAAAGCACATAGAATGCATAGGTATTCCACAATGTACCCATGAATTTCCGCTGTCCTTCCACTACAGCATCCTCATGGAAACGGTTCGGCAGCCATGGAGCAGAATTGGTATAGAAATACCAACGGATGGCATCTGCACCGTACTGGTTAAGTGCCTCCATCGGGTCTACCGCATTTCCCTTTGACTTACTCATCTTCTGTCCGTCCTTATCCTGAACATGACCAAGAACAATAACATTCTTATATGGCGCCTCGTTAAAAATCAGGGTTGAAATTGCCATCAGGGAATAGAACCATCCTCTTGTCTGGTCTACCGCCTCGGAAATGAAGTCAGCAGGGAAATTCTCCTTGAAGATATCTTCATTTTCAAATGGATAATGCCACTGTGCAAACGGCATAGCACCGGAATCAAACCAGCAGTCAATCACCTCTGGTACGCGGTGCATTTCTTTGCCACAATCCGGACATTTAATCGTCACTGCATCAATGTATGGACGGTGTAATTCAATATTCTCCGGACAGTTATCACTCATTTCCTTTAGCTCTGCAATGGAACCAATGGCATGACGCTTGCCACACTCACATTCCCAAATGTTAAGCGGCGTGCCCCAGTAACGGTTACGGGAAATACCCCAGTCCTGAACATTCTTTAACCAATCACCAAACCGTCCCTTACCGATGGATTCCGGAATCCAGTTGACAGTATCATTGTTTCGGATTAAATCCTCCCGGACAGCAGTCATTTTAATAAACCAGGTATCTCTTGCATAGTAGATAAGCGGTGTATCGCATCTCCAGCAGAATGGATAATCATGCTCAAACTTTGGAGCATCAAATAACAAACCCCTGCTGTCCAAATCCATCAATACCTTCGGGTCAGCGTCCTTTACAAATAAACCGGCAAACGGAGTCTCCTCTGTTAAGTTACCCTTGCCGTCTACAAATTGGACAAACGGAAGGTCATATTTTCTTCCTACCTGGGCATCATCCTCACCAAATGCAGGTGCGATATGAACGATACCGGTACCATCTGTCATGGTTACATAGGAATCGCAGGTAATATAATGTCCCTTCTTTTTCTGCTTGTCAGCCACCTCTGCCGCACATGTATATAACGGCTCGTATTCCTTATGCTCCAAATCTGTACCAACATAAGTCTCCAATACTTCATAAGCGGCAGTTCCTTCCTCTGCATTTGCCAGCTTGCCAAGCACATTGTCAAGCAGCGCTTCTGCCATATAATAGGTATAACCGTCTGCTGCCTTTACCTTACAGTAGGTCTCATCCGGATTCACACAGAGAGCCACATTAGACGGCAGTGTCCAAGGTGTGGTTGTCCATGCAAGGAAATAGGCATCTTCCCCGATAACCTTAAAACGTACCACTGCGGAACGCTCTTTCACTAACTTGTATCCCTGTGCCACCTCATGACTTGATAATGGCGTTCCACACCGCGGACAGTAAGGTACAATCTTAAAGCCCTTATATAATAAATCCCTGTCCCAAATCTTTTTTAATGCCCACCATTCTGATTCAATAAAATCATTGTGGTAGGTTACATATGGATTATCCATATCTGCCCAGAATCCAACCTTACCAGAGAATTCCTCCCACATTCCTTTATATTTCCAGACAGATTCCTTACATTTTGTGATAAATGGGTCAAGACCATATTCCTCAATCTGTTCCTTGCCATCGATACCCAATAATTTCTCTACCTCTAACTCTACCGGAAGTCCATGGGTATCCCAGCCTGCCTTACGGATAATCTTGTGCCCCTTCATGGTCTGGTATCTTGGAATCATGTCCTTGATAACACGGGTTAACACATGTCCGATATGCGGCTTGCCATTTGCAGTTGGAGGGCCGTCATAGAAGGTGTATACTGGCTTGCCCTCCTTCTCTTCAATAGACTGCTCAAAAATTTTGTTCTCTTTCCAAAAATCCAGCGTCTTTTGTTCCCGCTCTACAAAATTCAAGTTTGTTGATACTTTTTCGTACATCTTAATCTCCTTCCATTTATACTACTTTGTCAATCCTCTAAATAATTCTTTTCCTTAAACACCTCTGCTGTTTCCCCGTTATATAATCCTTCATATATGGCACTGCCATCTACGGCAACAAATAAATCCGCAAGTCTCGATGAATGATCCTCCACCAGCCAGCTCCAGACAAACATATGATACTCTGTTCCGTCAACCATAAAAGTATCCACATATCCAAAAGAATATGTATTACCGGTTTCCTCATCTTTTTCACCCAATGTTTGAAATAAAAGCTTCTCTGCCTCTTCCGAAGTCATACCCTCGCTGCCTGTTTCCTGTGTTCCAGCATCCGTTCCTTCTGTCGCACCTGCATTCTCCCCATTATCTGTTTCCTGGGTATCAGAATGTTCTTCCGTTGTCACCGTCTCCGTTGTTGTCATCTGCGTAGTTTCCTCCTCAGTTGACAATTCTTCTGTTGCTGTTTCAATTGTTGATATTTCCGTCGTCATCATTTCCCGGGTATCTGAACCCTCTTCTTTGCCGCAAGCTGATATTCCCAATATCAATATTCCTGTAAAAAGCAAATATAAACTCCTCTTTTTCATAACTTCTGCTCCTTTTCCATTAAATTAAAATTCATATAAAAAGCCCTTCCCATCCTGTATCAGGACGAAAAGGGCATCATTCGCTATACCACCTAATACGCTGTACTCTGCCAAAATGCATATCCCTTACAAATATCAAAGCTGAATATCTTGCATTTGTGTTTATGCTTTTCTTTGCTTGCATACATGGTTTCTGTAACGGGAAACAACCGTTGGAGTCTAATTGGAATTTAGATATCCTGCCATAAAACCTCTGTCTTATAACAATACCCAAAACCGTTCAATCCAAAACTCCGGAGTGATATTCCCAGATTTACTACTCCTGTCTGCCTTCCACCAACACAGACTCGCTGTTTTTGGAAATAACCGCATTTATTGGTTCATGCTATTCCAAAACTGTTTCATAAAAATGGTACTGTCTCCTTCATCGTCTTTTCATAACTATGTTTTTTATAGCATTTCTTGTGTTCTTTGTCAATAGGTTCCCCTCTATTTGCTCTTTTCTGAAATCTTCTTAAACTGGTCTGTTACATAACCATAATTTTCAGGTTTATGGGGAAGTGTACACTTTGTACAATCTTTTATACCATTTTCCAAAAACACCGGGTTTCCTCCACATTTATCCCCCAGTACATACAACGGACAGTAGCAGAACAAACAGTTAAACTGTTCTTCATCTATCCCTTCATGACAGGGAAAATATTCACATTCCCTATTTTGAAAAAAAGAATAATGCTTTCCCTTCCAGTGTGGCTCCTGCATTCGTTTCACTCCTTTTTACCATATGGTTCAAGCTCGCTTTCTATATCCACTCACTCTTATAATAACATATTATATTTAAAAATGGCTCTTTATATTTTACCAATCCTGTATTCTCAAATTTGAGGTTGAAAACCCATTCATTTTCTTATAATATACTTATAAAAAAAGGAGTGTTTACAAATGAAGAAATTTTTAGAAGAATTTAAGGCTTTTGCTCTAAAAGGCAATGTTATGGATATGGCGGTTGGTGTGATTATCGGCGGCGCTTTCTCCGGTATTGTCACCTCATTGACTGATAATTTTATCAATCCGCTTCTTGTATTTCTCACTGGCGGAACCGGATATCATCTTTACAGCTGGGCACAAATCTCTGCCTATGGTTCTGCATTTTTATCCTCAGTGGTAAACTTCATTATTATGGCTTTCATCCTGTTCTGCTTAATGAAAACCATTAACAAAGCTTTGTCTCTCGGCAAGAAACCGGCAGAGGAAGCACCTTCCACCAAAATCTGTCCATTCTGCAAGAGTGAGATTCCTATTGATGCCACAAAATGTGCACACTGCACCTCTGAGCAGCCGGAATAGATTCTTTTAAACGCTTCACAGGTGCTATAAAAGTGCCTGTGAACTCAATCCCATTTTCTTACAAATAAATGATTCGCAAAAATTCCTACCATCAGCATTATTCCAATTATTATGCATATGGGTATCATTTCAAAAAGCAGTGCCAGACCTGTATGAATTTCATCGGAAAAATAAGTTATGTTCCCCACTGCCCCGGTGCCCTCCATAAACACCAGCACAGAATATAATAATACTATTGTTACACTCGGTACGATACTGCGAAAAATATATGTAACCGCATAGACAGCTGCCACATATAACAGATTAACACCACAAAGCTTCACATAAAGCCACCGGAATTCGGGAAATAAATATCCAGATATGGCAAATAGTGGCAGCATATACAAATCATACAAAATATATGGCAATGCTAGCTCCGGCAGCTTGCACCTCCCCTTTACATACAAAATTTCACACCCCGGCTGCTCTACAAAATGATACAGTACAAATAAAACATACCACACAGAAAACATGGGGCAGATATACTGGCTGTTTTCTAAAATACTGCTGTACAGCATATCCATATCCTTAAAAAGGGTGTATACCCCATAGCTTACACAAGGCAGCATGATATACAGGATTACCGTCGGAACCCATACCAGACAACCGATTCCCTTCAATTGATAATAGCTTTTCATGATTAATCTTTTCATATATCCACCATTTTTTACTGTTTTTCCAAATACATTACTTTACTATATTCTTTAGCCGGCAAAGGTAACCATCCTCTATCGTTGGTTTCACTGCTCTGTTTATATCTATATTCCTCCCCGTAATAACCCTTAATATCTCTCTGCCATCCTGTTCCTTTTCCTTCTCTATATAATCTCCATTCAACAACTCTTCTCTCGGAAGCTCATAGACCAGACCCTCAGCGCACCGGATAACCTCCTCCTGTGTCCCTTGCATGGAAAATGTTCCATCCTTCATTATAAGAATACGGCTGCACACCGCCTCCACATCTTCAACAATATGGGTTGACATGATTACCGTTGTTCCCTTTCCCATCTGCCGCACTATATTTTTAAAACGCATGCGTTCCTCCGGGTCAAGCCCTGTTGTAGGCTCATCAAATATAACAAGCTCAGGCATGCCAAGCACTGCCTGGGCAATCCCTAATCTCCTTACCATTCCACCAGAAAGCTTACGTCCCTTCATTTTTCTCTGCTCCGTTAAATGTACCATTTCCAATGCCTCATCGATGAAGGCATCTGTTTTTGTTTTGTCCAGTTTCTTTAAATTGGAAAAATACCGGAGGTACTCCTCCACCGTAAGTCCCGGGAACACGCCGCTTTTCTGTGGGAGATAACCAATATTTACCTGCCTTTGGATATCCGTTATTTTCCTTCCGTCCAGCCGGATTTCGCCCTTCTCAAACGGATACAATCCAAGCACACAGCGCAGAAGAGTTGTCTTTCCTGCACCGTTCGGCCCCAGCAGACCATAAATCCCGGTATCAAGACTGCAGGAAATATTATGCAGCACCTTCTTTTTCCCAAAGCTTTTAGAAAGCTCTTTAATTTCCAGCATCCTGTTTTCCTCCCTTCAAAAATTCCAGCTCCTCTTCTCCCATATTTTCAATAAAATACTGTTCAAATTCCTCATTGAGACTTTCTATGTCTCCCTCTTTTTCAAAGTGGCTGGCATAAAACTCTCTCACACTCTCATAAGAAATCACTTCCGGATTTTCCTCCTTGGTAAACCAGTACCAGTCATTAAAAATCTGCATATTTTCATCTGTGGTTTCAACCGCACCCTCATAGTAATATGCAAACATTTCCTCTTCCGTGCTTTCCTGTTCCAATGTTTCCCACGAAAAATCAGAGACTATTGCCTGCTCTGTCACATACGGCAGTCCGTCACCGGAAAGCATCGGCACAAAAACAATGGTCTTATCTTCACAATCCTTCCATTTTCCGCTCTCAACCATATTTTTTGCCACATTATCTACCATCACTTTATTCGTCTCTGTATATGGGTCGTACATCTTATTCAAATATGGATAAATGCAGATTATGCCATTTTCCAGCCGGACTTTTTTATAAAATCCGCTCACAAATACTGCACCCCGGCTCTTCCCGGCAAAATGGTTTTCAGAAACCTCCGGAAGCTCTGAATATATCCTTGCGTGAGAATCGAAGGTCACATCAAATTCTGCCTCTGTGTCCAACCGGTTATCTGCATACAGATAATTTTCCTCATAAATTCTATGAAATCCGGCAATGGGATAATATGGAAACCATGCCGGAAGATACAGTTCCTCTGCATTGCTGTAAAAATTGGCACAGCCTCCGCGATATGTAACCGTAACAGATTCAAGGTTTCTTTTCGGATTCTGAATAGTCAGATAATCTCCATCCCTTACAAAATCAAGAGATATTCCCTCCTGGTTTGTGACCTTTTCCACATCATAGAGATGGTAGAGCGTCATATCATACTGCTCCAAATCCGGCTGCGACAAATAAAGCACCACTTCTGTCTCCATATTCCGGGTAAGCCGTATCTTCATTTCATACCGCTCTATAACAAAATCGGTTTCCTTTTGCCTTTGCTCTCTCATTTCCAGCATGTAATATCTCTGGTCATAGCCATAAGAATCCGTCTCATCTGCTGCATTATTTTTACTAAAATAACTGCCTGGCTGTATCATAAAATAAAAGCTTACCAGTGTCATTATTCCAAAAACCGTAATGCACAATTTTTTCCGGGCAAATCTGTAACAGCTTATGATTCCTGTTCCAAAAAGACATATCCAGAATATAACCCGCAGCATTTGTGAAAAATGTACCGGAAAAAGCACTGTCTCATCCGCATACGCCATCCCGTCCACATCTAAAAACCCCTCTGGAAAAAGAAAGAAACCCCTGAAATATTTTAAAATTCCCATTTTATAATAAGATAAGGTCTTTAAATTTTCCGCCATATTAGAAGTCAGCATCACACAAAAAAGCAACAATATAACATAGCCCGCTATTTTATTTACCCTCCTGGACAAAAGCCATCCAAATAATATAGCTGCCAATCCATTCAGCAGCATATAAGTAACATTTATCTTGCACAGGTATAGAACAAGCTGTGACGCCAGGGAAACGGATATGCTAAAAAAATATATAGAAAACGCCAGCATAATAACCGTTGACAGGAATACATACTGCATTATTACCAGAAACTGCATACAGTCGCTTTTGAAGCCCCTGTTTCCTACCTTTATCACTTCTAACAATTCTGCATCCGGAACCTCTCGGAAATAATCAAACGCCAGCATCGCTACAATTACAAAATGAAAAAAATACACCCGCATCTGATATGCAAATATTCCGCCAGCTCCCCATGTCACAATATCCTCCGTTCCATACCAGACCAGCAGATACACATTATATACGATACAGCCACCAAGCAATACCAACAATAGCAAACTGCGCATCACACTCCGAAAAAAAAGCTTTTCCTGTAACCTTAACATATAGCCCTCCGCATATATTACTCAGAAATCTTACCATAACCGATACAACTGTTGGTTTTCTTTCCATTATTCTTTTTCCCAGTCAGACGAATCTTATAATAATTATAATGCCTTTTCGTTTTAACTGTTCCTTTTTTTCCAACCCCATATATAAGTGTTAAAAAAGATACTCCGGTCTTTCCGTTATTACTGCCAATTGCCTCATATTGTATACTATATTTCGACACCTGCGTCGTTTCACAATAAACCTTTGCAGCGTCAAGCATCTTTAAATTTGACGAATTTGTTTTCTGCTTTGCCGTCAAGTTCGCCGCAACACTGGGTACATATGCTGCATTTACCTGCATGCCGCATAAACAAATTAATAACAATACTGCAATAATCCTTAAACCTACTTGTTTCTTCATCTTTTTTCCTCTCTTTCATTGTACTTATTATATTTCTTGGTAATTATAACATTGTTTCCTCTTTGGCGGCCATATTTTTATTTTTTCATAATACCACATTTCGTTCATAAATTCAATTATATTTTTAATAATAAATAAAAAGACAGAAAATTTACTAAATTCCCTGTCTTTCTATATCATATAAATTTACAAACACCAACTTTATACCACACATCTACATTAATCTGCTTGTTATTCATAAGCGTTGTAAATTAAAGTAATGTTTTTCTAAGCTCCTCACCACTCTTTACGCTTAAATATGCCGGTGCAATATCAAAAACTGTTCTACATCCTGTCTGCCCTTCCTTAGAAAGCTTATAGGCCGCCCTGGCATATGCTGCAATGACACAGGCTGTAAACTCCGGATTGGAATCCAGCTTCAAGCTATACTCAATTACATGACTGTTTTCCTGTTCCCAGCCAGTGCTTCCGGAACGGATTACAAAACCGCCATGAGGAATTCCACTGTGCTCTGCCACGAGTTCTTCCTCACTGATAAAATGAACAGTTGTATCATAATCAGCAAAGTAGTTTGGCATGGTCTTAATCTCTTTCTCTACCTCTGCCGCATCTGCCCCTTCCTCCAGTACAACAAAGCATTCTCTCGTATGCTTCTGTCTGGTGGTAAGCTCCGGATTTTCTCCTGCACGAACTGCCTCTAATGCCCTGTCCACCGGAATCGTATACTGCTTGGCATTTTTCACTCCCTTAATCCGGCGGATTGCATCGGAATGTCCCTGGCTGACGCCCTTGCCCCAGAAGGTATAATCCTTTCCCTCCGGCAGAATTGCATTGGCATACATTCTGTTTAATGAAAACATTCCTGGGTCCCAACCTACAGAAATAATGCCTACTCTGCCATTTTCCCGCGCTGCCTTGTCCACATTTTCAAAGTGATCCGGAATTTTAGCGTGGGTATCAAAGCTGTCCACCACATTAAACATCCTGGCAAGCTGTGGTGTCTGCTCTGGAAGGTCTGTTGCACTTCCCCCGCAAAGAATCATAACATCAATTTTGTCTTTCCAGTCCTCTACCTCAGAAACTCTGCACACACAGGCTTCCTTTGTCAAAATGGAAACGCTTTCCGGTTCTCTTCTGGTAAATACTGCCACAAGCTCCATATCCAGATTCTGCTTAACCGCGCACTCTACTCCTCTGCCCAGATTACCGTATCCATATATACCAATTCTGATACTCATAACATTATCTCCTTTAAAAAATTTGCAAAAATTCTCTTACATGTTACCTATTATAACCATATTATTTTCCAACCGCAAGGAAATTATCAAACACTGCTTTCTTACATTAAAAATAAAAGGATTACTGTTTAACCCTTTGAGGACAATGGACAACTTGTCTCCCTACCTCTCCCCTTATACAATAAAGCCAAGTATAATCAAAAGTGCTGTCACCAAACATATCGTTATAATAATATCTTTCTTATCCTCTTTTCGCAAAAAAGTATCGATATCAGGATTATATTTCTTTACAAGCCTTAAAAGGTAGTTTGGTGCGTGTGGAATAATTAACTCTTTCTTATATCCTCTGATAATAGCTGCACAGCAATCATAGTGAGTCCTTCCTCTATACCCGATATGGTATTCTATTTCTTTTATATCATTCCAGCTTCGAAACCCCTGATTGCTGTAAATTCCCTGCTCATTGATGACACAAACACACCTACCTGCCAAAAAACGGTTGCATAACCGCAGAATACAAACAAAAATCCAGCATACAAATGCCTCGAAAAAAAACATTACAAATTCCATCCACGAAAAATCATATCCACCCATTCTTATAAAAAGAAATGTCACAAAAAGAAAAAGATATACAACAGCAATCCAATACCCCCAACATATCCCCTCAAAATACTGTCTGCGAATCTTTTTCCCATTAACCTCCCTCAATTTCCCCAAAAATCCACAATCATCTTCTCTGTAAAATGGACAAGGCATTTGCACATTCATTAAATTATATTTATTATATATTAGACATCTATTGGTCTGACACTTTTCCCGCGGCTTATTTTTTTCGCAATGATTATATGATATCTCATTGTTCTCCATCCCTGCCATCCTTTTTCCTCACCTATCCCCTGCTTCCATGCAAGCTGTTTTTTATAATTCACATGCATAACCGTACTGCCTCTAGTCTACCAGCTCTCCTATAATATCAAAACCGCCAAGCAAACCTAATGGCTCATTTGGCGGCTCAAAATTTACTCAATCAAAACAGTCATAATATTCTCTTTCCATTTCTAAAATCTCCCCTGTCTTTGCATGAATCTTAATCTCATATTCAAATTCATCTTTTATTAACTCTACTTCATATACAGGTACTCCATCGTCCTTATCAAATTCCACTTTTACTATAGTTGCACCCGGCACTTTTTCTAATGCAATGCGCTTTGCTTTTTCTACACCGATATAACTGTTCTTTTTCTTTGCATTCCTGGTAACGAATTCCCATTTATATTCTATCAGCTCGCCTGTTCTCGCATGTAACTGAAGCTCGTATTTTTTATTGCCTTTCTTCATTTTTACTTTATAAATAACTATTCCATCATCGCGTTTTTTAACAATGCTTGTTATCTTACCCTTTTTTACCTTTTTATAAGCCAGCTTTTTGCACTTACTTTTACTCATTACTTTCTTTTTACTGTATTTACGAACATTATTTTCTTCCCATTCATAGGCAACCATTTTTCCATCAGAAGCACGATATGTTATCTCATACTCTTTCGTTCCTTTTATCAGATGAACTTCATAAACAAGAGAACCTTTTTCATAGTCTGTATCTACTTCTGTTATAACTGCATTCCTAACTTCTTTTAATGCTTTTTTCTCCACCTGTCTCATGTTGGTAATCTTTTTCGCAAACGCCTTATCTGGAGACAAAAGAACCCCTGCCGATACAAGGCAAATCATCATAAAAATCATAGTAGCTGTTCTTCGTATTTTCACAACAATTCCTCCTTCATTTCCTATTTTCTTAAAGCATTATAATTATAACATTCCAAAATACTTTTGTCTATGATTATCCTTACTTCCTTGCTACCAGGCAATCATTCCAAACAATAGCCCCATACCGGACTGCCTCAAAACTGGTTATTCATCCCAAAAAGTGGTTATCTATCCCTCAAATGCTACATAAGTATAAAAGTATGATATATATTAAAAAGCTATCTATGCATTAATCAAAATTAGACTCAAGTTACTTAAATTATGCAAAGGAGATAAAACAGATGAATAATATAACTAAAAAATTATTACCAATTGGTACAGTTGTACAACTAGTAAATAAAAAAGAGAAAATAATGATATGCGGCAGACAACAAGTTGATTTGGAGGAACATGTGGAATATGACTATCTTGGTTGTGTATATCCTAAGGGAATAGATAATGAAGATGTACTGTTGTTTGATGCAGATAATATATTGATGGTTTACTTTTTGGGGTATCAGGACTTAGATGAAATGCACCAAAGACTTTTGATAGTTGATGAATTAAAAAATGAAAATAATGTCAAAGAGTAACAAAGGAGTTTAATTATGGCGTGTTTTAAAATACATACAAAGGCATTGAAAAATGAATGTGAGAACATGAGCCAAGAGGCAAAAAATTTAAATACCTATGTAAATGAAATTAATGCAATTGCTACAGATATATCACTAGGTCATTCAACAGCTTCTATCAAGAAAAAGTTACAAAACATATCTACAGATATAAAAACAGAAAGCACTAATATTACATTGCTTTCCTCTAAACTTAATGATATTATTATTCAATATGAGACTACCGAAGCAAAAATAATGCAGAACAATGTAACACCAAATACAATAGCAGATAAACCAGAAAATGAAAAAAACAGCGAACCCCCAGACGAGGCTGTATCAGAAGATGACGAATTGGAGGAAATGCTTTGGACAATATTAAGTTTCATTCCTGGTCTAAATTGCATTGCGGATATAAGACAACTTATTAAAGATTTGAAAAAAGTGTTAGACGGTGATACACCCACAGTTAGTGAAATAATGGGAATTCTAATGGATGTGGCATTTCTTGCAATGGATTTTGTATCCGTTCTGGCTTTGGCAAAGAACATAGGCAAAGGAATAAAAGCGGCCAAATTAGCTTCTACGGCAGCAAAAGATGCATCGCAAAAAGCGGCGAAAGCCGCAAAAGCCGCTGAAAAAGCCGCCTCTAAAACAGGAAAAACGGTTGCTAAAACAAAAGCTGCTAAAAAAGCTGCCAAAGCCGCAAATAAAGCAGAAAATGCGGCTAAAAAAGCAGAGGCTGCCAAAAATGCATCTAAAACAGCAAAAAAAGAGGCTGCTAAAAATGCAATAAAGGAAACAACAAGGGCAACAGCAGATAATGTTAAAGATAAATATATTCCAAGCCCCGATAATGGTTATATACCTGGTGCAATACTAGAAGATGCAAGAGACCAGATGATAGGATAGGGGAGACAATCATGACCGATGAAAAATTAGAAGACCTTAAGGTAATGAGCAGCGTTTCTTTTGTAATATGGCTGGCATGTACGATTATAGTGGCGGGAGGAGAAATAGATAGTGCTAGAAATGGTACTGTGTCCTTGTGGATTTTAATTCTGATAGGAGTGATTCTCACTGCCGTTTCTCTTCTAATTGCAGTTATTTCAAGCTGTATTTTGAAAAAGCGCCAGGGAGAAGCCTATTTTAGTACCGCTATGTATATTAAAGGTTTTTTGGAAATGTTCTTCCCCTCGTTGTCAAAGGATTCCCATCCAGCAAAAATGAGGAAACGTAATATAAGCGAAAAAAACAAAGGTACCAATTTATGGAAGAATATGTGCGTTGGCTGGGATAAAGAAAACATAATTTCATTTATATT
The DNA here is from genome assembly GCA_900548855.1 of uncultured Eubacteriales bacterium. GTDB lineage: Bacteria > Bacillota > Clostridia > Lachnospirales > Lachnospiraceae > CAG-590. Next base: position 50,238 of record URMF01000003.1, read on the forward strand.
ATGGTTTTTATTATGGACTGCCTGTATTGGGATGTCTATTAAAAACATATTCTTTTCCAATGGAACTGATAAAATGTTAAATTCCATATCATTCTCTGTAGCGGCAATTGTCCTTACGTTTGTGTTAATTGGTGCTGCATCGGGAATAAGGAAGAATCCTACTCCTATATTTAAGTATATGGACATTACAAAAGTTAAATTTAATGAACTTGCAAAGCACTACGACAATGCAGACAAAATCACAAACGGAATCTGGATGGATTATAAGTATGTATTTATACAGTCACACGGAAATGCATATTGTATTCCGGTTGAAGATTATATCGATATGACCATTACATTCAGCCGGTTCCGCTATGTAATGGTATTATCAAGTACATTTGATTGTGTAATCAAATCCGCATTTTCTCCTGCCGGTTTCCAAAAATTGAAAACAATACTGGAAACAGTTAATAACGAATAATTTTATAAGGAAAAAGAGCTGTGAACAGCTCTTTTTCCCATCGGCTTGATTTTTATATCTATAGATACTATTTCTTTGTAGTTACACTCTTAATCTTAGACCAGCCGGAATAGTATTTCTTGCCTTTTACAGTTTTATAGGCTCTGACTCTGACATAATATTTTTTCTTTGCCTTTAATTTTTTAGCCTGATATTTTACAGTTCCTGATTTCTTTATTGTCTTTGTTACTGCCTTTTTCATCTTTTTGTTGTCAGCATATTGAATCTGATATCCTGAACACTTGACCTTTTTCCACTTCACAACAAAAGATTTCTTTCCACTAGTAAGTGATGTAATGCTTGTTTTCGAAGGATAATTACTCACGGTGCACATTTGTATTGTATATTTGTACTGTTCATTACTATAATTCCAGATACAAATGTAATGGTATCCCGTATATTTGGCAACATAATCCTTTCCTGCCGAATTAGAGTTCCAGGTATCGTCTACGTTTACTGATTTTCCACACCATCTACTAATGGTAAGTCCGTTCGTTGCCGTTGAGGCCAGCCGGTATTTTTTACCCTTCACAAGCTTAACCTTATATACATCATAACCATCATCATTATCATCCGTTACAGAAAATCCAGACCCAAGATATCCTGTATATGTAACATCTGTTTTAATCGGAGTTGCCGTTTCCTTCGTATTGTTATTTTCCGTTTCAATATACTCATCTGCCGTAAAGCCAAAAGAATAGGTTGTAACCTTTCCCTCTACATAACTTACGTACCGTGGGTCCAGCGTTACATAGTAAGTACCGGCATTCAGTCCAACATAAAAGGATGGATTGCTATTATCTCCTTCATCCCGGCATTCCCAGACAATCTTTCCATTTGCATCATATACTGCCACATCCATGTCAAGCATACCGAGAGATTTACTTGTTACCTTTGATGCAGTTATGGTTAATAGCCCTTTTTTATTAAGGGTAATTTTATTAACATTGGGAACATCATACTTCCATGTTACGGTATAGTTCTTCCCTGTATCTACAGTTATAGCTGAACTTATCTCTTTTGTTGTCAGCTTGCTCTCAGCGGCACACACCTTAGTTCCAGTAAATCCCAAAACAGCTATCAGCATAATTGCCATCATTAATAATCGTTTTTTCATAAAACCCCTCCTCAATATTTAAATAGTGTTACTATTATATAAAAATACGCTCCCATATTCTACCAACTGAAATTGCTTTTTTCGCAATTCATGGTTGCAGGTGTACTCAAAAATGGTTCACCAGACCTTTTTCTCATATGCTTGGCAATTAAAAAAGGCAGGAATCCCAAAACAGAATTCCCGCCTCGTCACGTTTCAATATCCTTTTTACAAAAACCCCTGCTTACACAAGCTTAACTGTGTTTAATTTAACACCAGGACCCATTGTAGAAGTAAGTGTAACACTTCTTAAATACTGTCCCTTTGCAGCAGCCGGTTTTACCTTATTAATCTCATCTATTAACGCTTGGAAGTTGTCTGCTAACTGCTCCTCTGTGAAAGAAGCCTTTCCAACTGGCACGTGAACAATGTTGTTCTTGTCAAGTCTGTATTCAATCTTACCGGCTTTGATATCATTGACAGCCTTTGTTACGTCTGGAGTTACCGTACCAGCCTTTGGATTTGGCATTAAGCCCTTTGGTCCAAGTACACGACCCAAACGACCAACAACACCCATCATGTCTGGAGTTGCAACAACAACGTCAAAATCTAACCATCCATCATTCTGAATCTTAGGAATTAACTCCTCGCCACCTACATAATCAGCACCTGCTGCTGTAGCCTCATCAACCTTATCGCCCTTTGCGAATACTAAAACCTTAACAGTTTTACCGGTTCCGTGAGGAAGTACAACTGCACCACGAATCTGCTGGTCAGCATGACGTCCGTCTAATCCCATTCTTAAATGAGCCTCAATTGTCTCATCAAACTTTGCACTGGCTGCTTTCTTAACAAGTGCAACTGCCTCTGGAATATCATAAACCTGATTCTTGTCTACAAGCTTTGCAGCTTCAACATATCTTTTACCTTTTTTCATATTAAAAAACCTCCTGTGGTATTATCGGGAGCGACCCTCCCACTTTTTGTAACCTGTTCTCTCTCATCCGCTCTATTAAATTCTACCTTCATTCTAAGCTCGGAAATACCTCGCTAAGTATTCAGGCATCATTAAGTATCGGGATGGACTTTCGTACTAAACTTGTCAATGCCTCTCTCTAAACTCGACCTCACTTTATTCGGTCTCGTTAAGTACTCAATGTCAATCCTCTACAACGATTCCCATGGAACGTGCTGTTCCGGAAATCATGCTAATTGCTGCTTCAATGCTACCTGCATTTAAATCTGGCATCTTAAGCTCTGCGATTTTCTGAACCTCAGCTTTTGAAATGGTAGCAACCTTTGTTTTATTCGGAACGGAAGAAGCCTTATCAATCTTACATGCCTTCTTTAATAAAACTGCAGCCGGCGGAGTTTTGGTGATAAAACTAAAACTTCTGTCAGCATAAACAGTAATAACTACAGGAATAATCATATCTCCCTGATCAGCTGTTTTCGCATTAAACTGTTTTGTGAACTCTACGATATTAACACCATGCTGACCTAATGCCGGTCCAACTGGTGGTGCAGGAGTTGCCTTACCTGCTGGAATCTGTAATTTAATATAACCTTCAACTTTTTTAGCCATTTTGTATTTCCTCCTAATTCATGTGGTCAAACGGGATATACCCTCCCACTTTTCTGATTGATTAATCAATCTTTGTTACATCCATAAAACTAATTTCCACAGATGTTGCACGACCAAATATATCTACCTCAATCGTAACCGACTGCTTTCCAGTGTTGATATCCATAATGGTTCCAACCGTACCCTCCCAGGCACCAGCCACAACCTTTACGGTATCTCCAATTTCAACATCGATTTCCATCTCTGGAACTCTGATTCCAAGATTCTTCATTTCAGATTCTGTCAGAGGTACCGGCTTAGAGCCTGGCCCTACAAATCCAGTTACACCCCTTGTATTACGAACAACATACCATGTGGCATCATTCATAATCATATTGAGAAGTACATAGCCTGGAAACATTTTCTTAGAAACCTGTTTCTTTACGCCATTTTTTAATTCCACCACATCCTGTAACGGAACCATTACCTCAAAAATCTGGTCTTGAAGCTTTCTGTTCTCGATTGTCTTTTCGATATCTGCTTTAACCTTATTCTCATATCCGGAATAAGTGTGAGCAACATACCATCTTGCTTCGCTATTATTCTCTGCTTCTGCCATGTTTTCACCCACCTTAACCAATAATGAATGACAGACCGATTTGCATTATCCAATCAATTGCTGCAATAATACAGCCAATTATGATTGCTGCAATGATAACTGCAACAGACTGCTTACCAAGAAGTTTCTTGTCAGGCCAAACAATTTTACGGAATTCGCCCTTCAGCTCAGTGAAAAAGCTTCTTTTTAAAGCTGTTTCATTTTCTTTTGCCATTTCAAATCACCTCCGTAATCCCTGATTATTTGGTCTCTTTGTGTAAGGTATGAGCCTTACAGCGTGGACAATATTTCTTTAATTCCATACGTTCTGTGTGGACTCTCTTGTCCTTTGTCAGATTGTAATTACGCTCTTTGCAATCTGTACATGCCAATGTGATTTTAACTCGCACAACTTCCACCTCCATCTTAAATTGTATGCGGCTCCCTTTTGCCTGCAAACCCAAGCGTTAAATTCAAAAATTTGCACACAAAAAAAAAGCCCCGACTTGCGTCGCAGACTTTAGAATAACAGATAGCATACTAAAAGTCAAGAAAAATCGTGACCTTTCTTGACTTTTTCTTGAACTTTATTTATACATGCTTCTTTATTTCCCTGTCGTATTTAAATATAATTTTAAAAATTACGCGATTTCATATAGAAATCGCGTAACGTTACATACCTATTATGTTGCTCAATTCCTCACGCTTATGCGTTCATCCGGTCAATCATTGCAAGCACTTCTTTGCCTAATTCTTCCGACAGCTTCTGTGCATCCTCCAATGAGGTTCCCTTCACTCCATAGTAGAACTTCACCTTTGGTTCCGTACCGGAAGGTCTTACACATAACCATGCAGAATCACTTAAATCATAGTAAAGCACATTGGAATTTGGAAGACCGGTTGGTGTCACTTCGCCGGTTGCCATGTTCTTAATCGTATCTGCCTTGTAATCTCTTGCTGAGAGTACATCATACTTACCAATCTTAGTCGGTGTATTCTCTCTAAGGGTTGCCATAATAGACTGAATCTTCTCAAGCCCCTCAATCCCCTTAAATCCAACAGACTTAATCGCATCAATGCAATATCCATACTTATCATACATATCCACCATTGCATCCCATAAGGTCTTACCCTGGCTCTTATAATATGCCGCTGCCTCACAAAGTGCCATGGTCGCAACGATGGCATCCTTATCTCTTGCATGGGTACCAATCAAACAGCCGTAGCTTTCCTCAAATCCAAAGAGGTAAGTTCCCTTACCGGTTGTCTCAAAATTAAGAATCTGCTGTCCAATATATTTGAAACCGGTTAGTACTTCAATCAGTTTAATTCCATAATGCTTTGCAATCTCATCTGCCAGATTAGAGGTTACGATTGTCTTAATCAACGCACCATCCTCCGGAAGAGAGCCATTAATTGCTTTCATCTGGCTGATTTCATAATCCGCCAGCAGACATCCGGACATGTTCCCAGTTAAGGTAATATATTCTCCTGACTTGGTATCCTTTACATACACACCGAGGCGATCTGCATCCGGGTCGGTAGCCAGTACTAAATCTGCATCCTTTTCCTTTGCAAGCTTTAATGCAAGCTCAAATGCTTCCGCAGCCTCTGGATTTGGATAACTGACCGTTGGGAACTCACCATCCGGCAGTTCCTGCTCCGGTACTACGTATACATTTTCAAAACCAATCTCTTTGAGAACTCTTCTTGCAGGAATATTACCAGTTCCGTGAAGCGGTGTGTAAACAATCTTAATGTCTTTACCATATTTGTCAATGCAGTCCTGATGAAGCACAAGCTTCTTTAACTCTCCAATATAGACATCATCTACCTCAGCGCCAATGGTTACATAAAGACCGGCCTTCACTGCCTCTTCTTTATTCATTGTCTTACAGGTAGATAAATCAGAAATCGCTTTTACCTCAGCCATAATTCCACCGTCATGAGGCGGCGTAATCTGTGCACCATCCTCCCAGTACACCTTATATCCATTGTACTCCGGCGGATTGTGGCTTGCAGTCACATTAATTCCGGCAATACATCCTAAATGACGAACCGCAAAAGATAATTCCGGTGTTGGGCGAAGTGACTCAAAACGGTATGCCTTGATACCATTGGCAGCCAGGCACAGAGCCGCTTCATCTGCAAATTCCGGTGACATTCTCCGGGAATCATATGCAATTGCCACTCCCTTATTTTCTCCACCCTGTTTCTTGATATAGTTGGCAAGTCCCTGGGTTGCACGGCGTACTACATAAATATTCATACGATTAATGCCTGCACCTATAATGCCTCTTAATCCTGCTGTACCAAACTCTAAGTCCGCATAAAATCTTTCTTTAATCTCTTTGTCATCGTCTGCAATTGCTGCCAGTTCTTTCTTCGTATTTTCGTCAAAATACGGATTGCTCATCCACTCTTCGTAAATCTGCCTGTAGTCCATACTAAACTCCTTTCACACATCATTCAATCATAGGCATTAGCGAAACTCATTTTTTCAAAATGTAAGTTGTGCAAATGTAACAAATTTATGTTTGCAGGACATTTGAGAACGCCAGTGATTCGCATTGAACACTTAGTGAGTACTTTTGTACGAACTTAGTGTGAAAGTGTGCCATGGCTGCGAGGTACTTTCGAGCTTAGCACTGCTGCGTTCTCAATTAAGTGCAAACGGTCTGGAAAACATATTTGTTACATTTGTACAACGAGCGACAACGAAAACAGAGTTTCGCAATTGCCTAATCATTCAATCAAACTGGATATCGACGTCAATTCATCATATTTCAAGCTTTCGTCCTTACCGTCATCTGTAAATGTTACTGTATAGCTCTTTGATAGATACCCCAATTTGCTAAGTGTAATTATATGACTTCCAGTGACTTTTGTAAAGGACATCGGTGCAATTCCTATATATTCCCCATCAAAATAAATGCTTGCTCCACTAGGAGTTGTAATCGTGACTTTATTGGATGTTTTTGTGCCGGTGGTACTGTTTACATCCTTTACATTGTCTTTCTCCGTCGTAGAATTTTCCGTGGTACTGCCCGTCATTGTTCTGCCCTCCGTAGTACTACCGGTTTTTTCTGTTGTCTGTGCTGTACTGTTTCCGGACTGGGTTGTAGAAGAAGATTTCTCAGTTGTATCATCTTCCTTCTGCAGTGTATATTCCTTTATTTTATAGGCATAATTCACATTAAAGGAAGCGCTATAGGTTTGATATCCATCTGCCGCAATATAAATCTTGTGCTTACCATATACAATATCCACCGCACCTTCTGTATTTATCCGCGTACCGTCAATATAGACTGCTGCGTCTGATGGCGTCACCTTAAATAACACAGAGCCTGTCTGCTTTGGTTCAATTGCGATGTCTGCCAGAGATATGTCAATCTCCTGGTTTTTAATAACCTCTACCTTCTTTGTCCCGACATCTTCTCCCTTGGCAATCCGGAGTGTATATTCCCCCTCCCGTACTGTCAGCAACATATCCTCCGTTACTGGAACAATCACATCATAACCAATCTCCACCATGCCCCCAATATAAGAAGCATAATCCGACAAACGCACATACCCATGTCCCAGCTCCACATACATGGAACAGACAATATCATTGTAAAGCCATATGGAGAGCTGGTCTTCCGAACAGATTTCATCCAGAGCGATTTCCGTGTTATCCGAAAATGCACGGATGGTATTACTCATTTGATAGGTTTTCCCGTCAACCCGTACCGTGCCCTCCAGATAATCAATCTCCGCCCCAGACACCTGCTGCAGCTTCTTTACATTCTCATCCTTTGACATGTAAAGGGACAATAATTTATCCCGATTTGCATCATAGACAATATCCACAATGCTTCCAAGTTCCACCTGGGACATGGATAAAATATCGCCATATTTATTTTTTATATCCGCCCCGCCATTAAAGCTTAATACGATATCCGTTTCATAGCTTACAGCCCGCAGGGTAATTTTTTCATTCACCTCATCTATATTGCTGACAACCGCCACCATGGATACCTCGTCTGCCGGTTCCACCTCATCATCATAAGAGGGAACCGTAAGCTCCTTTCCACAACCGGTCACCAAAAAAACCAGACAAAGCATCTGCATTATTATAAGAAAATAGCCCTCTCTTATTGGATTTTTTACAAACACCTCTTTTATCCTGCTGTACATCCGGCAATCAGCCACCTTTCCTAATATATACTCCGGAACCCGGAAACACTTAACTCCCACAATAAATCTACAGGAATTGTATCATACTCCCTCAAAAAATGAAAGTCCGCAATCAGAGAGTCTTCCCTGCCACGGAACATTCACTTCCACAAATCTTTAAGCCTTACTCGGTGTTTGTAATGTAATATTTTTTGTATTCCTGAAGCATACTATGCTTCTCTGTTTCCTGCAAAATTACGGTTTCCAGCTTTTCTAAGTATTTCGGCGACAAAAATGCCTTGCTGGTATTGTAATAGCTGTTAGCTATTTTCCAGAATTTTTCCGGATAGGAAAATAAAATATACATGTAGCGATAATCCTCTGTCGTCAGTTCAAGCTGTTCACCATAGGTTTTGAAAATATCCTCCAGCTGGGTAAAGCCAAAATGATTTTTTTCCATAACCTTCCTTGCAAACTGATACAAATCATTTAACTGATTTCCCCTTGAGAACCGTTCAAAATGTACAATTGCCTCAGATTTATCATCCAGTATCACATTGTGCTGGTTATAGCTTCCGTGACAGATTCCATAATGATTTTGAAATATATTTTCTGCAGACACACCGTCTTCCTTTTTCAGCACCTGGGAAAGCATTTCCACACATTCCACGCCCTGTCGGTAATAATCCCAGAACACCTGTAAAAATAGATTTTCAAAAGCATTCTTGCGTTTTACTCCCATAATAAATTTCTGGATTTTTTTTAATTCCTTGTTATGCCTTACAAAGGTATTCTCAATATCAAAATCATCCATATCCTTTTCTATAACATTTTCTTTGGGTTTTCCTTTATTTGTATTTTTTCCGATAGTTTCTTTCTTCTCCTGTCCCTCCTTCATTTTTGCAGCTCTTAACGCCTCTTCCAACGCATTCGAACTGATTTCATAGACATAAGAAATCTTTTCTATTTCCTCTCCATCCGCAATCGCACGTTTTATTTCTTCAATCCGCTTCTGCTCTTTTTCCTGCAGGCTCTCCTGCCATGCATCCTGAAACTGAAAAACAATTTTTTTGCCATATATATGAAACCGCGCCAGTGCCCGCACTGCCCGCACAATATCAGAAGGGTTATGCATGTCACATTCATTTCCTTCAAAGTGCTTTTTCAACACAAACGGCTGTCTGTATTTGTCACAGGTAAACAGGTTTCCTTCTTTATTGGGAATTAAATAATCAAGATTTGTGCATCCGGCCTCTTCAAACAACTGTTTCAACACATATTCCTGTTCCAACCTGGTCACACTGCCGCGAAACGGCTCCAGAATACGCAGTCCGCTGGTGGTGGTAAGAATCGTCGCACCTCTTCCCTTTCTTGTGGCAAGAATTTCCATGTCGTATTGTTCGTATACCTCAGCGAGTTTTTCGGACATAAAAACATCCCCTCCTTTACTCTTTCATCTTATGAAGAAGAGGACATTTTCATACTAGAAAATTACTTATTTTTTCTTTTTCCACCTGATATTTTATTATATGCAGCCCCCAGTATTTCTGTATAAAACCTATATTAAACAGGTTTTAACCTGTCTGATACAAGCTTAAGCAAAGTATCCTTCTGATTCTGCTCCGGATTTTCCAACACACATTCCAACAGATAATTTAACATGTCTCCTATCTCTTTTCCAGGCTTCATTCCCTGCCCTATCAAGTCCTTTCCGGTAACCTCCAAATCTTTCAAAGAAAGACACTGCTGCTGCTCTAAAATCTGCTGATAATATTGCTTCAGCTGTTCCAGATTGGCAAGCTTTTGTTCCCGCATATAGGCACTTTGGGCGAGGATATCCGCACGCTTAATATACATATAATCCGCAAACAAATCTGCTCCCATTTTGCTTAACGCTTTGCGGAAGGACCGGAGTGACGGCTTTTCTCCCATTCCATAGTCATGCCAGAGCACTAATTTTTGCACTCTCGCAATGGTCGCGTTATCAAATTTTAACCGTAGTAAAATTTTTTTTGCCATTTTTGCTCCCACCTCATTATGTCCATAGAAATGGTCGCCTTTCTCATCCGTTGTCTTTGTTACCGGCTTTGCCACATCATGAAGCAACGCTGCCCAGCGCAAGGTCTCTGTGGGTGGAACCTCCTTCACCACATAAAGAGTATGTTCACCAGCAGCATACATATGATGTTTATTATTCTGTTGTGTTTCCATCATCCGGTCAAACTCCGGCAATACTACCGCCGTGACCCCCAGCTCATATGCTGTCCGCAGGCACTCCGGATGCTTTGACACCAGTAATTTGGTAAGCTCCACATGAATTCGCTCTGCACTGATATCCCTCAAAAATACAGCCTGATTACGAATCGCTTCCCTTGTGTTTTCATCAATCTGAAAATCAAGCTGTGCTGCAAACCGTACTGCCCGCAAAATCCGCAATGCGTCTTCATCAAACCGCTCCTTCGGATTACCAACGCACCGGATAACCCGGGTTTTCAAATCCTCCACACCACCAAAATGGTCTACAAGTCCCTCCAATTCATTATATGCCATGGCATTAATCGTAAAATCACGGCGTTTCATATCCTCTATCAAACTGGCAGTAAAGGTCACGGAAGCTGGTCTCCTATGGTCTTCATATTTGCCATCTACCCGGTAAGTCGTAACCTCATAGCCCTCTTTTCCAAACATAACCGTTACGGTTCCGTGCACAATTCCTGTATCGATGGTTCTACGAAAAAGCGCCTTCACCTCTTCCGGCCTGGCAGATGTGGTGATATCCCAATCATCTGGCTCCTTGCCCAGTATGGCATCCCTGACACAGCCACCTACAATATAAGCCTCATAACCAGAATCCTGCAATGTATGAATAATCCGGTTTGCATTTTCCGGCATGTTAATCTTAATCATCTATACCACCCCTTCTATTCTCCCGCTACTGATTTATCCTGCATAATAGAAGAAATCATGCCAAGGGAAATTCCGGTTATTTCATGCACCTTGCGGTAAGACATTCCCTGGTTTACAAGTACACGAACCTGCTCTCTCTGCTCCTCTAAAAGTGCCGGCCGCCCTCTTTTTCTTTTGGAAAATTCTCCGGTGGTATCGAATCCCTGATTTACCTGCTGCAAAGCATTCTGAAAATATTGCAGGCGCTGTTCATAGCCCTTAATCGTATCCTGCTGGTATTCAATCTGTAATTGTAACTCTTTAATCCGCTGCTCCTTCTGCTTCAGCTGCTGTTCGATATCACTGCTCATGTTCACACACCTAATCATCATCGCTCTAATTTTTAATTATTGTTAACCCGAAACAGAAATATCATACAACAAATGTTCATTTTTTTCAATAAAATCTGAACGGTAACACACTGCATGTTATCCGGTTACAGCCTACATCTGCTTACGAAGGTTTGCACCCATTGCATACTTGGACATTGGTTTTTTATAGAGAAGCCTTCGGACTATTCCTCCGACCACCGCTCCAAAGACAATTGCTAAAAATCCCAGTATTGCTCCGGCACCCAAATTAACCAAATTTGCCGTATCATTAATTATCGCACTGAATTTAGAAGAAATCACGAAAAATCCCCCAGAAAATACTATCACACTAATCAGAAAACTTTTCCACGCCATACCACAATAAACCAATACCCAGCCCCCTAGTATGCCGGCAAACAAAAAAGCGGCTCCATACTGCTGTTTCACGGCTTCGGCTTCATGTGATACATATATTTTTATCACTCCAACTATAAGCAAAAAAATATAATAACATATGCCAGTTAATAATCCCAAAATGTCAATGAGCCATGTCTCCAACATTCTCCGCTTCGGAGACGCAGTCACCATTCCAATACTTAGAAGTGTATTGTAAACCTGAAGCAGCATAAGCAGACCGGCAAATATATATAAGCTTCCCATGACAAGCCCTTCCGAATCCATCATTATAAGAAACAGGATTCCCAATAGAAAAAATAAAGCCGCGGCTGCGATTGATGATTTTTTATCGCCTCCATATTTTATTATTTTGATTTGCTTCCTAAAATTCTTTATCATAAAAACTCTCCTCCGCCCTTTTTAAAATCAATTTATTTCCCAACACTGCAATACCCACATCTGCAATTCCTAATAAAAGCAGCCACCATATCTGTATATTCCACGACAATACATAAATTCCCACTATGCTGGCGACTGTCATCAAAATGTAAAGCATTACCAGATTTACCCACACATTTGTGGAAAAACGGGTAATCATAAACCCAAGCCCTGCCATCAGATAGACTATTGCAATGCAAAATATACATTGCTTCAGGGTAAATGCAAAATCCAACCGCAAAACAAAAGATACACCGGCCATGATTACCCCTGTACTTAAAAATCGTCTGGCTGCATCCATATATAGTGCTTTTTTCAGCAGCGGCAACCCTTTCGCAGAGGTTTTCAGATACTCTAACCGATTTGTATTCCTTGCAGCAATTCCCAAAAATACGTAGGTGTCCAGCATATATTCCACCATAATTATCATACCGCAGGCCAAGCTGATGCAGATAAATGATAAATGTGTGGTATATCGATTTAACGCATACATTCCTCCTATTACAAACAGCGGATACAATATATAGATACACCATTTTACCCAGGCTCTGGGCAGAAACATATGATAACCTTTAATCGCTTCCTTCATAAATATTTCACCTCTATTCTAACAACTGCCCTATACCTGCAGGTGTGTATATTTTTTCATAACTGCCACACTAATCTGAGAAAGCGTCGGGACTTCCGTTGCAACATCCAGTCCTGCCAGCTTATCTAAATCCTCTGATGGACAAAGTCCTTCAAATCCATAAGTATTCTTTTGAAACCCTAAGAGAATATCCTTTACCTGGTTTTCCTCCGACGGTTCTCCCTTAACCAAAATATATTTTTCCTTTAACTCCTCCACAAAGCCCTGTTCCACAACCCTTCCCTGTTCCATGATTATGGCATAATCTGTGACATTTTCCATATCCGCAATATTATGGGTTGAGAAAAATACCGTCTTATCGCCATTTCCTGCCTCTATATATTCCCGAATCATAGCGCATAGCTTATCTCGCATTAACGGGTCAAGAGGAGAAGCCGGTTCATCCAAGAGAAGCATCCGGGTATCTCTTGCAAATACTGCTGACAGCATTGTCTTCATCTTCATACCATCTGACAGCTTATCTATACTTTTTCCTTCCTTGTTAACACCTAAGTCCTGACAGAGCCGTTCATACTGTTCCCTGTGAAACCGTTCAAACAAAAGCTCACTGACCTCCCCTACTGCGCGGATAGTCCAATGGGGCATAAAATAATTACCCGGCCCCGTGTAGCCAATGCTTTCACGGACCTCCTTCTCTTCCATCTCTCCATCAAAATAAATAATCTCTCCCTTGTAATCCAGCCGGACTCCTGCAAGAATATGAAGCAGGGTGCTTTTCCCCGCACCGTTTTCTCCAATCAAAGCGGTGGCAAAGCCCTCCGGAATCTCCAGAGCAGGAATGTTTAACTCAAACCCTTTAAATTTCTTTGTTATATTCTGCATTGTAATTGCTGCTTGCATTTTCATATCTGACTCCTTCCCGGAATAATTCCATTTCCCTATATCAGAACTATCCATACCTTTTAAAATATCAATTTTTGTTTTCCTTACAGCGTTTATACCACTTTAACTCTCTGCTTCCAGCAGCATTTTTAAAACCTCCACAAGCTCCCCATTGGAAATGCCGGCAATCCTGGCTACAGATATAGCATTTGTCAAATGCTCCTCCATTTTCCGCATATGCTGTTCCTTCAACATTTCGCTGTCCTGTGCATTGACATAATAGCCCTTTCCCTGCACTGCTGTTATTAAGCCCTGCTTCTCCAATTCTTCATAGGCCTTCATTGTTGTAATCACACTGATTCGTAAATCCTTTGCCAGCCCCCGGATTGAGGGAAGATATTCTCCCTGCTTCATTTTTCCGGATAAAATATCTTCCTTAAACTGCGCTGCAATCTGTTGGTAAATTGGAATGCCGGAATTCTGTAATATTTTCATCTCTACCTCCTAACATGTCATACATCCATATACCCATCCTTCCCTGAACTGCCCGCAGGAAAAAGGGGTGAAATTTGTCTGCACCTCCTATGCGGGCGGCTCCCAACTGTTTATATGTTATATATACACCATGAACAGTATTGTGTCAACTATTACTTGAAAAATTTTTGTACTCAAAAAATGTCCACTGGACATTTTTCTCATATATCTGGCAACAAAATAAAGCCCCGGAATATACCAGAGCTTTTAATCCAAAGCACATAATTTATTTTAATTCATTACTCTTCTCATTCTTATACCGTTCAAAAAAGCTTTTTGTCTCTTTTGCCACCACGCCGCTAAGGGCAAATATAGCAATCATATTAGGTATCGCCATCAGCCCGTTAAAAATATCCGCAATGGTCCATACTGCTTTCACTGTCATATATGGACCGATAAACACTGCTATTATGTATAGCCAGCGGTATACCAGAATTGATTTTTCCTTACCTCCGGAAAGGTATTCCAGACAGCGCTCTGAATAATAATCCCATCCGAGAATTGTTGTAAATGCAAAGAACACCAGACACAGCATCAACAGAAATGCCGATAGCTCTTCGGGAATCGGAAGCCCCTGCTTAAATGCATAAGTAGTAACCCCGACACCTTCTAATCCTTCCACCTGCCAGGCCCCCGTCAGAACAATGGAAAGTCCGGTCATGGTACAGATAACAATGGTATCAATAAATGTTCCGGTCATGGAAATCAAGCCCTGTCGGACAGGTTCTTTGGTCTTTGCCGCTGCCGCTGCAATCGGTGCAGAACCAAGACCAGCCTCATTGGAAAAGATACCTCGTGCAACACCCTTTTGTATTGCAATCATCATACTTCCCACGATACCACCTGTAACAGCTGACGGATTAAATGCCCCCCTGACAATCGTAACAATAGCATCTGGTATCTCTCTGAAATTACAGATGAGTAGAGCCACACAAATCACTATATAAATAACTGCCATAAACGGTACCACAATCTGGGAAACATTCGCAATTCTTTTAATTCCTCCAATTAAAACAAGTGCGACACAGATACTTAAAATCAGGGACGCGATGACAACCGTCCAGGAGCGCTCGCCAATTCCCGGAATGGTAATCGTCCAATTCATATTCGGGTCAAAAAACGAATTTACCGCAGATGAAATACCGTTTACCTGGGAAAAGGTCCCGATTCCAAACAAGCCGACACAAATGCCAAAAAATGCTGCAATCTCCATCCAGAATAATGCACCCGGACCTCCGGTTCCAATTGCAGTTGCCACACCAACAATATTACCGGTTCCGATTGTGGCAGAAAGCGCCGTACATAACGCACCAAACGAGGTTACCTCTCCCTCTCCACTTTCTTCATTTTTTACCATCCATTTTAATGCCAGCGGCAGCTTCCGTATTTGCAAAATGCCCATGCGGACAGTTAAATAAATACCTCCTGCCAATATCAGCACCATTAGTGGTGGTCCCCAGACAAAATCGTCTACACTCTGTAAAAATTTATTAATTGTATCCCACATTTCCCTTTTCCTCTGTTAATCTTCTTAATATGCGCGTCCGAAATATACCATCTTTTTTGCCGGTTTGCCACAGTGTACGCAAACCTTTCCCAATTCCTCCTGAACAAACGGCATACAACGGGTAGAAGCTCCCGTCTCCTCTTTAATCGCCTCCTCACAGGCTGTTTCACCACACCACATAGCTTTTACAAAGCCCTGCTTATTCTCAATAATATCCGTAAATTCCTCCCATGTAGCAGCAGAATGTGTATTTTCTTCCCGATAGGCAAGGGCTTTTTCATACATATCCCGCTGAATCGTTTCAAGAAGCTGTCCAACCTTACTATCAATCTCCTCCAATGAAACCTCTATCTTCTCTCCGGTATCACGACGGACTAACAATGCCTTATTTGCCTCAATATCTCTAGGACCGATTTCCACACGAATCGGGATTCCCCGCATTTCCTGCTCTGCAAACTTCCATCCTGGATTCTTATCGGAATCATCTACCTTTACCCTGTAGTCAGAAAGCTTTTCTTTTAATTCCGCAGCCTTTTTGAGGACGCCCTCCTTCTTCTGCATAATTGGAACAATCATAACCTGGATAGGAGCTACCTTCGGAGGTAATACCAAACCTGAATTATCCCCATGTACCATGATGATGGCTCCAATCAGCCTCGTTGTCATACCCCAGGAGGTCTGATGAACATATTCTAATTTATTATCCTTACTTGTATATTGAATGCCAAAGGCTTTTGCAAATCCATCTCCAAAATTATGGCTGGTACCAGATTGTAATGCCTTTCCGTCATGCATCAAGGCTTCAATCGTGTAAGTCGCCTCTGCACCTGCAAATTTCTCTTTCTCCGTTTTCTGTCCGCGAACAACCGGAATGGCAAGTACCTGCTCACAAAAATCTGCATATACATTTAACATCTGGATGGTTCTCTCCTCTGCCTCTTCGGCAGTTGCGTGTGCCGTATGCCCCTCCTGCCACAAGAACTCTCTGGAACGCAGGAACGGTCTTGTCTCCTTCTCCCATCGGACAACCGAACACCACTGGTTATATACCTTTGGTAAATCCCGATAGGATTCTATCTCATTGGCATAGAAATCGCAAAACAAAGTCTCAGAGGTCGGTCTGACACAAAGTCTTTCTTGCAGCTCATTTAATCCGCCATGGGTTACCCATGCAACCTCAGGTGCAAATCCTTCTACATGATCCTTTTCCTTCTGTAAAAGACTTTCCGGAATAAACATTGGCAAATATACATTTTCTACTCCTGTTTCCTTAAACTTCTCATCTAACTGCTTCTGAATCAACTCCCAGATTGCATAGCCTGCAGGTTTGATTACCATACAGCCCTTTACACTTGTATAGTCAATTAAATCTGCCTTTAACACAACATCTGTATACCATTGTGCAAAATCCTCCTCCATGGAGGTAATTTGTTCTACCAGCTTCTTCTCCTTAGCCATCTCATTTCTCCTTATTCTCTTTAACCGTCTCACCCGATGATAAAAACAGGGTTATCCGATGTATTTCACCACGAGTTGTCAGCAAAAATTATTATAACTTCATTCCATGCCATTTGCAAGCGCTATTCACTGCACATATCCGTATGAAATGCCGCCTGAAACAACTCTTTTCCTATGAGCACGCCCACAGGACCCAGTAAAAAGCCGAACACTCCAAAAAGACGGAACCCTACATACATACTGAAAATAGTATATAACGGACGCATCCCCACCTTGCTGCCAATCATTCTCGGCTCTGTAATCTGACGGATGAGCAGACATGCCAAATAAGTCAAAAGGATAATTGCGGCCTTTCCAGCCTCTCCCATGAAAAGCAGAATTGCCATGCAGGGCCATAAAATCAAACCCGCCCCCAGCACTGGCAATGCATCCACCAGCGCCACCAGCGGTCCCAGCACCCATGCGTAGGGCTGCCGGATAAGAAGAAATGCCAGAGTACAGACAATTCCATCCAGCACCATAATCAATCCCTGTGCCCGGACATAGGTTTTCAGGGTATCCTTACATTTTGCAATTACGTTGCATATATTTCTTCCCCACCGGGATTGTAACATTTTTTCCCGGATTTCTTCATAATCCTGAATCATAAAGAATGTTGCCATCACTGTGATAATAATTTCAAACACAACACCAAATATCATGCCTGCCATTTGTACCGAATAGGTTGTGACCTTTGGCAGCAGCGTAGAAACGGTATCCTCATCCACCTTACTCATCATGGATTCTATATAAGCAAAGCTCGCACCATCCTTCATCCGGAAAAAAGTGTCCATCTGGCAGCAGCAGTTTTTCAAAAAGCACATTATCCTTGCCTGATAAAACGGAAAATTCAGCCAGATACTCTGTCCCTGTCCGAACAGATAACTGCCAAGCCAGCATACCAGAAGTAAAATAACAACATAAAATAACACCACGGACAAAACCAACAGCCATTTCTTCCTTTTTCCTTTCCAAATATCAGAATTCCGGTACAACCTTCTGAGAAAGGGATAATATAAAATTGACACAAGTCCGGCGATTACAAAGGGCAGGACAATTGGAAGTAAAAATCGAAATGCAAGATAAATACCTATTACAATGACTATTCCTGTGATTATCTTTTTCCGGTTCAATTTTATACCTCCTAAACTCAAAAAATATCCACTGAACATTTTTTCATATACATAACAGCAAAAAAATATCGGGCAGACTCTCTGTTAGATATCTTACCCGACATTCTTAAAATTCATCCAATTCTATTACCTCAAATGCATCGCCCTCCGGCTCGCATTTAAATATCATATGCTCTCTGGTAACAGGATGTTCAAATTCCAGTCTCGTTGCAAATAACGCTATCTGCTGATATTTTTTCTTCGTCTTTGCAAACAATGGATTATACTTAGTGTCTCCATAAATCCCTGCACCTCTGCCTGCCATCTGTACCCGTATTTGGTGATGCCTCCCGGTAATCAACTGAATCAGCACATAGGAGAGAACCCCCTGGTCTGTTTCAAAAACATCCAGCACCTCATACTCCAGCTGCGCTTTTTTTGCGCCCTTTGTTCCTTTCTTTACGATTTTTGATGTGTTTGTCCTGCCGTCTTTTACCAGATAATCCTCCAGGATGCCGCATTCATCCGGAAGCTCACCTGTGAGAATTGCCTGATAGAATTTAACCATTGTCCCATCCTGCACCTGGTCTGAAAGACAGGCGGCAGCCTTCTGGTTTTTCGCAAATACCATAATTCCTCCCACCGGCCGGTCCAGTCTGTGCACCATGGCAAGGTAAGGCTCTTCCTCCAGCTCTTCCTCCTCAAAAATGCGATTTTTCAAAAAACTCAAAAGGTCCATGTCCCTGCTTTTATCTCCCTGTGCCGGCATGCCATAGGGCTTCACGCACACAATCATATCTGCATCCTCATGCAATATTTCTACTTTCATTCTGCACCTCATTTTCTTATTAATTCCCATATTTCCGAACAAAGCTCCGGTCTTATTTAAATAACCGTTAAATAATGCTAATATGAAAATCTGTGTCTGTCAATCCCCTTTACCCCAGAAAACGGTACCCTATGCCCCAAACCGTTTCTATGTATTTTGGATTTTCCACGTCTTCCTCAATCTTTTCCCGAATCCTCTTTACATGAACCGCAACCGTGTTGTAGATTCCGTCGCCGGACTCTTCCTTCCACACTGTCATATAAATCTGTTCCTTTGTCATTACCTGGTTGGGATGCTGCGCAAGAAACAGCAATATATCAAATTCTTTGAGACGCATGGAGATATGTTTTCCCCTTAACGTAACCCGGCGGCTGAAGGCATCTATTTTTAATTCCCGGATTTCAATAAGACCAAATGGGCGGGTCAGCCTTTTGTAACGTTCAATGTGCGCACGGATTCTCGCCATCAGTTCTGCCTGCAGATAAGGTATCACCAGATAATCATCTGCTCCTGACTGGAACATTTTTATCTTATCCCATTCCTCATTACATTCAGAAAGAACAATAATGGGCTTACCTGTCATTTCTCGAATCTGCCTGCAAATTTCAAAGCAGAACTGCTCCGCCTTACATTCCATTAAAATGATGTCTGCCTGCTGCACCAGCCCCTCATATTCTGCAGCAGAACTCAGTTCCGCTTCCATGACTTCATAGCCGCTAAGCTGCGCATAATCGCAAATTCGGCTATTACTTCCCTGTATCTCATGCAACAACAAAATACTGTACAACCCACATCTCCTTTCCCTACTTCCCATCTAAAACGAAAAAAGCTATTACCGATGACCTTATACATCGATAATAGCATAAATAGCTTATCATTTCTAACTTGTAATAGCTTACATTCATCCAACCTTTAGTTTGAATTTCTGAATTTCTTTATCTGTTTCAACCGTAGCAATCTGGCCGCCAAGAGCCCGGAGCTTCTCATCAAAATCTTCATAACCCCGCTGAATATATTTAATATCCTCAATTACGGTAAACCCTTCTGCTACCAGACCCGCAATGACAAGAGCTGCACCTGCACGCAAATCCGGTGCCACGATACTTGCCCCTACAAAGCCCTCCACACCGTCTATAATCGCCGTGTTGCCTTCTACTTTAATCTGTCCGCCCATGCGGAACAATTCATCTACATATTTGAAGCGGTTTTCAAAAATACTCTCTGTAATAATGGACGTTCCCTCAGACAATGCAAGTACCACTGCCATCTGCGGCTGCATATCCGTTGGAAAGCCCGGATATGGTAACGTCTTAATATTGGTCGAACGCAGCCTGTGATTGCTGACAACACGAACCGCATCATCATATTCCATAACTACGGCTCCAATCTCCTTAAGCTTGGAGGAAATTGCCTCTAAATGCTTTGGAATCACATTACGGATTGTGATATCCCCCTTTGATGCAGCCGCAGCCACCATAAACGTGCCTGCCTCAATCTGGTCTGGGATAATGGAATATTCTGTACCCTTTAATTTTTCAACACCCCGGATGCGGATTACATCGGTACCGGCACCCTTGATATTAGCACCCATACTATTTAAGAAATTGGCAACATCTACAATATGTGGCTCCTTTGCCGCATTCTCAATTGTTGTCTTGCCCTCTGCCAAAACCGCAGCCATCATAACATTAATGGTTGCACCGACGGAAACAACATCCATGTAAATATGATTTCCAACCAACTTCTCTGCTTCCACATGAATCATGCTGCTATGAATATCTACCTCTGCACCCAGTGCCTTAAAACCTTTGATATGTAAATCAATCGGCCGGCTTCCAATATTACAGCCACCAGGCAATGCCACACTGGATTTTTTATATTTACCCAGCATCGCTCCTAACAAATAATAGGATGCCCTGATTCTGCGGATAAACTCATCATCTACACAGTTATCTGCTTTGGGATTGATTGTTCCTCCGCATATTTTAACAGTATGCTCATCTATATATTTTACCCTTGCGCCAATTCCCTGAATTGCCTGCAATAATACTCTTGTATCTCTTACATTAGGAACATTGTCAATCACAACCTCTTCATCTGTCATAATTGCCGCTGCTAAAATTCCTAATGCCGCATTCTTTGCTCCTGCAATGGAAACTTCTCCAACTAACGGATTGCCTCCCTTTATAACATATTGCTCCATAATGCACCTCGTATAGGTTTTTGTCTATATACACATAGACGGAATCATCCTAATTATAGCATGAATACACAATTTGTAAACTGTTTTTCTTTTCCAAAGCTGATTTTTTAATTTTTTCTTAAGTATTTCCGGGTGTCTACCAGCTTATCTGTTCCCCCTGGTTTTCTGCTTCACAATAAATACACCGGTAGGTTCTCTTCTCTCTGTCTGTCAGCTTAAAAATTTGTGAAATTCCCTGCTCTGTCGTTGTTATGCAGCGTGGATTCTTACATTTTACAACATTCACAATTTTCTCAGGCAACTCAACCTTCTTTTTCTCCACAGTGACACCATCCTTGATAATGCTGACAGAGATATCCGGGTCCACATAACCCAGGATATCCAGATTAATATCATAATCCGGATGGTCAATTTTTAAAATATCCTTTCTGCCCATTTTGTGACTGACTGCATTCTTAATAATGGCTACCGAACAGTCCAGCTTATCCAGCCCCAGATATTTATACACCAGCATAGCCTTTCCTGCTGTAATATGATCTAAAACAATTCCATTCTGAATACTGTCAATATTCATACCCTTTTCCTCCTTTTATTCCGGTTTCTCAATACCCAGAAGCTTCATAATCAATGCCATTCTCACAAATTTTCCGTTCAATGCCTGCCTGAAATAACAAGCTCGGGAATCGTCATCCACCTCTACCGCAATTTCATTTACCCTTGGCAATGGATGTAAAATACTTAAATCCTTCTTCGCATTTTTTAGCTTCGGCATATCCAGAATATACGTATCCTTCAAACGGATATAATCTGCCTCATTAAAGAAACGCTCCTGTTGGACTCTGGTCATATATAAAATATCCAGCCGGTCAATCACCTCGTCAATGGTGCGCACCTGCTCATAAGCAATTCCCTTTCCCTCAAAAACCTCTTCCTTTAAATATTCCGGTATTTCCAGCTCCTCCGGCGATATCATAATATAGCGTATATTTTCATACCGGGAAAGCGCTTTTATCAGAGAATGCACCGTTCTGCCAAATTTCAAATCCCCACAAAAGCCCACTGTCACATCAGAAAGTCTTCCCTTTTCTCTCCGGATGGTCAGCAAATCAGTCAACGTCTGGGTTGGATGGTTGTGTCCGCCATCTCCCGCATTTATGATTGGCGCATCTGATTTCAGAGAGGCAAGAAACGGTGCCCCTTCCTTTGGATGTCGCATCGCAATAATGTCTGCATAACAGGATACCACCTTAACTGTGTCCGCCACACTCTCTCCTTTTGAAGCGGAGGAGGATGAGGACGAAGAAAAACCAAGTACATTTCCACCCAATTCCATCATTGCTGCCTCAAAACTCAAACGGGTTCTCGTACTTGGTTCAAAAAAAAGGGTTGCCAGCTTCTTACCCTCACAAACCTTCGCATATTTTTCTTTATGTGCGATAATATCATCTGCCAAATCCAGCAGCTCTTCTATCTCCTGCACACTTAAATCCATCGGGTCAATCAAATGTCTCATGTTGTTCCTCCTCTTCTTTTTCACTCCGCAGTGGAATATGATGTTCATCAAAGTATGTTTCTATCCGGGACCGGTATTCCTTTCTACACCTTAATATATAGCATTTTTTTCCTGCATATACCTGAACCCGGACCGTGCTGATTTCATCATTCACAATCTGATAAGCATGAATTTTATTCCATTCCAGATAAGCCGTTCCAATAAATACACCAATGGGGGCAATTCCACTTTGCATTCTGCTATTCAGAAA
The DNA here is from genome assembly GCA_900548855.1 of uncultured Eubacteriales bacterium. Taxonomy (GTDB): domain Bacteria; phylum Bacillota; class Clostridia; order Lachnospirales; family Lachnospiraceae; genus CAG-590. Next base: position 73,163 of record URMF01000003.1, read on the forward strand.
AATGAGCAGAATAAACACTACTACTGCCGGAAAAAAGCGATAACTGTGGCAATATAGCATTCCTGCCACTGACAGCAGGGCAAAGTTCACATATAATATTTCCAGCGGTCCGGTATTTCTTCCATACCGACTATAAACGGTTATCTCCTTTTGTTTATCAATCGTTGAAAATGCAACAAAATCCGCCATTCCAAATCCCAGAAACAGGACAATGGACAGGATATTCCATACAATTTCTATTTCCAAAGCTCTCACTCCAATTTCTGTGCCTGATACATTTTAACATATTACAAAAACATTTCAATCCCTTATATGCAGGAATAATATTAAGTAATTGCGAAACTCCATTTTCTCTTTCCTCCGTTGTGCAAGGCTAAGAAATTTTCGCAATTATCTTAGAAATAATATATATACTCAATATAGCAATGCTGCCTCAATCGCTCCATCCTTCAATACAAATTTCACATGCTTTAGCTGCTGCTTTACATCAATTCCCCTGCCAGCTATCTCTATACGGCATCCGGGATATATCACATTCCGAACCACAATATTCGCATTTTTTCCACTATTAATCAATGCCTCACTGCGGTTTTTTTCATCTTTGTATTTCTTGAGTTCTACGGATTTAATAACCTTGGCACGAATTATCTCCATTCTTCTGGCATCCATTTCCTTTGTAGCCTTAGCCTTTGACATACGCTCTAAAATCTTAGCAGAACGTTCCAGCAAATCTACTTCCCCTTCCACTTTTTCAATCAGATGTGTAAGCTCTGCATCCCGGCTGAAAATTTTAGGAAGTACCCCTGCCGCCAAAACAGTAGATACCTCGGATACATTTCCTGCCTCACTGATCTCCATTCCCTGAATCGCATAAATGGAACCGCCAAGAACGATTGACTCCCGTCCTTCCACAGTTATCTTCCCCTCCGCTTCCAGCTTGGAATTCATAATGGAGCACACACTAATGTCACCACCTGCTTCCGCCATGGAATTTTCAAAAAATTTGCAGGTAATACTCCCCCCAGCCTTTAATTTGCCGGAAAACTTCCCCTGCATACCATTATAAATTATAATATTTTTACCAGCTTCTATTAGACAACTTCCCACATGACCCTTAATCTCGATATTGCCGGTTGCTTTTACCATCATGCCGGATTTGACATCCCCTCGAATATTAACATCCCCATCGAAATTGATATGTCCATAGCTGATATCCACATTCCCTAAAACTTCTAATAAATTGGTAATGTAGATTCCCCTTTCCGTCACTTCCACTCTGCCATGAAGCGCAGCATAATATTTATTTTCTTTTATACGAAAGCCCTTACCTCTAAGCGCCGGTAAACCCTTTCCACGCATCGGTGTACGCACGGTATTATCAACTGCATAGCCACACTCTCCATTGGTAGGTGGGATGTATTCTACCAGCAAATCCCCTTCTTCTACGATGGTATGCTCCATTGTATGAACATACTCTACAGAACCATCCTCTAATTCTCTTGGACCTGATTTTTCTTCAGGATTTTTAACATGAAATACAAACCGTCCGTCTGCGCCCTTCACAGGAGCTTTGCCCTTCGCCACCTCCACAAAAACATCATATATGTCATGCTCTATCATTCCCTGGATTGTAGCATCCATTATACCTGTCTTTACATTATGCAGTTTTAACATTTCTTTCAAATCAGCGACTGTAAACTGCTGTCCGGATTCATCTAAATGAAGCTTCATCTTTGCCGACATCATGTCTGTTGCCAATGTAATTTCCGGAATACATGTCTTTGTACTTTGCTCCATACATCTTCCCTTTCTCCCAGTCTGGGCGGAACAATATCCAGGCTCTATTATCGTACATAATACTATACATACCAATAAAAATCCACCATTATTTCTAAATTTCTGTGAGGTAATCCGGCAAGCTCATTTTATGTAAAAACATGCTATCTATAGTACTCAAAAATAGTCCACTGGACCATTTTCTCATATGCTTGGCAACTTAAAAAATCCCGGAAGACAATAATTATTATTGTTCTCCCGGGATTTATAATCCGGTTATTCTGTTATTTGGTAAGCAATGTTACCATAACTGCTTTTTCCGCATGACGGCGGTTTTCTGCCTGATCTAAAATAAAGTCCAGATTGTCATCCACAACCTCCTGACTGATTTCAAAACCAACATGCATCGGCATATCATGCATTACCTTTGCCTTACCTCCGGCAAGAAACTCCTTATTAATCTGATATGGCATCATTTTGGCAAGAGTCTCCTCCTTCTGCTGCTGGTATGCTGGATTATTAAAGAATTCCATGTCTACCCAGGTATCCGTATACAGCACGTCCATCTCTGCCGCATATTTTTTCGCTTCATCCATAGACATGGACGAATCTAATTCTATATAATGCCCCGTTGCCTTTGCATCCTCGTAAAAGGAATCGCTTACCGCCGTGTCATTTACAAGGGGGGTCAGACCATAAATTGTACCCTCTCCCATTTTTGAGAAAAATTCCACCAGGGAGTTAAAGACATTGTTCTTAGCCCCAATATACAACATTTTTACATTCAGGCTTCCAAAATGTTCCTTAAGAGTCAGTGCATCTGCCAAAATCTGACACGGATGATACGTTGAATCACACCCATTAATAAAAGGAACCGTTGCATTTTTATTGAATAATTCCACTGTTTCATTCTTAATCAACCGTGCCATAATAATATCCACATTGCGGCACACATACTTAATCTCCGATACCGTTTCTCCTAATACAAAGTTGGAATCTTTCCAGAGCTGGTTGTAATAGGTTCCACCCAATTCCGTAATACCCGTCGTGAAAGAAAGAAAAGTTCTTGTGGAAGTCTTTTCAAATAACGTATACAATTTCTTTCCCTTCAGGGTCTCTGAATACCTCTCCGGAGACTTTTTCATATCATAAGCCAAATCCAGAATTTCATTCAATTCTTCTTTACTGAAGTTACTAAAATTAATCATATTTTTCATCCTGCGTACCCTCTTTCTTCATTTTGATTATAACCCGTATAAATCACAATAGACTTTCATTATACATATAATTTCTTATAAAATGCAACCATTAATCTGCTACTTTTCAAAAATATGTACTATCTTGGTTACAGCGGAGACCTGACTGGCGCTGTCTTAAAGGATTACTCCTCTCCATTATTTTGCTCGTCTGCCTCAGCCGCATTCTCTGTATTATTTTGCACCACCTGATTATTCTTGCGTTTCAAGCGCTTCTGCTTACGCCTGTCCACCGGTCTCATATTAGCTGCAGCTGCCTCTTGTCTGGCACGCTGAATCTCCCGGAGGGTCTGGTCTAATTTCTGGTATCTCTCCTCGGCTCTTGCCTCCTGCTCCTTCGTCATACCCGTAATCTGCGTAACAACCGCATTTGCGGCATGCTCCCCGGCGCTTTTTCCAATTAAATCATTATTTTCCTGAATTGCATTGGAAAGAATACGGTTCATAAGCTGCTGGAACTGCTCCATTTTTTCTTCATTAGAAAGAATTTTCTGCTTCACTGATACAAGCTCTGTATCTCTGGAAGGGTTGTCCACTCTACTAGCTACTGCATGGACTGCATCTGTTGCTTTTGCCTTTTGCCCTTTTGCAATCTGTTCTCTGCGCATCTCTAAATAATTACGGATTGCTTTCAGCTGGAGTCCTTTTTCTTTTAAGTCCCGCACCTTAGAAAGTACCTCAATGTCCTTCTTCGTATAGTATCTATGTCCCATCTCATTTCGATGGATATCCATCTTCAGTTCTTCTTCCCAGTAACGAAGTACATGAGATTCTACGCCTACCATGGCTGAAGCCTCTTTAATCAGATAATAATCTTCTTTCATATTCTGTCCTCCCTGTATTGAATCCGTTGTATGAGTGATTTTAGGAAACACTCATGCATATACGTTCATTATAGGGAGAAAATTCCAAATAGAATAGTAGGTATCATCTTCAAAATTCTGATGAATTCTCTTAAGAGTCGACACGCTATTCCATTGCTTCTTCTAAATTCTCCGTTGTTACCTGTTCCGTTGTTACTTCTTCTGTCACAGCTTCCGTTGCTGTTTCTTTTTTGTTATTCTCCTTTGTCAACATCTCTGTAGTCACGTCATTTTTCACAAATTTACAACGTCCCTTTTTATCTGCCTTATAAATCTTGTCTTTATAAGAAAAGCGCTTATTCTTAACCAAACATCCCTTTCCATCAAAGCAATACTTGTATTTTCCGATTTCCATCAGTGTGCTCTGTGCCCGGACACCTGATTTCTTGAGGTAATATTTTTTGCCGCCCTTGGTAATCCACTTTTTCTTCTGAACTACGCCCTTGCTGTTACAATAGTAATAATTTCCTTTATATTTCTTAAAGCCCTTTGAGCGTTTTCCCTTTGCGTTGAAATAATAGGTTTTCCCACTGATTTTTACCATTTCACTCTTTGCCACACTTCCATCACCGGTGACATAAACAAGTGTATTGCCTTTATATAGCCATTGTTTCTTCAGAGCATAACCGCTGCCGCCCACATAGTAGGATTCCCCCTCAAAGGTAACCCACTTTTTCTTCTGCAATACTCCCTTTGAATTAAAATAATAGCTCTGTTTTCCGATTTTATAAAGACCTGTAACCCGGTAACCCTTTTTATCCAGGTAATATTTTTTCTTCTTAACCGTAATCCACTTCTTTTTCTGAACCTTGTCTGCCTTTATGTACTGGTAATGGATTCCATCCGCCGCCTTTTTCCAACCGGTAAATGGCTCCTTTGCCTCTGTTGTAGCTTCTGTTTTATCCTCTGTGGCGGCCTGCTCTGTTGTGGTATTATCAGAAGGATTCGGCGACACTGTTCCGGAAGCAAACACAGAATCATAATTCCCGGCATGTTCATAATAACTTACCGTAACAGTTGTAAGATTAATAATCCGTCCCCATTTAATCTGGCATCCATTCGGATAATTTGCTTCAGCTACCATAATAGTATTCCCACTTCTCGCTATGACAAACACAGAATGACTGCCATCAATTCTCACAATATCCCCAACCTGGATATTTGCTATCTGTGTCTTGCTTGGACTATTATATGTGGTCCATGTAGTATCGCCAAATACATCATAGCCTAATTTGTTGGCAAACCCCATGCACTGGGTTGCCAATACATGTCCACCTCCAGCAAAATGATTGCAGGTACAGCCGCCTGTTCCATAAACATGGCTCACCCCTGAGGTCTTGTGAAGCGTACAGGGTTTGCTTGTATATCCATCCGAATTATCCTTTGTACTTCCCACATGGTTCCAATACTTTCCGTCAGGAAATTTCACCTTTAATTCTGTGATTCTGGTGTTAAAATCAATTCCTGCCGCCTGGCTGCTACACGGCATTGCCATAAAAAGAAAGCCTGCAAGACCAATGCATACTCTTATCCGTTTCCACACCAAGCTCCTGTGCTTCTTCTTTGAAATCATCTGTACCCTCCATCCTATTATCCTGCGTATTCTAGTCAACTGCTGCAATATATAATCATCATTATATACACGGTTCCTGTTAAATTCCTGTGAATAACAACCAATTATTATTGTAACAGCTTTTTCAGATATTGTCCCGTATAACTTTCTTTACATTGTACTACTTCCTCAGGTGTTCCTGCAACAACAATTGTTCCACCCTTGTCACCACCCTCCGGTCCGATATCAATAATATAATCCGCGGTTTTGATGACTTCCAGATTATGTTCAATCACAACCACAGTATTGCCGCCCTCTGACAAACGCTGAAGTATCTCTACCAGCTTGTGCACATCCGCAAAATGCAGGCCTGTAGTAGGCTCATCTAATATATAAATGGTTCTTCCGGTACTTCTTCTGGAAAGCTCTGTTGCCAATTTCACACGCTGTGCCTCGCCACCGCTTAAGGTTGTGGAAGGCTGTCCCAATCGGATATAACCAAGACCTACTTCCTTTAGTGTCTCAATCTTCCTTAAGATAGAAGGAACATTTTGAAAGAAATTGCACGCCTCATCTACGGTCATATCCAGTACATCATAAATATTCTTACCTTTATAGGTAACCTCTAAGGTCTCTCTGTTGTACCGCTTGCCACCGCATACCTCACATGGTACATACACATCCGGAAGGAAATGCATTTCTATCTTGATAATACCGTCACCCTTACATGCCTCACAGCGTCCGCCGGAAATATTGAAGGAAAATCTCCCCTTCTTATAGCCCTTAGCCTTTGCTTCCTTTGTCCCTGCAAACAAATCCCGAATCATATCGAAAACTCCGGTATAGGTTGCCGGATTTGACCGCGGTGTTCTTCCAATCGGGGACTGGTCGATATTAATAACCTTGTCAAGCTGTTCCAGCCCTTCTATTGCATCATGTGCTCCCGATTTCATTCTGGCACGGTTTAACTCCTTCGCCAGATGCTTATATAATATCTCATTTACCAGGGAGCTTTTCCCGGAACCGGATACCCCTGTGACACAGGTCATAACCCCCAGCGGAAATGCCACGTCAATATTTTTCAGATTATTCTGTCTGGCACCCTTCACGGTAAGCCAGCCCGTTGGTTCTTTTCGTTTTTCCGGTACCGGAATCTTGATTCTCCCGGATAAATAGGCACCGGTAATGGACTTCTTATTCTTCATAATCTGGGCTGCCGTTCCCTGGGCAATGACCTCGCCCCCATTTTCTCCCGCACCGGGGCCGATATCCACAATATGATCTGCCGCCAGCATGGTATCCTCATCATGCTCTACCACAATCAGGGTATTACCAAGGTCCCGGAGATGCTTCAGTGTTGCAATCAATTTATCGTTATCCCGCTGATGAAGACCGATACTGGGCTCATCCAAAATATAGGCCACCCCCACAAGACCGGAACCAATCTGGGTCGCAAGCCGGATTCTCTGTGCCTCGCCGCCGGACAACGTCCCGGTAGGTCTGTAAAGTGCAAGATAATTAAGCCCTACATCCATTAAGAAATTCAATCTCGCCTTAATTTCTTTCAAAATTCCCCCGCCAATAAACTGCTGGCGCTCCGTAAGCTCCATATTGTCCAGAAATTCCACCAGCTTATCTATAGACATGGTGGTAATCTCATATATATTCTTGCCTGCAACCGTAACAGCAAGGGATTCTTTTTTCAGCCGCTGTCCCTCACAGACATCACAGGGCGTTATAGTCATAAAGCTCTCATACTCCTCCTTCATGGACTCAGAACCCGCCTCGCGATAACGCCTCTGTACATTGCGGATTAGTCCTTCAAATGCCACATCATAAATTCCTTCGCCGCGCTGTCCTTTATAATGAACCTTAACCTCATGTCCATTTGTACCATGAAGAATAATATTTCTTGCTTCCTCTGTCATTTGGTTAAATGGTGTATTTAAGTCAAATTTATATTCCTCTGCCAGTGCATCCAGTATGGCTCTTGTATAGGATTTCTTATCTGTACAGGACTGCCAGCCCAGAACGGCAATCGCACCATCTGCTATGGAAAGACTCTGGTCCGGTATCATCAAATCCACATCAAACTCCATCTTATAGCCAAGTCCAAAACAGGCTGGACAAGCCCCGAATGGATTATTAAAGGAAAAGCTTCTCGGCTCAATCTCATCTATACTGATTCCGCAGTCCGGACAGGAAAAGCTGGAACTCATATTAAGCGGTTTGCCGCCAATCACATCTACCACCATAATACCTTCTGCCAGCTTCATAACCGCTTCAATAGAATCATTTAAACGTCTCTCAATCCCCTTTTTTACTACAAGACGGTCTACCACAATGGAAATATCATGCTTTTTATTCTTATCCAGAGTAATCTCCTCTTCCAAATCATACAGGGAGCCATCCACAATAACACGTACATATCCGCTTCTCTTCGCCTGGGCGAGAACTTTTTCATGTCTTCCCTTTCTTCCCCTGATAACCGGTGCCAACAGCTGGAATTTCGTGCCCTCCGGCAGCTCCATAACCGCATCCACCATCTGGTCTACTGTCTGCCTCTTAATCTCTTTCCCACATTTCGGGCAATGAGGAATTCCGATTCTTGCATACAAAAGCCGGAAATAATCATAGATTTCCGTCACCGTTCCCACTGTGGAACGGGGATTGCGGTTCGTGGATTTCTGGTCAATGGATATTGCCGGAGATAAGCCCTCAATTTTCTCCACATCCGGTTTCTCTGCCTGTCCTAAAAATTGTCTTGCATAAGAGGACAGGGATTCCATATAACGGCGCTGTCCCTCTGCATATATTGTATCAAATGCAAGAGAAGATTTACCGGAACCGGAAAGACCGGTAAGAACCACCAATTCGTCTCTTGGAATCTTAATATCAATGTTCTTTAAATTGTGCTCCTTTGCACCCCTGATTGTAATGTATTGCTTCATTGGTTTGTTCCTTTCTGTTACTGTCTGAATATAATACATTTCACCAGTAACTTCTTTTCATATTATTGATTATTATTAAATTATTTGCAAGAATTTATTATTTTTAGGTCTGGGACATTTTTCAAATAGATTCTTGACGTTTTTTTCTTTATCACTCACAACCGAACCTCAGTTCGCACAGGTAAAAGTATATCAGAATGTTCAAAAAAAGTACAGAACAAAATCGAATATTTGTTCTGTACTTTTATATATCAGCGTATATTTACTTATTGAAACCTCTTGCATCACTGCCACTTGTCCGCCATCGTATAAAACTGATAATACATTCCCTGCTTCTCCATTAGTTCATCGTGGCTTCCCTCCTCCACGATGCCCTCCTGGGTAAGCACCAGTATCCGGTCCGAATTTCGGATGCTGGAAAGTCTGTGTGCAATCGTCAGTGTTGTTCTTCCCTTCGACAGCTTTACCAGGGACTTTGCCACCTCAAACTCACTCTCATTATCCAATGCCGAGGTAGCCTCGTCCAATATGAGAATTGGCGGATTTTTCAGGAAAACCCTGGCAATACTGATTCTCTGTTTCTGTCCGCCGGATAACTTCACACCCCGCTCTCCGATGTACGTGTCATAACCATCCTTGAGCTCATTTATAAATGCATCTGCCCCGGCAAGCTTTGCCGCCGCTATCACCTGTTCCCGGTCTGCATTCGGTTTTCCGTAAACAATGTTGTCATAAACCGTTCCGGAAAACAAATATACATCCTGCTGGACAATACCGATATGCCGCCGCAGGCTCTTTAACGTATAATTCTTGATATTTCTTCCATCTAACCGGATACAGCCAGTATCAATGTCATAGAACCTTGGTATCAGATTACAGAGTGTCGTCTTACCACCGCCGGACGGACCCACAATAGCAACCTTTTCCCCCGCCTTTATGGATAAATTCAGATTTGAAAACACCATATTGTGGTCATCCGGATATTCAAAGCTTACATTTTCAAACTCGATATCTCCAGATACATGTTCCAAAGGCTGTGCCCCTTCTTCGTCAAATATGTCAATATCCGCATCCATAATCTGCAAAAAGCGCTCAATACCCGTCATGCCCCGCTGGAACTGCTCGGCAAATTCTATGATTCTCCGTATCGTGGCAATCAGGGTTGTAACATAGAGCATATATGCCACCAAATCGCCAGGCTTTATCAGCCCCTTAACCATAAAAATCCCACCGCCTGTCACCACAGCAAGATACATAATGCCATCAAACATTCTCGTGGTTGTCTGAAATGCCGCCATATACTTATAGGTTTCTTTTTTTATCTCAAAGAAATGCTCATTGTCCACAGCAAATTTCTCATTTTCCATATCCTCATTTGTAAAAGCCTTCACTACCTTCTGCCCCAAAAGACTATCCTCAATACGGGCATTCAACTCTCCAATCTGATATCTCTGCTTGGAAAATGCCCGCTTCATTTTTCTATTTAAAGCCATACAGGTAAAAAACATAATCGGCACGATACAAAAAATAATCAAGGTAAGCCAGAAATTAATTCCAGACAAAATAATAAATCCAGCCACCGCCTTGATTGCCGCAATGAAAAACTCCTCTGGACAGTGATGGGCAAACTCGGTCACATCAAACAGGTCATTGGTAATCCTGCCCATAATCTGACCCACCTTTGTATTGTTATAATAGGTATTGGAAAGCTTCTGAAGATGGGAATAGGCATCCCTTCTCATAGTGGTCTCAATTTTAGCGCCCATTACATGACCCACGTCTGCCATATAATAATTGGCAATACTGTCTATCATTCTAAGTCCCAAATACAATGCACCCAGCATCAAAATGGTTCTGACTGACAGCGACGCCAAATCCCGCATTCCTTCATTGGTAATATACCGCATGATGAGAGGCAGCACCAGTTCGCAGATGGTTGTCAGTGCTGCGCAGAACAAATCCAACGCTACCGTTCCCACATGCGCCCTGTAATAGGGAAGAAACCTCTTTAAAAGCTCTGCTGTCGTATATTCTCTGTTATTCATTCTTCTCACCTCAATACTTTATTGTGCACGAAAAGTGATTAGAGTATAGCAGACAATTCAGGAAAAGTACAACCCATTTTTACTACCTGTCTTTTCCATATCTCCGATTCCTTAAGTTTTTTTTAAGATTTCTTAAGATTATATTTATTGTATCTTCATAAATTTTGTGATATTTTGAGATAATACGATTAATATAATTTAACCAGTAAATGAAGATATGAAACAACCATTTACAATATAGATAATGGAGGCAATTATGAACAATGTATTAGAATATCTCGAGGCCAGTGCAGCAGCTTTTCCCAATAAGACAGCAGTTAAAGATGACAAAACCTCCTGTACGTACAGTGAACTGCTGACTGATGCGAAAAAAGCCGGCATACTGCTGGCAAAGCAGACAGATATCAAAAAACCAATTGCCGTATTTATGGATAAAGGTGTTATCACCTTAAAGGCATTTATGGGCATCCTGTATGCGGGATGTTTTTATACACTGGTAGACCCGTCTTTTCCTGCCGGCCGAATCCGGCAGCTTCTTGATACATTAAATACGGACGTGATAATAACGGAAGAGGCGCATGCGGAAAAGCTTCACAACGCAGGTTATAATAAAACAATTATATATGCAGAAGAATTGTTCCGTTCGGAAGTAGATGAAACCGCTGACACAATGCTTATGCAGCTTCGGCATAAGCTGACAGACACTGACCCTGTTTACTGTAATTTTACATCTGGCTCCACCGGTATTCCTAAGGGCGTTCTAATCTGCCATCGTTCCGTCATTGATTTTATCGAGCAGTTTACCCAGACATTTGGTATTACCTGCGATGACGTAATTGGTAACCAGGCACCCTTTGATTTTGATGTATCGGTAAAGGATATCTACAGCACCCTAAAGCTTGGAGCAACCCTGATAATCATTCCAAGGTCTTACTTTATGTTTCCCAATGCAGTGGTAGACATGTTAGACGACAACAAGGTAACCACCCTGATTTGGGCAGTATCGGCACTTTGCCTGTTAAACCGCCTGCACGGACTAAAATACAAGGTGCCATCAGAAATCAACAAAATTATGTTCAGTGGTGAAATGATGCCGATAAAGCAATTAAATATCTGGCGCTCCTACTATCCGGATGCCATGTTCGTCAATCTGTACGGTCCGACTGAAATCACCTGCAACTGCACATATTATATTATAGACAAAGAGTTTTCGGAAAACGAAAAGCTTCCGATGGGACAGGCATTTACCAATGAACGAGTATTCTTATTGGATGCTGACAACAACGAAATCCCATATACCAAATCAGGCGTAACCGGCGAACTATGCGTAGCAGGCACGTCACTTGCACTGGGCTATTACAACGCTTCTGCCGCTACGAAAAAGGCCTTTACACCAAACCCATTACAACCCAGCTGGCCGGAAACCATATATCGGACCGGTGACCTGGCATACTACGGAGCCGATGGAATGCTCTACTTTGCCGGGCGGATGGATTTCCAAATAAAGCATATGGGACACCGGATTGAACTTGAAGAAATCGAAAGTGTTCTTGACAGTGTCCACACTGTAGAACATGCCTGCTGTTTTTTTGATGAGAAAAAAGGGAAAATTGTTGCTTTTTACGTAGGCGGTAAGGACAAGAAGCAGATTCTTAACGATATGAAACAAAGAATCCCAGAATATATGCTTCCAAATATTCTCCGCTGTGTGGAGTCCCTTCCTCTCACAAAAAACGGAAAAACGGACCGTAACCTTATAAAAGAACTTTATCTGAACGAAACGAGGAAATGAAAGGGGGAATTACATGCGACAGGACATGCTTCCATTAATAGCTTCCCATTACGGAACACCCACATATGTATTTGACATGCAAAATCTGTCTAAGCGGGTTGCGCTGCTGCGAAGCAAGCTCCCGGCGGGAACACAGCTATGCTTTGCTATGAAGGCAAACCCTTTTTTGGCAGGCGCACTTTCCCGGCTGACAGACAAGCTGGAGGTGTGCTCCCCAGGCGAATATGAAATCTGTATCCGGGAACAGATAGACCCTGAAAAGCTTGTGGTATCAGGAGTCAGCAAAACCAGGGAATCCATGGAACGAATTCTATCCTACAGCCATGGTGCAGGCATCTACACAATAGAATCCGAACTGCACTACACAATTCTCAGACAATGTGCCGACCGGCTTGACAGAAGACTTAAGATACTGCTGAGACTTTCCAGCGGCAATCAATTTGGTATGGATGAAGACACTCTGGAACGAGTACTTACTATGATACAGACGGATAACTGCATGGATGTAATCGGAATCCATTATTACTCCGGTACACAAAAAAAGGAACAAAAAATAGAACAGGAATTACAACGACTGGATGCCTACGGCAAACAGCTTGTGGATAAATATAATTTAAACGGCTTAGAGCTGGAATATGGACCCGGTCTTATGGTTTCCTATTTTGAAAATGCCAGTACTGCCGAGCTTACCGCATCTGACGAAAATCATCAGCTTGACATGTTAAACCATTCTCTGTCAGACATAACCTCATATCAACACATTTCTATTGAGCTTGGAAGATTTCTGGCATGGGACTGCGGATATTATATGACACAGATTATGGATATTAAACATACCGCCGGGACCGGCTTTGTAATTGTAGATGGCGGTATCCATCACATAAATTATTACGGACAAATGATGGGCATGAAAAAGCCCTATATGCAGATTATACGAACCAAGGATACCCCTGGAAATGTCGGAAAATGGACCATTTGTGGCTCACTATGTACTGTAAATGATGTGCTGGTCCGGCAGGCAGAGCTGGATGTCTTCGATATCGGTGACATTTTAGTCTTTGAGCGCTGTGGTGCCTATGCTGTAACAGAGGGTATGGCACTATTTTTAAGCCGGGAGCTGCCACAGGTGCTCTTAGTTGACACAGATGGAAATATTCAGATTTTAAGAAACCAGACACAAATTAATGTATTAAATGGAAGAATGGAGGAAACAGAACATGGAAGAATTAATTGAAATTTTAGAGGAGCTTTTACCGGGAGAAGATGTGGCAAACTGTACCACACTAATTGATGACCACATTTTAAATTCTTTTGGCATTTTGTCTCTTGTATCAGAAATTGAGGATGCATTTGATATCGAAGTGTCTCCGGCTGAGCTGACGCCCGACAATTTCAATTCCGCAGCAAAGCTCTGGGATATGATTAGCCGGTTAAAGGAGGAAAATTAGATTGGAGTATCATTTACTGACCTACAGTCTGTTGTTTCTACCTGTTGTAATTCTTTTATATCAGCTTACACCAGCCCGCTTCCGCTGGCTGGTGCTTCTTACTGCCGATTATGTGTTTTTCTGGATGGTCAGCAAATGGCTGATTCTATATCTGTTCATAGCAACATTTGCCACCTATGGCACAGGCAGGCTTCTTGCCTATGTCTCTGAACATGCATCTGTAAAAGGAAAACAACTGACAAAAAAGAAACGTTATATTCTTGCCGGCGGCATTGCGGTTACACTTGGAATGCTGATTGTATTCAAATACTTAAAGGTATTCGGACTTACTCTCATTGCCCCTATTGGAATATCCTACTATACACTGGAATCCATATCCTATATGACAGACGTATACAGAGGAACTATCACGGCTGAGAAAAATCTGGCAAAGGTTGCCCTGTTCTTAAGCTTTTTCCCACAAATCATGGAGGGGCCCATCAGCAAATTTTCTGAAACAGCTGAGCCCCTCTATGCCGGAAAGAACATTGAATATAGCAATCTGGTATCCGGATACCAGCGGATTTTGTGGGGTCTGTTCAAAAAAATGATGGTTGCCGACAGACTTGCCCCTGTAATCTTCAAAATCTTTGGAGACTACGAAAAATACGATGGTTCAGCAATCGCTGTTGCAGTAGTCTGTTATACCATTCAGCTCTATACAGAATTTTCGGGATGTATGGACATCATACTGGGAAGCGGCGAAATATTCGGTGTGAGGCTCCCGGAGAATTTCCGCCAGCCATTTTTTGCCAAAAATGCCTCTGACTTCTGGCGCAGATGGCATATTACCCTGGGAAGATGGCTGAAAGACTATATATTCTATCCACTCTCCCTGGCAAAGCCTGTTAAAAAGCTTGCCAAAAAAGTGAAGGGTGTCTGGGGCATTGGCATCAGCAAATTTGTGGCACCAATTATTGCATTGTTTTTTGTATGGCTTTCAAACGGTATCTGGCATGGAGCCGGATGGACATATCTGTTTTATGGCATGTACTATTTTGTATTGATTTTTATTGAAAATATAACAGAAGCGCCAATAGAAAAATTTATTGAGCGAAAGAACATACACACAGAAAAAATGGGCTGGCGTCTTCTTACCGCATTAAAGCTTTTTATAATTGTTAATGTGGGGGAATTATTCTTTCGTTCCAGCAGTATTACCCAGGGCTTCCACATGCTGGGAAGGATTTTTACCAGCTTCCATATTTCTGTGCTGAAGGAAATGGACTTTGGTTTGGACAACTATGACATTCTTCTTTCACTTGGAGGAATATTAATTGTACTCATTGTGGACATTATTCATGAAAAGGGTATTTCCATCCGGGAGAAAATTGCTTCCTTCAACCTTCCTCTCAGATGGAGCTTCTGGTATGCCGTTATTCTCTGTATCGTAATATTTGGTGCCTATGGCGCTGGTTATACGGTAGTAGATATGATTTATGCCGCCTATTAGATACCGGCTGCTTTAATGGAGGAATCAAACATTGAAAACACACAGGAATTTATTGAAATGCACAGGGTTCTTACTTGGCCTTGTTATACTGCTTATTATAATTTCATTCTTTTTTCAGCGAAAGGATGGTCTTTATGTATATGACTCCCTTTCTGTCAGTGTAAAAACCGCAGACATAAAAGCAGAGCCTGACAACAGTCTGGATGTACTCTTTTTCGGTGACAGTGAAAGCTATGCCGCTTTTTCTCCCCGGCATTTATACTCCAAATATGGCTATACATCCTATGTGTGCGGTACAGCGGCACAAAAAGTCTGCGATACCTACGCAATTTTAAAGGATGTCTTTGAAACCCAATCTCCAAAGGTTATTGTACTGGAAACCAACTGTCTGTTTCGCGATTTGAAATCAAAGGAGGAGAATCCGGATTTAGTCATGAACTATTTAACGGACACCCTTCCTGTATTTGCAAATCACACAGCCTGGAAAAAGGCTGCCCGAAAGCTGCTGCCAAAAAGCCGGGATGAGCGACGCAGAAAACAAAAAGGGTTCATTGTAAGAAAGAATGTAATACCCTATAAAGGCGGCAAATATATGAAAAAAACTAAGAAAAAAAAGACTGTCAAGAAGGACATTTCTTCTTATCTGGAGCAAATCATTACCCTTTGTGAAGAAAACCAGGCAGAGCTTCTTTTGGTAAGCACACCATCGCCAAAAAACTGGAACTACAAAAAGCATAATGGTGTGAAAGAGTGGGCAGATTCCCACAGCATTGATTATATTGACTTAAATCTTGACAAAGGAATTAAAATAAATTGGAATAAGGATACCAAGGACGGAGGCGACCATTTAAATCTCAACGGTGCAAAAAAGGTGACAAGCTTCATGGGGGAATATTTCCGTGCAAATTATCCACTGGAGGATAGGCGCGGCAAATCCGACCATTAAATTCACTCCACCACAGACAACAATTCAACCTGGGAATGAACGGAGTACGGGCTGCTGAAAATGAAAAGTTTATCATGAAAATATTCAAAGGAAAGACACTCATAATTCAGATTTTCAAATATGCACTTTTCATTTTCGGTTTCCCAATCATACCGGTACACCCCATCATTCCGCAACAGATATAAACAGTTCTTTTCACAACAAAAACCGGCAATCTGCTCTCCTTCCTGGACTTTGTAAAGCATTTTACATTCTCCCGTCTCCGGAAAAAATTCATAAAAGGCATCCAGAACCTTAAAATCCTTTGTGGGGTTTTCCTGATATCCTGGAGTCCCTTTCCCATATTGTGCTATCATATATGCATGGTTATTATAAAAACCAATCTGGGATGCCGATAATCCTGCCTCAGCATAATCATAATCTGTCTCCACAATCTCCGGAATTTCCTCCTCTATACCAAGATATCTGCAGGTTACATCAAAGCTCAGTCGAAGATATTTCTCCTGTATTTTAGCATAGGTATTATATCCATAACAGGAATATTGAAAACCATCCGCATGTTCCACAAAGACAAGCTGTGGATTTTCTTCCCCTAACCAATGGTCTGCGGCGATATCGTACCCCTCAAACTCAAATATCCCATAATCCTCCGTGGTATTTACTTCTGTGTGTGTTGCTGCCCATTCACTTACATTAATACCTTCTTCACTTCCGTGGTAGTATATTAAATCATATTGATAATCCTCTTTTCTTCCATTATTCCCATCATTAATTCTTCCGGACACAAAAACATCATTGTCATGTGCTTTCATACCGATAATTCTATATTCGTCGGTAATAAATGTATTTTTGTTTTCTGAAAAGCTATAGCTATACAATTCTCCTCCCTGATTCGCCGTTGCGTAATATAGTACATCATTATTACAAGCCATAAATTCTAAATCTTCTACCTGTACTAATTCCTCCATTGAATCATAATCACATATTGCGTTGTTATGATAAACATATGTATTCGTACTATTTTCACAAATAAAATTATGCGAGCCCAATGTTCCATCCACTGAGAATACATTACAGTTAGTCGTGACACCAGCCATGTCGCCATGGGTGAATTTATTTAACAATGTGTCCGCATATGTGCATCCTTGTAATATCAGTATTGCAACAATACACAGGCAAAGGAGCAGCTTATTTTTGTATCCTTCCCGTTTGAATCGCCTAGTTTTCATCCAGCATTTCCTCCTTATACGGCTATCTTTTATGATATAATACCCTATTCTTTTATAAAATGAGGATTTTGTGGGTGAATAACCAGTTTTTCAGACAGATAACCAGTTTCAGAAAATAGGAATGCATAATACAAGCAGTCAAAATTCCCTGTTTGTAAAATAATATACTAGCTACGCATCATAATCCCTGAGTGTTACCTTTAATTCCTTGAGCTTATCTCTATATTCGGCCGCCATCTCAAAGTTAAGCTCTGCCGCCGCCGTCTCCATTTTCTTTGTATATTTCTTAATCTCTGCCTGCAGCTCTTTCTTGGTCATAGATTCAATGTCCTTCTCCTGCAGCTTCGCATTCAAGGCTTCAACATCCTCATCTGTTGAAGTGGTAATCAGGTCACGGATTGATTTCTGTATTGTGGTTGGAGTAATCCCGTGCGCCTTATTATATGCATCCTGAATCTGACGTCTGCGGTTTGTCTCATCAATCGCCACGCGCATGGAACGGGTAATCTCATCTGCATACATGATAACCCTGCCTTCGCTGTTACGGGCAGCACGCCCAACCGTTTGTACCAGTGAGGTTTCAGAACGGAGAAATCCCTCCTTATCCGCATCCAAAATTGCAACCAGTGTAATTTCCGGAATGTCCAGACCCTCTCTCAACAGATTGATTCCCACTAACACGTCAAAAACACCCATACGCAGGTCACGTACTATCTCAATCCGCTCTAAGGTATCAATATCGGAATGGAGATATTTTACCTTAACACCCTGGTCTCGCAGATAATCTGTCAAATCCTCTGCCATCCGCTTTGTCAGGGTAGTTACTAATATCTTATTGCCTTTTTCTACTTCCTTGTTCACCTCAGACAGCAAATCATCCACCTGTCCCTCCACCGGTTTCACCTCAATCAACGGGTCAAGAAGCCCGGTTGGCCGGATTAACTGTTCTGCCCTTAACAGTTCATGCTCTGCCTCATAATCCGATGGTGTAGCAGATACAAACATAACCTGGTCCAGCTTCTCCTCAAATTCATCAAACCGCAGCGGGCGGTTATCCATGGCAGAGGGAAGACGGAAACCAAAATCCACCAATGTCTGCTTTCTGGAACGGTCTCCCGCATACATACCCCGGATTTGCGGCACCGTTATATGGGACTCATCTATAATCATCAAAAAATCATCCTTAAAAAATTCCAGCAGCGTATTCGGAGTTGCCCCCGGCTCTAATCCAGCCAATGGTCTGGAATAGTTCTCAATACCGGAACAAAAACCAGTCTCCTTTAACATCTCCATATCAAAATGTGTCCGTTCACTGATTCTCTGTGCCTCAAGCAGCTTGTCGTTTTCTTTGAAGTAGGCAATCTGCTGTTCCAGCTCTGCTTCAATCTCCTCCACAGCACGCTCAATCTTGTCCTGTGCCACAACATAATGGGATGCCGGAAAAATAAATGCACAGTTAATCCCTCTTTTTACCTCACCGGTAAGCGGATCAAATTCCACCATACGGTCAATCTCATCTCCAAAAAACTCAATGCGGATGGCATCCTCAAAGGTGGAAACCGGAAGAATCTCCAGCACATCCCCATGTACCCGGAAGGTTCCCCGTTTGAAGTCCATTTCATTCCGTTCATATTGAATATCAATCAAATCTGAAATCAGCTTGTCCCATTCATAGGTCATTCCGGTCCGGAGCGTAAGCATCATTTCCTCATAATCCTCCGGCGAACCAATACCATAGATGCAGGATACCGAAGAAATGACAATAACATCCTTCCGTTCAATCAGCGCTGCGGTTGCCGAATGCCGCAGCTTATCAATCTCATCATTGATAGAGGAATCCTTCTCAATATAAGTATCGGTGGATGGCACATATGCCTCCGGCTGGTAATAGTCGTAGTAGGAGACAAAGTATTCCACTGCATTCTCCGGAAAAAATTCCTTAAATTCGCTATATAGTTGGGCAGCCAGCGTCTTATTATGGGCAATAATCAACGTCGGTTTGTTCAGCTGTGCGATTACATTCGCCATGGTAAAGGTCTTTCCGGAGCCAGTGACACCAAGAAGGGTTTGAAACTGGTTGCCTTCTTTGAAACCTTTTACTAATTCTTCGATAGCCTGGGGCTGGTCGCCTGTAGGGGCGTATTGTGATACTAATTTAAAATGATTCATTCTAATAACCTCTTCAGAAAAATTATAACATTACCTAAAGCAATACCCGCTCTACTTTGCCAGGGATTGCTCCTGCAATTTATCAAATTCCTCCATACACTCATCCACCGTAGCTCCATTTAACAGTTTCCTCACAATCAGGCAGGTATTTCCCCATTGCTCCACTCTCATTCCAGCATTGGCTCCCAGAACATAAACATTCTCCTGAATCCTGTCATTCAATGGCTGTAAGGCAGGAATACAATCCACCTCCACGTTTTTAGACGGAGAAATCACTTTATTGGTTTCTGCATAGACCTGAAGCGCTTCATCAGAAAGCGTCACTTCCAGAACACGCATGGCATCTTCCTTATTCTCAGCATCCGCTCCAATCCCATACCCCGTCATGGGCATTACCGGCATCTGTCCGCGACTGCTTGGAAAACCGATAACCTGCATATTAAAATCCGGATTTCCATACGCCGTATCCGTATTAGCAGCTCCCCAGTACGCCATCACAATAGGCGTTTTCTGTGCCAGGAAATCTGCACCTTCCCCCTCAATCGCTTCACTCACATAAGCCTTCTTTGCATCAATATAGCCACAGTCAATCATTTCCTGCAGAAACTCAAAACCGGCACGCATATAATCACTGTACTTGCTTTCTCCAGAATTAAGCGCTGCAATTTCTGCTTCCGTATTTCCTCCATTGTATAAATCTGCATATGCCTGCGCCAGGACGAATGTCTCCAGCCACCAACGGTTTGCTCCTACTGGTGTCTCGATTCCATTTTCCTTAAATACTCTACAACATTCCAGGAATTCCTCCGGCTTCTCCGGCAATTTCAGATTGTACTGGTCAAACATATCCTTATTAATAAACAGACCATAAGCCACTACCTCCTGAGGAATTGCTACCAGTTTTCCATCAATCGTATTGGCTGTTTTAACCACATCCCGCAGATTTTTTACACATTCAAGTTCTGACAGATCCATCAGTTTCCCCTCTTCACCCAGAGTCCGGATGGTATCCGGATTAAGCAGATAGAGATCATCCATATTATTACGCGCCCTGCTCAGAGTCACATCATCATAGGTCATATCCTGATAATCTTCCGCAGTATAGGTTATATAATCTACTGTTAAATCCAGTTCTTCCTCTGCCATATGAATCGTCTTATCGGCAGCACTTCTCGCCACATTCTCCGCATCCGGGTCTGTCTTTTCCATGGGACTAAACAGCCGGACACAGCGGCCGCTGTTTTCTTCGGAAACCACTAAATTCACATCAGCATCCTGTTCCTTCCCACATGCCGTTATTAAAAACACCAATGCTCCCAGCAGGCATACTGCCGTTATCCTCTTATATCGTTTTCTGCCCATTTGAATTATAATGTCCTTTGTATTCTTCATTTACTTTTCATCCTCCTTATAAACATACTGCTTTACCGCCTTTTTTAAGGCATCCATATCAATTGGTTTCGCTAAATGAATATTCATTCCTGCCTGCAGCGCCTCTTTCTCATCCTCCGCAAAAGCGTTAGCTGTCATTGCAAAAATAGGTATCTCAGCGGCATCCTTCCGCGGCAGTGCCCGAATCGCTCTGGTTGCATCATAACCGTTCATGACCGGCATCTGGACATCCATAAGAATTGCATCAAATTTCCCTTCTTCAGACTCTATAAAGCGTTCCAGTACTAACTGGCCGTTTCCTGCAACTTCACAGCTTGCACCCTCCATCGATAAAATTTCAAAAAGAATTTCAGCATTGATTTCATTATCCTCCGCAGCAAGAAAATGCAATCCCTGCAAAATATTTTCTTCCCCTTGTTCGGAAGCGATGCCTTTTCCAGACTCTTCTGCCTGTATTTCCATGACTTTTTCTTTTAGATCTGACACAAAAACAGGTTTTACAATATCTCCCGTATATCCAAACTGGAGGATTTCTGCCATATCATCCATAGAATCTTCATTATGGTCTGTCATCAGCAGAAGAATGGATGTTTCTGGCAGAGTTCTTCTAATTCTTTCCGCCATCTGTATATAGCCAGCATCCTGCGTCTCCCAATCCAGCAGCACCAAATGATAGCTCTGCTCCATACTGCCGGCATCTTGTATCATCTTCAGTGCCTCCTCCGCATGAATCGCAGTATCTGTCAAAATGCCCATGTCACCCATCAATGTCTGTATATTTTTGATTTCCTGCACGTTTTCATCCACAATCAAAATGCGGCTTATCCCGCTTTTTTTCCAAAACATCTTATCTGCCTGGCTTTCCGATATTCTGAATTCGATTTCTACCCGAAAAAGACTACCCTTATCTATTTCACTGAAAACATCAATGGTACCTCCCATCAGTTCCACAATATTCTTAGTAATTGCCATACCAAGCCCAGTGCCCTGCACCTTATTCGTCGTACTATTTTCCGCCCTGGTAAACACATCAAAGATGGTCTTTAGATATTCCTGCGTCATCCCATATCCGTCATCCTCTACTTCAATACAGATACGCTCAAACTGGCTGGCATGTTGTTTCCGTCCAATAAAACGCAACCAGATATTCCCCTTCTCCGGTGTATATTTGACTGCATTAGAAAGCAGATTAATCAAAATTTGATTGATTCTCGTCTCATCCCCCAGCAGGCACTCGTGCTTCACATCCATAATTTCTACATGAAATTCCTGACCTTTTGCACTTGCCATCGGACGGATAATGGCATCTATGGAAGATATCAACTTATTTAGTGCAAACTCCTCCTCAGCAAGCACTACCTTCCCGCTTTCAATCTTGGAAACCTCCAAAATATCATTAATCAGGCTGAGCAAATGCTGTCCGGATGCCATGATCTTTTTCGTATATTCCCGAACTTTATCTGCATTTTCCGCATCTTTTTCCAACAAGGTAGTGAAGCCAATCACTGCATTCATCGGTGTACGGATATCATGGGACATATTGGACAGAAAGGTCGTCTTAGCATTGCTGGCAAGCTGTGCCGCATGTAATGCCTCGGTCAGTTCTTTGTTATAACGTTCCCTTTCTGCTTCTCTCTCCCGCATAACTCTTCTCTGCTGCCTCTGATTAAAGGAATATAGGAGGCAACAGAGTATAAATGCCCCCATCATCACAGCCACAACAATGAAAATATTGTAATTGACTGTCTTGCCCTCCTGCTGAATGGCTTCTGTTGGTACATAGCCAATCAGGCAGATTGTATCATTGTTTACCATCCACACAAAATTCAGTGAACTTTTCCCCCGGATATCATGATAAAACATGATATTTTCCCTGTTTTTCACACAGTTTTTAATCTCCGCACGGATGGACTTTTCATGAATATTATTTGCCCTGTAAAAATCCTCTAAATTCAGGTGTCCTGCACTCCGCTCACCCATGCCCTTCGGTTTTAAGACAAATCTCTCTGTTTTCGCATCCATAATATAGAGCATGGCTTTTTTGTTATAAAATCCATCGGGAAGGGATTTATCCAAAGAATCATACGTATATTCTACATAGAGTGCCCCAATTTCCCTGCCGTCTTTTACCACTGGACATTTCATAGTATAAGCCCATGCTCCCATATAATTGAGATAAGAACTGGATACTTCCATCCCCTCCATAATCTCACTCCAGACAAAGCCCATTTCCTCCTCGGAAAAATCTTCTCCGGTATTAGAAATTCCTTTTGTTTCTCCTGTGGCAATCCACGATATCATTACCATGGTCTGGTTCTTCTGGCGGGAACGTACATAGCTCTCCGGATCATCTGCCATAGCAACCTCCTGTGCCATTAGCTTCTGAAATTCCGCTTCTTTATTCCAAATAGACTCTATGGTACATTTAATCAAATTTAAGTTTTCGCTGAGATTCTGAATTGCCGCCTGAGACATCTCCTTTGAAATTTTTTCCGACACAAAAAAAACGATACTACCCAAAATACAGAATACTAATATAATGGATAGTGGCAATATCACTCTTTTGTTCGTACTGTTTCTCATTCTTTTCTCTTTCATATACATCACCAATGTCTCTGCTGCCAATTGTTGCATGGTTTACTTTCCAGCCATTATTATAACAGAAAAACCTGCAAAATACATCTCCTTTTTCTATCCCAAAATCCCATTCCTTTTCCCATTATAACAAGACACAGTTATTCTTTACGAATTCTCCTTTTTCATGTATAATACTTAAATAATGTGTTGCTTTTTGGTAAATTTATACATTATATGGGGAAGTTACAAACGGAGGTATCCTGCTATGAACAAACAAAACAACAAACTGGCACTTTCTGTGCTTGCTGCTCTCACAACCGGAATTGCACTAATTTATACACTGATTCTGTACCATGACATTATTTTTGCTGTTGCCGGAATGAGCGTTCTATTTTTAATAACTGCATTTATTCTGACACAAAACCTGATTGCCCTTTCTACGATGAAGAGCAAATCCTCAAATGTCCATATTAAGGAATGTCTCGATGATATTTCAACCCAGCTAGAGGCAATAAATAGTTCCCAGTCACAGATAGGGAAGGCCACTTATCTTTATACAAAGCAGACTGCAGAGGTAATCACACGGCTGGAGGATAACTATGCAGAAAGTCAGATGACATTGTATAAGAATCTTTCCTCTTTATCCAATCTGCAAAATAAAGCAACCAAGTTAATCATAAAATATGACCAGAACAACACTACGAAGCTTATCTCCACTATCAAAGATTTGCGGAATCAGTTAAGTGAAACCCTGATTCAGGGCTTTGACCAGATTCAGCCAAACAATGCAGAGATTATTTCCGTACTGGAAGATATTGTTGCTTATTTAAAATCCCAGCCAAACGGAATCAATGAGACAATGGGATTACAGCTCAATAATATAGCCCATGAGCTTCAAAATGTTTCCAGCAGCATCAAACAGGTTCAGATTCCGATGCCGGAACCGCAGGTGTTGGAAGAACCTATCCTTTCGCCAAATATTGATGCCGATATTCCTGCCGATGACCTGGAAGAACCAATTATTTCACCAAGTATTGATGCCGATATTCCTGCCGATGACCCGGAAGAACCGATTATTTCACCAAGTATTGATGCCGATATTCCTGCCGATGAGCTAGAAGAATTGATTTCTCCATCTGCATCGATGCAGACAGAAACCACAAATGATACACTTGACCAGATAACTGCGGAATTATTGGAGACAGAAGATACAGCCGGTCTGGAAAACGATACCCCGTCTGTTTCCCTTCCGCCAGACAAAAATCCGAATGATATGTTATCTCCAGACGAAATTGCTGCCCTGTTTGCTGCTACCGAACCAACCCCGGATAAGAAGGAAGAAGCTTCCTTTACTCCAACCTTTACTGTTGTTGGAAAATCCGAACCAGAAGAAGAGATATCCTTTGAGACCAATATCCCTACCGATATTAATACCTTAGATGAAAATCCAAACAAGCAGCTCTCACCAGATGAAATTGCCGCATTATTTGCGGCTGCCGACCCTGCACCTAAAAAGGAAAATCCAAAGAACACAGTGGCAGCTGCCGCAAATCCTTCTGCTGATTCAAATAAAAATCTGTCTCCGGATGAAATTGCTGCATTATTTGCATCTTTGGGATAAAAAAACGAATTTATTATCCGTAACTATACCTTATGCCAGGTAAACGGAAAAATAAAAAAGCTATGCAAAAGGTTCGCCGATTGCATAGCTTTTTTATTTTCTTTCAGCGTCAAATAAAAACTTTTTAGCACTTTAATGGAATGTATGTAAGGAGGGATGACAATGAAGCGTAAAAAAAAGGTGATTGCAGGAATTGCAGTGTTGGTTATTATCGCACTTGCTTTCGCAGGGTATAACATCTATCGTTATCCGGCAATGCTTAGGAACTTATCGGATAATTCTCTGAACGATTCACAGGTTGAGGAGGTGAAAGAAGAAATCCTTTCCGGGTCTGACATTAAAGTACTGGTTGCTTATTTTTCCTATTCCGGTACAACAAAAAATGTTGCGACTGCTTTGAGCGAAAAAACCGGAGGTGACTTATTTGAAATTGCAGCTCAGGATGGCTATTCCGACGTGTATCAGGAATCTAACCGTGAAATCAGAAATAATGACAGACCTCTGCTCACCAATACCGTCCCCAATATGGACGAGTACGACATTGTGTTTGTGGGCTATCCGGTATGGTGGCACGCAACACCGGCCCCTATCAACACGTTTTTGGAAAGCTATAATCTGACTGGAAAACTCATTATTCCGTTCTGTACCAGTGGCGGAAGTGACATTGACGAGACAATGCCGACATTCCTTAATTCCTGTGACGGTTTAGCGGTATATGGGGAAAGACGGATTAGTGGAACAAGCCAGCTTGACGAATGGATTTCGGAACTTGGTCTATTGGAAAACGTAAAAACAGCGGCGGAACCATCGATGACCGAATCTACAGAAGATAATTTAGGAGCAGACAAATGGGGATTTGTTTGAAATCGAACCGGTAAATCCATATCCTACCGATTACGAGGAATGTGGTGATGTTGCTTTGGTGGAACGTGATGAAAACGCCCGCCCGGAGATTGCCAATCTGCCGGATTCCATTGAAGAATATGACACAATCTTTATCGGTTATCCCATCTGGTGGCATACGGCTCCGATGATTATCGGCACTTTTCTAGAAAATTATGACTTAAGCGATGTGGAAATTTACCCCTTTGCACAGTCTGCTTCTATGGATACAGAGCAGTTTGAAAATTCCATGGAATTTGTACGGGAAAATGCTGTGGACGCAAATGTCCATGATGGCCTATTTACGAAGGCATCTGATACAGAGGGTATTCTCACTTATCTGACAGAAAATGGATTTGTAGAATAAAGAAGGCTATTATGGAGCAACCATAAATGAGAAAGGAGCTCAGACTGAAAATGAGTAAAAAAGTATTAATTATTTCATCCAGCCCGCGTAAGGGCGGCAATTCAGACACACTTTGCAATCAGTTCAGGAAAGGGGCAGAAGAAGCGGGTAATCTGGTGGACAAAATCCGGCTCGCAGAGCTTACCATTGACTATTGCTCCGCCTGCTATGCCTGTAAAACAAAGGGACATTGCGTGAAACAGGACGATATGAAACAGGTCATTGCGAAAATGCGGGATGCAGATGTGATTGTGCTGGCTACTCCCGTATATTTCTACACCATGTGTGCACAGATGAAAACTATGATTGACCGCACTTTGGGCGGCGCTCAGAAAGCTGGTCTGGAAAATAAAGAATTTTACCTGATTGCTACTGCCGCCGATGGGAAAGCCGCAATGGAACGAACAATTGACGGACTGCGCGGTTACATAGAATGTCTGCCGGGAGCGAAGGAGAAGGGCATTATCTATGGCGCAGGAGCCTGGCAGCTTGGCGATATTCAAAGAAATCCTGCCATGCAGGAAGCATACCGGATAGGTAAAAGCATCTGTTGAAATATAGGACAATAAAAAGTAAAGGAGCAAAATCATATGAAAAAAATAACAGTCTTATTTCTTTCTGTTATGCTGGTGCTTTCTCTGGCAGCTTGCGGAAACAATAATCAAAATACTGTGGAGAATACACCAGCAGAAGCAGAGGTTGGGATTTCGATAACGGAACCCGGAGACAGCAGTACCGAAAGCACAGCAGAACCCACAGATGACGGGACAGAAACTCCGGAGACAGCAGAAACAGGAAACAGTAATATTCTGATTGTTTATTTCTCCGTCATGGAAACGGACGGTGTGGACACAGTATCCGGTGCGAGCCGTGTTGCAGTGAACGGCGAGGTTTTGGGCAATAACGAGTACATTGCGCAGATTATTCAGTGCGAAACAGGAGGTGAACTGTTCGCTATTGAAACGGTACAGGAATATCCCACAACACACAGTCCCCTTTTAGAGTTTGCCTATGATGAAAAAGCGGATAATGCCAGACCGGAGCTTGCAACGCAGATTGAAAATCCCGACAGCTATGATGTGATTTTCTTAGGTTATCCGAACTGGAACGCGGATCTTCCGATGCCGCTGTATACTTTTCTCGAAAAATATGATTTCAGCGGCAAAACCATTATTCCATTTACCACCCACGGCGGTAGCGGCTTTTCCGGAACGATTCACACAATTTCTGAATTACAACCGAATGCAACTGTTATTTTTGATGGACTTTCTATTTCGCGAAACAGTGTATCAAAAGCAGAGAGCGAGGTTGTAAATTGGGTAAATAGCCTGAATTTGACATCAGAATAATGACAACAGGCAGACACTTATTTACAAAACTGCAAAGGAGAGGAATGTTTTCAATGAAGAGAAAATTTATATGCAAAATAGTCATTGATATAATAATGACGGTCTTATTATTATTTCTCATGGCACGGCAACTCACTGGGGATTCTGCACATGAATGGCTCGGAGCGGGTATGCTTATTTTATGGATTGCTCATCATATTCTGAACCGAAACTGGCATAGCCATCTTTTCAAAGGGAAATATACTCCTATGCGTATTTTGC
This sequence comes from uncultured Eubacteriales bacterium, assembly GCA_900548855.1. Classification (GTDB taxonomy): domain Bacteria; phylum Bacillota; class Clostridia; order Lachnospirales; family Lachnospiraceae; genus CAG-590. The sequence continues at coordinate 101,170 of URMF01000003.1, forward strand.
AGGCAGTGATAAATTTCACTCTACTGCTCTCCATGTTCGGTTTAACGGTGAGTGGAATCATTCTTTCCAGAAAAGTTTTTGCTTTCCTGCCGATTTCCGGCGGTATCGCTTTGGCAAGACCGTTACATGTGCTCTCTGCATTTTGGGGGTTTGTGCTGATGGCCCTGCATCTTGGCCTACACTGGAATATGATTCTTGGCATGGTGCGCAAAGTCACCGGACCAGTTGCCTCAAAACTGCTGCGAATCCTTCTTCGCATAACTGCGGCCTTGGTTGCCGGATATGGCCTTTATGCTTTCCTGAAAAATCAGTTTCTGTCTTATATGTTTTTGACATCCTCCTTTGTATTTTTTGATTTTGAAAGACCTGTTCTGCTCTTTTTTGCAGAGTATATCGCTATCATGGACCTGTTCATTTTTCTGGCACATTATACCTGGAAGGGGATTCAAAAATTGCATGACAACTGAGAAACCGGCGTGATATTCGCCACGCCGGTTTCTCCGAAAATTTTATTTACTTCCCTATGAGGCTCCGCCTATAGGAGACAGTCCTTTTATATTGCCCAAAACAGTTATATTATCATTTCTTATAGAAGGTATAAGAAACGGAACAATCAGAAGATATAGAAGAGGTTGTAACAGTAGTATCCTTTGTGTCCCCAGCATTCCGATATGTCATTGAAAATACTGTATTTCCAGACTTATTCTTTGATATACTGTTTACCCTGCTAAACGAACCGGTAAATTTATTCTTATAGAATACATAGACTGTGGTTGGCTTATAAAGAGAAACACTATTACTAGAGTATGAGTAATAAGGAGAATTATATGTATTCGACCTCCTGCTCTTATTCACGCCATAATTGATTTTCTTTTTATTATTTACTATTGTATATACCGGTTTTCCCTCTTTGTCATAAGTCAGCACCAGAATACTTGTTATACTGTAATTCTTATCGGCTGCCTTAACCGTAAGCTTGCCGCTGCTTCCGGATAAAAAGGCTCTGCTTGAGGAAGAAGAGTAGCTGTAAGCGCTGTTACTGTCAGCTCGGGTCAGCTTTGTTTTTCCTAACTGTACAGAAGAAATTGCTTTGTTTGTCTTTAACACCTTATACTGCCTGCTATAAGTAGTTTTAATCACATTACGGGGCTGGCAATAAACATACTGTTTTTTATCTGCCCCTGTTTTAATTGTGGCAGCCACACAGCTCCAGCCATCAACCGAAGTATCTGCATAAATCTTCTTACTGGAAACTCCCTGATAATAGGTATCCCCACCGCTGGTCTTCTTTTCCTCATATAATTCGCTGCTCTGCTTTCCATCATTATCCGTTAATTTATAATAGGAAACGGTTTTACCGTTTACCTTTTTGCTGGTCGAATAATTCATGTCCAAATCTTCTTTTTCATACTTTACCCATGAAACCGTATAGGTTCCCGCCTTTAAAAAGCGCAGAGTATAATCGTTGCTTCCCAGGTATTTCCTTGCATTGGTAGTTGCATTTCTATAGTCATCATACTGTACATACGCATCACTATCTTTAAAGTATGCCTTTGTCTGGTAATAAAATGCGGATGGGTCTGTATCTGTGACAACTGTTTTAATTTTTTTCTTATACTTTTTGACAGACTTATTGTTAATCTTAAGCCCGGCAACATTATATAACATGCTTTCATCACCTACGGTGTAGCAGACTTTGTCCTCTGTAACCTTCTTATTAATGGTCTTAGCTTCCGAAACCACGCCTGGAATTACCATGGCTGCTGCCAATGCAATCACCATGGCTGACAGCTTACATTTATTTGAAAATTTCTTCATTCTCTTCACCCCCTGTTAATACTGCCATAAAGTAATCGTTGCACCTAGATAGCGGCTATAGGATGTTGTTCTCCTGCCACTAAAAGCATTCTTTTCGACACACTTTACTTCTTTTCTTCCCCTTGCACTGGAGATGGAATAGGTGACAGAATCTCCTAAAAACTTGTCCTTATAAGATACATAAATGTAAGTCTTTTTCTTAGCGGAACGGCTCTTTGTTCCATCATTGGCATTCGTGGAGGTTGACTCATAATTTTTGGATAAGGTAAGCTTCTTGCCATTCTTAAACTTTTTATAGGTATACTTTCCATTCTTATCAACCGAAACCACTATTATGCCGGTTATCTTATACTGGCTGTTTGCGGTTATCTTGAATTTTCCTGAAGCTCCCTTCACTTTGCAGGATTCTTTATAAGAATTCTTCTTTACACCCTTCTTAATGGATGCTGTATTAGAAACCACTGTCTGCTTTCCAAAGACTGCCTTCTTAATCAGCCCAGATGAATTAACAGCCTGTACCTGTACCGTATAGCGGCCCCGCCTCTGATTTGCACTGTTTACCACGTCAAAGCTCACCTTATAAGTGCCTGGCTTTGTGGCATATATACCAATTGTAGCACTTCCGTAGTCTGTATTGTTATAGGTATAAACTATCTGTGCTTCCAATCCTTTCTTGTTAACCTTCAGATTGGAAATCTTATCACCGCTTCCATATCTCACATCAAAATCAGAAACATCATCTGCATATGTGGATATCCGCATTTTTTTCTGTTCCTTCACATTCCCTTTTACATCATAGCCATAATTGATGTAAACCTTACCATCTACAGGCTCTGTCTCTGCATGGACTGTCAGCACATTGGCAAACAGAAAGCAGAACATCAGCACAGTAAATGTACTTGTAACAACTTTTTTCATTTTGTTCATTAAACTATCTCCTCCTTGATATAATGCTTATGGATAATTGCAAAACTGATTTTTTGAAAGCCTGCGTTGCACAAATGCAGCAAATTTGTCTTCAAACCGTCTACACTCAAAAAAGGTTCACTGAACCTTTTTCTCATACGTCCTACAAATATAAATCTGTTACATCTGTGTAACTCACATTTTGAAAAATACATTTTACAACTATCTAATAATAGTATACTGGATTATTATACCGTTTTTCCTATAATTATACTAGTACTTTTTATTTTTCCTATATAATCCTAAATAAGAGCTACTTCACCCGAATCGTGACTACCGCTTTTTTACCGCTTCCATCTGTTGCAATCGCAGTAATCTTAACCTTTCCTTTCTTAACTCCCTTCACCTTACCTGTGGAAGATACCGTTGCAATCTTTGAATTACTTGACTTCCAATATACGGAATTGCTGGCCTTGGTTTTACTTGGAGAGGTTACTGCCTTTAATTGAAGTGTTTTCTTTACTTTAATGGTTTTCTTTGATGCCTTAATCTTAACCTTTGTAACTGCTTTCTTCATAACCTGGACCTTGAAAGTTTTCTTAAGTCCATTCTCCGAAGTAACGGTAATGGTTGCTTTTCCTGCCTTTTTGCCTGCCGTAATCTTACCCTTTGCATTTACCTTGGCAATCTTTGTATTGCTGCTCTTGAAGGTCACCTTTTCTTTTACCGCATTCTCCGGTGCAAATGCAACCTTAAGGGTCATGCTCTTCTTTGGTGCCAGCTTATAGGTTCCTTTTACCGGTACACTGCCTGCTCCTTTCACACTGGCTGTCAACGAAATAGAGGATGCCTTAATATCTCTTTCCTCCGAGCTTCCTTCTACCGGTTTTGATGCTTCCTTCACTGTAATGGTCACAGAATCGGATATCTTTGTATCATTGGAGGTGGCAGTGATAACCGCAGAACCCTTTGCCTTTGCAGTGATAACTCCTTTGCTGTCCACAGCTGCAACAGCCGGATTACTGCTTGACCATGTAACAGATGTATCTGCGGCATCAGCCGGTAATACCATAACCGTTGCCTTAACCATCTTACCGGTTTCAAGCTCCACAGCTGAAACGGTTACCTTTACATCAGTAACGGAAATTTTCGTGTACACAGCTGCAAAGCTGCAATCACCCTCTATTGTCACCGCAGTGCCATCTACATAGGTTTTTCCTGTCTGGTCCTTCCAATCTGCCCGATAGCCTCTCTTTCCCGCTGCCTGTAAAATTATACTGGAACCTGCATTTATTGATTTTGTCTCATTCCTGTTTGATGCTTCATCCGTTATTGATACCTTATAGGTAACAATGGTATTTCCCTGGCTGTCAACCGGATTCTTAGAATACATATTATCTACACTATTACCCGTTACGCTTCCCCCATCAATGGTTATCTTGTATTCGTCATCCTCACCAGCCTGAATTGCCGGAGCGCTTCCATCCCCTGTCGTATTAACCGTAACATTGGCATCCTCCATAGTGATATTACCCGTACTTGAAATAGCGGAGGCTCCGTTTCCTCCTGTTGCAGTTACCGAAGCGTCTGTAATTGTAATATCACTGCCTGAAATGGCCGGATTCCTGTCACTGCCAGTGGCAGTAACATTGGTCTTGCTTCCTGAAATCACAACCTTATCTCCGGCAGAAATTCCACCCTTTGCTATTACAGTTCCGCCTGTAATCGATATATCATTGACTGCCGTCATTGCTCCGGTTACCGTAACAGTTCCGCCCAAAATATTTATATCTTTTGCTGTAATCGTTCCTGCATTCAAGGTTCCAGAACCATTTAATGTTAAAGCATTGACGGTGCTGATTGACCCGGTCACCTTTGATACGCCTGTCATTGTTACGGTGGCATTACTTGTATTCGCTACATCTAAATTCTTAATCGCGGCATTGCTCAATATAATTGTTTGTGTCGTTCCGGCCGCTGTCTTTACTGTCACATTGTTATTGCTTCCTGTTATGGTATATGTTTTTGAAGAATCCGTTAATGTCAGTACATCTGTGGATGTATCATAGGATACAGTTGCTGTACCTGATTCGGTCCGGAGTGCATCCACATAATTCGCATCACTTAATTTCGATACATCAATTGTATACGGATTTGCTACCAGAGTACAAACCAAAACTGCTTCCGATTTAACGCTGGCCTTATGGCTCGCCGTCTCCTTTATTCGTGTATAAATCTTATATTCCGTAAAACCAGCCAGTCCTGTAAACCCGCTATTGTCCTGCCATGTCTTTCCATCCTTTGAATACTCATAGCCAGACAACGCCTGTAGGGTAATACTGCTTTTGGTCCGACTGACAAGAACTGCTTTTTGAGGAATTGCCGGATTATCTGCCTTTTCTACCTTGACTGTAACTGCCTTGGTAAGCGTAGCATCTTCATCTGAGTCTAAAATCCCGTATTTACTCTTATTCTCTTCATTCCATTTAAACACCACATCATAAGACTGCTCTCCGATCGTAGTCATCTCTGCTGCTCCATTCACCCATGTAAAGGTTCCATATTGTGTAGAACCCCCTGTCAATTCGGATTCAGACAGCGTCTGTCCATACTGAATAACAGATGCATGTGGGAAAGTTATCGCCGGCAAGCCTGCCCGGTTTACATTCACAGACACACTCTGCGTAATGGTACCAGCAGCCTCATTATATCCTGTTATACCACTAAAAGAATAATTCTTCTTTGCAGCCGTGGTCAATGTCAATACCACATCCGCATTTATAGTTCCCCTTGCCGGAGCAGCCGTCTTATCTTTCCATGCAAAGCTTCCATACAGTTTCTCCCCTTCAGACAATGTAGAATCCGCCAGGGTCTGACCAACTGTAATATCTGAAGCAGTTGGGAATATAACACTGGTTATCACCTTTTTATTAATCGTCAACGTTCCTGCCTTAGCAGTTATCTTATAATTTGGATTGCTGCCTGGTGTAACCGTAATCGGATATGTACCTGCATCTGATGATTTCGATGCCGTTGTGTTACAGACAATCTGTAAGCTGTCACCAGATACAACTGCGCCAGATGTAAGCTTGTAAGTCAAAACTGGATTTTCATCACCATATATCTTAGAAATATTGTCTGCCGTCACTGTAACAGCCCTCTTATTGACTGTAAAGGTTACCGGAACCGATACCGCAGAGCCGGAATTATATGTCACCTTTAAGGTATCCGTATAGGTACCTGCCGCCAAACCGGTCTTAGGTGTCACGCTAACAGCTGCTGTATCTCCCACTGCGATACTGTCGGATGGCAGCTGCGTAATTGAAAAATTGCTTCCATTTGTCAATGCGGCTGCAACTCCTGATGCTTCCGCAGTTCCGTTATTTGAAAGAATAACCGTCCCTGCTGCGGGATTCGTATATCCATATTCCATAGCAGTACATGCCACACTTGACGAGGCTGCCTCCAATTTTGCAACCGGTGCAGCAGTCACTGTTACAGTACAGCTTGCGGACTTGCTTCCGGCAGTTGCTGTAATTTTAACCGTCCCTTCCTTTACTGCGGTTACCTTTCCATCGGAAACCGTTGCAATTGCAGAATTAGAGGATTTCCATGTTACAGCCGCTGCACCTGCTGGTGTGACCGTTGCGGACAATACACTGTCATCCCCAACATATAATTCCAATTTTTCCTTATCTAAAGTAACGGCCTCCACCACAGTGCCAGAAGAGCTTCCATAATAAGTACTAACTCCCACTGCACTTAATTCCTCCGCCGTTGCCAATGCAGCACTATAATTGATGGTGGTTTTCTTTGCATAAGACAGGTATGTAGTTGTATCATTCTTATGTGCACAATACAGTCCTGCCAATGCACCAACTAAGCCGGCATTATAATCTAATGCCACCTCATTGCAGTAATAATCGTTCTGATCATCCTTATAAGTGCCATTCTTTCCAGGTCCCCCCACCAAAGCTCCTAATAACGTATAATGGTCTTCTCTTGTTATTCCTGCATCTGTTGAACGGGAAGCCGCTCTGTGATGTGGATACTGGCTTGAATTTTCATTATATCCTACAATAAAACAGCGCTTATTCGGATTGTCTCCAATCATGTAGTTCATCTGACTGACAGTCCATGAATCGTATGTTGTGGTATTCGTTAATTTATCATAAACCAAGCCTACAAAACCACTTGCTGCATTGTACCGGCAGGAGCCCCAATCCGATACACAATTAAAAAAGCCATCTATGGTGGAACAATTCTTACCTGCATTAGTAATACCGGCAAGCTTGGAAGTATCCTTTTGCAACATACAAGCTAATGCGCCAGTATTTGCCCAGTCTAATACCCAATACTGGTTTACCCCATTTTCACTGTTGTCTTTATATTCATTATATATCGAATTATAGGAAGTATTTTTCGTTGCGATATATAGCGCACTTGCAGCTAATGCATAATCATCTCCATAGGATGTAGAATCATAAAATCCTGACGCTCCATTTGTTGCACATGCCTTACTATTATTTTTCACAAAGGTGAACAAATCCTCTGCTGCCTTTAAATCCTCCGGATTGCCGAAATTAATATAATTCATAGCCAGGGCTGCAATTGCAACACTCACTTCGTCCGTTGCCGGATTAGACGCGGTGGCAAAATATGCCGGCCGTTCTAATGTCTGTCCTTCCGGTGCACTCCAGACACCATGATCTGTATTTCCATTGCCGACCTGATAGCAGAATCCCACTACCTTTCCTGAACTGTCGTAAACTGTACATCTCTTAAAATAATCACAGAAATAGTCTGTTATTTTCTTCAAATGTGCTGTCTGTCCCGTACCGGTATAAGCATCGGGAAACTGATAATAACTCATTCCCAGCATGGTTGCAGCATAGCCCTGCGGCAAACCAAACTTTACATGGTCACCTGCATCATGAAAACCTCCTGACACATCCACTTTGTATGTCACTCCGTTAATCGTTGTAGTAACATTCTTATCATATGTGTGGCAATTACCACGCCAGCTAAGCCCACATGTACCTTCTAAATTCCCACACATATTCGCGTCATAAAAATAAAGGGATTCCTGCAGAAGCTTGGCATAATTGTATTCCACATCCAAATCTTTATTAGTAGAAGTATCGGTTGTAGAACTTCCGCTATTACCACCTCCGCCTCCGGTTTCATCGTTCGTATCTCCGGAAGAATAATCAAATTCTGATGAAGTTCCTTTGTTATAATAGACAGCCTTTACCTGAATACTGCCTGCATCTACATATTTACCGGAAAAACCGCCTCCCGGTATATCTGCACCTAATGCACCTTGTGCAATTACCGCATTTGCTCCGGACTGCATTGGATACATATAAATCGTATCTCCATCCGCCACAAAAGTAGCATTCCAGCATTTAAATGCTGATGCCATTCCACTTGGAACCTGTAGTACAATTATCCAGTCACATATTGTAGAGCCGGAATTATTGGTTATTGCCATCTTAAATTCCGACCAATCGTTTGATGGGGTGGTTGAATTTGAAAGAACCGCATTCACTCCTGATGAATAGTCTCTTGATGTTCCAAAGTCTGTAGAACCGCCGGAGCCGCCTGTTCCGCCACTTGAAGTTCCGATTAATTTTGCTGATGTAATATTATAGGTAACCGTGCCTGTCACATTCGCAATCTGCGCACCAAACCGTTTCAGAGAGTCACTTTTACCGGCTGCTCCTGATAAATCCAATGTCAATGTACCGGTCTTGCCAGAGGACAGATTCGTCCACCCACCCGTATAATACGTCCATTTGTCGCCATATGCGAAATATCCCTGTATGCCTGCCGTTCCCGATGAAGCCTGCGTATACTGTGATATCTCATAGCTTATCTGCAGTTTTGTATAGCCTGCATCCAGCAAAGACTGTATTGTACCATATCCACCGGGTGCCGCAATTTCGATATCCACATTTGTTGTACCGCTCAAATTAACAGTTCCCGAACCATTGTCAATTGTCAATACGATATCCCCACTTGCCTCCACGCTCTTTACCGGCACTGCCACTAGACCTGCCACCATGGTTATCACAAGCAGCCATGCTCCGATGCTCCTGCCTATTCTCCGTCTCATCATCCACATATCCTCCCCTTACTCCGTCTTAAAACACTTTTTGAATCACTACACCATAATTAATCTTAATTATACCTTTTACATAAAAAATTTTCTTTAGCTAAAATAGCAATTTTTTATAGTAATTTTGCACAAACTTATCTTGTATCTGTCAAATGATATCTGCTATAATTGTTTAGAAACAGATTATGTTAAATTATTGATAGGAAATCACTCCAGGAGGATGCCATGGCAAACAAACCAAAAATTCTTTTATTTCACATAAATCCCGGGAAGGCAAAGCAACTTGAGAGAATCTGTAACCGTTTCAAAATCCAGATAGTCCGGGTAAAGCCTGCTTCCTATAAGCAGAAATTAGGGTATCTTGCAGGTATTACCGGATTTTCCAGAGAAAATACTGCCTATACCGGACCGGATTTTCCCACCGAAATGCTGGTCTTTTCCGGCATGGATTCAGAGATGATAGATACATTTCTCGACCAATATAAAAAGGCTTCCATTCCACCAATTGGACTGAAAGCCATTATTACACAGCATAATATATTCTGGACTGCCGAAGAGCTTTATAAGGAATTATTTAAAGAACATAGTAAATTTAATGGTTAGCGCATGGCTTATAGCAAACGTGCAAAAAAAAGAACCAACCCAATGCTCTGTGTCATCAAATCGATTCCTTTGTAAGTGGGCCGCCGGGGGCTCGAACCCCGCACACCCTGATTAAGAGTCAGGTGCTCTACCAAATGAGCTAGCGGCCCAAATATTCATTACTGATTATCTATTGCCTCAGCAACATTGATGATTATATATGATACTGCTATAAATTGCAAGCATTTTTTTAAAAAAATTTCAAAAATTTAACTTTGCTCCATTTCACTACGATTTCATATAGCTTTTTTACAGTATAAATGTGTTAAAATATGTTAAAAATGCTTTTTCACTGGCAATATTATGTATTCTATATTATGATGGTACAATACATAATGAAAATTATTTTATATATATAAATTTACAGAAAGGAGAATGCCGTACCCATATTACGGTATTAACAATTATGAAACACATCCGAATACTGAAACCTATTTTTTCTGTTATATTGCTGACATTACTTCTTTTTGCTCCATACCATGTTTCCCAAGCTGGAAATGATGACCCGGGAGCCGGCCGTTTATCCGGAGATAACATTTCAGAGGATTTTTATGATGAACCTCCGGTGCTGAGACCATACGGTATAAGCCGCTATGGCGGCTTCGTTTCCAAAAGCCCGTATACCGGCTTAAATTACACACATCAGGACGTTTTTACAGGGCGCACGATTCTCCACGGTATTGATGTCAGCGAATGGCAGGGTGAAATTGATTGGACAAAGGTAAAGGCTGCCGGTATTGATTATGCATTTATCCGCGTGGGTTACAGAGGATACGGCAAAGCCGGTACCCTAAGCGCTGCAACCAAGGATACCTATTTTGATACCAATATGAAAAATGCCATTGCGGCGGGAATGAAGGTCGGAGTCTATATTTTCTCCCAGGCCATTACCGTCAAGGAAGCCCAGGAAGAGGCAGACTACATATTAAAATATATTAATGGCTACAATATTACCATGCCGTTAATCATGGATTATGAGTACGCTTCAGATGCCAGCGACGGTGGTAGACTAAAAACTGCAAAGCTGTCTAAGACTGCCGCTACCAATATCTGTATGGCATTTTGCGAACGCATTGCCGCATCCGGCTATACTCCTATGGTTTATGCCAACAAAAGCATGCTTACCGACCAGATGAATGCCCAGACCATCACCAATGCCGGTTACCGGGTCTGGCTTGCCAATTACACCACCCAGACAACATATACTGGCAAATACGATTTCTGGCAGTACTCTTCCACAGGAAAGGTGAACGGAATCAACGGAAATGTAGATATGAATTTCTACTATGTCCAGGCAGGCGACAATTTCCTGCCAAATACAAACAGTATCGCTTCTGCTGTGGTCTCAGCCATCCCTGACCAGACCTATACCGGCAAGAGCATTACCCCTGCTGTTACTGTGACACATAACGGAGTGGCTCTTGTTCCCAACATAGACTACTCAGTATCCTACAGCAGCAATAAAAGTATTGGAACTGCTACCGTTAAAATTATTGGGAAAAACAATTACCGGAATACCAAAACTGTCACCTTTAAAATTCTTCCTAAGACGATGTCCACAGTGAAGGCAAAGAAGCGTTCCACTACTTATATTACGCTCTCCTGGTCAAAGGACAGCAATGTTACCGGCTACCAGATATACCGCTCCGATTCCTTAAATGGCACTTATAAAAAAATTAAAACTATTACCAAAAAAACCACTACTTCTTATAAAAATACAAAGCTTGGAAAAGGGAAATGCTATTATTACAAGATACGTTCTTATAAAAAGGTTGGCAGCTCGACCTATTATGGTGCATTTTCTTCCGTTAAAGCCATTTATACAAAAATGGGATATACCAGAAATGCCATTGCCAAAACGGGTACCATTCTATATGATACTGCCTCCACTGACGGACAACAGATTTTAACTCCGTCAGCCAATACCGTTATGTCCGTTGCATACAGCACTAAGGATGCCAATGGCAAGACCTGGTACTATGTATCCTGCAAGTCAGGCAACAAAACCTATAAAGGTTTTGTTCCTTCCGGAAAGGTTACTATTACAAAGCTGGGAAAAGTCACGAAAGCCAGCAAGGTTAATGTGCGGAAATCCTATACCACAAAATCAAAGAAGCTTACCACTTTAAAGCGGAACAAGCAGGTTAATATTATAACAACTAAGACCAAAAAGGGTGTCAGATGGTATAAAGTCACCTTTAAAAAGAATGGCAAGCAATATACCGGATGGATTTCTGCTCCATATATTAAAATATTATAAGACAATTTTTCTATTTTTTAGTTAAGATGGTTGACTTTCCGTTTTAATTGGTCTACAATTTAACTATGTTTAATACAGTATCGCAAAGACGAGGACAGTAGATTGGAATTCTGTTTCCAGAGAAGGCTTACGGACTTTTAAGGTCTGTGCTGGAATAAGCCTAAACAGAACCTTATTGAACACCACCTCCGAGCTGCCCCTAATACAGGCCGGTGACTCCGTTATCGTCAGAATGAAGTGCCTGTTATACAGAGTATTTCAAAATTGTTCTTTCTAAGAGCAGCTTTGTTTATTTTGGTAACTGGAACTGGGGTGGAACCGCGAATGAATCATCGTCCCTGGCAAATAATAAGTTTGTCAGGGATTTTTTTATTTAAAGGAGGACGCAATATGAATATTTTTGAAACCGTATGCCACACTGTGACAAATGCAAAAGACTATGTAATAGACTATTTTACAGAGGACACCACAACCACACGCAAGAAAATATTAATACTCGGAGCTATTTGCACCCTGGTTGGAATTGTAGCCGGATTTATCTTTTCTCCAATCAAAAAGGGAATTTACATTAACATCAGTAACAATGGCAGCAACAACGGCATACCACTGGAGGATGAAGAATAATCCTCTGGAAAAAGACCAAAATCTTTAAAATCTTTGAAACGCAAATTACGCTATATTTTTATTATGACAAGGAGATAGAACAATGAAAATTACTTTAAAAGATGGCTCCTCAAAAGAATATGAGGGAGCGATGAGTGTGTTGGAAATTGCAAAGGATATCAGTGAGGGGCTTGCCCGTGCAGCCTGTGCCGGTGAAGTAGACGGTACCGTTGTAGACCTGCGGACCATTGTAGACAAGGACTGTGGTCTGAACATTTTAACTTTTAACGATGATGCCGGTAAAAAAGCATTCCGCCATACTGCGGCACATATCTTAGCACAGGCTGTAAAAAGACTATATCCGGAAGCAAAATGTACCATCGGTCCTGCTATTGATGAAGGCTTCTATTATGATTTTGATATGCCGTCCTTATCCAGAGAAGACCTTGATAAAATCGAGGCAGAAATGAAAAAGATTGTAAAGGAAAATATTCCGATTACAAGCTATACACTTCCCCGTGAAGAGGCAATTAAATTAATGGAAGAAAAGGGCGAGCCTTATAAGGTGGAATTAATCAACGACCTGCCGGAGGATGCAGTATTAAGCTTTTATGAACAGGGCGATTTCACCGATTTGTGTGCCGGACCCCATCTGATGAGTACCAAACCAGTAAAATTCTTCAAGTTAACCTCTTCCTCCGGTGCTTACTGGAGAGGAAATTCCGACAATAAGATGTTAACCCGTATATATGGTACTGCCTATACAAAGAAAGAAGACCTCACAGAACGTCTTGAATTTTTGGAAAACATTAAAAACCGTGACCACAACAAGCTTGGCAGGGATTTGGAATTATTCACCACAGTGGATATCATCGGCCAGGGACTTCCGCTTATGATGCCAAAAGGTGCTAAAATTATCCAGACCTTACAGAGATGGATTGAGGATTTGGAGGACAACGAATGGGGTTATGTAAGAACCAAGACTCCTTTAATGGCAAAATCTGATTTATATAAAATGTCTGACCACTGGTATCACTACAAGGACGGCATGTTCGTCTTAAATGATGACGAGGATGAAAATGGTGTATCCGCCTCTGGACAGGATATTTTAGCCCTGCGCCCAATGACCTGCCCATTTCAGTATTTTGTATATAAAGCAAAACAGCACAGCTATCGGGATTTGCCATACCGCATGGGTGAAACCTCTACTTTATTCCGCAACGAGGACTCCGGTGAAATGCACGGTTTAACCCGTGTACGGCAGTTTACCATTTCGGAGGGACATTTAATTTGTACACCAGAGCAGATTGCAGACGAATTTAAAAATTGTGTAGCTTTGGCAAAACATTGTCTGACAACCCTGGGTGTAGAGGAAGATGTTACCTACCGCATGTCTAAGTGGGACCCGAACGATTCCGAAAAATATCTCGGAACTGCCGAGGACTGGGACCGTGTACAGGATGCCATGCGCGAGATTTTAGATGAAATTGGCATTGATTACACAGAAGAAGACGGAGAAGCTGCCTTCTATGGTCCTAAACTGGACATTCAGGCAAAAAACGTATACGGCAAAGAAGACACTATGATTACTATTCAGCTGGATATGTTTTTATCCGAGCGTTTTGATATGTACTATGTGGATAAGAACGGAGAGAAGAAACGTCCTTACATTATTCACAGAACCTCTATGGGCTGCTATGAGAGAACCCTTGCATGGCTCATTGAAAAATATGCCGGTGCATTTCCTACCTGGCTAGCCCCGGAACAGGTTCGTATTCTTCCAATCTCTGAAAAGTTTCACGCATATGGTAAGGAAATTCTTGCAGAGCTTAAGAAAAACGGTATTCTTGCCACAATGGATGACCGTGCTGAAAAGATTGGCTACAAAATCCGGGAGGCGAGACTTCAGAAGCTGCCTTATATGCTGGTAGTTGGTGCCAATGAAGAGGAAAGCAAAACCGTATCGGTCCGTAAACGTGGCGAGGACGGCGACCTTGGCGCCATGGAGCTTGCCACATTTATAAATAAACTTTGTGAGGAAATCCGCACAAAATCTTTGACACAGATGGAGAAATAGCCAAAAAGGAACCGCAGCCATTGCGGTTCCTTTTTTATATCCTTATTCTTCCGAAAACCATTGCCTTTACTTAGTTTTCCCCATCAGCCAGTTATAAAGCCACGATTCACCCTTCACCTCAGAATGTGCAAACAAATCCGCATACTCCTGGGGCGTAAGATTCTCCTGTAACATTTCTTTTCCATCCTCAGAAACCACTGCAGTGGATTCATCTATAAAACATAACGGTGGATACATGACACACCACCAGTTCTGTCCCTGCGCCTGACCGATATCAACGCGGAGCGCCTGGTATTTTCCTTCCGGAAAGGTCAGATCACCATATGTTTTCGCAGGAAATTCTTCCTCTGTCACATATACCTTTACATCATAATCATACCCCTGCTCTACAATGGTATTCACCGCAGTCTCATAAATGTTCTGCAGATTGGACACAATCACATTTTTGCTTTCTGCCACGCTTTCACAATTGGATAACAACGGCTTCAGCATAGACACCACATCTTCCTTCACTGCCATTTTCAGTGCCTGGTCCGCATCCGAATCACTGTTGGCACGGACATGGAAACGGAGAATTCCGGAATAAGGAGTTCCCTCGTCTACAGCGCCATCCTCACCTTCCATAGCTAAAATATCCCCTTCCACACCGGAGACATCCTCACCTCCCAGCAAGGATTTTAGCATTGCGCCGGACACAGATGATGCATTACCGGCTTCCACATTTTCAAAGGCTTGCAGCACTTCACCTTCTATATCATAATTTTCCAAATCCGTCAGCAGCGTGTTCTCATCCTCATCCGAATATGCTTTTGCAACAGTATGAAAACTGTTTACCACTGCAAGCAAGGTCTGTTGTATCCCGCCTTCCTTATGATGGTTATAATAGGAGATTGTGGTAACCAGAAGCCCTCCCATAATGCCTATTAAAACTGCGCCAAATATATCTCGGAATACTTTCATAGATAAATCCCTCCTTCTCATCTCTCATTGCATTCACCGTCTGCCGGTACCCTTCGGAGTTTCTTTTCTTCTGAAAGTATTACCTATTATTCTTAATTTATTCACATCCGGGATATTGCGTGCCTTGAATTTCGTTACTGCATCTCAATTTCCAGCCCTGTGAAACTGGCTCTAAGGCATAGGTGAAAAGTGCATCTCCCTCCCGCACAGCCTTTAAATAGTCCTTCAGCCACGGAATATCCTTTCCCTGATGTTCTCCTGCGCTTACCAGATTACTGATGTAGGTTCCCACCGGCTCCTCTGCCTCCTCTAGAAATTCTAAAAATTTTTTGCGCCCCTGCAGCTCTAATACCGGACAAGTCTTGGCAATCTCTTCATTTGCATCCAAATCCAGCAAAAGCTCCTGTATTTCCTCCAGATTACAGACAGCATCTGTATTTTTCGCTGTCTGTGTAAACATCTGTCCATTGCTCTGGAAGCTCCCATTCTGCCCCAATAATATTACCTTTAGATGTGCCAAGGATAAGTCCTTTCCCTTTACAAGCTGATATTCTTCAGCAAGCTCATCAAAGCTGTTGCAGTCAAAGTTGCTGACCTCTTCCCGCTGGCTCTCTTCTCCTACCTTTTTTTCCTGTGCCACTCCCAAATCCACATGATACCGTTTTCCATCCATTCCCTTGGATATTACGAGAATGGTGGCATACCCTCTCTCCTCCACATTTCTCATATCATTTTTTGTTGCCGTATCTGAAAAAAATGTAACTGCTTTTTCCTTCCGGCTGTTATTTACAGAATTCTGCTTCTCCGCAGCGGAATTACAGCCTCCCAGCAACAGCAAGGACAATAACAGTATAAAAATCCATTTCCATCTACTCATGGCTGCCCTCCTTCCTGTTCCTTTACTAAATGTGTTTCTGCCAGCCCTATTCCTAATACCGGCACCAGAATGGATAACAGAATATCAATTACTGCACCATAATGCCGGAATAGCATCAAGGTATAGGAATACCCTGGCAGAAACACCACAATTCCGACTGCCAGCACCAGCATTGCCAAAAGCAGCCAGATTCTTTTTATCCTTCCGCACAATATCCGAAGTAAATGCCCTAAATAGTAAAGGGTACTGCATATTAATATAAAACAGCCGGTCATAAAGAACCATATCATCAGCATATCAAACCGCTCCAATACACCAAAGGGCAGACGGATATACCGCATTATGGCTATGGTAACCATCTCTTCGCCAGCAGCACCGTGTACTCCAAATATCCCAAGAATAAACAACGTGATGACCACTGCCAGGGCGATAACAAACAGTAATGCTCCATAAGACATCCACACATTACTTTTCTTTTTGTAAAACCGGTACTCTTCTTCACCGCTATCCTGCGTTTTTTTCTTTTCCACTACAATACTGTGTTCCCCTAAATACGGCCGGAGATATAAATAATTTTCTACCGGCAGAACAAAGGCCAGCAATGTATAACTGTATAGCACTAACCTCCCTAAAGGCATACTGATATGGGGAACAAATACAGAATAGTCTACTTCCTTTAATCCAAATAAAATCACAATAATAAAAGGGATAAACAATACCCAGAATATCATTTCATGAAGCCGCCCCTGCTTCTCAATTCCCCTGTTTGCACCGTATAATGCCACAAGCAGTAACGGCAATATCACCAAAAGATTGCCAACCGAATCCGAATCTCCTCCTCCCATAAAAGGCACCTGAGCTTCCCCCAAAACGGCAACTGACAATACAATATAGAACACCAGGCGCAGCAGCAGACGCAGAATTTGAATAAACAGCAGCACTTTCCCAGCAAGTCCGCCATTTTGGGCCGCATATACAAAACCTGTGGGATAGTACTTTTTCCCAATCCCATAAATACAGATGGCATAAATGCATGCCATTATGAAGAACACCAGCAGACCGGAACAGACACTTTCTCCAAAGAGTCCTGCTGACAGATAGGGCAGCACAAAAATACAGCTGGCAAACACCGACAGCACTATCATGCGGCGTAATTGCTTTTCTGAAATCCTTTTATTACAGCTAAACATACTACCACCTCCGGAATCTTGTCCGCTTCCCACGTCTTGTATAAAGTGGACGGCTATGCATTGTAAATACAGGCTTTCTCATTACAAAATCCTGAAATTCCACCTCATCATCAATACTGCCGGAAACGAGAGGCATCATATATGGAATGCCGAAGCTTTCCATGGAGGATAAATGAATCTGCAAGACCAGTATTCCCAGCATAATTCCATACAAACCCCATACTGCTCCCAGTAAAATCATGACAAATTTCAGCAGCCGGAAGGTGGAGGAAAACTCTTCATTTGGAATGGCAAAGGATGCAATGGCAGTGAGTGCCACTACAATTACCACAATTGTACTGACTAAGGATGCCTCTACCGCTGCCTGTCCCACAATGAGACCTCCTACTACACCAATGGTATTTCCCATCTGTCCCGGCAGACGAATCCCCGCCTCCCGGAGCAGTTCAAACAGCAGCTCCATCAGAAGTACCTCCACCACAATGGGAAATGTAACATCACTTCTTGCACCAGCAATGGCAAGGAGAAAATCGGTAGGCAGTACCTGGGGATAATAGCAGGTAATCGCAATATAAAGTCCTGGCAGCAGCACTGTGATATAAGCTGCCAGATACCGCAGGCATCTGGCAAAGGTTCCCACTGCGAAGCGGTTGTAATAATCATCTGCCGCCTGAAAAAATGTATTCAATGTAGTAGGCAGAATAATCACCTCCGGAGAATTGTCTACAACTAAAACGATTCTTCCCTCTAATATAGCAGAAGCCGCTTTATCCGGTCTTTCTGTCGTCTGCACCTGCGGAAATGGCGAATACCATTTTTCCTCCAGCAGATGTACCAGCATTCCACTGTCAAAAATCCCATCGATGGTAAAACTGTCAAGCTTTTTCTGGATTTTAGCAAGCAGGGAGGGATATACCAAATCCTCCATATACATTAAACCATACACTGTCCGGGAACGCTGTCCCAGACAGCCCTGCTTAAGCTTCATCTTCGGGTCCTTAATGCGCCGCCGTAACAATGCCGTATTAATCCGAAAATTCTCATTAAAGGAATCCCTTGGGCCCTTTAAGCCTGCCTCCTTTTCCGGTGTGGAAACCGCCCTGGTTGGCAGTTTTTTTGTGGATAAAACCATCACTTTTTCCACACCATCCACAAAAATAGCTGTATCTCCCTTTAAAACCGCAGATATGGCCTCCATCATTGTAGCTTCTTCGGTCAAATCTACCGCTTCTGTCTGATTGTGAAAAATTTGTCTAAATACACTTATGGAATCCTTCTGGTTCCCAGACCACCCTTCTCTCCGCCATTCATAAAGCAACGGTCTGGTTATAGTCCGCTCCACCATTTCATTATCCGTCAGACCATCAATATAAATGATATAGATACCAAGACTGCCGTTTTCCCGTTCCAGAATGAATTTCTTTTTGACAATGTCTCCCCATTCAGAAAACAGAGCTTCCAGTATTTCAATATTTTTGTCAAGGCTTCTATATACCGGTAGATTTATCTCATTTTTTTCATCATAATTTATTTCCATAAAAAAACCTCACACATACCATAACTTCAAACATCACTGTTTATCGTATCTTAGTCAGACAATTGCGAAACCGCCTGTTATCAGAAACATAGTTGTGCAAAATAAACAACTTCACAAACAGGGTACTTT
>URMF01000004.1 GCA_900548855.1 uncultured Eubacteriales bacterium
GCCCGGAAATTTTTTACAGCTTCTTTCAAACAGATCTATGATTGTGTTCATTTTTTGTTTCGCCTTCTTTAGAATATGAATTGCAAAGTTACAAAGAAAATCTGTTAATCCCTCCTCACCAAAAAAAGCTGTCCCTTCCGGAACAGATCCGGGGCGAGGCGCTGACGCTTTTGCAGTTTGCCAGACTGAGTGATTTATTAAAGGAAAGATAGTCGTTTCGTGCAAGAGGGTAAAAAAGAAAAATATTTCTGTCGAAGTAATAGGAAACAGTTTAGTAAAGGGAAACTGAAATGGAAAGACGGGAAGGATTAAAGGAAATGAATCTTAATGGAATTGGAATAACAGGATATCCAGCATCGCAGGGGGTAAGAAAGGCACAGCAGAATACGGCAGGAAAAATATCATCCAAGAAAGATTGGGAACTGTCCGATTCCCTTCGGGAGAAGATAATCGGATATGCCAGGGAGGATGCGGCGCAGAATATATATATGGGAAATAAATTCCTCGCCCTGCGGAAAAGCGAGGTTGCCAAAGTTGCGCCAAACAGGTCTGCATTGATGGGGAAGATTGGACAGGATATGGCGGACATGAAAAAGATACGGGAGGCGGACGAGAGGTGGCTGTGCATCCTGTTTGGCAAGCCGTATGAAGCCAAGTTCCAGTCCGAAGGTACGGGTTCTGCCGTCCATGTGTATGATGGGAACGGTGATGAAATCCTTACATATACTGCAGGCGTGGGCTGGCATGAGAAGGAATCGAAAGCGGAGACGGAAGTGCACGGGGCTTTGAAGGCAGCCTATTATGATGCGTACCATACGGCAAGGCAGGAGATAAATGCCAGCTCTGGGGAAGTGCAGAACAGCTTTGACGCAAGGGCATGAGAAGCGCATATTAATTCTTCTCTGAAGTGTAACATTTTTTGAATAAGTAACGATGTACTAGTCATAAATTCACGACTCTCAGCATAAAATGTATTCAAAAAAGGAGTGTGAGTGGGACAAGTGCAGAGTTATAAGCGGAAAATTACATATTTTTATCAGTTTCACAATGGAAATGTAGGTTCAACGGCAGGTTTTTTAAAGCTGGAAATCCGAGGAGAGAAAGTGAAGATTATTATAAATATACAGGAGCCGCCGGGATTACCTTATAAGAGTGCTATGCTTTATTTTTATCATGAGGCGGGAGACCATCTGGCAGCGCTTAAGGTGGATGAAATAAAGAGCACAGGCGGAATACTGGCCTATCAGACCAGAACGGACTGGCAGCAGCTGTTTGATACGGGACGGGATTTATACACCTTTGACGGGGTGGCAGTGGTATATAACGATTCCCATTATTATATTGGGGATTTTCAGGACAAGAACCGGAAGGATTATGAGCTGGTACGAAAGGACAACCGAAAGCAAAAGGCAAGCCTGTTTGAAGATTCTGCCAAACCAGTTATAGAAGAGCCGGAGGATAGAATTGCAGCTGGGAAGAGAAACGAAAATATGCCTGCCTCAGGCAGGGAAGAGGGCCATGCCGGCAAGGAGCAGAAAGAAACGGAGACAGCAAAGGAACGTCAGCCGGTAATGGCGGAGAAGGAAGATAATGCTGTGGGTCAGCTGCAAGGGGAGGAGCTGGAGGAAAAAGCAGAGAGTATACCGGAGGTTGTAGAACGGGCAGGTGTGATAGGAGGGGCACAGACGGATGTTTTTGAAAAATGCGAGGACTGCCCATACCACAGGAAACGGATGGAGCAAAAGGAGGAAACGGATGCTTTTGATAAAATGATAGCGGAATATCCAAAGCTTCCGTTATATGGTGCAACGGAGTTATTTAATTGCGTCAGGATTCATCCAAAGGATATTGGCAAGCTGGATATGCGCAACTGGAAGCTGGGGGTCAACAGCTTTCTCACCCATGGTTTTTATACCTATCAGTATCTGCTCTTAGGAAAAATGCGGTTTGACGATGGTTCGGAGCATGCCATTATCGGGGTGCCGGGGGTATTTTCCAACCGTGAAAAATACCTTGCCAATATGTTTGGCTTTGAACAGTTTATACCGGTTAAAAAGACAGGAGTCAAAACAGGAGAGTTTGGCTACTGGATAGTGGAAATCAGCCCGGGTTTATAAGGCTGTAGCGATAGTGGTCCCTGTATGTACCGTTTACTTCCACGCTTTGGTATTCGATTCCTTCATATCGGAACGCAAGGCGTTCCAACAGTTTGATAGAGGGAATATTATCCGGTGATACCCGGGCTTCTATCCGGTGGATGTTATAATTTGAAAAAATGACAGGGATTGCCGCCTGACAGGCTTCCGTAGCATAGCCGTGGCCATGGTAAGAGGCGTCAAGCTTATAGCCTAAGGAGGCTTTGGAAAAAGGGGGATGCTCCATACGGGAAAAGTTTACGGAGCCGATAATGGTATCTGGTGCTTCTTTTAGATAGATATAATAGCGCAGAGATTTTCCTTTTATAATTTCGGAATATTCATATTGCATTGCGGCTTTTTGATAGGCTAAGGTATAGAAGTTATGTGGTCTGGTAGGCTCAAAATATTCAAAAAGACTACGGTTATTCTGATAGAACGAAAGCACATCCCCGGCTTTGGCGGCATCTTCGATTTGCAGTATCAGGCGGTTGGTGGTGAGTTTGAATGACATTTTGGCATCTCCTTGCAATTATTGTGTAATCTATTTATAATAAATGGATAAATTTATGATATACCAATTATGGGAGAAGTACAATGACAAGTGATGAAAAATATATGAAAGAAGCAATAAAACAGGCTGGAAAAGCGGCAGATGCGGGGGATGTACCTATTGGCTGTGTTATTGTACATGAGAATCGGATTATTGCCAGAGGGTATAATAAGCGGAATGCAAGGAAAACAACCCTTGCCCATGCAGAGCTCATTGCCATAGAAAAGGCATCAAAAAAGCTGGGAGACTGGAGGCTGGAGGAGTGTACGATGTACATTACATTAGAGCCCTGCCAGATGTGTGCCGGAGCCATTGTCCAGGCGAGGATTCCCAGGGTGGTTGTGGGTGCCATGAATAAAAAAGCGGGTTGTGCCGGCTCCGTTTTGAATTTATTTCAGATACCGGCATTTAATCATCAGGTAGAGTTTGAGCAGGGCGTGCTGCAAGAGGAATGCTCTGCTATTTTATCAGATTTTTTTCGCCAGCTGCGGCTTAAAAAAGAGAGAGAGGGAATGCAGGTGGATGGTTGACAGAAAATCAAAAGTCCTGTATACTAACCGTTACAAATCGTATAATCTTTCCATGCAGCCGGGGGAGCAGCGGTCCCCTGTACCTGCAATCCGCTATAGCAGGGGTGTTGGCCTGCCTCGGGAGGAGTTTCCGGTGCTGGCTATAGTAAGTGGCGTTGACGTATGGGTCTTGCGCAATGGAAACCTACGAACCGTGTCAGGTCGGGAACGAAGCAGCACTAAGTAGGAGCTTTCATGTGCCGCAAGGGTGCCTGGACTGAGTTAACTGCTATAGTAACTGACCGGGAGTGTCTCACAAAGCAGGCTGCATGGATTAACATATATTTTTGTTAAAATCATATAAATGTATTTGTATGATTTTTTTAAATTATTGGTGGCAAATTTCTGAAAATAATGCTACAATATATAGGATTATCGAAATATATGAATGGGAGCGGTTAGCATGAATTATGCAAGTGTTATTGAATTTGTAAAACAGCAAATTTTAGATAACGGCAGACCACCTAATTATCCATTTCGCGACCGATTTGAACATACAATGCGGGTATACCGCTGGGCAATTAAGTTACAGGCAAAGGTTGGAGGCGACCTGGATATTATTGCCCTGGCAGCTTTGTTACATGATGTTGGCTGGCAGGAGGGCAGGGAGCATGGGGAAGTCGGTGCTGAAATAGCAGTGGAATATCTAGACAGCATTGGGCTTGAGCCGGAAAAAATTGCGCGTATCGGAGAAATTATCCGAATGCATGATGACAAAGATACGACAGAGGAGTTATCCTTAGAATGTCAGGTAGTCATGGATGCAGATTTATTAGATGAGGTGGGAGCAGTCAGCATTTTGTGGGATTCCATGGCGACTGCCTGTGAGGATGATGCGAATTATAAGAAAGCGTACTATCGGATAAAGAATTATTACAGAGGTAATAAGCCAAAAATCCGGAGATGTAAAACGGAGGCGGCACGTTTGGAATATAGCAGACGTATGAAGCTCTTAGAGGAATTTATCTATCAATTAGAAAAAGAGCTATTTTGACATATAGAGGAGAGTTTTGTCATAGAGTAGCTGTAATAATAATATTCATTTAGGAGGAATGAAAAATGAAGGGTTTTTTAAAGGTAATAATTTGGATAGTTATTTTAGGTGCAATATGTTTTGGAGTGTATATGATTCTTCCAGAGTATCCTCAGAACTTTGTAAAATCAGTTGTTCAGCCGATGGTTAACAGCCAGGCAAAAACAAAAATCGGTCAGGTAAAAGCATTGACAAATAAAGACCTCGATAATGCTACATATGAGACAATTCTGGAGGGTAAAACCAATTCTTCTTGCTGGGTATATGAGACCAGAGAAGAAGAGCCGGGGATAGAATATGTTATTTTTTATGGAAAAGGGGCTACTATTAACTTAAAGGACTGGGCAGATTATAATGGTAAATTATCTACCAGTGCTACGGTTAAGATGGAATTTAAGATTAGCGGCAATAATGTGGAAATCTATCCATATATAGATGGAGTGTTGATGAATATTACAGATGGCAAGCATGTGGATGACAATAATAAAATTAAGGCAGAGATTTTCAAACAGTTATATCAGGGCATGCAGGCAGAACAGCAGTAAATAAAAGACGGTAAAAGGGAGCAGTGATGCTCCCTTTTATTGTACAATTAGGTGTTTGCGAAACTCTGTTTTCGTTACCGACCGTTATATTGCATAACTCGATTTTGAAAATAGGGAGTTTCGCAATTGTCTAAATTGTATAATTGTCTGCAAAGGCATTATTTAGCCAGCTCCTGAATTAACCGCATGATGGTTCCGATGGAATCGGACATTTCACTTTCACTCATTGCTTTGATATATTGTTCTTTGTGAGTGGAGACATCCCGTATGGCGTTGAGCAGGGAAGCCTTACTTAGCTCTTCTTCTTCAATTACATAGCTGAAGCCGTTTTTCTTAAAGGATTTAGCATTCAATATCTGGTCGCCGCGGCTGGCAGCCTTGGAGAGTGGAATCAGGATGTTTGGTTTTTTCAGGGCTAAAAGCTCACAGATAGCATTGGCTCCAGCCCTGGAAATCACTAAGTCAGTCAGAGCAAATAAATCCCGGAGTTCCTTGGAAACATATTCAAACTGAACATACCCCCTTTTATTTTTCAGGGAGTCGTCTAAATGTCCTTTTCCACAGAGATGTATAATCTGGAAGTCCGGAAGAATTTCGTCAAGATTTTCCCGTATGGCATTGTTGATAACAACGCTTCCGCTGCTCCCTCCGATAACCAGAATAGTTGGTCTGTCAGCAGATAAGCCGCAGAATTCAGCAGCTTTTGCAGCGCTGCCCTCGAATAATTCCTTGCGGATAGGAGTTCCGGTGAGAACCGCTTTTCCCTCCGGAAGCAGTTCAAAGGTTTCCTTAAAGTTACAGCAAACTTTGGAAGCGGACGGAATGCAGAGCTTATTTGCCAGACCAGGCGTCATATCGGATTCATGTATAATAGCAGGTATTTTATTTTTCTTTGCAGCCAGAACTACCGGAACCGTAACAAATCCACCTTTGGAGAATACAACATCCGGCTGGATTTTTTTGAGAATCCGGTTTGCCTCCCCAAAGCCTTTTGCCACACGGAAGGGGTCAGAAAAATTCTTAACGTCAAAGTATCTTCTTAATTTACCGGAGGATATACCGTAATAGGGAATTCCCATATCTTCAATCAGTTTTTTTTCGATACCGTCGTAGGAACCGATGTAGTGCACTTCAAATCCGGCAGCCTGCAGGCTGGGAAATAAAGCGATATTAGGAGTGACATGTCCGGCTGTACCTCCGCCGGTAAGTACAATTTTTTTCATAACAATCTCCTTCTCTAGTTCTGGATAGCCTGCTTTAATGCTTTTGCAAGCTGGTCAGGGCAGGAGGTTCCCTTGAACCCACATTGGATTCCTTCTAAGCGGGAGATGGCTTCCTTTACATCCATTCCTTCTATCAAACGGGATATTCCCTGGGTATTACCGTTACAACCGCCTAGAAAGTGAACATTCGTGACCTTGCCATCTTCAATTTCAAAATCAATTTTTTGGGAACATACGCCCTGTGGTTTAAATGTCATAATAGTATTTCCTTTCTATAATGTGCTTTTTTATAATAAAATAGTATAGCATAAGTGGATGGATTTGCAACTGTCTGGTTTCTATCAAAAAAATGTCGATAGAAGTAAGCTTTTGCCTAATAATAGTAAATTATACCGTTTTTAAATAAGAAGTTGCGGTAAAGTGCTATTGAGTTGATGAATAAGGCTTTGTAAACTAGAAGATAGGAAATAATTGTAACAAACGGTTAAAAGTAATTTGCCGGAATGTTTCAAAAAATATAATAGGGAAGGGATAGTTATGATTACGAAATTTGTAACGGAACATGAATGTATGAGCAGTATTTTGTTGTTTGGAGCAGTGAGCCTGTTGCTGCAGGCTATGATGGTTTTGTCCTTAAAAGGATATGTAAGGGCATCTGCTAATATGAAAACAACAAAGAAAAAGATTATGATTAATTTGAAAAACCAGTTTGAGACCATTTATGAAATGGGCTACCAGATACGGAATACAGCAGCGTATGTGGACAAGTATCTTTTAAAGCTAAAGTTTATGGGATTTTCTTTTTCTGCATGGGAGAAGGCACCATTTCTGGCAGCAGGAATCGTTTCCTTATTGGCGGGAGCAGAAGCCTTTTATGGGTATATGACAGGAATGGAATTGTCTGCTCAGATTGAAATTTTGTTTGCATATGGCGTTGTATTGGTATGTTTATTTGTTTGTTTTCATATATTTGGAATAAAAAGCAAGAAACAGCAGATACAAATTCAGCTGGTGGACTATCTGGAAAATTATCTGGCAAACCGGTTACTGCGGACAAAGGATGATGTAAAAATGCTGGATGAACAGGTAGAAAGCGCTCTTATTGAAGGTCAGGTAAAGAATTCTGAAGCAGCTCCGGGTGAAGAAGAAAATATAGAAGCTTCTGCCGGAAATATGGAAGAGGATGTAGAAATGTTAAGACAGCTTATCCGGGATATCGATACAGGTAAGCGCAGTGACAGTGAAAAACAAAAAAGACATCAGGGGCAGAGCCAGAGAGAATCCAGCCAGCAAATTGCAGCCAGTCATGAAGAGCAGGATATGGAACAGCCAGAATTGGCAGAGTCTGAAGAATCAGAAATTGACCTGTTGGAGGAATTTGTACAGAGTTTTCTTGCATAAGTGGGAGGACTTATTTGAATCCGAAAAAGAGAAATATTATGGCAGGTATCGGCATTGCAGCATTTGTTCTTATAAGTTTGGGATTGCTGCAGCATTTTGGACATCCGATGAAGAAAGATAGTGGATTTAATCAGAATGGGAAGGCTGGGTTGGAGACGGAAGAAAAAACGGAGTCTTCTGAGAAGGAATCAGATACGGAGAGTAAACCAAAGCAGGAACGGGTAATTGTGGAAAATACAGATTATGATAGTATGGATAACACGCTCTACAGCTGGTGGTTTAAGAGAAATGATAACCATGAAAAGTCGGGCTGCCAG
The DNA here is from genome assembly GCA_900548855.1 of uncultured Eubacteriales bacterium. Lineage (GTDB taxonomy): Bacteria > Bacillota > Clostridia > Lachnospirales > Lachnospiraceae > CAG-590. The sequence continues at coordinate 7,777 of URMF01000004.1, forward strand.
GAGGATTTTGATATTACGCAGTACCAGGCATATTATACGGTACCGGTCAGCGAGAAAAAAATTTATATTACCTTTGATTGTGGATATGAAAATGGATATACAGCGGACATTCTGGATACTTTAAAGGAGGAGCAGGTGCCCGCTGCCTTTTTTGTTACCCAGACATTTATCAGGGATAATGTGGAGCTGACAAAACGGATGAAGGAGGAAGGTCATCTGGTGTGCAATCACACGGTGACACATCCATGTATGCCGGAAAAAAGTATTAGCCAGCAACAGGATGAATTGTTAAAAAGTGAGCAGTTTATGAAGGAAGCTACCGGCTATGAGATGGATTTGTTTTTCCGTCCGCCGAAAGGGGAATACAGCAAGCGCACATTACAGATGGCAAAGGATTTGGGGTATACGACTATTTTCTGGTCCATGGCATATTTGGATTATGATGTAAATAACCAGCCATCCAGTCAACATGTGGTGGAGCATTTTGCAAAATATTATCATCCGGGAGCGATTCCTTTGATGCATAATGTTTCTGTTGCCAACAGAGATGCGTTAAAACAGGTAATACAGAATCTCAAGAAAGAGGGATACTCTTTTGGAACTCTTTATGATTTGCTAGGTGTACAGGAATAAAAATAAGGAAATATAGTTAAAATAAAATTAAAATCCAATAGAAGAAAATATTGCTATTTGCAATTGATTTTGCTACAATATAGATTGGTTTGTAAGGGAAAAATTAAAATGAAAACAAAGGAGAGCAGAAAAATGGCAGAGAGTATTAGTTTTGATTATAGTAATGCGATGTTTATGATATCGGAAGAAGATATCGCAGCTATGAAGGAAAGAGTATTAGACGCTAAAAAGGTTTTGTTGGACAGAACAGGTGAGGGTAATGATTTTCTTGGATGGATTGATCTTCCCGTGAATTATGATAAGGAAGAATTTTCAAGAATTAAAGCGGCTGCCAGGAAGATTCAGAATGACTCCGAAATTTTAATTGTTATTGGTATTGGGGGCTCTTATCTTGGCGCAAGAGCGGCGATTGAAGCATTGAGGCATACCTTCTACAATGTAATTGATAAGGATATGAGAAAGGGTACCCCTGAGATTTATTTCTGTGGTAATAATATCAGTTCCACCTATTTGGAGCATTTATTAGAGGTTGTGGGAGACAGGGATTTTTCCATTAATATTATTTCTAAATCCGGAACAACAACGGAGCCAGCCATTGCTTTCCGTATTTTCAAAAAGCTTTTGGTCGAGAAATATGGTCAGAAGGAGGCTGCAAAGAGAATTTATGCAACCACCGATAAATCCAAGGGAGCACTTAAAAAATTAGCAGATGAAGAAGGCTATGAGACCTTTGTAGTACCGGATGATGTGGGAGGACGTTTCTCTGTTCTTACCGCAGTCGGTCTGCTTCCGATTGCTGTAAGCGGTGCGGATATCAAGCAGCTGATGGTTGGTGCAGCCACCGCCCGTCAGATGTGTATGGAGGCGGATTTTGAACACAATGATGCATTGCAGTATGCAGCACTTCGTAACATTTTGCGTGAAAAGGGCAAGACCATGGAGATTCTTGCAAATTATACGCCGTCGGTTCACTATATCGGTGAATGGTGGAAGCAGTTATTTGGAGAATCCGAAGGTAAGGACGGAAAGGGTATTTATCCGACAGCCTGTGATTTTACAACAGATTTGCATTCTCTGGGACAATTTATTCAGGATGGCACGAAAAATCATATTGAGACGGTAATAAACATTGGTTCTCCAAGACGTAAGATTATTATGGAGCAGGAGGATGATGACTTAGATGGTCTTAATTATCTTGCAGGAAGAACGGTTGATTATATCAACAAGCAGGCTATGAACGGCACCGTTCTTGCCCATGTGGATGGTGAGATTCCAAATCTGATGATTACACTTCCGTATATGAGTGAGTTTAACTTAGGCGAATTATTCTATTTCTTTGAGTTTGCCTGTGGTGTTTCCGGTTATGTATTGGGTGTCAATCCATTTAACCAGCCGGGCGTGGAAAGCTATAAGAAGAACATGTTTGCATTGCTTGGTAAGCCGGGCTATGAGGAACAGAGAAAAGAGCTGCTTGCAAGAATGAATAAAGAAAAATAATAAATATAATTATTATACCGAAAAGGAAAAACGGGATTCATAAAACGTCAAAGTTTATGAATCCTGTTTTTTGTTGAGAAAAAGTAAATAGAGAACCCCATTTTTAAATATTTCATAAATATTATTGAAAAATAGATAAAACTGACTTATAATAACAAATGTAATACATAAACAAGTATTCCTGTACGGCATTCGCCAGGAGCCTGGCGCCCAAATCATACACCAATGTGGGACCAAACTATCAGTGGCAGTATTCGGTAGTGTCAAACACCAGTGGTGTCACCCTGTCTGTTAATACCCGGCCCACAACAACGACCGCTGCAAAAATGAAAATCTATAATGGAAACACTATCTATGCACAGGGAACTTTTCCGTATCAGTCATCAAGGTCACCAATAAAGACGGCTATGAAAGCGAGGAAGACCTATAAGGTAGCTTTAAGAGCGGCAAGCGGAAAAGTGTCAGGTTCCATTAGCGGAAAAGTAGAATAAGGTTTAAGAAGGAAAAAAATGAATCGATATGCATTAAAATACTGGTTAAAACACAAAAAGCAGGCAATGCTGGTTATAATGTCCATTCTGTTGAGCATGGTTATTTTGATGGATACAACCTTTCTGGTACGCAGCTCCATGGCGACGGAGTATGCGCATAATTTAAGTGAAGGAGGAGATTATAATTTTATCTTTGCGGATATATCCCGTGAGGAGACAGAGGCGCTGGCAGAGTCCGGGATGTTTGAGGAGATTGGAATTTTATATACGGTGGGAGTCCTGCAGGCAGAGGAGGGAATACAGTATCCGCTGACCGCCTGTGACATAAAGGGGGCGGAGCTGTATCTTCCGGCATGTGAGGAGGGCAGATATCCGGATAAGGAGGATGAGCTTGCGGCATCGGCAGACCGGCTGAAGCAGCTTGGGATGGCACCCATTGCCGGGAGCAGTGTGACCCTTACGGTATTGGAGAATGGGGAAGAAAAAGAGAAAACCTACAGGGTAAGCGGCGTTTTGGAGGATATGGAGAGGGAGTGGTATTCCCAGGCGGAGTATGAATTTTCCTTCCCGGAATTTTTTGTGTACCGGAAGGAGCTGCCGGAGGAGATATGCTGTGTGGTTGCCAATGAGGCGGCTGGAATGGAATCGGAGGAACTGTATTCCTTTTTAGATGAAAATGGGTATGTCTATAGTGACCCGCTGACAAAGGTAAATGTGGATAATTCCTATATTAACAGCGATTCAATCTGGCGGAGTGATGTGGACAGCCATATGGAATCAGCACAGATGAATTTTGATTCGGCAGTTCTGATTCCGCTGTTGTCGGTGGTAATTGCCGTGTTTACTTTTTTCTCGCTGGTGTTTGCCCTGTCCATTGGATTCCGGGAACGGAGGAACGCCCTTTGCCTGTACGGACTGTTTGGACTGCCGAAGCGAAGGGGCTGGATTCAGTTAGGGAAGGAAATGCTGGTCTTTCTGGTGTCTGCCACAGGACTGGGCTACTTAATTGGGCTTGCCGTTTATGCCCTGTTGTATCTCGTACAAAGTAAGCTGCTTCACATGCTTGTTGTATCCGGAATGCATGTAAACCAGGTGATAGAAGCGGTATCTTTAAATCCATATGTTTTTCCTGCCCTGGTTATTTTCCAGAGCGGAATATTCGCCTGCGCCATGGTTTTACTGTCCATGAAAAGCCCTTCACCGCTGGAGGCAGTGAGTAAGCTTAAAGGCGTGGAAAAAAGAAAGGGCAGGATAAAAGGCAGCCGTTTGAGAGAGTATATGAACCGCTGTCTGTCTCCGGGACAGGGGGAAAAGCATATCCTGTTTACCGTTATCCTGCTTACCATGGCAACGGTTTTCTTTAGTATTTTGTATCTGAGTGAGAACTATGCTTCCGAGGCAGAAGCGTATCAGGCTTTTATAGAGGAAGCAGATTTGAACCAGATGGATTATCAGGCAAAAAAGGATTTTTCCAAATCCATGGGATTATTGGGAATTACAAACCGCAGGTCCGGTGGGATTACGGAACAAAATTATGTTAAATTAAAGAACATGAAAAATGTGGAATCCATAAAGGGAATGCTTGAGATAAAAAGCACCCGGGTACTGGCGGAGGAAAATCAGGATAACCTTGATATGAAATCCTATCTTGAGGTGATTCAGGGTGAAGCTGCACCACTTGGGGTGGAGGATTTGTATTATAAAGGAAAAGAGGCGGAGGGATATCAGAAAAACGAGCTGGGCAGGCTTTATAATATTCCTACCGTGGCGGTGGACACAGCAATTTTTGAAGCGCCGGAGATAGCCTCGTATCGGTTGTCGGGACAGCTTGATCTGGAAAAATTAAAATCCGGTGAGCAGGTGGTTGTGTTTGTGTCGGATAAGGATGCACAATGCCCATATGAGCCGGGGGATATCATACATATGGCAGAAACCGTGATTGAGGATGAAGAAATGGATAACTTTGATTTTTCAACCGGGAAAATACCGGAAAAGGCGAAGCCGGCTTTTCAGTATCAATATTGGGATGAGGAGACGGGAAGCTTTGCATATGAGGATGGATACAGCTTTGGAAAACGCATGGATTATGAGGTACAGGTTGGGGCGGTTGTGTACCGGGAGACAGGAGTAAATGATTTTTATTATACCGATGGACTGTTTGGCAGCAGTGCATTTATCTTTCTGGCATCTGCAGAGGCTTTGGATGCTTGGGGTATTCCGGACAGGAATTACACAAGGGTCGGGGTAAAAATGAAAAATCTGTCCCAGGATGCGGAATTTGAAAGCCTGTGGTATCAGATTCTGGCAGAGAGCCAGGACATGACAAGTGATTCGGTTGCAGACGTCAGGAGGAAAATACAGGCACTCCGGTGGGAGGGCACAGGCATTGTGGTTCTCTTATTCCTGTCCCTGCTGGTGCTGGGCTTTGTGACGGTATTTAACTATATTCAGATGAAAATGCTGCACGATTCCTACACCATAGGAGTTTACCGGATGCTGGGTACAAAAAGGAGAACCATCCTTCTGTTCTGGATAAAAAAACTGGCAGGCTATATAGCGCTTGCCGCGTGCGTTGCCTGGTTTCCTCTGGCATTGTACGAATGGAGGCGGAGGCTGTTGTTTGACATCTACGGAATGGAAACAGAGAACGGCGCAGAAGTGATGATTATGGATGGAAGTGAAGAGGGCTGGCTTACCAGCATTCAGGGCGGCTGGGGAGATTTGATGAGGATGCCATATGTAAAAATTTATGTAGCTGCCATTTGCCTGTGCGCCATTATTTTTATCGTAAATATGATGATAACTCTGAACCGGACACTGGATAAGAAAGTTTCTTTGGATATTTTTACACAGGAATAGGGAGGCATAAATGGAAGAATTAATTCAAACAGTAGAGCTGGATAAGATATATGGCAAAGAGCCAAACCAGGTGCATGCATTAAAGAAGCTTAATGTTTCATTTGGATGTTCGGAATGTGCTGCAATTGTGGGCAGAAGCGGAAGCGGAAAATCCACACTGCTCCATATGCTGGGGGGCATTGATTATCCTACAGGCGGCCAGGTAATATTTAAGGGTGGGGATATATATCATTTGAAAGAAGAGAAGCTTGCAGAGTACCGCTGTAAGCATGTGGGATATGTATTTCAGGATTTTAAGCTGGTGCCGGAGCTAACGGTGCGGGAAAACATATTGCTTCCCTGTGTAATTGGAAAGACAAAAGCGGAGAATGGCAGGGTGGAGGAATTGTTAGAGGTTCTGGGACTGGATGTAAAACAACAGGCATATCCGGAACAGCTCTCCGGCGGGCAGCAGCAAAGGGTGGCAATTGCCAGAGCATTAATCCAGAAGCCGGATTTGGTGCTGTGTGATGAACCCACCGGGAATCTGGACTATAAAACGGGAGAAGAGGTGCTGGAGCTTCTGTTAAAGACGAGGGAGCTGTACGGCTCCACTATTATTATCGTGACCCATGACTCAAAAATAGCTCACAGATGCGACCGGACAATTGAGCTGGTAGACGGAGAGATGCAGTAGACAGGAATTGCAGTTTAACATAGAAATTAAGAGGATATGCCTTTCTTCTGACGGTTTATCATTAATAAAAATGATAGTTGGGGAAAGGCATATTTTGTATGTGGAAGCGCAGTCTTTAAAAAGATATATTTTTAGATAAGTTTTATGTGTTTTTTCTTGTCTTTTGTGAGGTTTCACAGTATAATATTACCTTGTGGGCAACAGATAAGTTATAGGTTTGATTGCCTGACAGAAAGCATAATAATTCATATTTATAGATGATACAGGTATAAATATAATACGGAGGATATGAAGCAATGACAGATAATTCGAGTTTGGGGCTGGATTATGATAAGTACGCAGGAATACTTGTACACCCAACGTCGTTTCCCGGACCATATGGGATTGGGGATTTAGGACCAGGCGCTTATGCATTTGTGGATTTTTTGGAGAAGTCAGGGTTAAATATCTGGCAGGTACTGCCCCTGGGGCATACCGGATTTGGGGATTCCCCTTACCAGCCATTCTCATCCTTTGCCGGGCAGCCTTTGATTATCAGTATAGATGAGCTGCGCAAGGCGGGACTTTTGTGGGATGAGGATTTTTATGAAATGCCCCAGTGGAACCCGAGCCACATTGAATATGGTGACGTGATTGAGTTTAAAACGGGACTGTTAAAAAAGGCATATCAGCGTTTTTGCAATCCGGAGGTTAAGGATTTATACTCTACGGATGAAGCATTTTTGGAGAATTACAAAAAATTCTGTGAGGATTCAGACTGGTTAGATGATTATGCATTGTTTATGGCAGGAAAGGATTATTTTGAGGGAGAGCCATGGTATATGTGGGAGGATTCCCTGAAAAAGCCTACTGCTAAGCAGAAAGCGGACTGGATGGAAAAGCTTGACGTGGAAGTGGAATACTATCGGTTTATCCAGTTTATTTTCCATAAACAGTGGTTTGCGTTAAAGGATTATGCCAATAACAAAAATATTAAAATAGTGGGTGATATCCCGATTTTTGTGGCATGGGACAGCGTGGACGTGTGGTGTAATAAAAAATTATTTGATTTGGATTCAAAGGGATATCCAAAGAATGTAGCGGGTGTGCCGCCGGATTATTTCTCCGCAACCGGTCAGCTGTGGGGAAATCCTCTCTATAAATGGAGCGAGCACACAAAAACTGGTTATGATTGGTGGTTTAAAAGAATCCGTCACCAGTTAAAGCTGGCAGATTTCCTGCGTATTGACCATTTCAGAGGCTTTGATAAGTTTTGGGCAGTACCTTTTGGTGAAGAAACAGCGGTTAACGGTAAATGGATTCAGGCGCCGGGAGTGAATTTCTTTACCCAGTTAGAGGCTACCCTTGGTTATCATATGCCAATTATTGCGGAGGATTTAGGAGAGATTGACCAGTCTGTAATCGATTTGCGTGATAAGTTCGGACTGCCGGGAATGAAGATTTTACAATTTGGATTTGAAAATCCGGAGGAGAACAGCTTTCTCCCGCACAATTTTATCCGGAATTGTGTGTGTTATACCGGCACCCATGATAATGATACAACTCTTGGCTGGTATCAGAAATGTTATGAGGCGTCAAAGGATAAGCTTAGAAGATATTTTAATACAGACGGCGGTGATGTATGCTGGACTTTGATTCGCGCCTGTTTTTCTTCCGTAGCGAATATGGCAATCGTTCCGATGCAGGATGTGCTTTGTCTGGATTCCTGGGCAAGACTGAATACACCGGGTGTGGCAGAGGGCAACTGGGCATGGAGGTTCCGCATGGAGGATATGACGCCGCAGTTAGCGGCAAGATTGTTTGAGACAGCGAAATTATATGGAAGGTAGTAGAGAATGAGAAGTGTTTTAGTATTGGGTTTTTTGTTTTTGTTTCTGATACTGATGATTCCGGTTCACTTCGTCCTCTTATTAATCGGTAAATGGAATCCGGAGCTTAGATTCCGTATTGGGAATGCAATTGTATATTGGGCATTTCGCTGGGAGCTTTTTCAGGCCGGTGCAAGGATTGAGGTGAAAGGGATAGAGAATATACCGGAGGGTGCGGTATTGTTTGTTCCGAATCACAGGAGTTATTTTGATATACTGGTACTGCATACCACCAGCACGAAGCGGCCGGGCTTTGTGGCGAAGGCAGAGATGGATAAATTTCCGCTGCTTAACTGGTGGATGCGGAATATCTGCTGCCTGTTTCTGGACCGCAATGATATGCGCTCAGGTATGCAGATGATTAAGGATGGAGCCGCATTGATTCAGAAAGGACATTCTATCGTTATTTGTCCTGAGGGAACAAGAAACCAGAAGCCGGAAATGCTGCCGTTTAAGGAGGGAAGCCTTAAGATGGCAGAAAAGGCAGGTTGTCCTGTGGTTCCGGTTACACTGGTAGACACGGATCAGCTTTTAGAGACAAGACCGGGATTTGATATCCGGAAAGCAAGGGTCAAGGTTATATATGGAGAACCGTTTTATGTAAAGGATTTGCCAAAGGAGCAGAGAAAGCATGCAGGAGCCTATGTGCAGAGGATTATAGAGGACACCATGAAAAGAGAAGCCGGAACGGAGGCTTCCGACTAGAAAAAAATAATAGATTAAGAATAACATCCGGATTTACATGCCGGTTAAATTGAAAAGGAGGAGATTCAATGAATGGTCCATTGATGGTAACGCTTATTGTAATTATTATATTAATTGCTGTTTTAGTTGCGCTTTATTTTGTCGGTAAAAAAATGCAGAAAAAACAGATTGCCCAGAAAGAACAGATACAGGAAGCAGCGCAGCAGACATCTATGCTGATTATTGATAAAAAGATGATGAAGCTTAAGGATGCAGGACTGCCAAAGGTGGTTCTGGAACAGACACCGAAGCGGTTCCGGAATGCAAAGATGCCAATTGTTAAGGCAAAGGTGGGACCGCAGACTATAAACCTGATTTGCGATGACGGAATCTTTGACGAGCTTCCGACCAAATGTGAGGTTAAGGCCATGGTAAGCGGTATTTATATTACGGAGATTAAGAGTATCCGCGGCAAGAAGAAAGGAAATACGGAGGAGCCGAAAAAGAAGAGCTTTGGTGCCAAAATGCGTGCAAAACAACGTGCGCTTCAGGCAGAGTATGAAAAGGAAGAAAAACAAAAGGAAGCGGATAAGGCGAAAAAGGCATCAGAAAAGAAGAAAAAGGATCGGGCAAAGAAAATTACAGATTAACAAAAAGTATAAAAACAGGCAGGGGGTATGCTTTTGACAGAGCGTATCAACCTGCCTGTTATGCTATGAGCGTAATTACCGAAAGAAGGATTTTATTAAAAGGAGAGGAAACCGCTTCTTTAGAAAATGAACCATTTTTCCGACATACTATACAGAAGCGAAATCAAGCGGCAGCGTTACAATATAGAAGATTCAAAATAGCAGAATGGCAGGAGTGAGGTGGCACAATGAATTATCAGATTGGAAATAACAGCCGGCAGGCGGGATATGACAATTCCATTTTTGGAGGTTCCGGTATATCCGGTAACGGACAGCCGGATTCTGACGGAGACAAGAGTGGCATTTTAAGTGGCAGCAACATAGGTGATTTGCTGGCGTGCAAGCTGGTAAAGAATGGAAAAGAGCCGGTGCTGGATATTAACGGCATTGAGATTAAAACAAAGGCGGCGAAAGAGCTGGACAATGCAAAACCGGGAGATACCATTTATCTGAAGCTTCAGGAGGTAAACAAGAACCAGGTATCTTTGAAGATAGTGGGCACAGAGGCAGCGGGAGAGCAGAGCATCTTAAATGCGGCAACCAGTGCACAGGTGATGCAGAGTACGGAACAGTTTTCCGAGATGATTAAGAAAAATCTGGATGGAGCGCTGGATGAGAAGGAGGCAAAGGAGAATCAGAAGGAGATACTGCGGAATCTTTCCTCTGATGAAATTGCCCGCCTTCGGATGATGCAGATTGACGTGACAAATGCAACACTTTCCGATTTAATGGGAATGGTGATTACAATCCGTTCCGGCGAGCATCAGGATGAGATAAATGAACAGCTTAAAGATATTGTCAAGGAAACGGTGGGCAGGCTTAGAGACAGCATAACAGCAGGACAGTCCGATGGCAGTGTAGCACCGGCAGATTTGGAAACGGTTGATAATACAGCAGCACAGAGTACAGCCCAAAGGGGAACGGCACGGCTGAACAGCGAGGGATATCTGGTAAACACAGAACCGGATCAGCAGACAGTTCCGGAAAGTGCAAGCCAGGCTGCCCCAGGCATTGGCCAGGAACCGGGAGACGGTGTCATTAAGGGAGAGGAACCGCTTATTTCCGATGAACAATTGATATATATGGTAAAAAATAAAATGGATTTAACCATTGAGAACCTGGATATTGCAAAAAATAGTGTGAATGAGGAGAGTCCGTCAAAGGAAGTGATGGTCAGCGACCAGGTATGGAGCGATATTTACTCTCAGGTAACTGGTATTATTGAGGCTGCGGGAATGTCCGTTACAGAGCAGAGCCTTTCAGGGGCACAGTTCATGCTTCGTCATGAACTGCCAATTACCGTAGACTCCCTGCGGCTGTACATGGCAGTAAATTCGGTAAACCAGAGAGGAATCCAGCTGGCGCAGGTTGAGGTAAATATCCGGGAACAGATTATGCTTGGAAATGAGCCGGAGCAGGCCAGAATCAGTGGAAGATCTCTGCACGACAGGGCATCCCAGCTGATGGAAAAGGTAAGGGAAATTACTGCCCGGTCAGTAGATAATGCGGTAAAGCAGGGTAAGCCCCTTACAGTTTCTTATCTGTATAACAGCTCCATGCGGAGTGTGGATACGGGAAGAATGCGGACGCCGGTAAATACTGGTGTAGAGGGAGCAAGTCTCTCCTTAAGTGGAATCGGACAGAAGGGTTTACAGCCGGGAAGTGCAGAAGCATTATCTGTGAATCCGAGTGCGGTTACAGCCAGAAGGCAGTTAGAGGAGATTCGCCTTTCCATGACAATGGAGGCGGCCATCCGCCTTGTAAAACAGGATATCAATATTGATGCAAAGCCTTTATCCCAGGTTGTGGAAGCTTTAAGACAGCAGGAGAACAGCTATTACGAGAAGGTAGTTTCCACTCAGGATTTACACGATATTCCGGAAGGTGTGGATTTGCTGACAGAGACATTAAGGGAAACGGATGGACTTAAGAATCTGCCGGAATATACGTTGGGTGAGATAGTGAAACGTCCAACCATCACGGTAAGCGGTTTATATGAAGCGGGTACGCAGATAAAGGCGGCTCTGGCAGGGAACGCCTATGAGACTATGATGACCCGTCCAAGAAAAGATATGGGAGATTCCATTACAGAAGCATTTCAAAATGTAGATGCCATATTAGAGGATATGGATATGGACAGGAATGAGGAGAACCAGCGGGCTGTCCGGATTCTGGCATATAATGAAATGGAACTAAATGAGACCAATATTGTAAGTGTAAAATCAGCGGATGCCAAGGTTCAGCAGATGTTTGATACGCTGACACCGCAGATTGTACTCAATTTAATCAGAGAGGGAAAAAACCCATTGAACATGACAATTGACGGTCTCAATGAGGAAATTATGCAGCAGAGGGAAGTACGGGGTGTGACAGATGAACAGCGGTTCAGTGAATTTTTATACCAGATGGACAGGAACAACGGTATAACAGAGGAAGAGCGGAAGAGCTTTATTGGCATTTACCGGCTTCTGGACAAGGTGGAGAAGTCCCACGGAAAAGATATTGGAGCAGTTGTGCGAAACGGGCAGGAGGTTACCCTTGGAAATCTGTTTTCAGCTGATAAGAGCCGCAGGGCCAGGGGTATGGATATAGCCGTAGATGAGAGCTTTGGAGAGCGTACCGGTATAGAGACTGCAGAGGGCAGCATTTTAAGTCAGGTTGAGACAGCCTATAACCAAACCTTGACCTCCAGCATTTTGCGGCATATTCGGCCGGAGACCTTAAAGAGCATGGAGAATATGAACTATCAGGATATGAGCTTTGAGGAATTAAATGCAATTATGAAAGCCGGGGACAACGGTCAGGGAGAAGCAGAGCTGGTGGAAGAGCTTTCCAATGAATTTAAGAGGGCACTTGCCTATGAAGAAGAAGTGGAGACTATGTTAGATGCCAATGATATGCCTAAGACTGTTACAAATATGATTGCAGCGCATCAGGTAATGTATGAAACAGACGGCATTTATGGCATGATTCGGAATATTAAGAATAATCTGGCACCGGAAAAAAGGAGACAGATTACAGCGCAGGAAAATCAGATTTTGGAGAATTTAGAAAGTAAGGCTGACGTGGTATACGGGTTGGAAAATCTGCGCTCCGGCTTATCCCAGGCGATACATGATAAGGAATCCGATGGAACGATTACGGCGATGGATATTCAGGCGTTGAAATATTTAAATGCAGGAATGCCGATTGCCATGCGGGCGGTAGAAGAGGATGTATTCCAGATTCCGCTGGTGGTGGGAGAGGAAGTCAGCATTATGAAGGTTTCCATTTTGCAGGATGGCAGCCATGCGGGAGATGTCACTGCGACCCTGCAGACAGCAAGGTACGGTAAGCTGACGGCATTTATTCATATGGAAGGCAGTCAGATTGAGGGTTATATCACGACAGAGGAAGAGAGCGGACAAACCGAGCTGGAGAAAAATGAGTTAACCCTTCGTTCAGTGTTTGCCAAGGCGGGCATGGAGGTAAAGGATTTACGTCTGGATGGCACGAAGCCAATTCAGTACGGCTCAGAAACCGGGAAACAAGAGGTGTCCACATCCAAGCTATACAAGGCTGCAAAACAGCTGCTGACGGCTATTAAGTTAACAGGAATCGCTGCCGATAATTAAAATAGATGACAGCAAAAATCAGCCATTGGCTGGAGAGTACAAATTGAGGTGAAGATATATGAGACTGAATCATAACACACTGGCATACACAGCCAACAATAATTTAGTAGCAATCAACAATAATCTCACAAAAACGATGGAGAGACTTTCATCCGGCTATAAGATTAACAAGTCTTCGGATGATCCGGCAGGTAAGGCGATATCCCAGAGAATGAATTCTCAGATTCGCGGATTGGAGAGAGCAGTTGATAATTCAAATGACGGTATTTCTTTAATTCAGACGGCAGAGGGTGCATTGAACGAGATTCATTCCATTCTGGCAAGAATCCGTGAACTGGCAGTGCGGGGTGCCAATGAGACTTATGCAGAGGAAGATAAGGACGCCATGCAGGAAGAGATTGACCAGCTTGAGGAAGAGATTGATAGAATTTCCAATACAACAGATTTCAATGGACGTAAGCTTTTAAATGGAGAATTGAACAAAAAAGGTTATACAGACAATGACGCCATGAAAATTGTGGAAATCGGTGGCGATATTGAGCCAGGTGAATATGGTTTGTATGTTGCCAGTGCAGGTACACAGGCAGTATCACAGATTAATATAATGGCAGATGGAACGGTTATTACAAAGGCACAGGAGGGTACACTGCTGGTTAACGGTCTTGAGATAGAGATTGAGGAAGGAATGAGTGCAGCAGAGGTAAAGGAGAAAATCCGGGATACGGTTGATAAGATAGGAATTGATTTTGATGTGCAGACCGGCAGGCTTACCACGAAGGAGTATGGCAGTAAGCAGTCCATTACGGTTAAGAGTGCAAATGAGGAGCTGGCGGCTTTATTTGGTGCAACAGGCACTACTACATATGGTACCAATGCCAAGGCAGCATTTCCGGTTGATGCTACGGGAGAACGTATTGGATTTTCGGGAACGGCTACCATAGAGACACAGGGTAACCGTATTACAGTAACAGACAAGAATGGTTTTAAGATGGTGTATGATACAGACCCGAATGTAGCGCCATATGAAACCAGTATTACAGTGTTATCTGCAGGCCCGATGGTATTACAGATTGGAAATGATGAGGGTCAGACCCTGAACATTAATATTAATAAGACAACTGCGGAATCTTTGGAGATTGATAAAATTAATGTATACACTAATGCCTATGCCTCTGATGCAATTGAAAAAATTGATGCGGCGGTGGCAAAGATATCAAGTATCCGCTCTGCGTTAGGTGCATATCAAAACCGTTTGGACCATACGGTCACCAATCTGGAGAGTGCGGATGAGAATCTGACCAGTGCAGTATCCAGAATCCGTGACACGGACATGGCAGAGGAAATTACAGAATATACACAGCAGAACGTATTAAGCCAGAGTGCATTACAGATGCTTGTTAAGTCTAACGCACGGCCAGAGGGATTGTTGCAGTTATTCCAGAGATAAGAGAGGAATAAAAATCCGGGAGGAAGCATATGACAGATGAGCAGATGAATATATATAAAATGCGGATTACGCAGGCCAGTACCGGAGAGCTTACGGTTATCATGCTGGAAATGGAAATTCAGTGGATGGATGAGGCGTTAGAAGCATATGAGGTCCAGAATATGGAGGAATTTATCCGGTGTATATCCAAGGCACAGGGAGTACAGGTGGAACTGATGACAGTGCTGAATATGGATAATGCAGTGGCAGTGGATGTATATTCTGTTTTTGCCTTTATCAATAAGCAGTTGATATATGCAAAGCTTAAGAGGGTTCCGCTGGATATAAAACGGTGCAGGGATATGTTAGAAAAATATCGTCAAAGTTTTCAGACGATTGCCCAAACAGATACGGCAGGTCCGGTTATGGCAGGCAGCGAGAAGATTTATGCAGGACTGACCTATGGAGCCGGTGGACTGGTGGAGAGCAGTATGGGTGGTACGGAATATAGTGTATAAGACAATCTGTCGTTTAATGGATAAAATGTGGGCGTCAGTCTTCAGGATATGAAGACTGGCGCTTTTGGGTTGTCGGGCATATGAGAAAATGATCCGGTGGACCATTTTCGAGTTTTCAGATAAAAAAATAAATGCTATAATGTAGGGCAGACAGCAAACCATAGTAGAATGGAGGAAAACAGGTTATGAAAAAGGATGATTGTATTTTTTGTAAAATTGCAAATGGAGAAATCCCATCAACAACGATTTATGAGAACGAGGAGTTCCGGGTGTTTTTTGACATCAATCCGGCGAGCAAGGGGCATTGTCTGATTGTTCCGAAGGAGCACTACAGCAATATTTTTGATATTGATAAAGACACAGCAGGGAGACTCTTTTCTCTGGCAACGGTGGTGGCCCGAAGCCTTAAGAAGGAGTTGAATTTTGAAGGAATGAACATTGTGCAGAACAATGGAGAAATTGCGGGTCAGACGGTATTTCATTTTCATCTGCATTTAATTCCAAGATATACAGGGGATACTGTAAATGTAGACTGGCAGCCGGGACAGGCTGATATGGAAGAGCTTGCAGAGCTTGCTGGCGCAGTCAGAAAGAATATGTAATTAATATAGTAAGGAAGTATGGATATGGGTAATCCGATAATAACGGTTAAGGACATGAGCTTTGCCTATGGAAAAGATTATGTGTTAACAGACGTGAATTTTACAATAGAAGAACAGGAATATGTGGGGATTATCGGTGCTAACGGAGCAGGGAAGAGTACACTAATGAAGCTGATTTTAGGACAGCTGGCACCCACCAAAGGGGAGGTGGCTGTAGCTACAGATTCCATTGGCTATGTTCCCCAGGTGGGCTTTCAGGCTGTGAATAACTTTCCTGCGAATGTGGAAGAGATTGTGATGACGGGTCTGCATCCAGAGATAGGAATGTTTCGTTTTCCGAAGAAAGAGCATCGGCAGAAGGTATTAGAGACCTTGAGGCTTGTGGGTATGGAGGATTACCGCAGACGTATGCTGTCTGAGCTTTCCGGAGGCCAGCAGCAAAGAGTTTTAATTGCCAGGGCGTTGATTCAGAATCCAAAGCTTTTAGTACTGGATGAACCGTTAACTGGTATTGACAAGGAGGCTGGAGAAATGCTCTACCAGCTGTTGGACAAACTGAATAAAGAATATGGCATGACAATTGTAATGGTTACCCATAACATGGAACAGGTGGCACGTTATACGAACCGCTTCTACCATGTAAATAATGGAAATGTGCATCTGGATAAATCTTCGATTCTCTGTGATGAGGTAATGAAAGAGAAAATGATTATGTCTAAGCCTAAAAAATATGGCAGCCGTTATAAGGCAGGCAGAAAAACATATTCGGATAAAAATGCCCAGATACCGGAGAAGGAGGAGCCGTATGATGCTTCCTTTAAGGGTAAAAGAAGCTCACTGGCGCAGAAGGAGGATTCATCATGTTAGATATATTTCAATATGAATTTATGCAGAAGGCATTTCTGGTGGGTATTCTTCTGGCAGTCATTATTCCGTTAATCGGTGTAATTGTGGTATTAAAGAGGCTTTCCATGATAGGGGACGCCTTATCCCATACCTCGCTTGCCGGTGTGGCGTTAGGGTTGGTTTTGGGTATCAATCCTATTGTTGGGGCGGTACTGGTATGTGTGATAGCGGCGTTCAGTATTGAGGCAATCCGGCGGCGGCTTCCCAAGTATGCGGAGATTTCCATTTCCATTATTATGTCGGTTGGAATCGGACTTGCCAGTGTATTATCCGGCTTTGTTGAGGATGGGGCTGCATTTAATTCCTTTCTGTTTGGAAGCATTGTGGCGATTACGGACACGGAGGTGGTGCTGGTGGTTATTGTCACCGTCATTGTCGTAGTCACATTTTTGCTGTTATATAAGGAATTGATGTTTATTACCTTTGATGAGCAGGGGGCTGTTTTAGCAGGTATTCCGGTAAAGAAAATCAATTTTGTCATTACATTGTTAACAGCAATTACCGTATCGGTAGCGGCAAGAAGTGTAGGAGCGCTGATTGTGTCCTCCCTGATGGTAATTCCGGTTGCCTGTGCCATGCAGCTGGCAAACAGCTATAAGAAAACCGTTATTTTCTCTGTATTGTTTGCATTGCTGTTCACAGTTGTGGGATTATTTTTATCCTATTATTTTAATCTGAAGCCTGGTGGAACCATTGTGCTGACGGGAGTGGTGGTGCTGATTCCGCTGATGATATGGAAAAAAGAATAACGCCTGCAGGGGATTTTAACATGTAATACTATAATTCTTCTGCTGTATAGGTAGTGTAGCCTTCATAGTAGTAGCTATGGTCGATACCTTTCATATAAATCTCACGGCTGTTAATCTCATCCGTTAAGGCTTTTTTCAAGATATGTTTAATTTCAATATCTTTAATAGGGCTGCGCTCCATTGCAAGCAGATAGTCATCTTTATCTACCTTACTCCAATCAATCACTTTACCGATTTCTGTTTTGAGTATAAGGTCGAGCCATATACGGGTGCTGCGCCCATTGCCCTCCCGGAATGGATGAGCAATATTCATTTCTATATACTTTTCGATAATTTCATCAAAAGTGGATTGTGGCATGTTGTCAATATTTTCAAGGGCTGCTTCCAGGTATATAATTGGTGCAAAACGGAAATTTCCTTTTGCAATATTTACTTTACGAATATCTCCTGCAAAAGTATAAATATCTTCAAAAAGATATTTGTGTATTGCTCTAAGGGAAGAAAATTTTCCAGCTTCTAATCTATCAAGCGTACCGTTTTCAAAAAGTTCAATGGCTTTTTTCTTGCTTATGCGTTCTTCCTCACGGGCAAGTTCGGCAGAATTTGTAAGTCCTAATTTATTTTCAAGTGCCATAAACGAGCCTCCTTATTTATTATTAAAAGAATAAACGAAACTAATAAAAATTATATCATGAGCATCCCTTAAAAATCAACGGCATTTATGTGGTTTATGTTCATTCGGTTTAATTAGACATTATAAATGCTTTTTATGACAAAAATTTCGGTGAGCAGGTTAATAGCATCTACAAATCCCTGCTTATAGGCTGCTCTGCCATAGTCGCCACTTCTTTTATTGCAAGCAGATAATGCGTCGTCCACAGTCAGCCATTGTTCGCGACTTAAGCCCATTGCAGAAAGCACCTCTATTTTTCTTTGAATCTCTTTGGTGGTTTGCTGGTATTGTGTATCGTTTTTAATAGTATTTTCCAGAGCGGTGGAGATTCGTATATTGAAAAGGGATTCCAATATGGGTTCCGATGTATCGGTGCCCAGTTCTTTTTTCACCTGTTCTGCAATTTTATTGAATATTTCTGTAAATGTATCCATGTTAAGCCTCCATTGTGTTGATAAATATATAGGCAATTATTATATTAATGCTTCTTTTCAATTTTAGCATGGATAAATAGAATAATGTTTCGTTATGAAGAAATTTTTAAAGCCACATTATACATTATTTCTGCTTTGATTTTCTGTAGAGTGGGCGTAGAAATTGTTGTGGTACTAACATTTGAGTGTCCGAGCAGTTCCGGTACATCTTTTGGTGTAGTTCCATTTGCCAAGAGATTATAGGTCCTTTTATAAGTTTGCCGCAGGCGGTAGGATTATCAGTCCATGTTGCTAAGATATTATAAAAGTGTTCGCTGAAAAACCACTATAAACAGATAGCTGGGAATTCAAAGTCCCAGCTATTATATAATCAATTTAATTGAATAAATTCGGCGGCTGACATGATTTGAGGATTTTTTAATCCGGACTCAAGAAAGTCTTTATCACCTGTCAGTATAATATCAACTTTGGCATAAAGTGCGGCACGAAAAATAGGCCGGTCATTGGCATCGCGAATCATTTCCTCAGAGGTATACGTTTCAATTGGTGTGGGGACAACTTCAAGGGTTAATAATGCCAATGATAGAAAATTATCCAAAGCCTGCAATTTTTTTGGAAATTTGCGATTGAATATTCGTCGCAATTCATCGATATTCTGTTCACATACTAATCCACGGTAAGGATAGCTGACAGCTTTTATAAATGCCTGGTAGGGTTTGCCTTTATTGCTCAATGCAGCAGAAATAAGTATATTAGTATCAATAAGAACTTTCATTCAACCTCGCTCTCTGCGCGAACTTCTTTTACTAAGTTCATCACTGCGTCATCTGTAATAAGACCTGTATTTTCAGCTTCACCAGTCATCTGAGCTTGAAGCATTTGCATGGCATATACTGCAGAATTAATGAGCCGTACATTGCCATTTTCCACAACAAATGTTACTCGATCACCGCTTGAAATTCCAAGGATATCCCGTATATCCTTAGGAATAGTAATCTGCCCTTTTGCCATTACCTTTGCGTTATCAATAAATGTGTTTGTAGCCATAATAACACCTCCATTTTAGAAAGTAGGGAAAGTAGGGATTTCCCTGTTTATAGTATATTCAATTTTAAGAAAAATATCAATAAAAAATACAGTTCTTTTTTGATTCATGAATCAAAGAGTTACAAAAGGATAGAATTGAAATTTATACCAGGTTGCAATTGCGCAATGCTGTATTTGCATATTGCAACAAAAAATACTCCATGGAAATCCCTATACCATGGAGTATTCTTCCTTCTCTATTAAGCCAGATAGTGATATACCAGAACAAAATGACATATACTTCCTAACATGACGAAGCAGTGAAACAGCTCGTGATTGCCAAAATTCTTCCAATGAAATTTCTTTAAAAGAGGCAGCTTCAATGCGTAAATGATACCTCCCACGGTGTAAATGATGCCGCCGACTAAGAGCCACATAAAGGCGGAGGTTGATAACTCTTTCATAATTGGAGAAAATGCAAATACAACCAGCCAGCCCATTCCTATATACATAGCGGAGGACAGCCAGTGTGGACAGTTAATCCAGCATATTTTGAAAATAGAGCCGATTATAGTAATTGCCCAGACTGTTGCCAGCAGAGGAAGACCGATTCGCCTTGGCAAAACAATCAGGCAGATTGGGGTATAAGAACCAGCAATCATGACGAAAATCATGGAGTGGTCAATTTTGCGGAGCAATGTGTTTACTTTCTCTGAAATGTCAAAGGTATGGTAAATGGTACTGGCTCCATACAGGCAAATCATGCTGACAATGAATACAACAAATGCCCCCAGATAAGAGCTGTTATCTCCATGGGCAGCCTTTATAAGCAGCGGTGTTGCAGCCAGTGCGGCAACTACCATTCCAATAAAATGTGTCAATGCACTTCCTGGGTCCTTTACCTTTTTTAATGATGATGTATGCATATAATCACAACCTTTCTAAATAAATCCTTAAAAATTTGCCATCATATAAAGTTATAAAGATTCATAACGTAGTATTGAAAACTATGTCTTGTTGACTGTATATTACTACTTGTTATTAGAATATGCAAGTTAATTTTAAAAATAATTGTAATTTTTAACAGATTTTTATTAAGCTGCTTAGATTAAATAAAAGCTTTATATATTTATTTTTAGATAATTCATCAATGAAAATTTATCTAATAGAAATTTATTTATTCTAAAATGTAAATTTTTTTTATAATTTAGATATATGGCGAAATAAGTTTAATTATATGAACCCTTGTATACAAGAAAATTTGTTTATTATAGGAATATTATTTATCTTTAATTTATTCCATTTTTATTTTAAAATATAATATAAAATAGATATTTTGAAAAATGAAAAAGACTTAAACATAATTTGTATTGACAAATAAATTAAAAAAATATACTATTATAAATAAAATTAATAAAAGGAGAAGTACAATGGAAAATAAACTTTATAATGAAAAGGACGAATTAGATAAATATGATGAGAGTAATTTTGAAAATGTTAAAAAAACAAAAAAGAAATTCTGCTGGTGGTTATTTTTAATTTCGTTAATTGGGGGACTTTTAGCTATATTCTTGATTCAGATTCCGGCATTAATAGTAATTGCAATTTCGTTGGTATTAAGTTTTATATATAGAAAAAAATATTTGATATGGCCACAAATAATAGTGATTGTTCCTAATTTAATTATGTTATTGTTTTTTATGTATACATTTTTGTCTGGTAACGTATCCAATTACTAAGATATTTTAGAGTATGGTTTATGCAGAAATTATATATTATTTTTATTTTAATGGTTGTCTTGATGACAGGTTGCAATAAGGAAACAGTTGATTTAACTCAAGCAGATGTGGAGATTCTGGATAAAAAAACAGTGAAAAGGACAGAAAATTTTCAAGGCGTTATTCGGTCGTCAGAGCCGGATTTCATTGTTACAACGGAACTGATTGATTATCCCGTAAAAGAAATAAAAGTACAAGTGGGAGATGTTGTTGAAGCAGGTGAAGTACTATGTGTATTAGATGCGCAGGGGAAAAAACTAACTGATAATCAGAGTGTAGAAATTGTTGCAACATATGGAGGAGTTGTATCAGAAATATATGCAATAGAAGGTGTACGTCCGATTGATGGAATGATAATGTCAATAACAGATGCGCAAAACTTGTGTGCAGAAATATGGATAGACGAAAAAGAAATCTCACAGGTTGAACTAGGGCAAAATGTAAGCGTATACTCGGAGGAGATAGAAGGAGTTGAAAGCTTTGGAAATGTAAATAACATATCTCAAATAAAGGAAGAAGATGGCTTTCGGGCAGTAATATCATTGGAAAGAATGACACAGTTTAAGATAGGCATGAATATACAGGTAAAAATAGAACTGGATACGTGGGAAAATGTATTGGCAGTACAAAAGACTGCAATACAAATAGATGAAAATGGATATTATGTATTGATTGCTAATAAAGATAAGGAAGGTACATATATATTGCAAAGAAGGGAAGTTTATTCAATATCAGATGGTGATACGATGTCTGTTATTAATTCCGGAGATATAAAACAAGGTGATTATCTGGTGGTAGATGCAAAAAATTATGCTGAGGATGAAAAGGTTTATATAAATATATTGAAGGGTGATTAAATTATAATGAGGGAGAATAAATTAAAAATTGTGGCATTTTTAATTCTATGCTTTTTATTATTAGCATTTTTCTGTTGTTTTATAAAATCAGAGTTTTTAACTAGAGATGATGAGACATATAAAACATCTTACGAACTAAAACATATGGATGTATATGATATGTTGAATATAGTCGGGATTGTAAATGCTAAAGAAGAAAAAGAGGTTCTGTTATATCAAAGAGGAATGATAGTAGATAAAGTATATGTAGAAAAAGGGGATTATGTGGAAAAGGGTGATATAGTATGCACCTTGGACTTGGAAAATATAAATGAACGCATAAATATTTTAAACAATATGAATAGTAATTTTTTAACAAAAGATTCTTTTTCTTATAGTGACTATGTGGATTTTGACAAAAACCAGGTAAAAGAAGAATTGGAAAAATTAAAGGAATTAAGAGAAGAGCCTTCTATCAGAGCATATTACGAAGGGGTTGTGCTTGACGTATATGCTGAACCGGGAAAATCATTGGAGAACACAAGCGTGGCAACTATTGG
This sequence comes from uncultured Eubacteriales bacterium, assembly GCA_900548855.1. Lineage (GTDB taxonomy): Bacteria > Bacillota > Clostridia > Lachnospirales > Lachnospiraceae > CAG-590. Next base: position 30,296 of record URMF01000004.1, read on the forward strand.
AATTGGTAAAATAATTAAAGCATATGCATCAGATGAGCAAATTTTATCTATTAGAAATAATATGGAAGCAAGAATTTATACAGTATCGAATGAGATTTCTCCGGTTAAGGGAAAAGTAAAAAACATAGCTTCTTTTAAGCAAGAGGACGGATATGAAATAGAGATAGAAACAGATTTAACTGATAAGTTATATCTTGGGACAACGGTAGGAGTTCAAATTGTAAAAAAATTGAAAAAGAATACTTTTGCTGTTCCTTATGACATGATAGCGAATAATAAAAAAGGATATTACATTATATATGAAGATGGGAAGAAAGAGTATGTTAAACTAGGATTGATAACAGACTATTATATTGAAATTTTTTCTGAAGCATTAAGCGAGAATAAAATAATTGTAATGCAGTTTAATAATTAGGGTGAAAATATAATGTTAATTGAAATTATTCTGGATGCGTTAACTGCGATCGGAACAAATCGTAAGAGAATAAAATTGTTGATATTAAGTGTTGGATTAAGTGTGTGGATGATTATGATTATATTTTCATTAAAATCAGCGGTACAGGATGTAGTATATGCCTTTTTGGCAAATGAATATGCGGTTACTCAGAGCGTAACATGTAAATTTGAACCGGAAAGCTCTGATAATTATGAATATGGACTGACTCAACATGATTTAGAACTGCTTCAAAAAAGTTTGCCAGAGTCTTGTAAAAATATTGTGGTTAAATCAGATAAAGAGCTTGCAGGCACTATACTGAATGGTAAAAGTCAGAAGGTCACGGTTAATGGTGTAAGTTACGGATATTTTGACTGCATGAAGCTGGAGTTATTAAAGGGACGTTTTTTTGGATTACAGGATTATAGCAGGAATTATTCCTGTGTTGTAATCTCTGATATAGTGGCTGAAAATTGCTTTGGTTCTATAGATAATGCGTTAGGTTCTAAGTTGCTTTTTTTTGAAGAGGAAGGGTTATCAATAGAATTATATATTGTGGGGGTATATAGGGATAAAAATGTTAATACTGAGAAAAAAAGAGACTTATTAACACAATATAATACAATAGTATATTGTACAAATAATTTTGTTAATGACTTGGTTAAAGAGGATAATTTGAGATATAAGACATTTTATGTTGTATTAAATGATATCAGAGAAATTGAAAATGTTGCTAGCTATTTGGAAGGTTATTTGAATGATAGATTTTTAAGGGACAAAGATTGTAAGGTTAAAGTATATGGGTTAGATATTTTTAGAGAAATGTATGACATTATAGATATGATAGTAATGGTATTCATGATTCTCGTAATAATTGTATTTTTTGTCTCGGGTATCAGTATTATGAATGTGATGATGGTAAGTGTTCGAAGAAGAACCAGGGAAATAGGAATTCAAAAGGCATTAGGAGAGAAGAGTGTCTGGATTAAATTACAGTTTGTATTGGAAGCTGTTTTTATTTGTATGTTTGGCGAAATGGCAGGGCTGCTTCTGGGATATATTTCAATATATATACTTTCTGAAGGCTGGGAATTCCTTTTGCCACAAATGGTTTCGAAAGAAGTATATGTACTGCTTTTAGATAATGTTGAATTTATTCCGTCTGGAAATTCTATTATAATTTCTATTATTTATTGTTTATGTACAAGTATTATATTTGGACTATTGCCGGCAAATAGAGCGGCAAACCTATTAATAGTGGATGCATTGCGCTTTAAAAATTAGAAGGGAAGACGGGTTTTGAGACTTATTGATATGTTTTTCGAGTCTGTTGAAAGCTTATTTAGTGATAAATTAAGGACATTTCTCTCTACATTAGGGGTTGCGATAAGTGTAAGCTCTATAATTGTTATCCAGGTTGTTGGTCATGATATGGCGGATGCAATCTCGGAAATCATGTTTAGTAAAAAGGAAGGAAATGAAGTATATATAAGCATAAGACCATCAGAAAATAATTATAATGTAGAATTTGATGAGTTGGGAAAATGTATAATTCCCGAAGATGTTTATTTTACTGATGATTTATTATTACAATTTGAAAAAGCTGTGGATTGTGAGATGCAAAGAGTATATTCATATGATTTTATGGAGACAAAAATGAAATGTCCAAATGGTCATGAGAGTATGGAAATGGATGTGACGGTGGTTGGATGCACACAATCATTTTTAGATAGCAACTTGGTTGAAATAGAGAGAGGACATGCATTTGAAAAGTTAGCAGAAAATGAAGGAAAACAGGTTGCAATCATATCTGATCGGTTTTCAGAATTTTATTTTGGAGATAGAAGTCCTATTGGAGAGAAATTAGTAATAATAGATGATGATATTTTTGTCTGTCTATATATTATAGGGGTTTACCATGAAGAAGTACAAAAGGAAGCAGGAAAGGATGTTCCGACAGAAATTTATATACCAATTGAATTTGTAAGAAATTATAACAAAATAATCAATTATATTTCTGATGAGGTGATGTATAAGGTTGCTAACGTAGCTGATTTTGAAACCTTAAGAAAAAATATTTATTCATATTTTGAAAAGTATTTTTGCAATGAGGATTGGGAAATATTTGTAGAGTTAGACATAGATGACAAGATTCGAATGAATCAGATTATACAATATCTTGTAAGAATAGTAACTGTAATTGGTTTTTTGGCATATTTGATTGGTGGTATGTGTATTGTTAATATGATGCGGATTATTGTTGACGAAAAAATGTTAGAAATAGGGGTGAGAAAAGCTATAGGGGCAAAAAATGTAGATATTTATAAGGAGTTGTTATTAGAATCTTTTCTGCTTGTTTCTATTGGAGTATGTTTTGGTATATTATTAGGCTGCTTGGTAGGATTTATTATAACAGTAGTATTGTCAAATGTATATCAGGAGATGTTTCGGGTGAAATATTTTTCGGTACCATGGAAAAGTTTATGGATTTCAGTTGTTTTGGCATTTATTATAGGTCTGATGGCTGCAATTGGACCAGTTAAAAAAGTTAAAAAAATGACAGTTAGTTCTATTTTGCGAGAAAATTAGTGTGAATGCACAAATGAGATTGTGAAAAACGTCGGTTGAAAATAATATATAAATATGTTAATTTTAGTGTGTAACTTATGAAAACAATAAGAAAGGAGTAAGAAAAATGAAGTCACTTAAAAAAGAAGAGATGAGGAATGTTGATGGCGGTAAGGGTTGGTATTCAAGTTATCGTTATTGCTGTAATCTGGCTAGTGGAAATTGTTGCAAAAAGTATAAGAATTCCAAAAAGAATTGGAAAAATGGAAAAGCAAAATTTAATTATTACACAGCTTATGATTATGCAGTGAAATACTATGGTCTTTCAAACTGCTACTATTCCTGTCATGCAAAAGATGTGGCAAATTATTAATTAAAAATAGAAAAGAGCTGATGTGCCAGGGAAAGGTGCGCAGCTCTTTTTCTTTCCAATTGTTTGATGTATTATAGTAAAGGGTTGTAGAATATATAATAGTGTGAAAAAAGCATATTATATTTAAAATGAAGGGTAAAAAATGAGATATTTACATGTAAAACAGCATGATCAAAGAGATTGTGGTGCAGCTTGTCTGGCTATGATTGCAGCTTATTATGGTCTGAAAATGCCGTTAGGGAAATACAGAGAATTAATAAAGACAGATAGTGCGGGTTCTACGATATATGGAATTGTGGAAGGTGCAGAAAAGATAGGCTTTATGGCAAATGGTTTAAAAGGCACTTATGATGAATTATTAAAAGAATATACAGATGGAAATATTACACTGCCTTTAATTGCGCATATATTAAAAGAAGATGGAGAACCGCATTTTATTGTAATTTATGAAATAAAAAAAACACATATTAAACTGGGAGATCCAGCAACTGATATAATTAAAATGCCAATAGAACAATTTTTGATGGTTTGGACAGGTTACATTATCACATTTGAGGTAACAGATAGATTTCAAAAAGGAAATCTGAAAAAGGGCTCCATTGACCGTTATATAGCTATAATAGAAAAACAGAAGTGGATTCTTGCGTTGATTATAATCCTGTCACTTATAATCGCTGGTATTAGTATGTTTGGAACGGCATTGTTTGAATATGTTGTAGATGGGCTTTATGATGTTGAAAAAGGAACAGATATAGAAATAAATAGTAGTGGTATTATGGGATTATTTTTTGACAGGGCGCCATCTTTGAGCAGGATGTGCATTAGTGTTATTTTGTTATATATATTTCAAATTTTTTTACAATATATTAGGAGTATTATATCAATTAATGTGTCAAAAAAAATAGATTTACCCGTTGTATTTAATTATTATACAACACTCACACGTTTACCAATTTCTTTTTTTTCGGGCAGGAAGATAGGAGACTTATTAACCAGATTTAATGATGCCTCAAGAGTGTGTCAGATGATGGTAGATATGTTATTTACTATTATTATAGATGGATTGCTGGTAGTTTTTTATACGGTTTTTATGTTATCCATTAATACTACGCTGTTTTTGATAGCATTTGTAATATTATCTTTGTATACAATTGTAATATTTGCTTTTAAAAAGCCTATACGAAATATTGAAATGTCTGTAATGGAAAAAAATGCAAATGTAAGCTCTTTTTTAAAAGAGAGTATTCAGGGCATGGAAACCGTGAAATCCTTTGGAGTTGAAAAAAAAATCAGAGAAAAAACATTTTCCTTGGTCAAGGATTATATAAATTGTAGTTGTAGAAGCAATAAAATAGATGCTTTACAGGAAAGTATTGTAAGTTGTATTTCCTCTGTTGGTATAGTGATATTGCTTTGGGTGGGAGTAATTTTATGTAATAAAGGGCAATTAACAACAGGAACTTTGATATCATTTTACGCAATTATGGGATGTTTTCTGACACCGATGCAGAATTTGATTGGTTTACAGAATGATATACAAAGTGCAATTGTTGCCGCAGAGCGTTTGAATGATATTATGGAATTAAAGGTGGAAGACGCAGAGGAAGAGACACAGGACAAAACGGAATTGGTTGTAGGCGATATATATATTGATAATGTTATATTCCGATACGGAGCAAGAAATACAATATTAGAAAAGTGTACATTAAAAATAGAACATAATACCTGTGTCGCTTTAATTGGTGACAGTGGTTGTGGTAAAAGTACGTTGGCAAAACTGTTAGCTGGTTTTTATGAACCAGAAGAAGGTTCTATACGGATTGGAAAACAGAATATTTCAACCATATCAAAGAAAGAACTACGCAGAAAGGTTACATATATTTCTCAGGAGACATTTTTGTTTTCAGATACCATACAGGGCAATTTATTTTTTGAAGGTGATAATGTTAGGGAAGAAATAAATAAAATATGTGGAGAAGACATATTTTTTAAGGATTTGCCAAATGGTTTAGATACAATGATTGAAGAAAATGGAATTAATTTATCTGGTGGTCAGAAACAACGAATTGCGTTTTTACGGGCAATCTTATGCAAAACAGAAATATTGCTTTTGGATGAAACCACGAGTAATATGGATGTTATTACAGAGAGAAAAATATGGGATATAGTAAAACAATCAAATAAAAAAATGACTATAATAATAATTTCTCATCGACTTCCGTCTATAGTGAATTGTGATAAGATATATCTTATGGAAAAAGGGAGGGTAGAAGCGGAAGGAACACACCAGCAGTTGCTGGACGAATGTGAAAAATACAAAGAAATGTGGGACGCATATATGGATCAGGTGAGTTTGCATGGATAATAAAGCAATTATACATATGAGAGGAATTGAAAAAAAATATTTCTGTGGAATGCCAAATGAGATTAAGGTATTAAATAATATTGATTTGGATATACAACAGGGCGAATTAGTGTCTATTATTGGAGAATCTGGTTCCGGGAAAAGTACATTAATGAATATTATGGGCTTGTTAGATGATTTTACAAGAGGTCAATATTTTATTGATAATGTAAATATAAAAGGATTAAATGATAGCCAGTTAAGTCAAATACGAAACGAAAAAATTGGATTTGTTTTTCAAAACTTTAATCTAATTTCCCGTTTATCCGCAGTGAAAAATGTAGAATTGCCGTTAAAATATTCCGGAATGAAAAGAAAAGAATATAGAGACCGAGCATTAGACCTGCTTGATATGGTAGGAATGAAATCTAGGATTAACCATCAGCCCAACCAGTTATCAGGAGGGCAAAATCAGAGAGTGGCAATTGCCAGAGCATTGGCAAATGATCCGGCTATAATTTTGGCAGACGAGCCAACTGGAGCGCTGGATTCGAAAACTGGTAGCATTATTATGGATATTTTTCATAAATTGAATGAGAGAGGGAAAACAGTAGTTATCATTACCCATAGCCAGGAAATTGCAAATGAAACAAAGCGTATTATAAGAATAAGAGATGGGGAGGTTCAATCAGTTGTGCGGAAATGAGTATTAGGTGATTTGTGTAAAAATGATAAAATAGAGGTAGTGAAACCTACTGAAAATACAATGTAAAAGGAGTAATTTTATGGTAAAGAAGATTATAATAGGAGCTGTATGTATTTTAGTGATATTGCTTGTTGGAATACCTTTTCTGAAGAATGGGGAGGTTGAAGACGCAACCACAGCAGATATAGATTTTGAGCTGATAAAGGAGGGAAGTTCTAACTATAGAGTCTGTGGGTTATGGGATGATGATAACAAAGATCAGTATAAATATATTATTATTAAGCCGCGATATGTTATGGAAAGCTATGGAACTGCAGAAATAACAGAAATTGGTGAAGAGGCATTTGCTAATTATAGTAAAATGGAAACAATCCATATTCCATCCAGTGTAACTGTGATTCAAAAGGGTGCTTTTTCAGGATGTACCAATCTTAATAAAGTGTCCTTTGGAGGAACAATAGAACAATGGAAAAATATAAAAATCGGGAGCGGAAATGAAGCTTTAGAGCAGGTGGCTATGGAATATGAAGTGCCAACACCGGAGTGTGATTAAATAGATGTTGCTAACTGGAATCATATGAAATAAAGCCCAATGAATGCCATTGCTTTTTAAAAGTCCTGTTGGTATAATGATTATTAATTTACACATGGAATAAAAAGGAGAGAAAAAATGGCAAAACAATCATGGAAACCGGGAAATATGCTGTATCCGGTGCCGGCGGTGCTGGTTAGCTGTAGAGATAAAAAAGGAAACGATAATGTATTGACGGTTGCGTGGGCAGGAACCATTTGTTCTGACCCGGTCATGCTGTCCATCTCTGTGCGGAAAGAGAGATATTCCTATCCGATGATAAAGGAGAGCGGAGAATTTGTTGTGAATTTGACCACGAGGGAGCTGGTGCGTGCCACAGATTACTGTGGGGTGAAAAGTGGAAGAGATGAGGACAAATTTGCAGCAGCAGGACTTACGAAGGGTGAGGCGGAGAAGATAAATGCACCGATTATCATGGAGAGCCCGGTCAATCTCGAATGCAGGGTTGTCAATGTGTTGGAGCTCGGAAGCCACGACATGTTTTTGGCAGAGGTGGTAAATGTCCAGGTTTCGGATGAATATATGGATGAAAAAGGCGGATTTCATTTAAATGATGCCGAGCTGCTGGCATATTCCCACGGAGAGTATTATGCATTGGGAGAGAAGCTGGGAACCTTTGGTTATTCCGTTAGAAAACATGCGCCTGTTAAGAAGAGAAATGCATAATCAGATAGATAAATTGAGCAGAGAAAAGAGGAAAAAGATTGAAGAAGTTTGATTTTAAGACCCGTATGCAGCTGGGATGGTTTAAAGCGGCACTGCTGGGTGTTGCGGCGGTGGTTCTGATTGCACCGGCAGCTGGTACAAGGCTTGGAATTTCAGATTCCAATAAAGACCAGAAAGAGAATCCGGTGCTTTCTGCCATTAGCAGCATTTCCTTTGGTCCCAAGGTAAAGGTAATGATTAATGGAGATATTGTAGCTCTGGCTAAGAGCGAGGAAGAGGCTTATGAGGCTTATAAGACAGCCCGGCTTGCCTACAACGCAGAAGGTGTCAGGATATTAAATGTGGATATTTCCTGTGCGGAGGTGGATAAGGAAAAGGATGCGGAGTCTATAAAGGGAATGCGGGTGCTTAAGAAGGATAAGCTTTCGGATGCTATTTTAGATAGTTTTGGTAAGTATGGGCAGGGCGATAAGGAGCTTGCCTATACTATGCGGATTGATGATTACACAGTGACTCTGGAAAACATGGAGGATTTGGTCTCTATTTTAGAGCAGGCACAGGGAAAATATGATGTAGAGGATACATTTCAGGTGGGTTTAAAGCCGCCAGCCAGTCACAATGTCACGATGTATGAGGTGAAGGTGGAAGAGAAGGCTGCAAAAGCATCGGAAAAAAAAGAGGGAATTATTTCCATTCCGGAGAAACAAAAGGTTCTGCTGACAGGAGCAGATGCTTCTAAAGAAAACGAACAGAGTACGGAGCAACAGGCAGAAACTGCCAAAGGAAAGCAGACTACAGAGCAGCAGACAGAGACCACCGAAGGGGAGCAGACCACAGAACAGCAGACGGAGGATGTGTCTGCCCAGGCAGCAGAAGACGGAATTAAATATGTGGGATTTTCTGAGACGATTCAGGTTATGGAAACTTATGTGGGAAAAGACCAGATAAAGGACAGGGATACTGCTTTTAATGAGATTACGGTAGAAAATGATGAAGAGAGCATCTATGTTGTGGAGCCGGGGGACTGTCTTTCTATTATTGCTGAGAAAAATAATATGTCCATTGATGAGATTAAGGAGTTAAATCCGGATATTGAGTCGGATAATGATATCTATTATGATGACCGTTTAAATGTAACGGTTCCAACGGCGGCAGTGCAGATTCTGGTAGAGAAACAGGAGACATATGAGGAGGAATATAATGCAGAGGTCGTCTATGAGGACGATAACAGCATGTATATAGGGGAGAACGAGGTAGTGCAGGAAGGAGTGCCGGGAAAGCATATTGTTACGGACCTGGTTACATATAAAGGAGATACGGAGACTGACAGGGAGCAGCTGGAGGAGAATGTCCAGGTGGCTGCTGTGGCACAGATTGTAAAGCGTGGGACGAAATCAAAGCCAACCTATATGTTTCCTGTTACCAACTGGAATGTAACCTCGAATTTCGGATACCGCTGGGGACGTCTTCATGCGGGAACGGATGTGGGCGTACCGATTGGAACAACGGTGAGAGCTTCCAGGGGAGGTCAGGTTATAACTGCCGGCTGGCTTGGCGGATATGGAAATTGTGTTATTATAGACCATGGTGATGGCGTTGCTACCCGGTATGGACATTTGAGTGAGGTTACGGTAAGTGTAGGACAGTACGTGGACCAGGGCCAGCAGATTGCTTTGTCCGGGAATACAGGACGGAGTACTGGACCGCATCTTCATTTTGAAATCCGTATTAACGGGGAGGCAGTAGACCCATTGCCGTACTTGTATCAGACAGCAGAGTAAAAGGATTAATTTATGGGTATTTTAGGTATAATCATGATAGTGGTGGGAGTGGCGCTGATGATTGTTGGAAGGAATGTTGCAAACAGCCTGCCGCCGAATTATCAGGAGGAAGAGGATGATGGATTCCTTAGGCTTTTACAGGGAATGGGCAGAATGCTATCCGTAGCAGGAATTTTGTTTATATTGGTGGGAATCCTTTGTCTGATATTTGGATAACAAGAAAAGCCATTGTATTATCATTTGTTTTGTGGTATAGTAGGCATATCAGTTTAGCACTTTTATGTGTTAAAGTGGAAAAGTATGGAAAAGCTTACGGAAAGGTTTCTATGTAATTCTATTCAAAGGAGTAATTTTAAAATGAAAGAGATATCAAATTTAATGGGCTACCGTCCGGATGTCAAGGTGGTGGATGCGACATTACGGGATGGAGGATTAGTTAACGATTTTTACTTCACCGATGCGTTTGTAAAGGATTTATATCAGGCGAATATTAAGGCTGGAGTGGACTATATGGAATTGGGCTACAAGGCAGATAAGACAATGTTTGACGAGAATAAGTTTGGCAAGTGGAAGTTCTGTGATGATGATGCAGTCCGGGCAGTATTGGGAGACAATGATTCTGCTCTTAAGCTGGCAATTATGGCGGATGTGGGACGCTGTGATTACAAGAAGGATATTCAGCCAAAGGCAGAGAGTCCCATTGACCTGATTCGCGTTGCCACTTACTTAAACACCATTCCGGCAGCTATCGATATGATTGAGGATGCTGCAAAAAAGGGATATGAGGTAACCTGTAACATTATGGCAATCTCCAATGCACAGGAGGGAGATTTGCGGGTGGCGTTAGATCTTTTGGGACAGTCGCCGGTGGATGTATTCTATATAGTAGACAGCTTTGGAACCTTATATCCGGAGCAGCTGGCGAGATTGGCAGACATTTATCTGGAGTTTGCCGAAAAGTATGGAAAGAAGGTTGGAATACATGCCCATAACAATCAGCAGCTAGCATTTGCTAATACGATTGAGGCGGTTGGAGACGGTGTGGACTGGTTAGACGGAACCTATTCTTCTATGGGCCGTGGCGCCGGAAATTGTGCAATGGAGCTTTTGCTGGGCTTTCTGCGCAATCCGAAATATAATGTATATCCGGCAATCCAGTTTATTGAGAAGCATATGGTGAAGCTGAAGGAGGAGGGTGTTGTCTGGGGATATGACCTGCAGTATATGATGACGGGGCTTTTTAATCAGCATCCCAGAACAGCAATCGCCTTTACCAAGGATAAGCGAACCGATTATGCAGAGTTTTATAAGGAAGTTGTGGCTCAGGATTAAAAGAAAAGGGGAACGGTATTTGAGTCAGATACCGTTCCCTTTTTACGTTGCCAAGCATATGAGAAAATGGTTCGGTGGACCTTTTCTGAATGGCTTATTCTATAACAATTGAATCCAGAATCTCATGTATTTCTTCATCCGATAAATCAAAGAAGGAAAGAATGATGTGATATTCTTTGTAGGAAATCAGGGTAGTGGTGCGGACTGTGCCAAACTCCGTGTCATCACTCAGCTTGAAGCAGTAACCGTTAGAAGCGGTGTATTCTCTTTGGTTCTTGACCGGTTCTGTACTGGTAATGACGGCAATTTCTGAATCCTCTCCGTTCCATTGGCAGTCTTTTTCCATATTAATGGTGAAGCTTCCATTCTTATATTTATAATCTGCCTGTAGGTTTTTGCTGAAGACCTGTTCCTCAGACTTATGACGGTACTCTTCCAGTGTAACATTTCCGATTAAGTTGTAGGTTTTGGAAAACAGCTCCGGCAGACCATGTTCTTCTTTTGCAGCAGCGTAATCGGAATACTGGTACTTGGTGATAATTTGTATATCCGGCGTATCCGCTTTCCAGTTTATGCCATCATCAGAGGTGTAACCGTAATTTGTTTCCTGGCGGGTTTCCTTTGAAAGCCATGCAGTTTTTTCATTCCCGGTCTCTGTGGATAAGACTTCAACCTCCGTATCCTTATCAGGTAAGCTGACATCGGAAAACTGGCTGGTAGTGTTCTCTTCTGAGGCTATATCGGAGGTTGCCAGACCATGGTCAAAATGTTGTATGTTTTTAAAATAAGATACGGCAGCGTAAGCAGTTCCTCCGGAAATACTTACGATAAGCATAATGGCAGCTGCCTTTGCCAGATGTTTTTTAATTTTCATAGCTTTTTTCTCCCTTTCCTTTAAATCCGATACAAAGGAAGCAGGCATTGCATATTCCAGCTTCATGCCCTGAGATTCACATAGTTCATTTACCAGAGAATCTGCTGCCTTGTAATCTCCATTTTTAATAGTGATGTTTATTTGCTTGATTAAGGTTCGTTTTGTTGTTGAATCAGCTGAGACCATAATTTTTTCCTCCTCTTCATTTTTTTATCCGGATACTTATATATGTTAAAAAATATAAAATGTAACCTCTAAAATTCAGAAAGCTTTAATTCTTTGACAAGCTGTCGTATTCGTTTTCTCAAACGGACATACCGCATGCGGGCAGCTGCCTCCTTAAGCTTAAGCTTCCCTGCAATTTCCCGCATGGAAAGACCTTTTGTATAATAGGCATGATATAGCTGTCTATCCTCCTCTGATAGCATATCCAGTATTTTTTTCTGGTATAGTTCAAGGTCGATGGTGTCATCATATTTTTTGCAGAGGATATCAAAAATATCATTCTGCCAGAGGACAAGATTATCATCCAGTTCCTCTGTCCTGTATTTTTTGGATTTCCGGAAATGCTCCAGGGTTAAATTTTTTGCAGTTTTGTACAGAAACGCTTCCGGTGTATCCAGTGACAGGAAGGAATCTCCTTTTTTTAGTGCGATATAAAAAACCTCCTGGGTCAGGTTTTCAGCACATTCTCTGTCGCAGGTTATAGCGTAAATGTACTTGAAAATCCGGGAATAATTTTCTTTGCATATTTGTTCAAACGTCATCGTAATCACCTCATATATATATGACGGATTTTGGCTTATGTAACAGTATAATTAATAATATGTCTGCGTATTTTATCAGTATATACAAGTTATACAGGAATTCGGAAACTTGGGCAAGGTTTCAATATAGGATGGATTTTATTATTAATATCTGTTATTGTAGTAGTATGGTGTATAAAATATGTCACTAATGAGGAGGCGGAGTAATGAGATATTATATTTCGGATTGTCATTTTTTTCATGAAGCATTGAACTGGCGGATGGATAAACGGGGGTTTGAAAGTGTAGAAGCCATGAATCAATATATGATAGAAAAATGGAACGGAAAAGTAAAGAAAAATGACGAGGTGGTAGTTTTAGGGGATTTATCCTGGGGAACAGCAGAGCAGACAAATATGCTATTAGAGCAGTTGAACGGGCAGTTATATTTGATTTCCGGAAATCATGACCGGTTTTTAAGTGATAAAGGGTTTAACAGAAATCGCCTTGTGTGGGTGAAGCCTTATATGGAGATGCGCGATGACAGACGTAAGGTGGTTTTGTCACATTACCCTATGATGTGCTATAATGGACAATACCGAATGGATGAGGCGGGGAATTCCCGAACCTATATGTTATATGGGCATGTTCATGACACCTATGATCAAAGATTGATTGAGCAGTTTCAGGAGATTATGAAGAATACAGTCCGGCGGAATTTTAGTGAGGAAGAGATTCGTATTCCCTGTAATATGATTAACTGCTTTTGTATGTATTCCGACTATGAACCGCTTACTTTGGACGAGTGGATTGCATGTGACCAGAAAAGGAGGCTTATGGTATGACAGAAAAAGAAAAGGCACAGGCTGGCATGTTGTATGATGCAAATTATAATGAGGAAATGACAAAGGAAAGGCTCATTTGTAAAGATTTATGTGCGGAATATAATTCTATAAAGCCCTCTCAGCTGGAGGAGCGCAGAGAGCTTTTGAAAAAAATTATTGGAAAAACAGGTGAGACCTTCTGGGTAGAGCAGACCTTTTGGTGTGATTATGGATATAATATTGAAATTGGTGAGAATTTTTATTCGAATCATAATTTAGTTATTCTGGACGGGGCAAAGGTAACCTTTGGAGACAACTGTTTTATTGCTCCAAACTGTGGATTTTATACTGCAGGACATGCCCTTGATGTGGAGCAGCGCAACCAGGGTTTGGAAATTGCATGGCCCATTACCGTGGGGAGCAATGTGTGGATAGGGGGAAATGTGGCGGTTCTTCCCGGCGTTACCATAGGAGATGATACTGTAATTGGCAGTGGAAGTGTTGTGACAAAGGATATCCCCTCTGGGGTCATAGCGGCGGGTAATCCCTGCAGGGTAATTCGTGAAATTACGGAGGAGGATAGGAATAAGTATAAAAGTATACTCTTAATATAGAATACAAGAGGTATATACAGAGATGGAAGTATTTGCTTTTATAGCGAATGTCTCCATCTTTTTTATATTCTTTTCTCAGAGGTTATTGAAAACACAGTACAATGTACAAAATAGTTTGACATAAATAAAAGTACTATAATATTACCTATAAATGAAATGCAAAGGAGAGTGTGGAGATGGAGTACAATGGAATGGGGAAAATATGGCAGCTTTTATTGCCTGCAATAATCCTCATAGGTCTTATGACAAATGGACAGACTGTATTTGCAGCAAATAATACCGTAAGTATTTATATTGGCGACGGTGAAGATGCGCGGCATCATATGTCGCTGAATATCAGCGGTCTCTCGGAGGAGTACCGATATGAATTAAAGGGTTATGAGGCAAAAAGCAGTGTCTATACAAGCAGTGATGAATCTGTTTTCCAGATTGTCAAGACGGGGGATGGAAGATGTAAAGTAAAAGGCTTAAAAGAGGGAACCGGATGGGTGATATTAACAATTAAAACAAAAGATAATAAGGAGCTTACAGAGCGGGTTTACATTTCCGTATATAAGGAGCTTGAAAATTGTGAGGCGACAGCAATAAGGGAAACCGGCTTGTACAGGGGTGCAGCCTTTGACGCAGAGGTGGAAAACAATGACAGGCTTCTGCCAAAGGTGAGTATTCAGCCGCTGAATATATTTCCATGTTTAAAGAGGGGGTAGAAACAGCCTATTCCAATGTAAAGGTAAAAGGGAATAGCGGTGATTTTAAAAAAGGAGTCAACTTTACTACGAAGCTGATTGTTCATGACAAGAAGAGCAAGGAGAAATATAATTCCAAACAGCAATTTGTTAATGAAAAATCACCAATTTTGTACAAAGATAAATGCAAATGGTATTGAGATGATGTTAAAGGCAGTGGACAAAAATACAGGAATACCGGATTTTGCTTCCCAGTGTTTCAAGTCGTATGGGAAAGAGACGATTTCCGATGTGATTAAAAACCATAAGGATAATCAAAAGGATTATGATTAGGATGGAGGATAGAAAATGAATGGGAAAATAATAAGAGGATGTTTATTTGTCTGGATGATAGCAATAGTCGCAGTAGGAATTATGACCGGAAGGATCGCCTGCGCATCCAGCAAGGAAAGTACAGATTATGTACCCCAGAATGTCCGGGCAATCCGGCATTCTAATACAGCAATCCGAGTTCGGTGGAAGGCAGATGAAAGTGTTGATGGATATATCATCTACAGATATAACCGTTCTTCAAAGAAATATAAAGAGGTAAAAGTGGTTAAGGATTCTTCTGCCGATAAATGGGTGGACAGGCATTTGAAGACAAACACGGTCTATCAGTACAAGGTAGCATCCTATAAGCTGGTGGATGGGAAAAAGCAGGTAAGTGCCTTTTCAGACTGGGCCAGTGCAAAGGCATACAAGAGAAACAGTAAGTATATCAATGCACAGGCACCGAGATTGAATGTCAGGAAGGTATATCTGGGTCTGCGTTCCACGAAAAAGATAAAGAGTAAGGTTATCGCCTCTAATTACGGAAGGAACAAGAAGAAAAAGCCATTCTCTACGAAGGTGAGATGGTACAGCAGTGACACCTCTATTGCAACGGTAGACCAAAGCGGTGTGATTACGGCTGGCATCAAACCGGGAAAATGCAGCATATATGCTGTGGCACATAATGGTTCCAAAACAGCGGTAACGGTTATCGTTAAGAATTATGCGAAAGAGGATGATTTCTATAATTATGGCAGGGAAGATGATATCTATACATTAATTACAGATTTTAAACCACAGATACAGAATATTGCGGAGTACTATTCCATAAATAGAATTGGAGAGGATGATGTAATCTACATTGATTTGGATGATGATGCCAATGTCATCATTACACCAAGTAATGCAGATATCGGTTATTTAAAGGAAGACATTGAAAAATTGCTGGTTGATTTTCCGTATTTTGTCCGTATTGAAGTTTCTTGTGATGGGGTTGAATTTATTTTAAAAGAAGAAGATAGCAAAGAGGCATTATCTGCGTATGTTACATTCTTCTTTGATAATGATTGTAGTCAATGGTCAAACATACAAATTGCATCTCACTGGACGGCATATAGACATTACCCAGATTAGAAGTTAGCAAATAAAAGTACTATGTAACATATGAAAAACTTGATTATTATCAACCACTTAGTGGGTAATTGCCAGCATACAAAAAACTATTTTAAAACAGCAGATAGCAGTGCACTATCTGTTGTTTTTCTGTTGCCAAGCATATGAGAAAAAGGTCATATTCTTGTAAAATAGCGCAAAGTCTATTACAATAGAAAAAATGACAGGCTAATAAATGATAATAGTGAGGGTATTACTGGTTAGAGTTATATATCAGGTATGGAATTTGGAGGACAAAACAAATGGAAAAAAATGAGCAGAGTACAGAGAAAAAACCGAACGCTTTTGGAAAGGATATCATTACCTTAGGGAGAACCGGAATTACAGTAAATAAGAACGGATTTGGCGCACTTCCTATCCAGCGTATTGGGAAAGAAGATGCTGTGAAATTGGTGAGAAAGGCATACGGGGCGGGAATTACATTTTTTGATACGGCAAGATGGTATACGGACAGTGAGATAAAACTTGGAGAAGCCTTTGAAGGTGTGCGGGAAAAAGTGTATATAGCAACAAAAACAGGAGCAAAGACATCAGAAGAATTCTGGGAGGATTTACATACATCCTTGGATAATCTGAGAACGGATTATATTGATATTTACCAGTTTCATAATCCTGCCTTTTGTCCGATGTCAGGGGATGGAAGCGGTCTTTATGAGGCGATGGCAGAAGCAAAAAAACAGGGAAAGGTCCGGCATATTGGAATTACCAACCACCGGTTATCGGTTGCCCAGGAGGCGGTTGAATCAGGGCTTTATGAGACGTTACAATTTCCATTTTGTTATCTGACGGGAGAAAAAGAACTGGCTCTTGTGGAGAAATGTAAGGATGCGCAAATGGGTTTTATTGCAATGAAAGCATTGTCAGGTGGGCTGATAACCAATTCTGCCGCGGCATATGCATTTCAGGCGCAGTATGATAATGTGCTTCCAATTTGGGGAGTGCAGAGGGAAAGTGAGCTGGACGAGTTCATTTCATATATCAGTAATCCTCCTGTTATGACGGAGAAGCTTCGGGCATTAATAGAACGGGACAGAGAAGAACTGGCAGGAGAGTTTTGCCGGGGCTGTGGATATTGTATGCCGTGTCCGGTGGGTATTGAAATTAATACCTGTGCCCGGATGTCGCTTCTGTTGAGACGGTCGCCATCCGAGACACAGTTGTCTGCTGCAGGACAGGCGATGATGAAGAAGATTGAAGACTGTCTGCATTGCGGTAAATGTAAGAGTAAATGTCCCTATAATTTGGATACTCCGGCACTACTGGAAAAGAATTACGAGGATTACAAGCGGGTGCTGGCAGGAGAAATCCATGTAGGGTAATCTGCTAGCGATATGTTTTTTCCAGCTCCAGCAGCTTCTTTTTGATATCCAGACCACCCCCATATCCTACCAGGCTTCCGTTTTTTCCGATAACCCGGTGGCAGGGTACGATAATCATAACGGGATTTCTGTTGTTTGCCATACCCACTGCCCGGCATGCCTTTGGGTTGCCGATTACTGTGGCAATATCACTGTAGGACAGGGTATGCCCATAGGGAATTTGGCAGAGGGCATTCCATACCAGCAGCTGGAACGCGGTTCCATGGAGAGAAAGAGGTACGGAGAAAATCTTTCTTTTGCCAGCAAAATATTCTTCTAGTTCCGCATGTGCTTGCAGTAGATAGGGAGAATGGCAGGGTTGGTTAATTTCTGATTCTGCAACGTCGTTTCTGCCAAGGGAGAGACCACAGATTCCCTGTTCATCTGCCGTTATTTTTAATAGTCCAATTGGTGAAGGATAATAGGAAAGGTTCATTATCTGTCTCCTTGTTTCTTTTGTATTAGATTCTGGTTCTACCGTGATTATATTGTAGCATAGCTGTTTGCAAATGGCTAATAAATTGATAAAATGATTAACCTTTTGTCGGCATTTTTTGTTGAAAATTGCCTTTGCACAAAAAGAGGGAAAATTATATAATAGCTATAAGCGTGTAGCCAAAGGCGTAAATCCAGTTCTTTGGCTACACGCTTTTATTTTGGTTAAAAGGAGAGGAGAAAAAATGGAAAATGAAATAATGGCGCAAAAGAAAGGCAATAAGATGGGTGCGGAACCGGTTGCAAAGCTTATGGCAACAGTCGGACTTCCCATTGTATTATCAATGATGCTTCAGGCAGTCTACAATATTGTAGACAGTGCATTTTTGTCGAATATGAGGGAGGCGGGAGAACAGGCACTTACTGCATTAGGACTGGCATTTCCGGTTCAGCTTCTGATGGTGGCAGTTGCCATTGGAACCGGAGTCGGTACAAATGCGCTTCTTGCAAAAAGCTTAGGACAGAGAAACCAGAAAAAGGCAAGTGAGGTTGCCGGAAATGCAGTATTTCTGGGTATTATAATCTGTATTATATTTATTTTATTCGGGTTTGCCGGAGTGCCGGTCTATGTTAATTCTCAGAGTGCCGGGGGAGCCATCAGCGAAACGGTGCTTTTGATGGCAATTGATTACCTGCAGATTTGCTGCTGTATTTCCGTGGGAATCATTTTCTTCTCTGTTTTTGAGAAGATGCTTCAGGCGACAGGACGGTCCTTGTATTCAACAATTGCACAGATTACAGGTGCAGTCGTAAATATTGTACTTGACCCGATATTGATTTATGGCTGGCTTGGCTTCCCAGAGATGGGGGTCAAGGGTGCGGCATATGCCACGGTTGCAGGACAGATTGTATCCGCAATTCTGGTACTGGTATTCCATCTGAAGCTGAATACGGAAATTGATAAAAACCCTAAATATATGAAACCATCATGGGCAATTATCAGGGAAATATATGCAATTGGACTTCCGGCTATCATTTCCCAGGCACTGCTTACGGTTATGACCTATGGCTTAAATATTATTCTGGGAAAGATTAAGGGTGTTGGAGAAAATGTGGTAACGGTATATGGGCTTTACTGTAAAATTCAGCAGCTTATTATTTTTGCTGCGGTGGGATTAAGGGATGCCATTACACCGATTGTTTCCTTCAATCAGGGTATGCGGAACAAAAAGCGTGTAAAAGAGGGTATCCGGTATGGTCTTATTTACACCGCCATCCTTATGGCTTTGGGTCTTATTATCATAGAAGTGTTTGCCAAACCCTTGACAGGCTTTTTCTCACTGTCGGATATGACGTATGATTTCTGTGTCGGCTGTATGCGGATTGTCTCTCTGGCATTCGTTTTTGCCGGGTTAAATATTGCTTTGCAGGGGATATTCCAGGCACTGGAATGCGGTATCGAATCTCTGGTGATTTCAATTGGGAGACAGGTGCTGTTCATACTGCCGGTTGCGTGGATTTTTGTACAGTTTATTGACAGTGCAGCAAATGTATCCATAGTATGGTGGACATTTCTGATTGGTGAGGCAATCACGTTAATTTGTGGAATTTTCATGTATATCCGGGTATCAGAAAAGAAGATAAGCGTATTAGAGGATTAGCTTATCTGTTCCCTATATTAAAAACAGGGTGAGGCGGGCTGCCATCACTGGAATTATCCAATGATGGCAGTCTTACAATAATCCCAAGCCGTCTAACAGAATCTTTGTACCGATTATAATTAAAATAATTCCGCCGCAAAGCTCAGCCTTAGACTGGTACTTGGTACCGAAAATACTTCCGATTTTTACACCGATTGCGGACAGGATAAAGGTGATGATACCGATAAAAGAGACTGCCGGTATAATCTGCACCTTTAAAAAGGCAAAAGTTACCCCTACGGCAAGAGCATCTATACTGGTGGCGATGGCAAGTAGAAACATGGATTTAACAGTCATGGAAGCATCCAGATGCTCCTCTTTTTCAAAAGCTTCCTTTATCATATTTCCGCCGATAAGCACTAACAGGATAAAAGCAATCCAGTGGTCATAGGCTGTAATCATGTCAGCAAAAAAGCTTCCTAGAAAATATCCAATCAGGGGCATGAATGCCTGAAATCCGCCAAACCAGATACCGGCAATACACATGTGTTTTGGGGTGATTTTTCCAAGAGATAATCCCTTACAAATTGATACTGCAAATGCATCCATTGAAAGTCCAATGGCGAGTATAAAAAGTTCTGTAATTCCCATACGCTCTTTTTCTCCTTTTTTGTGGTTATAATAGGTGAGTGCGAAACGCCATAAAAAAGGACCCATAGACAGCCTGACCGCTGTCCATGAGTCTCATCATTCATATCAATAGCCGGATGAAAGTTATACCGGGTGCCGCACTGCAGGAATAATTGTAAATAAATAAGTGCTACATGGGCTCCATTATGTCGATATAACTATACGCTGTGTGCGCATCGATTACTCCCTCTAAACATTAATGGGATTGTATCATAATGATAAAAAATTATCAAGTAGGTTTTCGGAAAGCTGTGATTTTATACCGGCTTTGAGGTTTGTTTTAGAGGATACAAACAGTGTTTCATTTTCTTATACAAAAATGGATTTATATGTGATACAATCATTCATATGCTTTGGAGGCGGCGATTTCCAAAAGAAAAAACGAAACGGATAGAAAAGGGAGAGTCAGTTGTAATGAATCCAATGGTTAGTATTATTATACCAATATACAATGCGGAGAAAAGTTTGCGGCGGTGTATAGAAAGCGTTTTGAAACAGCAATATAAAAATTTTGAATTGATTTTGGTAGATGATGGAAGCAGTGATTCCTCCGGCGTAATTTGTGACGAATATGGAGAAAAAGAGCAGCGGATTCGGGTTATACATAAAGAAAATACAGGGGTATCTGACAGCCGGAACATTGGCATTTCAACAGCAGAAGGGGAATATATCCAGTTTCTGGACAGCGATGACTGGATTACTCCGGAAGCCACAGGGCTGATGGTGCGCATGGCAGAAGAGCATCACTGTGATATGGTTATTTCAGATTTTTACCGGGTGGTTGGAGAGCGGGTATCCCATAAGGGTGACATCCCGGAGGAGGGAGTTCTTTCCAGGGTGGAGTTTGCCACATATATGCTGGAAAAGCCGGCGGATTTTTATTACGGAGTATTGTGGAACAAGCTTTATAAACGGAAGCTTATTGAAAATCACCAGCTCCGCATGGATAAGGATATCAGTTGGTGTGAAGATTTTATGTTTAATTTGGAATATATCCGCCATATTGAACAGGTATATGTGTCAAGGGTGCCGTTTTATTATTACGTGAAGACAAAGGGTTCCCTGGTCAATCATAATATGGGCATGTCCAAAACGGTTCAGATGAAGCGGACGGTGTTCCAGTGTTATAATGCATTTTGCAAGGATATTTTTGATGAGGATGACTACGAAAAAAATCGCATTTATGTATACCGTTTTTTGGTGGATGCGGCGGCGGATGGAATTGTTCCCCCGACGATTCTTCCGGGAACATTTAAGCTTGGCAGTGAGCGTATACAGGTGAGTGTAGATGCTATAGACGGGGAAGGACTGCTGTTGGATTTATACAGGGAGCGTAAGCTGTTAGACCGCCGTCTGCAGATTGTAGCACTGAAAAATGAATTGACACTGGTAGAGATGAAGCTGATTCTGTATCTTTCCCAATCTTATAAGAAGTTTGATTTAGACGAGGCTTCTGAGGTATTAAGTGTCTCAAAAAGGGAAATGCGCAGAGCGGTTTCAAAGCTGGAGACGAAGAAGCTGATAGAGATAACGGAGCAGAAGGGAAAGAGGGCTAAAGAGGAAAAGGATTTGGAGCATATAACGGAGATTACACTTTTGCCGCTGACAGAAGCCATTTTAAAAGACCTGGTAGAGGAAAATAACCGGATGGAACAGATGAAGCTGTCAGGTTTCAGTGCGGAAGAGCTGGAGCAATACGCGCTATTGTCGGAGCGGGTAAAGCAGAATATCCGGAATTCGTTAAAATGATTTTGCATCCTGGATGTATATTGGAGATACATGCATATAATAAAAAGTCATGAGGAAAGGGATGGGAGCATGGGAAGAAAGGCAACAATGTTTGCGATACTGGCAGCAGCATTTTATGCAGTCAATATACCGCTTTCAAAGCTTTTGATGGCACATATTGAGCCGACGATGATGGCTGCATTTTTATATCTGGGTGCCGGAGCGGGCTTGCTGGTATATAGTTTTATTTGTAAAATGCTGGGAAAAGAGACGGTGAAGGAGCCCCTGACCAGAAAGGAACTACCATACACTGTAGCAATGGTGGTGCTGGATATTATTGCGCCAATCCTGCTGATGTTCGGAATTACGAAAACCAATTCTGCAAATGTTTCCCTGCTTAATAATTTTGAAATTGTGGCAACTACATTAATTGCATTTTTTATCTTTAAAGAAGTAATATCAAAAAAGCTGTGGCTGGCAATTGTCCTGGTGACAGTGGCAAGTATTATTCTTGGATTGGAAGGCACCGGAAGCTTTTCCTTTAATGCAGGCTCATTACTGGTGTTAGGTGCCTGTATCTGCTGGGGTTTTGAAAACAACTGCACGAAAATGCTGAGCAGTAAAAGTTCCATTGAAATTGTGATGATTAAAGGATGTTTTTCCGGCTTGGGAAGCCTGGTGATTGCACTGTTGACCGGGGAGCAGATTCCCGGAATAAAATGGATTTTTGCAGTTCTGATTTTGGGTTTTGTCGCCTATGGTTTGAGCATTGATTTCTATATTATGGCGCAGAAAGAGCTGGGAGCGGCTAAGACCAGTGCTTATTATTCAATTGCCCCGTTTTTGGGGGTGGCATTCAGTGTATTGTTGCTGGGAGAACGACCGGAGCTTCAATTTTTTGTGGCATTGGCAATTATGGTGGTGGCTACGGTGCTCATGATAAAGGATACGATTACGTTACAGCATACCCATGAGCATGCGCATACCCATACTCATGAACACAGGCACGGAGATTTGGTGCATACTCATGAACATGCCCATTATCATACCCATACCCATGTACATGAGGGAGACGAAGAATTGCATACCCATCATCATAAGGATTTGGAGGGACATAATCATATGCATGCAGTTTTATAAGTTTTATAAGAGGACCGTTGGATTCAGCGGTTTTATTTTGCTTTATCCGGAATAATTTGACTGATGCAGGAGGAAACAGACTGTGTTAAAAAAAGGAAATCAAGTTGGTATTGTGTGCTGCTCTAACGGACAGGAACCAGAACAGGAGAGAATCATTCAACAGTTGATAGAAAAATTGCAGGGGCTGGGTTTAAAAGCAATCCGTTCTCCTTATTTATATATAAAAGAGGGAACTGTATTTAGCGGCACTGTCATACAGCGGGCAGCGGCACTGATGGATTTTTATCAGGACTCAGGTATTGCAGCGATTTTTGATATTTCCGGTGGTGATGTGGCGAATATGATTCTGCCATATCTGGATTATGATGTAATAGCTCAAAATCCTAAACCATTCTGGGGATATAGTGATTTAACTACCATTTTGAATGCAATTTATACTAAAACCGGAAACAGAGGCGTTCTTTATCAAGTTAAAAATCTTGTATGGGATGAAAGTGGAGTACAGTATAATCGTTTTAAACAGCAGATAGACTGTGCGGGGACGGATGCTTCTTTATATGGGATTTCATACCGGTTTCTGCAGGGAACTTCTATGGAGGGTACTGTCGTGGGAGGAAACATCCGTTGTTTTCTTAAACTGGCGGGTACAGAATATTGGCCTGACCTTACCGGCAAGGTTCTGCTGCTGGAGGGACTGGGTGGTGGTGTTGCCCAGTATGCTGCTTATCTGGCTCAATTGAAGCAGCTTCATGTATTCGGACAGGTGTCTGGTATTCTTTTGGGAACCTTTATTCAGATGGAACGGGAACACCAGACGCCGACAGTAGAGGATATGCTTCTCGGTTTGCTGCATGAATCCGAGCAGGAGAGTATACGGCAGCTTCCGGTTGCCAAGACCTGTGAAATTGGTCATGGAACGGATTCCAAAGCAATAGAAATCGGAGCAGAATTGAAATAGGAACTGCTGAAGAATGAGATTGTGGGGTAAATATGGTAAGTGTTGCAATAAGAATCATAATTATATATTTATTAGCTGTGAATCTGGTGAGCTTTGCCTTAATGGGCATTGATAAGAGAAAAGCAATTAAGCATGTATGGAGAGTTCCGGAGACTGCTTTATTTTTGTCTGCAATACTTGGGGGAAGTATCGGAGCATGGCTTGGAATGTACACCTTCCGGCACAAGACAAAACATCTTCGGTTTGTAGTGGGGATTCCGTTGATTTTTGTGCTGCAGATAGGGATTATTTGTATGATATTGTCTTAAATTCTTTTATTAACACTTATTTTACAAGAAGAGGAGGTATACTTTATGATTACCGGAGTGATAAGGGCGAAATCAATTGGAGCGATTTCTAAAAGAGCAGCAGTGGTTTTAAGAAGGTTAATAATGTATGCTGGATAAACTATCAGGAGGAAACACATGGATAATACGATTAATAATGAGTTACAGAAGCCGGAAGTACAGATAACGAATCAAACAAAGGGATTCCATTATATATATGTAATTTCTTTGCTGTATGTCTTATCCATTTATCTGGTACCGGTTATTGTTTTTACTTTAACTTCAAAGGATATAAAAATAGCAGATAAATTATTTGGGATACCTGTCATAATAGGAATTGTAAATTGTATTGTTTCTATTAAATGCTGCAGACCGGGAAACCGTATCGTGTTACTAAATGCAACCGTATTAATTAAATATGCATTAATCCCATTTTTTATATTTAACGGATGTGTAAGTATAATTCTCTTATTGTTTACGTTTGTTCCGGTTCCGTTCATGATATTTGTAGGGCCTGCTGGTTTTATTCTTTTATCAGTTGTGGGCTGGTTTGTATTGGTGTCAGGGGCACCGATTACCATTTCTTATCTGCGTGTATCTGCAAAGGAAAAGATGCGTCCCAAAGCTATGGTAATCCTACATTCCCTGTTACAGTTTTTCTTTGTGGTTGATGTGATTGATGTGATGGTATTGACCTTAAAAGAAAGAAAATGGAAAAAGCTGACAATAACCGTTATTATTTTACTGGGGATTTTTGTATTGCTAATGTTGATACTTTTGGTATTGGCAATTATAGGTATACTGCGTAGATAAAAGACATGTTCGTTTTGCTGCTTTGCTCCTTGCTGAAAAGGAAGGGCTCATTAAGTATGACGCGAAAAATGGGTTTAAGCATATGGATAACAAGTGTAAATAATTAACAAGTGTTATCCGATATACACATCAGGAAGGCGATTATCTAAATGAAAGCATAGGCAATTGCGAAATTCATTATTTCAAAATGTAAATTGTGCAAATATAACAAATTTATGTTTGTAGGACATTTGAGAATGTCAGTGCTTAGCGAGGTGTTTTCGAGCTTAGCACTGCTGCATTCTCAACTAAGTGCAAACGGTCCGGAAAACATATTTGTTATATTTGTACAATGTTCGGCTTCAAAAACAGAGTTTCGCAATTACCTAAAATAAAGCAATTAGGAAGGAGATATGATTATGTCAGTAAACATAGCAGCCTATTCTACCAGTACATCATTCATACAGGGAGGTAGCAAAAACGCATCAGCAAAGCCTGTTTGGAATCCGAATAAGGTATATAAATATCTTGAGGATATGAATGATGGCTTTCAAAATTATAAAAAACAAGCCGTTTCCTATTATTCCTCACTGATTTCAAAGCAGGATGGAGACGGTTCTATGAGTGTGGAAGAACTAAAAAAACAAATCAGTGAATGGTTTCCGGAATATACTTTGACGGATTCGGAGCCGTCAAAGGTGGTTGCGGGAAAATATTATCTTTATATTGACGATTCGCAGCTTGGGAAAATGGCATCGGATTCGAATTACCGTGCAAAGGTATATGGTCTTATGGACAGTGAATTGCAAGGGAAAAAAGGATATACATTGCAGTATAGTGATGGGAGAAATGTGACATCCCATTTAACGGGAAGTATTTTTTCCTTATCAGAGAAAAATAGACAATATGCCGGTGCGGATGGGATTCCCTATTTGGGAAGCTGTACTTCCGACCATCCATTTTCTTCCTCCGAATCCCATGCACAGGTGAGAAGCATGAGTTTTCTTTATGATAATGTGAATCCGGCAAAGTCTGCAGCAAAAAGTAGAAAAGCGGCTGCGACAAAGGCCGCAGAAAAGGTGGCAAAGAAAAAAGCAGCAAAAAAGGTATCGGAGAAGAGGGCTGCTAAAAAGGCAGAAGAAAAGAAAGCCGCAGAGAAAAAAATGGAAGAAAAAAAGGCGGAAGCCCAAAAAGAGGAAGTGCTTCAAAGAGAGAGAAATTTTGAAGAGCAGTTGTGGCAGGAACAGACACATTTTGATAGGATGGTATAGATTTAAATGGATTATAATACAGTTACAGGCAGTTCAATTGGGATTGGACTGCCTGTCTGTACTTCGTTTTATTATGAAAAATCACTTACTGTCGGTAGTGAAGAAAGATTATTATCCTCGGAATCGTCCGGTATGGATTTAAGATATTCGGTATCCTTATTATGGGAAACTCCAACACCTTTGATTTTTCCATTTTTGGCAAGGGCTACGCCCTCTTCACGGCTGACAATCCGATTGTCAGATAATTGATAGCCTGATACTCTGCCGCTTTTTTTGACAAGACCGGTAATGCTTACTGCATCAGCAGCGGGCGTTGGGATTTCATCCATAGCAAGCTTGGGAAGTTCAGTTTTTATTTCTGTATTCATGTTTGGGCCCTCCTGACATTTCATGTGCCTTAATTTCCACCAGGACCGTCCCGGCGTTCCCTATCATCATTTTGCACCACATACTTAGAAGTTGAAGAATCCTCATCCGAGTTGGTTTCCGAAACCTGAGAGGTCTGGTTCTTGTTTCTGTGACAGTTAGAAAAAGTATCTGTCTTGTTATCTGTAAAATTATCCTTTTTCATAACAACCCCATCCTTTCTTTTTTTAATAGTATTTCTATAAAAATAAAAAATATGCAAATTGAGATATCTATACGGATTTTTGTTGGCGTGTTAATATTTGCCGGTATATAGGTGAAAAAACTTGGTAATGATTAATAAAAACGAAACTGTCTTACTAAAGCGCACTGCAATAGTAAGATAATTTCAGGATAGGGCAGGTTCTACCCCACAACCTTATCTTTCTACCCCCAAAATACGAAAATGGGGTAGAAAAGCATTGATATTCTGTGTCATTTTTGATAAAATGGGGTAGAAAGGAATGAAGTGACTATGAAAGAAATAAATTACAGAATAATAGAAAAAATGCCTATTACGATTGAGGTTATGAATATGATTTCAGCACTTCATGAGTATAAAGGGCGTCAAGAATTATATATAGAATTGCAACCAGAAATATTAGATAAATTGATGGAGGTTGCGAGAATACAGAGTACAGAGGCATCAAATAAAATTGAAGGTATTTATACTTCGGATACAAGATTGAAGGAAATAGTACAGAAAAAAAGTGAACCAAGAAATAGAAATGAGAAGGAAATTGCTGGATACAGAGAAGTATTAGGGATGATTCACGACAGTTATTCTTATATACAGTTAAAACCAAATGATATATTGACTTTGCATAAGTATATGTATAGCTATTCGGAATCAAGTAATGGCGGACATTACAAGATGATAGATAACTATATTCAAGAAGAGGATGAATTTGGAAATAAAAGTGTGAGGTTCCAGCCTATTCCTGCAATTCTGACAAAAGAATATATGGAGGCTCTGTGTAATCAATATGAAGAGGTAATAAATCATACGAGTATTGACCCGTTACTTGTTATACCTTGCGTAATACTTGACTTTCTCTGTATTCATCCGTTTGAAGATGGTAATGGAAGGATGTCAAGACTTTTGACTTTATTGCTTTTGTATAAATCAGGATACTTAGTTGGTAAATATATTAGTATTGAAATGGTGATAGAAAAGTCAAAAGAGACATATTATGAAGTGTTACAGGACAGTTCTATTAACTGGCATGAAAATACAAATGATTATATGCCATTTGTTAGATATACATTGGGAACAATAATTAATGCATACAAAGACTTTGAAGAAAGGTTCGTTTTACTTGAGAAGAAAAAAATGACTTCTCCAGAACGAGTATACAGTGTTATTGAACGTTCCTTGGTAAAACTGGGAAAATCAGATGTTATGATACTTTGTCCGGAGCTTAGTCAAAAGACGATAGAAAGAGCATTGAAAAAATTGACAGATGAAGGCAGGATAGCGAAGATTGGGGCAGGAAAAAGTACAACCTATATTGATGTGAAAAGATTGTAGGATATGGGGATGGAGTCTTCTTTCATTTGCCTCTTGACTTTTCTTTCTTTGTATTCTATATTAATTCTAGTTTTAAAAGGTTGTGAGAAAGAGGAGTAGAAGCAGTTCCTTGCCAGAGAGAATGATTCACCGGCTGAAAAATCATTTCAAGAAGAATGCTTTGAAGGTAGCTTTTGAACTGCATGGCTGAGAAATGAAACACCAGGCTCGTAAGAACCTCGTCAGTACTCAATGTAGGCCATGACGATTCATCCCCGTTATAGGATAAGAAAAGTGAGAAATTAAGGTGGTACCGCGAATGTTCGCCCTTTATCAATTTGGATAAGGGGCGTTTTTTGATGCACTGGTAGATAATTGCGAAACTCCCTATTTTCAAAAGCATAGTTTCGCAATTACCGATGATGCGTTGGTTAAGAAAGGAGAAAGAATCATGCCAAAAGAGTTAGAGAAAAATTATAATCCTTCCGAGATTGAAGACAGAATTTACAAAAACTGGTTAGACAAGAAATACTTTCATGCAGAGGTAGACCGCAGTAAGAAACCATTTACCATAGTAATGCCGCCGCCAAACATTACGGGACAGCTTCATATGGGACATGCATTGGACAATACGATGCAGGATATCTTAATCCGTTATAAGAGAATGCAGGGCTATAATGCATTATGGCAGCCGGGAACCGACCATGCGGCAATCGCAACAGAGGTTAAGATTATTGAATCCCTGAAGGAACAGGGTATTGAAAAAGAAGACCTTGGCCGGGAGGGCTTCTTAGAAAAAGCATGGGACTGGAAAGCGGAATACGGCGGTCGTATCATCAACCAGTTAAAGAAGATGGGTTCTTCTGCTGACTGGGACAGAGAGCGTTTTACCATGGATGATGGCAATAATGATGCTGTAAATGAAGTATTTTGCAAGCTTTATGAAAAAGGCTGGATTTACAAGGGTTCCCGTATTGTTAACTGGTGTCCGGTGTGTCAGACAACCATTTCCGATGCAGAGGTAGAGCATGTGGATCAGGATGGTTTCTTTTGGCATATCAACTATCCGATTGTTGGCGAGGAAGGCAGATATGTAGAAATTGCCACAACCCGTCCGGAAACTTTACTCGGTGATACGGCAGTTGCAGTCAATCCTGAAGATGAGAGATACCAGGGCATCATCGGCAAGATGTTAAAGCTTCCGCTTACCGACAGAGAGATTCCAGTGATTGCAGACCCCTATGTAGATAAAGAATTTGGAACCGGTTGTGTAAAGATTACACCAGCTCACGACCCAAATGACTTTGAGGTTGGAAAACGCCATAATTTAGAGGAAATCAACATCATGAATGATGATGCAACGATTAATTCCATTGGTGGCAAATATGCAGGTATGGACCGTTATGAGGCGCGTAAGGCAATGGTTGCGGATTTAGAGGCGGAAGGATTATTGGTTAAGGTTGTTCCCCACAGTCACAATGTCGGTACTCATGACCGCTGTAAGACAACGGTGGAGCCTTTAATTAAGCCACAGTGGTTTGTAAAAATGGAGGAAATGGCAAAGCCGGCGTTAGAGGCTGTGAAGAGCGGTGAACTGAAACTGATTCCGGAGCGTATGAATAAAAACTATTATAACTGGCTTGAAAATATCCGTGACTGGTGTGTATCCCGTCAGCTCTGGTGGGGTCACCGGATTCCGGCTTATTACTGCCAGGATTGTGGGGAGATTACCGTTTCTAAGGAAGCAGTCTGCACCTGTCCGAAATGTGGATCCTCCAATATGAAACAGGACCCGGACACACTGGATACCTGGTTTTCTTCTGCATTATGGCCATTTTCTACCTTAGGCTGGCCGGAGAAGACAGAGGAAATGGATTATTTCTTCCCTACAGATGTACTGGTAACGGGATATGACATTATTTTCTTCTGGGTAATCCGTATGGTATTTTCTTCTTTGGAACAGACCGGTGAGCTGCCATTCCATACTGTATTATTCCATGGGCTGGTAAGGGATGACCAGGGTAGAAAGATGTCCAAGTCTTTAGGAAATGGTATTGACCCATTGGAGGTTATTGATAAATATGGTGCGGATGCGCTGCGGTTTACGCTGATTACCGGAAATGCACCGGGTAATGATATGCGTTTTTACTGGGAGAGGGTAGAAGCGAGTCGTAATTTTGCAAACAAGGTTTGGAACGCCTCCCGTTTTATCATGATGAATATGGAAAAGGCAGAGGTAAAGGATGTAGACTTCAGTAAATTAACGCTTGCAGACCGCTGGATTTTATCCAAGGTAAACACTCTTGCAAAGGATATGACAGAGAATCTTGATAAATTTGAGCTGGGTATTGCAGCCTCCAAGGTATATGATTTCATCTGGGAGGAATTCTGTGACTGGTATATTGAGATGGTAAAACCAAGACTGTATAAGGATGAGGACGAGACAAAAGCAGTGGCTTTATGGACGTTAAAAACGGTTTTAATCAATGCGTTAAAGCTTCTTCATCCATATATGCCATTTGTGACAGAGGAGATTTTCACCAATCTGCAGGATGAGGAGGAGTCCATTATGATTTCTTCATGGCCTGAATTTAAGGATGAATGGAACTTTGAAAAGGATGAGAAGGCTGTAGATACCATTAAGGCTGCAGTTCGTGGAATCCGTAACCTCCGGGCAGAGATGAATGTTCCAAACAGTAAGAAAGCAACAGTTTATGTTGTTTCCGAAAAGGAAGAAGTTCGTAGTATTTTTGAGGACGCAAAAGTATTCTTTGCAACCCTTGGTTTTGCTTCTGAAGTCATAATTCAGTCAGATAAGACGGGAATTGCGGAGGATGCAGTATCAACCGTTATTCATGATGCAGTGATTTATATGCCATTTGCCGAGCTTGTAGATATTGAAAAAGAAGTGGAACGCCTTAAGAAGGAGCTGAAACGTTTAGAAGGAGAAATTAAGCGCTGTAACGGAATGCTGAACAATCCAAATTTCGTAGGAAAAGCTCCGGCTTCTAAGATTGAAGAGGAAAAAGAAAAGCTTTCAAAATATACAGGTATGCTTGATACAGTAAAGGAAAGACTTATCCAGCTTGGCAGATAGGACAGGGAATAACAATAGGCGATTGCGCAACTCTGTTTTTGAAACCGAACGTTGTACAAATGTAACAAATATGTTTTTCGGACCGTTTGCACTTAGTTGAGAACGCAACAGTGCTAAGCTCGAAAGTACCTCGCCAACCACTGGCGTTCTCAAATGTCCTGCAAACATAAGTTTGTTACATTTGCGCAACTCACACTTTGAAAAAATCAGTTTCGCAATTACCTAAGGAATAATAATTTAAGTAGGAACAGGTATGAATTTGGAATTTTTAGGATACTTACTTGCAGGAATAGTTGTATGTGGTATTTTCGGTGGAATCATATATATTCTTGCTAAAAAAGAACAAAGCGATTTAGAAGAAAAACTTAATACTCTGACGCAGGAACAAAAAGATGTGTTAATCAATACCCCATATCAAGAGGCTTTGGATTGTCCAAACGGGGTAATTGTATGTGGTATGATTTATGAAATGAAAGAAAAATCAACAGGTAGCTTTTCACTTTATGTTTTATATTATAATACCTATTTTCCAAATTTTAGAGAGCAGATTTGCAATATGAGCATAAATGTGTCTGCTAAAATGGTAGGAGAACATAACCTGAAAAGTGGGGATTATATAAATGTGTTATTAAATGAAGATAAAAATCCGAAGATAGTTTTTGATTAACTTTTATTTAAGTAAAAAATTTATATCTGGAGCTTGAAGATTTGTATAATAATAGTATAATTTACAGATAAAGGATGTTAAAATACAGTAAGCATATAAGGAGGATGTAAATGGGGTTGTTTGATAAATTATTGAATAAAAGTGTAAAATCTGCAATTTCTTCCCAGAATAAAGTATTTCGTGAGCCTAAGAAGCGATTTGAAGAAAAACTTCAAATTATCTTACAGAATGCTGGTAATTATGAACTTCGTAAAATTGTTTCGCCGGACGAGCTGGAACAGGAATTTGGTCAGCAAATATATTCAAGAAATGGTTGTTGCAGGCCGGAGAGTATTACATATGGAATATATCAAGATGGAAACCGGATATTATTGATTCGTTTATGGAAGGACTACTCGTTCTATAATCGTAAGGCAAACCGTCAGATTAAGCAGTATTGTGATGCCAATGGAGTGAGGATGTTAGACTTTTTTGAATATCTTCCAAACGAAGAGGATTACATGGAACAGAGAATCCGGGAGCAGTTGGTATAAAGCTTACTATATTGATTTTTCCATAATTCGGAATACTGTTTATAAGGCTGAAAAATATTTAGGTATTGTTTTTTGAACTTCCTTGGCAGTCTTATAATGGTATATAGAGAAAGAGAAAAGCAGCGGGAGCTGCGCCTGTGATGGATGAAGCATATCCTATTTATGGCTTTGCAGGTGGTCTGGATATGTTCAGTCTGGTGAATGAAGCACGCTTTCATTCTTTCAAAGCATTTTCTCTTTTTGCGTCTGGCATATGCCAGACGCATGGAAAAGAAGGACCTTGCTTTCTTTTTGAAAAAGGCAGAGTCTTTCTTTTTTTATCTGTATTATAGGGCAATCGCAGTATTTTATGGTTTGTCCGTTTGGAGGGGATTGATATGGAGATATTAGATGCACTGTATCTGCCGAACACCTGGCAGGAATTTTTACAGCATAAAATTGAAAAGCAGCATTTATCTAAGTCAGAACAGGAAAAGCTGGAGGAATTTATAGCAGAGGAAAAATATGTCGAAATTCTGCATTCCGTTGAAGACCCGGAAAAGAGGCTTCCCCTGCCTGTAAAAAAAGAGATAAACAAGGGTGGGGTATCCAGAAAAAGGATAGTGTATACTTTTCCAGAGGAATTTAATATCGTGTTAAAAGCGATTGCCTTTTCCTTGTACCGTTATGATGATTTATTTGCGGCAAACTGTTATGCCTTCCGGAGAAGCTATGGTGTGAGGGATGCGGTAAAAAGAATCCGTATGACGAAGGGAATTTCAGGAAAATACTGTCTGAAAGTAGATATCCATGACTATTTTAATTCTATAGAAGTTCCGTTACTGGTAAATAAGTTGGATTTTTTAAGGGAACGGGATGATAAGGTATTCCGGTTGTTTGAAAGACTTTTAACAGAGGATAAGGTACTGGTGAAGGAAGAAATTGTTTCGGAAAAGAGAGGTGCCATGGCGGGAACGCCGGTTTCCCCGTTTTTTGCCAATGTATATTTAATGGAGCTGGACTGGTATTTTGAGAATAAAGGAAGCTTATATTTTCGGTATTCAGATGATATTCTGGTTTTTGCAGATACCAGAGAAGAGCTGGAAGGGCTTCAAGGGGAATTATATGAATGGATAGCGGGATTGCACTTAACCTTGAATCCTCAAAAAGTTCATATTAGCCAGCCTAGGGAATCCTGGGAATTTCTTGGTTTCTGCTATCAGAATGGCAGGGTGGATTTGTCAGAGAACACAAAGCGGAAGATAAAGGGGAAAATCAAACGGAAAGCGCATGCCCTCCGTAGATGGCAGACAAAAAAGGGATTATCCGGTGAGAAGGCGGCAAAAGGATTTATCCGGGCGATGAACCGTAAATTTTTTGACCGGGGGGAGGACACCGATTTTTGCTGGAGCCGGTGGTTTTTTCCAAATCTGACGACAGATGCCGGGTTGAAGGAGATAGATGCATACATGCAGCAGTATATCCGGTATTGTGTCACAGGAAGACATTATAAGGGAAATTACCGTATTTCCTACGAACAGATGAAGGAGTGGGGTTACCGGAGTCTGGTGCATGAATATTATGATTATCCATATCAGGAGGTGGTACTCTGTGAGAAGGGCAGGTGTAAGCCGGATTGAAAAATCTGTGCTGCGCCTGCTTTTGCTGTGTCTGTAATTGTTTCTATATTTCATAAAAATTCCATATAGTTCTTATAGTATTTTTAGTAGAAATAAAGAAATACACCATTTATATAAAAATTTAAGGAGATACTATATGAATCATTTAGATGAATTGGAGTCTGAGGCAATTTATATTATGCGGGAGGTAGTCGCAGAATGTGAGAAGCCGGTCATGTTGTATTCTATTGGAAAAGACTCATCTGTTATGCTGCATCTTGCATTTAAAGCATTCTATCCAGAGAAACCTCCTTTCCCGTTTTTACATGTAAATACCACCTGGAAATTTAAAGAAATGATATCCTTTCGGGATGAGACTGCAAAGAGGCTTGGCATAGAAATGCTGGAATATATCAATGAGGATGGAGTGCGCCAGGGAATTAACCCCTTTGACCATGGTGCGGCTTATACGGATATTATGAAAACCCAGGCGCTGAAACAGGCTCTTGACAAATATGGTTTTACGGCAGCGTTCGGTGGAGGAAGAAGAGACGAGGAAAAATCCAGAGCGAAGGAGAGAATCTTTTCCTTTCGGAATGAAAACCATGCATGGGACCCGAAAAACCAGAGACCGGAGCTGTGGAAACTCTACAATACTCAGATAAAAAAGGGAGAGAGCATAAGGGTATTTCCACTGTCAAACTGGACAGAAAAAGACATATGGAAATACATTAAGAGAGAGAATATACCGATTGTTTCTCTATATTATTCGGCAATGCGCCCTGTTGTCAGCCGGGATGGAAACCTGATTATGGTAGATGATGACAGAATGCAGTTAAGACCGGGGGAAAAGGTGGAACAAAAAATGGTCAGATTCCGGACATTGGGCTGTTATCCCCTTTCTGGAGCAGTGGAGTCCAATGCCGTTACGCTGGATGAAATTATTGAAGAGACACTGGCATCGGTGGAGTCAGAGCGGACAAGCCGGGTAATTGATTCAGATGGCGGTGTTGCCAGTATGGAAAAAAGAAAAAGGGAAGGGTATTTTTAAAATGAATGATAAGCTTCTTAAATTTATAACCTGCGGCAGTGTGGATGACGGAAAATCCACGTTAATCGGACATCTGCTGTATGATGCAAAGTTAATCTTTGCAGACCAGGAAAAAGCATTGGTTTTAGATTCAAAAATTGGTTCCAGGGAGGGAGAAATTGATTATTCCCTTTTGTTAGATGGGCTGATGGCGGAGCGGGAACAGGGAATAACTATTGATGTTGCCTACCGGTATTTTTCAACAGAGAACAGAAGCTTTATTGTGGCGGATACACCGGGGCATGAGGAGTACACCCGGAATATGGCAGTGGGAGCATCTTTTGCTTCTCTGGCAGTAATTTTAGTGGATGCCAGTCAGGATGTACAGGTGCAGACAAAGCGGCATGCGAGGATTTGTGCGCTTATGGGGATAAAGCATTTTGTATTCGCTGTTAATAAAATGGATACGATTCATTATGAGCAGTCAAAATTTAATAAAATACAAAAGCACATTAAGATTTTGATGGCAGAATTTGATTATGACTCCCTGTGTATCATTCCGGTTTCTGCTACGGAGGGAGATAATATTGTCAGAAAATCAAAGAATATGCGCTGGTATACCGGAACCCCGCTGCTTTCCTATTTAGAGCAGATAGATGTGACAGAGGAGGAAGCAGAGCAGGGCTTTACTATGCCAATTCAGAGGGTCTGCCGTCCGAACCAGAGCTTTCGGGGCTTTCAGGGGCAGATAGCCTCCGGCAGGATTTCTGTGGGCGAAGAGGTTACAGTGATGCCAAGCGGTGAAAAGGCGGTTGTTACGAAAATCCTACAGGGAAGCACTGAGGTACAGGAAAGTGAAAAGGGATATGCGGTTACGGTTTCATTGGATACGGAAGTGGACATTTCCAGAGGCTGTGTTTTGCAAAAGGGGGCAGAACCAGAGACCGGTTCTTTGTTTGGGGCATCTCTATTGTGGATGGATGAGAGCAGCCTTGTGGAGGGAAAGAATTTTCTGTTAAAGTTGGGGACACAGTTATTACCGGCAACGGTTATGCGGATTAAATACAAGATTGATGTAAACTCCGGTGCGGAGGTGTATGCAGATACCATATACAAAAATGAGTTGGCAAGCTGTGAGATATCAACGGGCAGCAGCATTGTTTTTGAACGTTTTTCAAAAAATAAGGAGCTGGGCTCTTTTATTTTGATTGACCGGGTATCAAACAAAACTGCTGCCGGAGGTATTGTACAGCAGCCACTAGCCCGGAATAACAATATAAAATGGCAGGAGATGGATATTACAAGGCAGATACGGGAAAACCAGCTGCAACAAAAGGCAATGACGGTCTGGATGACAGGTCTTTCCGGGGCGGGAAAGTCCACCCTGGCAAATGAACTGGAAAAGAGACTGATTTTTATGGGAAAACATACGATGCTTCTTGACGGAGATAATATCCGCATGGGATTGAACAGGGATTTAGGCTTTAAGGAAAATGACCGGATTGAAAATATCAGACGGGTGGCAGAGGTTGCAAGGCTTATGAATGATGCAGGTCTGATTGTGTTAACCTCTTTTATTTCACCGTACCGGTCAGACCGGAGGGTGGCAAGAGATATTGTAGGAGACCGGTTTATAGAGGTTTATGTAAGTACACCTCTGGAGGAATGTGAAAAAAGGGATGTGAAGGGGCTTTACCAGAGGGCAAGAGACGGGAAAATCAGTGATTTTACAGGAATAACCAGTCCTTATGAGAAGCCGGAAAAGGCAGAGCTCGTGATTGATACAAGCAAATATGATATTGAGGAATGTACGGACAAAATTATGCAGATGTTAGAGAGGTATCTGTAGATAACAATACGGCGAAGGAGTAAGAAAATATGCAAAAATGGAAGAAATGGCTATTATCCGGAACGATTATTTTTGTGGCGGCGGGAATAACGGGATGTGGAGCCAAAGAGAAAACGGCACAGATAAATGTGGGTTATTTTAACAATATAACCCATGCACAGGCATTGCTTATGAAGGCAGAGGGAACCTTAGAGGACAGTGTTTCTGAAGATGTGCAGGTTAACTGGACAGCCTTTAATGCCGGTCCGGCAGAGGTGGAAGCATTATTTTCTGGAGATATTGATATTGGATATATCGGTCCGGTTCCGGCAATCAGTGCAAATGTAAAATCAAATGGGGATGTGGTCGTGTTGTCGAGTGCATCTCAGGGTGGTGCGGTTTTGGTAAAACGAAAGGATGCCGGAATTGAAACGATGGCAGATTTGGCGGGAAAAACCGTGGCAATTCCGCAGATTGGAAATACGCAGCATTTATGTCTTCTGCATCTGCTGGAGGAAAATGGTCTTGAGACCGTGGAGAAGGGCGGTGATGTGACTGTAAGTGCGGTTGCCAATGCAGATGTTGCGAATATGATGGACCGGGGTGACATTGATGCAGCATTGGTACCGGAACCATGGGGAGCCACTTTGTTAGAGCAGGGAGCGGAAATCCTGCTGGATTATAATGAAATCTATATGGACGGTCAGTATGATGTGGCAGTGGTGGTTGTGCGAGAAGAGTTTATGGAAGAGAATCCGGAGCTGGTGGAAACATTTTTAGCGGAGCATGAAGCGGCTGCCGGAAGAATCGAAAATGACAAGGAGGCAGCTCTTAAGACAATCAACGAAGAGCTGCAGCAGGCTACCGGAAAATCCTTGAGTGAATCGGTTATCAAACAGGCATTTGAACGGATTGGTGTGTCGACAGAGCTTAACAGGGAATCTGTTATGGGATTTGCAAAGATAAGCCAGCAGGAGGAATTTATTAAAGAAGTGCCGGAAGAAAAGAAACTGTTTGCGGAATAGTGGAGGAGCAGCATGTCGTTAGTAATTAAAAATCTTAGCAAGTATTATGATAATAATGAAGCCGCAACCTTGAACGAGATTAATCTGGAAGTAGGAAATGGAGAGTTTGTATGCATTGTTGGAGTATCCGGATGCGGAAAAAGTACGCTGCTGAATCTGGTTGCGGGACTGATTCCCCCTACCAGTGGGCAGATTCTCTTAGACGGAAAAGAGATTATCGGACCGGGGGCTGACCGGACGGTAATGTTTCAGGAGCATGGACTATACCCTTGGCTCTCCGTAATTGAAAATGTAAAATTCGGACTGAAACTAGCAGGTGCATCAAAGGAGGAGCAGGAAGAAAAGGCGGCATATTATCTGGAAATGGTGGGCTTGTCAGAGTATAGAGACTATCCGATTCATCAGATATCCGGCGGGATGCGTCAGCGGACAGCGCTTGCAAGAGCACTTACAATGGATTCTTCTGTTCTTTTAATGGATGAACCGTTTTCTGCGCTGGACAAGCAGACCTCAAATAAGCTTAGGGAAGAACTTCAAAGAATCTGGCAGCAGACAAGGCGGACGATACTTTTTATTACCCATAGTGTAGAGGAGGCAGTGTATCTTGGCGACAAGGTGGTCGTGCTCTCACCGAATCTGGAAAAACAGATGGATATTATAGACGTTAATCTGCAGCGGCCCCGGCATGTATATTCGCCGGAATTTGTAGATTTGCGGCACCGGATATTGGAGGAAATCAGAGGGGAGGCGATTTAGAATGGGAGTTTTTATATTTTTATGTATTCTGATTCTGTTCTGGCAGCTCTTTTACTGGGTAAGCGTGGATATATTTGCTTTTTGTAAACCTTATGCCGTACCCTCTCCATTGGGAGTCGGAGAGCGGTTTGTTGAGCTTTGCAGCGACGGCACCCTGTTATCGGCAATCGGCAATTCTCTGTTAAGGGGAATCGTCGGATATGGAATTGCAGTGGTGGTGGGACTGGTATTAGGACTTCTCATCAACCATTTCCGCTATTTACAGAAAAATTTAAAGCCTGTGGTTTTGGGCATACAAACGCTCCCCAGTGTGTGCTGGGTGCCCTTTTCCATTTTATGGTTTGGGCTGTCTACAAAAGCAATTTTGTTTGTTGTGGTAATGGGCTCTGCCTTCAGTATTGCAATTTCGGTAGATAATGCAATAAAAAATGTACAGCCAATCTATATTAAGGCTGCACTCACCATGGGAGCGGGCAAACGGCAGCTCTACTGGCATGTTATTTTTCCGGCATGTCTGCCGGAGCTGGTATCCGGTCTCAAGCAGGGGTGGTCCTTTGCATGGAGAGCCCTTATGGCGGGCGAGGTCATGACAACATCGGTTGGTCTTGGACAGACATTGATTATGGGGCGAGATTTGGCGGACATTAATCAGGTTATGCTGGTGATGTTAGTTATTGTTATAGTAGGAATTATAATTGATAAGTGTTTCTTTACTGTGCTGGAAAAGAAAATCCTTGTTAAACGGGGATTGTGGCAGTAAGGTTTGCAATTTGAGAAGGAGAATAGGACATGAAAACACTTTATTTGCATATTGGAATGCCAAGAACAGCCACAACCGTTTTGCAAAATTTCTGTTCAGACAATCAGGGGGAGTTAAACCGTCAGGGATATTGCTATCCCGTAATGCCTTTCCGGTACCGGAATGCGAGTCGGCTTCGCACGGCACATTTTATGTTTGGAAGGGTTACGGATGAAAATGGAGAACGGGATATCGAGAAGGAAGAGCAGTACTTTAAAGAAGGATTTGAAATCCTTTACAGCACCTTTGCGTCATATCATAATGTGATTTTATCCGATGAGGGTTTATGGAACTGCGGTTTTCGGGATACAGACAATGTCTGGGCAAAGTTGAGGAGGGAGATGGATGCCAATCATTTTACCACCAAGGTCATTGTTTATCTCCGCAGGCAGGATGATTTTCTGTTTTCCTGGTGGAGCCAGAGAATTAAAGAGGGTCTTTACCGGGAGTGTGTTTTATCCTGGGAGGAAATGACAACGCAGATGCCAATTGTGCATCTGGATTATTATGAAATGCTGCATGGCATCGCAGAGTATGTAGGAAAAGAAAATCTGATTGTCCGGCGTTTTGACAGGGAATATTTTATTGGGGGTTCCATTTATAAAGATTTTGGCAATGTCATTGGACTTCAGTATTCGGATGCATTTAAGGTTCGGGCAAAGACACTTAACAGAAGCCTTACAAAGAACAATGCGGAAATAAAACGGATTTTAAATAAGCTTCCGGATTTGGATACACACAGCAACTGGATGTTCCAGAATATACTGGCGCATAATTCCAACAGCAAAAAGGATAACGAGAAATACAGTATGTTTTCCAGACAGGAGGCGGAGGAGCTCTATGAAAAATATAGGGAGGGAAACCGGCTGATTGGGAAAGCATATATGGGAATGGAGGAAGAGGATTTATTTCCTTTTGAATACAGCGCTGAGCAAAAATGGACTCCGGATAATGAGGAAATGCTGGAGGATATCATACTGTTTATGGGAACCTCTTTTTTGACATTGGAGCAAAAGCTGGAAAAGCAATTGCAGGAGCAGAAAAGGGAAATAGAGAATCTCAGGGATATTATTAAGCATCCGGTGAGACGTGGTTTCAAAAAGGTAAAGAATAAATTAAAAAGATAGAAAAAGCTAAATAAAAACAGATGCCTTTTTTGTTGCAAATTGGAAAAATAGCCATTGACAGAATGGCTGTTTTTTCATATAATTCACTTTATGACATTAAAGCTTTAAAACATAAATGTTTTAAAGCCCCAAACCGGAGAACCTTCGGAAGGATGTCAAATCTATGAGACAAAAGAGAGGGAGAAAGAGAAGATGGCAGTTAAAATTTTGTTACTTGTTGTATTTTTTGCTGTTATGGTTGGGATTGGTATCTATTCGAGAAAAAAAGCGACCAATGTCAATGATTTTGTACTGGGAGGAAGAGGGGTAGGACCGTGGCTTACTGCGTTTGCCTTTGGTACTTCTTATTTCTCCTCTGTTGTATTTGTAGGCTATGCAGGACAGTTCGGCTGGAAATATGGTCTTGCCTCCACATGGATTGGTCTTGGCAATGCCTTTATCGGAAGTCTGTTAGCATGGATGGTATTGGGCAGAAGAACCCGTGTCATGACTCAGAAATTAGATGCAAAGACCATGCCGGAATTTTTCGGAAAGCGTTATGATTCCAAAGCACTTCGCATTGCAGGATCTGCCATTGCGTTTGTGTTCCTTGTACCATACACGGCATCCATTTATAATGGTCTGTCCAGACTGTTTGGAATGGCTTTTGATATTGACTATAAGGTCTGTATCATTGTAATGGCACTGTTAACCGGTGTTTATGTTATTGTAGGCGGTTATATGGCTACGGCATTAAATGATTTTATCCAGGGTATTATCATGCTGATTGGTATCTGTGCAGTGATTGTCGCAGTTTTAAATGGGCAGGGCGGTTTTTTAAATGCAGTAAAAGAGCTTTCACTTATTTCTGCGGAGGATGTCGCAGTTCCGGCATTGTCAGGAGGACAGGGACTTCTCACAAGCTTTTTTGGACCGGACCCTGTTAATCTGTTAGGTGTGGTTATCTTAACCTCCCTTGGAACCTGGGGTCTTCCACAGATGGTACATAAATTCTATGCCATTAAGGATGAAAAGGCAGTCAAAACCGGTACGGTGGTTTCCACCTTTTTTGCCATCATTATATCCGGCGGCTGTTATTTTCTTGGAGGCTTTGGACGTCTGTTTGATAGCCCTGCAATTTACAATGCAGATGGCAGCATTGCATTTGATTCTATTGTCCCGCAGATGTTATCCACCTTACCGGATATTTTGATTGGTATCGTAGTTGTATTGGTACTCTCCGCTTCCATGTCAACCTTATCCTCACTGGTGCTGACCTCCAGCTCCACCTTGACGTTGGATTTTTTGAAGGAATCGGTTGCTAAGAACATGAGCGATAAAACGCAGCTGATTGTCATGCGTGTGCTGGTTGCAGGCTTTATTATCTTGTCCGTTGTACTGGCACTGAACCCGCCTACCTTTATTGCTCAGCTTATGGGTATTTCCTGGGGTGCACTGGCAGGGGCATTCCTGGCACCATTTATGTATGGTCTTTACGCAAAGAGGATTACGAGAGCGGCTGTATGGGCAAGCTACATTGTAGGTGTTGGAGTTACGGTTTCCAACATGTTTATCGGATTTATTGCATCTCCAATCAATGCGGGAGCCATTACTATGCTTGCAAGCCTGGTTGTAGTTCCGGTTGTAAGCTTCCTTACACCAAAAATGGACGAGAAATATGTTGAGGATATTTTTACCTGTTATAATGAGACCGTCACTGTGCATAAGAAGAATTCCCTAGAGGAGTAGGGATTTCCTGAAATTCAATAAATGAGTTTATATACCCCGGATAATGATTGGAATTATCCGGGGTATATGTATGTACGATAACTGGTATAACCGCAACCGGAAGTTGCCGAAATTCCATTATTAAGTGGTTGATTTAGATTCTTTTATAAAATATAATCAGAGTGGAGGTGTGACGTTATGAACTTTGCAGAAAAATTATTAAATTTGAGAACACAATATGGTTATTCGCAGGAAGCGCTGGCAGAGAAATTAAATGTAAGCAGACAAGCCATTTCAAAATGGGAATTGGGGACAACGTTACCCGAGACAGACAAGGTAATTGCAATTAGCGATTTTTTTGAAGTATCAACGGATTATTTGTTAAAGGATAATATCCAATTGAATAATAATGAAAGTTTAGATAGAGTCGTATTAAAATTCTTAGGTTCTGCACAGGATATGGATGATATATCCAGGGAACTGGTAGATATTATGAAGGATGGAATTATTGATGATAATGAGAAAATACGGATGGATGCGATTATAGATACATTAGATGCCATAGCCGCTATCATTGATGAGATTAAACAGAAGATGAACATGTCATAGTATAAAAGATTTAGGAAGACAGTCAGAGGCTGTTATGAGCAGATAATTAAAGATAAGAAAATTCCAGCAGCAGGTAGGGATACGGAGGTATTGTTATCTGCTGTTTTTATGTTGTCAAGTATATGAGAAAAAGGTCCAATGGACCTTTTTTGAGTTGCCATGCATCCGGAAGAAGCTGTCGGTGGCAGGTTCTGTAGGTGTATAGAAAAGCAAAGTGTTCCGTTAATATTTTTTTGCTGATAATAGAGTAGCAAAATCCTTCATTCAATGATATACTTACATGAGGTTAAGGGAAGCCAGTCATAAGAGTAAGTAGAATGGTGCTTTCCGTTTTGATAAAATAAAGATAAAGGTGAGTAAGATGCATAAAGAGTTTGTAATGGGAAATGAAGCCATTGCCTTAGGTGCAATGGCAGCAGGTGTAAATGTGGTTTCAGGATATCCGGGAACCCCATCTACAGAGGTTTTAGAGAGCGTTGCAAGGCGCAATGACGGCAGTATATATGTGGAATGGTCGGTAAATGAAAAGGCAGGCTTAGAGGTGGCAGCAGCGGCAGCTTACAGCGGAGCAAGAACCATGGTGACCATGAAGCAGGTGGGATTAAATGTTGCTAGTGACCCATTGATGAGTCTTGCCTATGTGGGTGTCAAGGGTGGCATGGTTGTGATGGTGGCGGATGAC
This sequence comes from uncultured Eubacteriales bacterium, assembly GCA_900548855.1. Taxonomy (GTDB): domain Bacteria; phylum Bacillota; class Clostridia; order Lachnospirales; family Lachnospiraceae; genus CAG-590. The sequence continues at coordinate 74,034 of URMF01000004.1, forward strand.
CCGGGTCCAATTTCTTCCCAGACCGAACAGGATACAAGAACCTTCGGGCAGTTTAGCAAGCTGCCGGTATTTGACCCATCTTCCGTGGAGGAGGCGTATGAGATGATTCAGAGCGCATTTGCAGTTTCTGAGAAATATCACACACCGGTGTTGTTCCGCTCCACAACAAGGGTATGTCATGCCTATGCATCTATAGATGTGAAGGAGAAAGAGGAGTATTACAAAAATAAGCCGGAGGGCTTTGTAAAGGATTCCTCAAAATGGGTTATATTTCCGAAGCTTTCCCATAAAAGACACGGTGAGATTGAGGACAGCCTGCCAGTGATTGGAAAGACACTTGGGCAACTGTCTTACAATAAACTAGAGGGAAGCAGACGGGCAACGGTTGGAATTGCATGCGGAGGAATCAGTTATTCCTATGTAAAAGAAGCATTGGAGATATTGAGGGAACAAACAGGCTTTGATATGTTGGGAGAAAACGCTTCCGATGTTCTTCCTAATATCCGCCTGTTTAAGGTGGGAACACCCCATCCCTTTCCAGAGGATAAGGCTTTGGAATTTATGGAAGGGCTTACCTCTGTTTTAGTGATAGAAGAATTAGATCCGGTACTTGAGCGCATGCTGCTGCAGTGCGCAGGGAAGCATCAGATTGCTATACAGATTAGCGGAAAAATAAGCGGAACTGTACAAAATGCAGGGGAGAACAGTGTAGAATCCGTAAAGAATAATATTATTGAATTTTTACAGCTGCGGGAAGCGTTGGGGATTGCGGACGGACTACAGGAGGATACCATGGATATCACGGAGCAGATGTCTGTGCCGGAGCTTCCGGGACGTCCGCCGGTTTTGTGTGCCGGCTGTCCGCACCGTGCTTCTTTCTATGCAGTGAAAAAGGCGATGGAAGGGAAAAAGGCGGTCTTTTGCGGGGATATCGGATGCTACACCCTGGGAAATGCAGAGCCTTTAGATATGACGGACACCTGCCTCTGTATGGGAGCAGGGATTACGATGGCGCAGGGCTTTTCAAGGGTAGAAAAGGATACCACCTGCTTTGCCTTTGTGGGGGATTCCACATTTTTTGCATCCGGAATCACCGGTGTTGTCAATGCGGTATATAACCAGCATGACATGGTTTTAGTGGTGCTGGATAATTCCACTACGGCTATGACCGGTCACCAGCCCCATCCGGGAACCGGAAAGACTATGATGGGGGATATTGTAAATAAAATAAGCATTGTGAAGATATTAGAAGCAATCGGTTTAACGGAGGTACGCACGGTGAATCCGTTAGAGCTTGACTCTGCAATTGAAGCTGTGAAGGATACCGCTGCTAAACCGGGGGTGAAGGCAATTATTTTTAAGTCGCCTTGTATTGCAGTGTCAAAGCCGGAAAAACCGTGTACAATTGATTCGAGGAAATGCATTAACTGTAAGAAATGCATCCGTGAGCTGGGATGTCCGGCTATCACGGTAAACGAAGGAAGGGTTGTGATTGAACCATCCCTCTGTTTTGGGTGTGGAATCTGTAAAAGTGTCTGTCCGGTGGATGCAATAGGAGGTGGCAGAAATGAGTAAGAGCGTTATTTTGTGTGGTGTGGGCGGTCAGGGTACGGTGCTGGCATCGAAGCTGATATCTTACGCTGCCATGGCGAAGGGTCAAATAGTAAAATCCGCCGAGACTATTGGCATGGCTCAGCGGGGAGGCAGTGTAACCAGTCATGTGCGTATCGGTAAGGGGGTATTTTCTCCGCTGATTCCGGAGGGAAAGGCCGACGTGATGATTGCCTTTGAGCCAGCGGAGGCGGTGAGAAACCTATCCTATCTGAAAACTGGCGGTGTGGTGGTTGTTTCCCAAAAGGCAGTAAAACCAGTGACTGCATCATTGGCTGCAAAGGAGTATGAGGCAGGGGAAATGCTGTCTTATCTGAAAAGCAACGTAGACCGTCTCATTATTGTAGATGGAGAGAATGCTGCAGAGAAGCTGGGCTCCTCAAAGGCACTTAACGTGGTGCTGCTTGGGGCGGCGATTGCCTGTAATGAAATCGATATCTCTATGGAGGAGATAAAGGAGGCTGTGAGAAAGAAGGTGCCGGAGAGGTTCCATGAGTTGAATTTTCAGGCATTAGAGGCTGGAAAGGACGCAGCGCAGCAGAGTAAAGGGAATGGCTGAACTATCCTGTAAATTGTGCGAATAGGAAGAGGATTCCTGTAATATGATAAGGTTAGAATGTCTATAAGTAAAAGGAGATTTTATGCTGACAAAATATTTGATTACATTTTTTATTTCAATGGTGCCGTTAATTGAGCTAAGAGGTGCAGTACCCTATGCAATTGGTGTAGGATTGCCGGTGCTGCCATCCTATATTGTTTGTATTGTAGGAAATATGCTGCCTGTGCCGGTTATCTTTCTGTTTGCCAGAAGGGTGCTGGAATGGGGCAGGGATAAAAAGTATATTGGAAGGTTTTTTACATTTTGTCTGGAAAAAGGGCATAAGGGCGGAGAGAAATTAAAACAAAAAGCAGGAAAAGGATTATTCTGGGCGCTGCTTTTGTTTGTGGGGATTCCCCTTCCGGGAACAGGAGCCTGGACAGGAACCCTTGCAGCCAGTATTCTGGATATGGATTTTAAGACCAGTGTACTGGCGGTGCTGTCAGGAGTTATTCTGGCGGGAATCATCATGGGTCTTGCCAGTGCAGGCTTGTTTGGCGGACTGGAAATGCTGTTTAAATAATACAGCAGGGATGGCTTTTGGAGAAAAATAAAATAAAAAACATGCAGGTGGAGAACATATTTTATGAAGATGAAAGAAAAACAGTTTAGGCAGATAAAGAAGCAGTTAGAACGGTTGGCAGGAAGCAGTACCTTTTATGGAAAAAAATTACAGGGAATTACTATCTCAGACATCCAGTCCCAGGAGGATTTTGAAAAGCTTCCATTTTCGGAAAAGAGCGATTTAAGGGATGCGTATCCGTTGGGACTAATGGCAGTTCCGGAGGAGGAGATTGTAAGAATCCATTCCTCTTCGGGAACCACAGGCACGCCGGTTATCATTCCCTATACGGCAAAGGATGTGGATGACTGGGCAATCCAGTTTGCGCGATGCTATGAGATGGCAGGAATAACGGATAAAGACCGTATCCAGATAACGCCGGGCTATGGCTTGTGGACGGCGGGAATTGGGTTTCAGAACGGTTGTGAAAAATTAGGCGCAATGGCGATTCCCATGGGCCCGGGCAATACGGATAAGCAGATTCAGATGATGGTAGACATGAAGTCAACGGTTATCTGTGCCACTTCTTCTTATGCACTGCTGCTGGCAGAGGAGATTGCAAGGAGGGGAATGAAGGACCGGATTCATTTGAAAAAGGGTGTCATAGGCTCGGAACGCTGGGGTGAAAAAATGCGCAGCCGTATTCAGAATGAACTGGGAATTGAATTATATGATATTTACGGGCTTACGGAGGTATATGGTCCGGGTATCGGAGTGAATTGCAGCAAACAGACTGGAATTCATTACTGGGATGACTATATCTATATTGAGATTGTGAACCCGGCGACAGGTGAGGTACTGCCGGATGGCGAGATGGGAGAGATTGTAATTACTACGCTGGTAAAGGAAGGAGCACCTCTTATCCGCTTCCGTACTCATGATTTGTCACGGATTATTCCGGGAGAATGCTCTTGCGGTTCCCCTTATCCGAGAATTGACATCATTGCAGGGCGTACCGACGATATGTTAAAGGTAAAAGGCGTTAATATGTTCCCAAGCCAGATTGAGGATGTCATTTCCATGGTAGATGGTGCATCCAGTGAATACCAGGTGTTAATCCGCCATGAGAATGGAAAGGATATTATGACCCTTTCTGTTGAAGTAACTGGGGGCGCTCCAAAGGAGGAGGTAGCAAAGAGGCTTGCCCATACCTTTAAGAGCAGGATTGGTATGACACCGATTGTTAACCCGGTGGATATAGGGGCTCTTCCGCGAAGTGAGAAGAAGACAAAACGGGTGATAGACGAAAGATATGAATAGGATGATAGATTTTTACGATGTATAGTATAATCAATATACAGGGTATTTCACTAAGATAGGTGAAGTACCCTTTTTTGGTTTATAGAATTTGAATATCAAAGAATAGAGAACGGGTAATTGGGATTTTTTGCAGACTTAACATAAAGATAGAATGTAGAAATATGGTTAAATGTAATTTGTGTATTGACAAGAAGATTAGAAACTGTTATTATAAGCAAATAAAATTAACCTATAGTTGTAATTTTTTAAATGACAAAATGGAGGAGAATAAAAAATGATAAAGAGAATAAGTCATATCGTACTTACAATTTTTTTGGTCGGAGCTATCTTTTTAAGTGTGTCTATTGAAGCAGATGCAAATAAGTTTGAATTGTCGCCAAAAGCCGATATAAAAGCAGGTTCAATATCGAAGGCATGGACGACTAAAAAGACAACTACCCAGACTTCATATACACCTATTATAAAAACTTATAAGACGGTTGTTGATAAATATTATGACCAGGCATCTGATTGGTATACAAGTGTAAAACCGGTATCAGACAATTTTCACCACAAAAAAGGAAAAAGTGATCTGCATGCAACTAAATGCATTGATACACGACATACATTTTCGGTAAATGGTTCAAAGGAAGTAAAAAATTGGACAATGGGATTAGGATACAGTTATTCTGCCTCTACTTCAAAAAGTGTTACTTGTGATATAAATCCCGAGCTCAAAACAGGTTATTACTATTTTGGAGTAAAGGCGCATGCAAGAGATTTCCGTATTGTCACAAAAACATACAAATATAAGAAAAAGAATGGGAATTATTGTTTGCAGTCCATTAGTAGCAATGCTGCAGGGAATGCAGTATTATATGGTAACCCATTATATTATAATTGGTATAAGAGTAAATAATAGAAAATAAGAAAGATTTTGTGGAATGAATAGAATGAATAAAAGAAAAAAAATAAGCCTTTTTATGTTGATAGCTATTGTTTTACTGACCGGTTGCAGTACTGGTGGGTATAATTATACGGAAATAAAAGAAAAATATAATTGTATAGATTCTGTAGTTGATTATTCCATACATGTACCGAAAAGCACGAAACAGAATGAATATAAAGTTTTTTTTAACGCACCATTTTACAGAGTTTGTATAGGTGATGATAACGACATGGAGATGCTGCTGGAAAGAGATTCCTATGAGATTGGCGAAGAGGTTCAATTAATAGGTGAAAATGTTGAAATGTTAAACGGGACAGATGTTACGATTCATGCTACGAGATTGAAGGACTGCATCAATTATGATGATTATTGTTTTCGTATGGCATATTATTATGGAATTCAGAATTTGAATAAAGGATATGAAGAAGCTGTCGATGATGAAGTGCTCAGGTCATTTCGGAAAATCATATCAAATATAAATAATGATTATATATTGATTACTGTAAATATAAACTTCAATGGCTGCATATACGACAATATTAAGATTGAAAATATAGATATTCCTTCGCTGGGATTTCAATTTGATTTTAGAAATTTTTTAATATCAACATTTGATTTTGCCGATGGAGATATTGAGGATTCAGATAATGCAGTAATAGATTACAGTGCTGGGCTTGGCGGTATATTTGCCGATGCCGCATTGTCCAATATAGGATATGTTGAAATAGCAGGAGATGTAAAAAAAGATATTGAAAGCATAAGTGTAAAATCTTTAGATGATGCAGTTACAGTTATAACGGCAGACAATTATTCTATGTATACAGAGCTAATGGACACATATGGTATTCTGTATGAAAAGCACCCAGAGAGATTGGAAAAGGGCTCTGCAATTTCAGAAAAGTATTCATATGTATGTAATGATATAGAGGATGAGGCAGATGCCAAAATGTCTAATATACTTGTTCGTTATAGTCTTAAAGATGGTACAGTATTCAATAAATTTGTATATCAGCCAAGAGTTGTTGATGGACCTTATTTGCTTTCAAAAGTTGTAGATGAGTGCATGAAATAGAGGGTATGCTATGAAAAAGGGTTTAGTTTATATTTTATTAACCACAATTATTTTGATACCAATCGTGTCAATCATAGTGGTAGAAATATTAAATCAGAATACGTCAACATACACTTCATACGATTTGTCGTATGATTATAATGATTTGGAAACGGCAGGTATCAGTATTGAAGATATAGAAGAGATTATTCGTTGTAAAGGCATATTCAAGGGAGACAGAATAGAGAATTGTGCTTGTTCTATTTCGGAATATTCATCATTGACCTGTAATGTTGAGGTTGGCGATTATGTTGAAAAGAATGACTGCATTTTTTCTGTAAACGGAGAGGAATATTGTGCCCAAAATAGTGGAGTCATTTCAAAGATAAATATTTCAGAGCGTGAAATCAGTGTTGATATTGTGAAAAACCAGGTGACAAAAATCGTAGTACCGCTCGATGTTATGTTATATCCTGCTGTAGGAAAATCTTCAATATATTTTACATATGGAGAAAAGGATTATCAATATACTTATTCGGGTTGCAAGGGTGTTGCGTCTGATGATGCAGCTGTGTTTGAAGCATATTATAATATTGCAGAGGGTAAGGATTTTATATATGGTGGTGAGATAGAGTTATTTGTAAAAACTGGAAATATTCATAAGAGTGCGTATACAGTTCCGCAGAATTGTGTTTTTAGGGAAGGCAATACATATTATATAGAAGAATTGGATTCAGATGGGATAACGAAGATTATGGTGACATTAGGTCTATTTGGTGAAACTAATGTTGAGATATTCCCTGAGGATGGAATGGATGTAAACGGAGGAGAGATTATTGTGGTTAATGATACAGATGTTTTCAATAGCAATGTAGAATCTGAGCAGGGAAATGAACAGAAGGTGGATGAATAAAATGTCTGCTCTTATTAAGCTTGAAAATGTAACAAAAAAATATGGAGATAAAAAAGTATTAAATAATATAAATATCAGTATCTCTGAAGGGGAATATGTTTCTATTGTTGGGGCATCGGGGACAGGAAAGAGCACATTGTTAAATATAATAGGAACGCTTGATAAGAATTTTGAAGGAGATTATTGGTATAAGGGTAAAAAACTTTGTAAAAGTGAGCTGGATTCCTTTAGGAATAGACATATTGGATATATTTTTCAACAATATAATCTTCTGCCGGAGCTGACTTGTTATGAAAATGTCCTTTTGCCATATGTATATTATGAAGGTACAAGGAAAAATATTGGGCAAAGGGTGAAAGCTTTGTTTCAAGAGTTTGGATTAGAAGAACAAATTGACCAAGAGGTCAGTACCCTTTCAGGAGGAGAAAAGCAGAGGATTGCATTAATTCGGAGTATTGTATTAAATCCGGATATTATATTAGCGGATGAACCGACAGGGAATCTTGATAAGAAAAATTCGAATAGTGTTCAATGTCTTTTAGAAAAATTAAATGGTGATGGTAAGACGGTTATAGTTGTAACACATGATGAGGAATTTGCAGATAAGGCTTCTTTAAAGTTGTGTGTAGAGAATGGTGGAATATATGAAAATTAAAAAATATGCCCGGATATTTTTGTTATCAATACAGTTATATTGTAATCATATGAGAAAAAATATATTTGCTGCAATTAGTGTGTCAGTCAGTATTTTTTTATTCCTGTCAGTTGCTCTGTATATTGATTTTAGATATTCCACATATGAAAGTGCCGGGAAAAGAGTACAAGACAATTATTTTGCGTATAGCTGTTTTGACAAAGCTGCTTTTAATAAAATATTGGAGCAGCATGCGAATTCAAATCATCTTACCATTTATCATGCTAGTGCAGGCAGCACTGTTTATAGTGAAAAAGGAACACCAGTAAGAGTGTATTACAATCTGATGGGTTTGAGTGGTTCATCTGACAATATATATGTATACAGTAATCTTGACCAGTATGGAAATGTGGATAGTTCCAATATTTACAATTATGAAAAATTTAATATAATAGCAGGAACGGATAAGTTAAAAAATAATACAGAAATTGTAATATCTGAGGATTTGGCGAAGATGCTGGCTGGCAATGTTGAGGATGCACTGGGGATACAAATAATGATGGCAATATCAGGCAGCCAGAAGGTATATACAGTTGCAGGAATATATGAATCCCTTACTGCTGAACGGCGAATCAACAAGGATTTGTATGAGAACATGGACAGTAATATGGATGACGAGGCTTTAATATATACTGTATTAATTTCTGAGCAGGCAATTCCAGAGCATTTTGTTACAGGATATGATATATATGTTTTTTATGATAATCAAGAGGAATATATGGAATACAAGGATATTTTGAATGCGTTGAAGCGTAATGAAAACATATCCAATAAATTTTCCTGTATAACTGCTGAGGATATTGCGGAAGATAACAAAGCGGAGTGGTCAGCCTGCACGGATATTAAATGCGCACTACTGCTTGTTGTTTCATTGATTTCCGGTATAAGTATTTTAGGAACAATGGCAAATTCTGTTTCGGACAGAAGAAAAGAAATTGGAATAAAAAAGGCATTAGGAGCAAAGGATACAGATATAATGATAGGCTTTGTATTTGAGAATTTAATAAATTCTATTGTGGCAATCGTTTTTTCTGTTTTTCTAACATCAACGATTTTTCTATTCTACATTTTTTATCAACGGCAGGTTATGATGATTGAGTATACAATAAAATTTTATCCAGTTACATGGTTTTTATTTGTATGCTATGCTGTGTCTGCAATGATAGGTTTTAGCTTGATTCCGGCATACAGTGCGTCACAGATTAATATAATAGATACATTAAGAGTTGAATAAATATTGCTAAGGAAGAATAAGCATATTCATCAATATAACATAAGTGCACAATTTCGATTTTTTTCGGAAGCGGTGCACTTATTTTTATTATATAGGCTTCAGGGTGCCCAAAAGTCAAAGCCCTGGATATAAATTTGTATCTAGAAGGTTTAACAATTTTATTCAGATATCATAATAGGAGGAATTGACAAGAATCTATAAAAAGATTACACTGAGAGAGTGCGTGTGCAGCTTGTAAAAGCATATTCTAAATATGGATAAGAAAATACCAGGGAATGAATAATAAGAAATGGAGGCATGAAAGATGATTAAAATTTATCGTACAGAAAACAGTAAAATTAGAGAAGAGCATGCCTTTGAACCCGGTTCCTGGATTCAGCTTACAGACCCCAGCATAGACGAGCTGGAGTTGATTTCAAAGCGGTTTGAAATTGATATCGCCGATGTCCGCGCCGCTATGGATGCGGATGAGAGTTCCCGTGTGGAGCTGGAGGATGATTATACTCTTATCCTGGTGGATATTCCGATTATTGAGATTCGTAATGATCAGAAGGCGTATACGGCGATTCCTTTGGGTATTCTTCTGCTGGATGATTACCTGATTACCATTTGTGCAGAGGAAACGCCGGTTTTACAGTATTTTGTGAACTCTACCGTAAGAGAATTCAGCACGAAAAAGCAGATGCGTTTTGTCTATCAGATTTTATATAGAACCTGTATGGTGTATCAGTTGTATCTGCGGACAATTGATAACAAGCGGACTGAGATTGAAGAACGTGCCCAGGAGGATATGAAGGAGGAGGATTTGGTAACGCTGCACGAGCTGGAATCCAATCTTGTATATTTTGCCACTTCATTGAGAGCAAATGGGGCAGTGATAGACCGGTTATCCAGATACAGCCGTGTACGCCAGTTTCCGGAAGATAAGGATTTGTTAGATGATGTCAAGGTGGAAAACGGACAGGCGATTGAGATGACAACCATTTATCGCGATATTATTCATGGTACAAGGGAGCTGCTGTCAAATATTATAGATATACGCCTTAACAGTGTCATGAAATATCTGGCGGTAATTACCATTGTCATGGCTATTCCGGATATTATTTCCGGTTTCTATGGAATGAATGTGGATGAGAGATGGGTACCTCTTCAAAGTACTCCATTTGGATTTGGCATTATCTGTGTTATGACGGTTGTGATATGTATAATTGTGCTTAAGGTTTTGAAAAAAAAGAAGATGCTGTAAGAAGGATATATAAAAACCTTCTATCTTATCCAGTTGGGAAAGATAGAAGGTTTTTTGAGTTAGCATTTTTCTGGTTCGGGATATTCCTCTCCGAAGGTTTCTACGGTTATGGATTTGATTTTCTGTTCCTGCATAGGTTTATCATAATAATCGGTCTCAACACAGGCAATTTTATCTACGATGTCTAACCCTTCTGTCACTTTTCCAAATGCAGCATACTGTCCGTCTAAATGTGGGGAGGTTTTGTGCATAATAAAAATCTGTGAACCTGCAGAATCCGGGTCCATGGCGCGTGCCATGGATAAAACACCAGGTGTATGCTTTAAATTGTTTTCAAAACCGTTCATTGAGAATTCTCCCTTAATGCTGTAGCCGGGACCGCCCATTCCGGTTCCCTCCGGGCATCCTCCCTGAATCATAAAGCCCTTGATGACACGGTGGAAAATTAAGCCGTCATAATAGCCCTTATTTACAAGGGAGATAAAATTGTTTACAGTATTTGGAGCAATATCCGGATAAAGCTCCGCCTTCATGATATCACCATTTTCCATAGTAATCGTTACGATTGGATTTGCCATAATTCTATATCCTTTCTGTTTTCTAAGATAGGGGTATTTTATCATTTATGGTAAATCTTGACAAGACAGAGGATTTTTATACCATGTACGAAAGCTTCCATTTTAATAAATGAAAATTTGTTCAAAAAGTTTTCAGACAGATATAAGAATGGTTCATAGAATATTAATTGCATTTGTTAAATCAAATCAGTATTATATGGTTATCAGCAATATTTTAATACAAATTAATGAAAGGAGACAGAATGCTATATTAAAGAAGGAGGTAATATGTAAAAAAGGACGGTCTTAGAAGAGAAAAATTTATACTTTTTGCATAACAATGTACTTGCGTAACCTTTGAGAATCATCTATAATAAAGATAATTATGCTTAGCATGAATATTTAATTATTATACATACAAAGCACAGCAAAATTGTATTGGAGAGCTGTTTAAAGAAAGGATATTCCGGGATGGGTATTCTGGCATTTGGAAGGGGAAGTTGTTATGAAAAAGGTAAGCTTCAGAGTAAGGAATTTTGATAAAGAACAGTTTCTGACCTTTAATATTGACAATGAGGCAGAACTGGATGAGGAGCTTTTGGATTTTTTGGAGGATGAAGAGCCACAGGGGATAGTTCCTGTTATTTTTGAAGATGAGGATGAGGAATTTGATACATTTTCCTATAACATTACAGATAAGATTCGTCTGAGTGAGCTCTCTAATCAGGAGATTAATACGGAGATGGTATTGATGGCCATGAGAGGCCTTGTTCTGGCATTGATTGATATGGCAGAATACAGGATTCCATTGTCATATCTGGTATTACATCGCAATTATATTTATATTGATTCCGACTATAAGGTTGAATTTATCTGTATTCCTTTGGAGGATATGCAGGGAGAAGTGGATATCAATCATTTTTTGAGGAGTTTTATTGCCAGCCTTCGGTTTGACCCTTCCGAAAATGGCGATTATGTTGCCAGAATGCTTACCTTTGTTAATAATTCAGAAATTTTTAATCTGCACAAGCTGCTTATGCTGGTGGAAGATTTGATGAATGACTCGGGAATCGAGATTCCAGAGGATAATTCTTCTGAAATCTATGCAGATTATCAGGAGGTGGGGTCGGAAAAAGATGCAGTTGACCTTGTGGAGGAACTGGACGATTTTGATGAGGAGGATGAGATTTCCATTCATGGACAGTCTGACGAATGGCAGGGTGATACCAGCATTTTGACAAACGAAGCTGCCGGGGAGGAAGACATTCCGGATGAAGCTGAGCCGGAGGATGATTCTGAAATATTGGAAGAGGCTGAGGAAGAAGCAGAAGTGCCAGCACAGGAGGAAGTGATGGTGGACACTCCAGATGAACCGGAGGATAGTCCGGAAGAGGAAACAGAGGCATTCCTGAATGAAGAAGTAAAAGAGGATGAAGAGGAAGAACAGATAGAAGAGACCGAAGCAGAAGATGTTCAGGCAGATGAAGTTTCAGAAGAGACGGATGAGCCGGAGGAAGAAGCGATATCCACGGAAGAAATGGATAAGGCAGACACTGCAGAATTAAGAGAGGAAGAACTGCAGCAGGAAGAGGATGCTGCAGATGATGTGGAGGAATCTGACCAGGAAGAAGACGCACAGAATATTGTTGATAAGCTTAAGAAAAAAGGAATAAAGAAGTCTGCATTTAAAACGAAAGAGGCAACTGTTACCGGTGTGGTAATCCAGGATGAGCTGGATGAGTTTTTAGCAGAGAAGGAAAAGGAAGAGCAGGAGATTCATCACGAGGAGTCGGGTCTTAAGATTAAGAAAAACATTAAGGTCAGCCGGGCAAGTATTGTTAAGAATACCCAGGAAGAATTAAAGGCGGCAGAGGCAGCAATTGCAGAAGGGGCTGTAGAAGAACAGGAAGCAGAGACGATAGAGGCAGAGGAGGAAGAGGCGGTAAGCAATTCCATTTTAAGCCAGACCATTGGAGCTACAGGTATGTTGAAGGGCGCGCCTGTCCCGAAGGCGAATCCGTATCTGGTTCGTGTGAATACGAACGAAAGGATTATGATAACCAAGCAGAATTTTAAAATTGGCAAGGCGAGCATGGGTGTAGATTATACTGTGAAGGGAAATAGTGCGGTCAGCCGGATACATGCCATTATTACAAATAAGGATGGTATTTATTATGTAAAGGATAATAAATCAACCAATCATACGTTTGTAAATGGCAAAGCAATCGATGACGGGGAGAATGAACTTTTAACTCATGACAGCAAGATTGTTTTAGGTGATGAAGAATTCATATTTAAATTGAGATAAGTATGCAGGTAATAGAAGTGTATTTCTGTACTGTTATATTGGGTGTTTTAGAATGATATCGGGCTCCTTTATAGGAGCCCGATATTGATTATAGGGGTGAAGTAGAAGGTTATGGAGATAATTGCATCGTATTATACGGATGTTGGCAGTGTAAAGGAGATCAATCAGGATTCCCTTTCTGTCAAGGTGGTAAATTCGCCGAGAGGGAAAATTGTATTTGCACTGGTTTGTGATGGGATGGGAGGGCTGGAACAGGGAGAGCTGGCAAGTAAGGAGGTTGTGGTAGCATTTAATAACTGGTTTGCAACCCGGTTTGCACAGATGGTGACTGAGAATACCTTTACACAGCAAAGTGTAGATGACCAGTGGCAGGATTTGATTGAGACTCTGAACAGCCGTCTGAGTGAGTATGCGGATAATCAGGGAATGATGATGGGGACTACATTGTCGGCTTTATTGATATATAAGGGGGATTATTTTATTTGTCATGTGGGCGACAGCCGGATTTATCAGATTACTCAATCGGTAAATCGAATTACGCAGGATCATACACTGGTGGCAAAGGAGATTGAAATGGGAGTGCTGACAGAGGAGGAAGCACTTGTAGACCCGAGAAGAAGTATCCTTTTGCAATGTGTTGGGGCATCCGGTGTTGTAGAACCCCAGTATGAAAGGGGGATAATAACCGGTGAGACCACATTTCTTCTGGCATCAGATGGATTTATCCATATGATATCTGAGGAGGAGATTTATCAGTATTTCAGACCAGAGGTATTAACAGATAAGGATAAGATTACGGATATCTGTGAAAAAACCACATGTCTGGTTAAGGAACGTGGAGAGAGGGACAATATTACTGTTATTGCGGTAGTGGTTAAATAAGTGTCATGGTAACTGATAAAATTTGAAGGACAGCTGTGTGCATATACTGGTGAGGTGTAAACATATGACGAGAGTTGGCACTGTTTTAGGTGGAAAATATGAAATATTGAAAAAAATTGGTCAGGGCGGTATGTCAATTGTTTATCTGGCAATGGATACACATTTGAATAAACAGTGGGCTGTGAAGGAGATAAAAAAGAGTAAAAAGCAGGATACGAAGACATTGCTTAAAGGGCTCCGCATGGAAGCTAATATTCTGAAAATGGTAGACCATCCAGTGCTCCCGAGAATCGTGGATATTATTAACTATAAGAGTACCATATTTGTAGTGATGGATTATATAGAAGGGCGGCCTCTGAGTGAAGTGCTTAAGTTAGAGGGAGCACAGTCACAGGATAAGGTTATCGAATGGGCGAAGGATTTGTGCAGTGCGCTGGATTACCTACATTCCATGAATCCCCCTATTATTTACCGGGATATGAAGCCCTCCAATATTATGCTAAAACCGGATGGCAAAGTAAAGCTGATTGATTTTGGAACAGCAAAGGAATTTGATGTGGAAAGTCTTGCTGATACAACTGCACTTGGAACAAGAGGGTATGCAGCCCCGGAACAATTTGGAGATGCAAGAGGACGGGGAATTCACAAGACCGATGCGAGGACGGATATCTATAGTCTGGGAGCGACACTTTACCATATTCTGACCGGCAAGAATCCCAGTGAACCGCCCTATGTTATTAAGCCAATCAGGAACTGGAACCCGATGTTATCCAGTGGTTTGGAAAAGATTATTAATAAATGTACCATGCCAAATCCGGAAGACAGATATCAGAATTGTGCGGAACTGATTTATGATTTGGAGCATTATGAGGAGCTGGATGATGCGTTTCGGAAAGAATGTTTTCGGAAAATGCGAAGTTTTCTTGTCTGTGCAGCTTTGACGGTCTGTTCGGCGGCGGTAGCGGTTGGTGGGTATATTGGAAATGAAAGGGAAAGAAGACAAAATTATGAAAATCTTATCAGTGAGGGCCATGGTTATACCGTTCAAGGAGAATATGAGGAGGCTGCCAGCGCCTATGCCACAGCCATTACGGAGGTAGATGGAAGCCGGAATACGGCTTATATGGAATTGATGGATTTATATATCAATTATATGGATGATGCAGAAACAGGCTTGAGCAGGGTAACGTATTATATTGACCAGGGGTATCAGAATATCGATAAGGATCAGACGCTGCTGCTGAATGTGGCAATGGATTATTTTGATGTATTGAAGGATTATAAATCCAGCGCATATTACTTTAATATGCTGGATGAAAAAGAGCATCCCGAGGCAGTATATTATAGTACAATTGCTTTGGCGATGGGAGAATTAAACATTGATTATAATACACTGCTGGATAATCTCAGCCGGTTTGAAACCACAAATGACAGCATGACGGTTTCTGTCAATAAACTGATGAATTATCGCCTGTTGTGTATCGTATATGCGCGGAATTTAAAACAGATGGATGAGGCGGCACACCGTCTGATTCAGGCAGCGGATAAGGGGATGAAGCTGCTGGAGGAATATGAGGACGACAGCATCAAGGCAGAATATTATACAATATACAATCAGTATCTCGCACTGGCATATGAACATTTAGGGGACACCGAGGCAGAGACGGATAGGGATAAGGCAGTAGAATACTATGACAGGGCATTGGAGTGCTGCGATTTTATTTTGGGAATGGTGTTGGCTGATGATGCAAAAACCATTGGCAGTATTAAGGATTCTGAATTGCGTGAGGCGAAATACTGCCAGAAGGCAGAGATATATGAAGCGTTAAGGGAATATGATAAGGCATGTGAGGTCTATGAAAAGGCAGAAAAGGAATACGATAAGACAAGTATTTCCCTGTATACCGGACATTTATCGCTTCTTTGCAAAATGCAGGAAACGAAGACTACGGATGTGGAGCAGTGGGATTACAATACACTGCATACCTTGTATAGAGAGGGAGAAAATGTTCGTGGAATCCAGAATGATTACCGGTGGAAACAACTTACACAAAAGCTTTCTCCGCTGTTTGAGAAGAATGGAGGATGAAAAATGTTTCGAATAATGTTTTTGGCAGGTCTGGCTTTTACCATTCTTTTTCTTCTTTTATCCATTATCCTGTTTGTGAAAAATGATGTGGCAAAATTAATTGGAGATATCACGGGATGGAATGCGAGACGGGCAATTAAAAAAATTAATACAAGGGGTGCGGAAGAGATTTCGAAGCCCCAGGCAATTAAGACGGAAGTGAGCAAGGTTCTGGTTCACAGTGTAGATACGACGAATCCGATACATAAAAAACTGGAATTAAAACCAAAACAAAGTATTATGGCGGCAATCCACGAGGCACAGGGTAAGCCTGTAGAAGAAGTGTTTCGGGCAGAAGAAGAGATGATTGTCCTGGCGGGGCAGGAGGTTGCTGGTGCAGAAGGGGAAAAGATGGCGGATGATGAGATTACCGCGATTTTAGGTGAAGAAGATGAAACAACCGTTTTACCGAAAGAGGAAGGAACAGCAGCATCAGGGGAGGAAAATGAGTTGACGGCAGTACTGGAAGAAGAGGTCACTACGGTATTGGGTGAAGGAGAAGAACTGACTACAGTGCTGGGTGAAGAGCCGACCACAGTACTGAGTGAAGGGGAAGAGCTGACAGCAGTGCTGGGTGAAGAGCTGACCACAGTATTGGGTGAAGGAGAGGAAGCTACAAGGATGCTTATCGGTGAAGAGAAGCCGCTTCCGGATATCTTTGAAGTGGAAGACCAGGCAACGGTTGTTCACACAGAGGAAAGTATTGGAGATGAATTTACCGGGGAATAGAAGAATTCTCCGCTGTTAAGGAAATGGAATAGTGCCGGAGTGACGGAAAGGGGATGGCGTAATGCGCAGCTTGTATTCAATACAGCAAAAGACAATTACATATATAATGACCGCATTACTAATCATTAATTTGTTTTCGGGATATACAAAAGGAGCCGTAGTGTCTGCACAGCCAGTCTCCGATTTGAGTGCAGAACAGTCTGTTAGTGGGGAAGCAGATGTGGCTGCGGTTACCCAAAGTCTGGAAAATGGCATTCGGAACAATGCCAGTGTGCCGGAATATTCGTTAAAGGTTTGTGTAATGTCAGAGAGGAAGCGTTCAAGTGGCAGTAACGTAGCTGATAAAAGAGTAGTTAAGGTAATTTATGAGGTTGAACAATGGAATTCCAATGAGGCATATACTGCTTATCGTGTTGTAGAGAAGGACGGAGTAAAGATAGAAGAGGGAGAAATTGCTTTTGATAAATCGGATAGTTCGGGGACAAGGCAGAGGGAAGAAGTTTATAGCATTGCATCCGGAAATGACGAAGGAACTTATAATGTTGTCTATTATTTGAAAAAAGGCAGTCAGGAATTAGAGAAACAAACGGCTGAATTTATTTTAGATGAAACAGCGCCAGAGGTTCAAATTGAAACTTCTTCTTCGGAAGATAATGAGTTTGAAGAAAAGGTTACATATGGAGTGACGGTGACAGAGCAGAATTTTGATGATTGTTCCATTGTAATTTACGTGGAACGGATAGCAGTAGACGGAAAAAAGGAATATACTTTGTCAAACAAGGATTCGGAATTAATATTTGAAAATGGGAAAAAGACAGAAATTGAGTTTGAAGAGGATGGCATTTATACGGTATATACAGTTGCAAAAGACCTGGCAGGCAACGGCAATACTACAGAAGAGACAAAATTTGTTATTGATAATACTTCGCCAGAGGTATCCATTACAAATGCAGACGATTATAGTCTGATGGATGGCTTGTCTTTTAATACGGAGCAAGAACTCCTTGTATTAAAATTAGGGGTAACGGATTTAAGCATGAGTGATAACGCAGAGGATTGTTCCGTTACGTTGATAAAAAATGGTGTAGAGCAGAGTCTTCCGTCTCTTGTATGGAAAAAAGATGGTTATACCCAATATACCAATTTATCATTTGATGCGAATGCAGAGGATGGAAGCTATAAGATTATTTTTTATGCAAAAGATAAAAATCCTAAAAATGAAGGAACAACGCAGACGGCAGAGTTTATAATTGATAATATAGCTCCGGTAATTGCGATAACAGATGTGAAGGTTTCTTATGACAGGCAGGAGGATGAACCGGTAGAGGTGTTTGCGGAGGAGGGAAAAGACGTCTATTATCTCAACGATGATGCAAGGGTGAGCTTTAAGGTCATAGAACAGAACTGGAGCAGTGCACAGGTAAATGTACGGACTATGAAGAAGGGAATTGGACAGATAGAACCGCTTTCTCCTCTGCCAATGGAAGAACCGGAGGATATCACGAACCCACAGTGCACTATGTCGGTCGTATATACAGATGAGGGAAGATATACAACAGTGATACAGGGTCAGGATGCGGCAGGCAACAAAAGTAACGAACATACCCGTTATTTTGTGATTGATAAGATGGCTCCGGAATTTCAAATCCAGCGGATGGAGGATGGGAACTGGAGTGATATGGAGAACAATGCGGCTTATAAGGATAAAAACGGTCAGGTGTTGAGATTTTCCATAAAAGACGAAAATCATAATAAAGACAGTTATCAGATTAAAGTGACAAAGCTTACAGAGAAAAATTCGCGACCGGTTGTCACTATTTTGGGAAATGATATTGAGTGGCAGGAGGAAGAAGACACCGGAACCATCTACTTTGAGAATAGCAGTTTATTTCGTGAAGAGGGCCGCTATACAGTGGAGATAACAGGAAAGGATAAAGCAGGAAACGAGCCGGTAGAAAAGACGGTGGTAACATTTATTGTTGACTGGACGGCTCCGGTAATTACCCAGGCGGCAGGATCCAATATAGCAGATGGTGCATATTATGACAGACCGGTGACATTATCTTATACTATCAGGGAATTTAATGTGGATGGAGCCGAGGCATCTATTGAAGTAACAAGAATCTATGAAGGAAAAACATATCATGAAACAGATGATAAAACGGGAACGCTTATCTTGGATAAAACACAAACACAGTTTTATTATATGTGCAGCAGTCAGGGACAGTATACAATCAAAATTCGAGCAAAGGACAAAGCGGGTAATGAAGCAAAACAAAAATTGTCAGGTGGAGGACCGGAGGAAGGATATACAATCCACTTTGTAGTGGATATGGACAGACCGGAGCTGGCTGCCACAGGAGTGAGAAATCAGCAAAAAACAAAGAATCCGGTTACGGTAACTTTCCGGGCAGTTGACCGGAACCATGATTACAACAGTTATAATATTCATGTGACCAGAAGCAATATGGATGAAGAATTAGAGGCATTTGATATTAAAGGAACAAAATTATCTGTATATGATGTGGATGAAACAGGGTGGACAAAAAGTGAATATGCTTCGGATGAACAAAGAAAATTCCTTACGGAACGCAGATTACAATTTTCAAAAGAGGGAATTTATGAAATAACCTTTACCGGAACAGACCGTGCCCAAAATGAAGCACAGGAGAAAAAGATAATTTTTTATATTGACCATACGGCACCGCAGATTACGAATATCCGGTATTCTGATGTAAATGGTCTGATTTGGGAGCGGTATCACAACATATATAGTAATAAGGCGATTATGGTGGAATTTTCGGTGAAGGATATGGTGACTGGTGTAAATGACCAGAGGGTATCTGTCCGAGTCGGGAAAGCACAGGACCCGATGGCAGATACATCGCTGTTCATAGCCCATAAATCAGCAGGTAACCGGTATTATGTCTATGTTCCTACCGATTTGAGAGTGAATGAATTTGACAGTCCGATTACAATCCGGGCAGAGGATGTTCTCGGTAATGCGAACAATATAACCTCTGCTAATCTGGTTTATAATACATTTATTCCTTCCATTCAGATGGAGTGTGACACAGACTATTCCAAATGGACGAACAAGAATGTTACCTTTCACACAACGGTAGGAGATGAAAGGTCTGGTTTAAAAGAGGTAATATACAGGATAAATGGTAAAACTGTTAAAAAGATAACCTTTGACAAACCGGTAAAGTCATATGATTATGATATAACAGCCTCTGAGAGTGCAAGCAAGGTAACAGGCTATGGGGTAGAGGTGGAGGTAATCAACAACTGTGGTACAAGTAATATAATAAAACGACAGGTTTATATTGATAAAGAAAAGCCTAAGGTAATGCTGTCGGGAGTTCGGAATGACACACATTATAGTACCAGTCAGGTGTTTCAGACGGATGTACAGGATGTGTCTTATAACAAGACAAAAACAGTTTATGTGATTAGCCGAAAGCTGGATGGTAGAACTTATACTACATCAGCAGCAGTGTTTCATTCCCAGAAATATGCGGACAGCTGTAATCGAAAGATAATAAAAGAGGGCTTATATAAAATATATGCAATTACTACAGATGGCGCAGGGAATCAGACGATATCCAATCCCATCCGGTTTGTTATTGACAAGACCTCGCCAAAGGTTGCAGTTTCCGGAATTACAGAGGGCTCCATGAGTGGAACACCGGTGACACTTGATTTTACCTGTGAAGAGTCTTTTTTCGCAACCAACCAGGTAACGATACAGGTAGAGAAGACGCTAGATGGGGAGACCGTCACGGAGAGAATAACAGGCTTTCCAGTAAATACAAAGAAAACGGCTATGAGCCATACCTTTTCACAGGACGGAACCTATACCGTCACGATTTCGGCAATAGATAAAGCGGGAAATACTGCCCGTGCTCAGACAATACATTTTTCCGTAGACCGGACTAAGCCGGAGATTCGTATAACGGGGACCGGTAATTATGAACAGTGGAGAAAGCCGGCAACCGTACAGTTCAGTGTGGAGGAATCCTATTATTCAGGAAATCAGGTTGTGATTACGGGAACCTGCACAGACCTTGACGGTAATGTAAGAGAGGTGCAACTGCCGCAATTTACCAATTCCGGGAAGCTTAGCAGCTTATCTCAGATATTTCAGGAGGATGGTATTTATTTCTTTGAGATTGTGTCAAAGGATGAGGCGGGTAACCAGGATAGCTGCGAGATTCATTTTACAGTGGACCAGACCAGGCCGCAGATTAATAAGGTGGGAA
Source organism: uncultured Eubacteriales bacterium (assembly GCA_900548855.1). GTDB lineage: Bacteria > Bacillota > Clostridia > Lachnospirales > Lachnospiraceae > CAG-590. Next base: position 95,000 of record URMF01000004.1, read on the forward strand.
GCTGTGACGGTGAATATTATCAAGAGTTTAAATTGGCAGATACACTGGAGGAAATTTTTAGGGATTTAACAGTTATTTCTTATCGCATTTTGCTAAACGGTGTGGAATATAACGGAACAGACGAAATTACAGAAGAGGGTAAATATAATTTATATGTAGAGGTAGAAGATGAATTAGGACACCGTAACAGTGAAAATGTGGAATTTATAATTGACCATACAGCGCCGAAGGTCATTTTTACCGGTGTGAAGGATGGAGAGAACGTACATGAAAGAGGAGCCGTGACACTCACACTTACCAATACGGAGGATGAGATTACAGCGGTGAGAATGAATGGAGTAGATTATGGTGCGGCAACCAGGAGACTTAGCTATTCGGAATATGGCTCCTATCAGATTGAGGTTGATTGCCGGGATAAGGCTGGTAATGCCGTCACAAGAACGGTATATTTTGTGTATAGCAATCCGTTGACCATTGCCCTGATGCTGGGAGGAATGGGACTTCTGATTGGTTGTACCTGTATTTGGCTCTGGATTCGGACAAGAAGGAAAGAAGAGGAAGAAAAGAAGATATGATAAAAGCAGTAGTATTTGATATGGATGGAGTGATATTTGACTCAGAGAAGCTATACCGTAAGCACTGGATGATAACGGGAGAAGAATATAATATACCGGAAATTACTATGAGAGAATTATGTAACAGAATTGCCGGGGCTACAAAGGAACACAATGAAAAGCTGATGAAGTCCTATTTTGGAGAGGACTTTGATTATAATACATTCCGTGGAAAAACAATGGAGCGCATGGATGAAGATATCCGCCAGAACGGACTGGATTTAAAACCGGGCGTGAAGGAGTTGTTTCACTTTTTAAAGGAACGTGGTATTAAGATAGGGCTGGCGACTTCTACTATACGGCAGAGAGCGGAGAGAAATCTGCGTAATGCCGGAATTTTGGAGGAATTTGACCAGATTATATATGGCGGAACTGTGCCAAATGGAAAGCCGGCACCGGATATCTATTTGAAGGCATGTGAAGAGTTGGGGGTAGCCCCTTCTGAGGCAATGGGAATAGAGGACTCTATCAATGGTGTTAAGTCTGCATCCGGAGCAGGATTGTATACGGTTATGGTGATTGATTTAATTGAACCTACAGAAGAAATCAGACCGTTGGCAAATCAGATCTATCATTCCCTGTTTGAGATAATTGACCTGCTGCAGGGGGAATAAATACGGTTTTCTTCTCATATAATTCATTAAGATGAGCGCAGTGATAAAAATAAAAGCGGTCGCAAGGGAGTGAAGCTATGAGTATTGGAAGAAAATTTGGAATAGTCATAAAGGGATTGATTTTTTCCTATGCAGTTACGGGAGTGCTGCTGGCAATTCTGGCATTTTTGGTGTTCAAATTTCAGCTTGCGGAATCCATAACGGATATAGCAATTGTTGCAATATATGTAATTGTAACCTTTTTAGGTGCATTTATTATTGGTAAAAGGGTGAAGGAACAAAAATTTTTATGGGGCTTTTTACTTGGGCTTTTGTATATTTTGATTATATCCATTGTGGCGATTGTCATTGGTCAGGCGTTTCATGTGGTAAGCACTGCGAATCTCACAACAGCGGCGCTTTGCATTGGTGGAGGACTTTTAGGAGGTATGCTCAGTTAATCGTTGACCTTAGAAAAACCTTATGGTATACTATACCACAAATGCGAAAGATTTATCTTTTATTTGCAGAGTTGCATTTCTGTCAGGTAGGAGAGAGAACACACGAATTATTATGAATGTGAGGTAAGGAAAATGAAACATATTAAAACATTGACAGACAAGACATTAAAGAGCACAATGGAAAAAGGCGGATGTGGAGAGTGCCAGACTTCATGCCAGTCAGCCTGCAAGACCTCTTGTACTGTCGGTAACCAGACATGTGAGAACAAATAATGTGATTCTGTCAGAAGAAAAGAATAAAGAGGACTGCTGCAAGCGGCTGTCCTCTTTCGTTTGCGTTGCTTCCAGAGATGGGATTGCAGTATTTGTTAACGCAGCGTAGAAGGAGTTAAAGTGATACATCAGTATAAAAACAATGGGTATAACATCGTACTGGATGTCTGTAGTGGTTCCGTCCATGTTGTAGATGATATCGTATATGATGTAATTGCCCTGTATGAAGAATTTAATCAGGATGAGATTGTCAGTAAGCTTTCCCAGTATCCGGAAAAAGAGATACTTGAGGCCTGTGAAGAGATACATGCATTGAAGGAGGCCGGGCAGCTATTTACGGAAGATGTTTACCGGGATGCAATTATTGATTTTAAGCAGAGAAAGACAGTGGTAAAGGCACTGTGCCTGCATATTGCTCATGATTGCAATCTTGCCTGCAAATATTGCTTTGCAGAGGAAGGAGAATACCACGGTGCCCGTTCTTTAATGAGTTACGAGGTTGGCAGGAAGGCTTTGGATTTCCTGATTGCCAATTCCGGTAACAGAGTGAATTTGGAAGTGGATTTTTTCGGCGGAGAGCCTCTTATGAACTTCCAGGTGGTGAAGGACTTAGTTGCATACGGCAGAAGTCAGGAAAAGGAACATAACAAAAAGTTCCGGTTTACCCTTACAACCAATGGAATGCTTCTGACGGATGAGGTTATGGAGTTTGCCAACAGAGAGATGGCAAATGTGGTGCTGAGTGTGGATGGGCGGAAGGAAGTCCATGATTTCATGCGGCCCACCAGGAATGGCAAGGGAAGCTATGATTTAATTATTGATAAATTTAAAAAAATGGCAGAGCTGAGAAATCAGACCAATTATTATGTAAGGGGGACATTTACCCATTATAATCTTGATTTTTCAAAAGATGTTTTACATCTGGCAGACCTGGGATTTAAACAAATCTCAGCGGAGCCTGTGGTGGCGCCGGATACACAGCCCTATGCAATTAAAGAAGAAGATTTGCCGAAGCTGTTTGAGGAATATGATTTGTTAGCCCGGGAGATGGTAGAAAGAGAAAAGGCTGGAAAGGGATTTAACTTCTTCCATTTTATGATAGATTTAACAGGTGGTCCGTGTCTTTATAAAAGACTTTCCGGATGTGGTTCTGGAACGGAATACTTGGCGGTTTCACCTTGTGGAGATTTGTATCCATGCCATCAGTTTGTCGGTATGGAGGAATTCAAGCTGGGCAATGTGGATACCGGTATTGAAAAGAAAGACCTGGTAGACGAATTTAAGCTTTGTAATGTATATGCAAAGGATAAATGTAAGGACTGTTTTGCAAGATTCTACTGTAGTGGAGGCTGTGCGGCAAACGCATACAATTTTCATGGCAATCTGCTGGATGCCTATGATGTTGGCTGTGAGCTGGAGCGCAAGCGTGTAGAATGTGCAATTATGATAAAAGCAGCGCTGGCTGACATATGCAAAGAAGGAGAGTAATAAGGATGAAAAAGGTAACGAGAAACAGTGTGCTGACGCTGCTGGTATTTGTTATAGCGTTGGCATTAGGCACTTATACAACCGTTCAGGGTCTTGGCAAGCATCATATCGGTAAGGCAGAAAATATTATCTTAGGTCTGGATCTTGCCGGAGGTGTCAGCATTACGTATGAGATTGAGGAGGACAATCCGACGGAACAGGAGATTAACGATACGGTTGACCGTCTGCAGCAACGTGCAGATACTTATTCTACAGACAGTAATGTGTACAAGGAGGGCTCTAACCGTATCAGTATTGAAATTCCGGGTGTAACGGATGCCAATAAAATTTTGGAGGATATGGGTAAGCCGGGTGCATTGGAATTTTTAGATGAGGATAATTATGCAAAGTTTGCTGCCGGAGAGGAATATGAGGTTGTGTTAAGCGGCTCTGATATTAAGAACGCCGGCGCAACAATTGATAATTCCGGAACGGTTAAAGAATATGTGGTAGAGCTTGCATTTAACGATGAGGGAACAAAGAAATTTGCAGAGGCAACTGCTGCAAATATTGGTAAGCCGATTTATATTATTTATGATGGGGAAGTTGCTTCTGCGCCGATTGTCCAGTCTGAAATTACTGGAGGAAGCGCAGTCATAAATGGTATGGACGATGATGAGGAAGCGGAAAGACTTGCCCAGACCATCCGTATCGGAGCACTTCCGTTAACTCTTAAGGAGCTGCGTTCCAATGTAGTGGGAGCTACCTTAGGTAAGGATGCTTTAAGTACATCATTAAAGGCCGGTGCAATCGGTATGGCAATTGTGGCAGTGATTATGATTGCGGTTTATCTGCTTCCAGGTGTAGTTTCTGTTTTTGCGTTAATTGCATATGTTGTATTGACTCTGCTTTGCCTGAATGGATTTAATGCCAGTCTTACACTTCCGGGTCTTGCCGGTATTGTGCTGTCAATCGGAATGGCTGTGGATGCAAATGTTATTATCTTTACACGTATAAAGGAAGAAATAGGTGCAGGCGCTACTGTTAAGAGTGCCATTGACGCAGGCTTTAACAAGGCATTGTCGGCTATTTTAGACAGTAACATTACAACCTTGATTGCTTCTGTTGTTTTGTACATTATGGGTACTGGTACAATTAAGGGTTTTGCTTTAACCCTTGGAATTGGTATTGTATTGTCCATGTTCACTGCCTTGTTTGTGACAAAGAATCTGTTAAAGGCTGTATATACGTTAGGCTTGAAGAATCCGAAGCTCTATGGCGCGAAAAAGGATTCAAAGGTTCACGATTATGTTAAGTTCAGCCGGATTGCATATATAATTTCTTTTGTTGCCATTGCAGCTGGTTTAATTGCATTGCCTGTGTTTAAATCTAAGACAGGCTCTGCCCTCAATTATAATCTGGAGTTTACCGGCGGTACTGCTATGACAGTGGATTTTGAGGAGTATTATGATTTAGATGCTGCAGAAAGCAAGATTCTTCCGGTTATAGCGGATGCAGCAGATGTATCAGATTCCAGAATCCAGGTACAGAATGTAAAGGGAACAAATGAGATTGTGTTTAAGACTGCAGAGCTCACAGTTGCACAGCGGGATGCAGTAGAAGAGGCACTTCGTACAAACTTTAAGGTGAAGGAATTTGAAATTGAGAATATTAGTTCCACGATTAGCAGCGAAATGCAGCGAAATGCTATTATTTCCGTATTGATTTCAACCGTGCTGATGCTGATTTATATTGCGGTGAGATTTAGTGATGTGAAATTTGGCGCGGCAGCAGTTATAGCGTTATTGCATGATGTGTTGGTGGTATTCGCCATTTATTCCATTGGAAGATTATCTGTCGGTAATACATTTATTGCTTGTATGCTGACCATAGTGGGTTACTCCATTAATGCGACAATTATCATATTTGATCGTATTCGTGAGAATCTGGTTACTATGAATGGAAAGGGAGAAACTTACGCAAATATTGTAAATACATCTATATCCCAGACTTTTACGAGAACCATTTATTCATCCCTGACAACTTTTGTTATGGTGTTTGTATTATATATTATGGGTGTAACATCTATTAAAGAATTTGCTTTGACGTTGATGAGTGGTATAATCTGTGGTGCCTACTCTTCCGTATGTATTACCGGACCATTATGGTATATGTTTAAGACCAAAATGGGTAAAGAGGAAAAGAATTCCGGAAGCAAGAAAAAAGGGATTACTAAGAAAGATGCAAAGAAGGCATAGAAATGAAAAAGATGGGGACATGGCGGATAACCATGTCCCTATCATAGTTATATGTGTATTAAGGAAATAGGAGTTATCTGGTATGGCAGAACAGAACTGGGTTATAAGGACAAAGCGGGCTGATTTTGACGCCCTTGGTAAACAATTTCATATCAATCCTGTGGTGGCAAGGATTTTGGTGAATAGAGGTTTAGAGGAATCCCAGTTTGAAACCTTTCTTCATCCGGAGCTTGACAAGCTGCACGACCCTTTTTTAATGGAGGATATGAACCAGGCAGTCCGCATTATCTGCCATGATGTTGAAGAGGGGCATCCCATACGGATAGTTTCGGATTATGATGTGGATGGAGTGATGTCAAACTATATTCTTTATAAGGGACTCCGGCGGATTGGTGCCGATGTGGATTATGTGATTCCACATCGTATAAAGGATGGGTATGGCATTAATGAGGAAATTATAGAAAAGGCTGTGGAGGATGGTATTCATACCATAGTAACCTGTGATAATGGCATTTCTGCCAATGCAGCTTTAGCAAAAGCGAAGGAGTCCGGGCTTGCTGTGGTGGTCAGCGACCATCATCAGATACCGTATATTACAGATGGAGATAACAGGCAGTATATTTTACCACCGGCTGATGTGATTCTGAATCCGAAAAAAGAAAGCTGCAGTTATCCCTTTGATGACCTTTGTGGAGCCGGTGTGGCTTATAAGCTGGTGGAAGCCTTGTTCATAAAAAGAGATATTCCCAAGGAAGAAATTTATCAGTTTTTGGAATTTGTTGCAATTGCCACTATATGTGATGTGGTATCTCTGACAGACGAGAATCGCATTTTTGTAGTGCACGGGTTGGAGAGGCTGAATCATTCGGAAAATAAGGGCCTTCGGGCTTTGATTGGCGCCAATGCGCTATCGGATGTGACAATTGATGCGTATCATGTAGGATTTAAGCTGGGACCGTGCATTAACGCTTCCGGAAGACTGGAAAGCGCCATCGCTTCCATGGAGCTGTTGGTGGAAGAGGATACAGAGAAAGCGATTGCAAAGGCAGATGCAATATATACAGTGAATGAAGAGCGCAAAGAGATGACAATCCGGGGTGTAGAAGCGGCAGAAGCATTTTTGCAGGATGCACAGGAAATGAAAGTGTTTGTGATTTATCTTCCGGACTGTCATGAGAGCCTGGCCGGTATCATAGCAGGCAGAATCCGGGAAAAGTTCCATCATCCGGTGCTGGTTTTGGTAGACAGTGATGAAGCGGGAGTTCTGAAGGGCTCTGGGCGTTCCATAGAAGAATATCATATGTTTGAGGCATTGCAGAAGTGCAGTGGTTTGCTGTTAAAGTTTGGTGGGCATGCCATGGCGGCTGGATTTTCCTTAAGCAAGGAGAATCTGGAAGCGTTTACCAGACAGATAAACGAGAACTGTGAATTGTCCGGGGATGCATTTATTCCCAAGGTGCGGATTGATGTTCCTATGCCAATGTCCTATATCACGGAGGAGTTGATAGAAGAAATTGATGCATTGGCACCATTTGGGAAGGGGAATGAGAAGCCGGTTTTTGCGCAGAAGGAATTAAATGTAATTTCGGCAAAAATATTGGGCAAAGACAGAAATGTGGTAAAGGTAACCCTGGAGAGCAGCGATGGATGTGTTGGAGAGGGCATATATTTTAATGCCCAGGAATTTTCAGATAACATTATTGAATGGTTTGGTCAGGAAGAATACGATAAGATGATGCATGGCTGGCTGAATAATGTTGTTCTTAATATAGTGTATTATCCTTCTATTAATGAATTTAATGGAAACCGGTCAATACAGCTGCAGATTAAACGGTATGCCATGGCTGCAGTGCGAGAAGTGCTGTAGATATAAAGCAGAAATAATAGAAACATTTACCGATAAGAAACTAAATGAATCACATTTTTATGGCATATTTTACAAAAATTAAAAATGTTTGAAAATAAGAGTTACATCTATTAAGATATAGGATATACTTATATCATTATGTATAAGGAGTATGCTTGTATTTTACTGCTATGTAAGTACTTGGAGCATATTTATGGGAAAGAATATACAGTATGAAAGATAAAATGGAAAAGAAGGTGAGCAAATGGCAGGGATTATGAACAAGGATAAGGAACTTTCTACACCAAAAGATTTTACACCTCCGGAGGAGCTTTATAAAACTCTGATTGAGAAGGTGCTGGAATACCATCCGAATACAGACATCACCATGATAGAGAAAGCGTATGCCGTTGCCAATAAAGCTCATGAGGGGCAGCTACGCAAATCCGGTGAGCCATATATTATGCACCCTCTTTGTGTTGCCATTATTTTAGCAGAGTTGGAATTAGACAAGGAAACAATTGTGGCAGGAATTCTTCATGACGTGATTGAAGATACGGTTATGACAGATGAGGAAATTGAAAAAGAATTTTCACCGGAGATTCTGCTCCTGGTGGACGGTGTTACGAAGCTTACCCAGCTTAATTTCTCCCAGGATAAGATGGAATTGCAGGCAGAGAATTTGCGCAAAATGTTTCTTGCCATGGCAAAGGATATCCGTGTGATTTTAATTAAACTGGCAGACCGTCTGCATAATTTAAGGACATTGCAGTACCAGTCTCCGGCAAAACAGATTGAAAAGGCAAGGGAGACGATGGATATTTATTCTCCCATTGCACATCGTTTGGGCATCAGTAAGATAAAGGTGGAATTAGATGACCTTTCCCTGCAATATCTGGAGCCGGAAAAGTTTAAGGAATTAAAGGCGGAGATTGATGAGCGTCTGGAAGAAAGAGAGACTTTTATTGCGGATATTGTGCATGATGTCAAGGAATGTATTGATGAGGCAGATATTAAAGCAGAGATTAGCGGACGTGTAAAGCACTTTTTCAGTATCTATAAGAAGATGGTGAACCAGAATAAGACCCTTGACCAGATATATGATATTTTTGCGGTAAGAATTATTGTGGACAGTGTAAGAGACTGTTATGCGGCGCTGGGGATTATCCATGAGAAGTATAAGCCGATTCCGGGTCGATTTAAGGATTATATTGCAATGCCAAAGTCCAATATGTACCAGTCATTGCATACCACATTGATTAGTAAGAGCGGACAGCCCTTTGAAATCCAGATTCGCACCTATGATATGCATAAGACAGCGGAATATGGTATTGCTGCCCATTGGAAATATAAGGAAAATTTAAGTGGAACGGCCCGGGATAAAGAGGAAGAAAAATTAAGCTGGCTGCGTCAGATATTAGAGTGGCAGAGAGATACAGAAGACAATAAGGAGTTCATGAGTGCGGTTAAGACGGACTTGGATTTGTTTGCGGAACAGGTGTATTGTTTTACGCCAAATGGCGATGTGAAAAATCTCCCTGCAGGTTCTACCCCAATTGATTTTGCCTACAGCATTCATTCCGCAGTGGGCAATAAAATGGTAGGGGCCAGAGTAAATGGCAGACAGGTTCCGGTAACGTACCAGTTGAACAATGGTGACCGGGTAGAGATTGTAACTTCACAGAATTCTAAAGGACCGAGCCGTGACTGGCTGTCTATCGTGAAATCAGCACAGGCAAGAAATAAGATTAACCAGTGGTTTAAGCAGGAATTTAAGGAAGATAATATCAGCAGGGGAAAAGAGCTTTTGCTGAATTATTGTAAGACAAAGGGCTATAATTATGCCACATATTCCAAACCGGAGCTGCTGAAGGCTGTAATGACCAAGTACAATTTTAAAGACTGGGATTCTGTTCTCGCAGCAATCGGTCATGGCGCCCTCAAAGAGGGTCAGGTTATGAACAAGTTAATTGATGTTTATAACAAGGAGGAAAAGGCAAAGTTAACGGAAGAGGATTTGCTGGAACAGCTAAATCACAGTGCAGACCTTCACAGAATCAATAAATCAAAGGGTGGAATTACGGTGAAGGGTGTGGATGATGTAGCAGTACATTTTTCAAAATGTTGTTCTCCGGTGCCGGGAGATGAAATTGTAGGTTATGTTACAAGAGGAAGAGGAATCTCCATACATCGTACAGACTGTATCAATATTGTAGGCATGGGAGATGTAGACCGTTCCAGGTTGATTGATGCGGAATGGCAGGCAGACGCTGCAGAGAATCCGGCGGCAACCTATTCTTCTGAAATCCGTATTTTTGCGGCGGACCGTACGGGAATGCTGTTTGATATATCCAAGGTGTTTACAGAGGCAAATATTAATGTTACAGCGGTGAACAGTAAGAGTAACAATAAAAGTGAACGTGCAACCTTTACCGTTGCATTTGATATCAAGACGGTAGACCAGCTAAACCATGTGATTGCGAAGCTTCGTATGGTGCCGGGAGTATTAGATGTAGAGAGAAGTGTCGGATAGGTTAAAAAATTGTGATAGAAGAGGTATTAGAACGATGGCAGATTTAGAGATATTCCGTAAGACGTTAGGGGATATGGGAACCAATTGTTATATTATGGTAAATCATGATACAGGGGAATGTATCGTGTTTGACCCGGCAGCGGAGCCGGAGGTGTTAAAGGAGATTTTTTCAGATTCTGTCTTTCAATTACAGGCAATCTTTTTAACCCATGGTCATTTTGACCATATCGGTGCTGTAAAAGAGTTAAAGGATACTTTCCGTGTACCGGTATATGCCTCAAAGGAAGAAAATGAACAGGTTCTTGGTAAATTAGACGTAAATTTATCGGCTATGTTTGGAATGCCAATGACCCTGCAGGCAGACCGGGTGCTGAGAGATGGAGAAAAGGTAGAGATTATAGGGACAACCCTGACCTGTATTCTGACACCGGGACATACCGCAGGAGGGATGTGTTATTATAGTGAAGAGCTGCAGTCTGTTATTGCGGGAGATACATTATTTTGCGGAAGTGTGGGAAGAACGGATTTTCCTACAGGAAATGGGGCGGTTCTTTTAAATTCCATTCATGAAAAGCTGTTTACGCTGCCGGATGAAACCAAGGTATTTCCGGGACATATGGACAGCACCACCATTGGATGGGAGAAAGAAACCAATATGGTTTGTGGGATTCATTAAGAATACCATATCCCGGAACGGAAAAGGAAAGACAAGAATGATATATTTAAAACAAAATGCCGAGTTTTATAACAATGATATAAGAGCCATGCTGCAGGCATTTTTTGACAATGAAAAGGTAGTGGTGGACAGAGAAAATACACGATTGACCTTAGCGGTAGAATATATTGCGGATTCGGATGTGGAGACGCAGGTAAGCAGCGGTGGTTCGGTTACATTTACATTAGAGGATGAACAGGGTTATTCCAAGCAAAAAACAGTGGTGGTTGATTATCTCAATAAAAAGATAGCCAGAAATCCCCTCAAGGCTGCGCTGTACCGGATGCTTTCAGCGTATACGGGAAAAGAGCTCCCATGGGGCAGCCTTACCGGAGTACGGCCTACGAAGATTGCTACGGAGCTGCTGGAGCGGGGAGAGACAGAGGATTTCATACATAAGGTCTATACGGACACTTATCTGACGATTCCCCAGAAGGCTGATATCTGTATAGAGGTGGCAAAAAAGGAACAGAAGTTATTCCAAGATTTTTGTTATGAAGAGGAATATTGTATTTATATAGGAATCCCATTCTGTCCTACCAGATGCCTGTACTGCTCCTTTACCTCCTATCCCGTAGAGGCTTATCAGGATAGAATGGAAGCGTATCTGCAGGCATTATATAAGGAAATGGAATTTGTGGCGATGGCACCGGCTTACAAAAATAAGAGACTGGTTGCCATATATATTGGCGGAGGAACTCCAAGCACCTTGTCCGCTGTACATCTGGAAGCATTACTTACCAAGCTGAAACAGACCTTTGATATGGAATATGTAAGGGAATTTTGTGTAGAATGTGGAAGACCGGACAGTATCGATTCCGATAAGCTAAGCTGTCTGAAAGAGCTGGGTGTGGAACGGATTAGCATTAATCCCCAGACAATGTCGGATGCTACACTAAAGCTGATTGGGCGGGCACATACGGTGGAACAGACGAAGGAAGCATTTGGTCTGGCACGGGATGTGGGCTTTACCAATATTAATATGGATATGATTGTCGGGCTTCCGGGAGAGGATATCCGGGATGTGGAGTATACACTTTCCGAGATTAAAAAGCTGGTGCCGGACAGTCTTACGGTACATTCACTGGCTATTAAGCGGGCGGCGAATCTGAACATAGAAATGGAGAAGTATCAAAAGCTTATCAAGGGAAGTACCAATGAAATGCTGCTGGCGGTGGACAGCTGTGCCAGAGAGATGGGAATGTTTCCCTATTATCTGTACCGCCAGAAAAATATTCCAGGTAAGCTTGAGAATATCGGATATAGCAAGCCTGGAAAGGAATGTATCTATAATATATTGATTATGGAGGAGAAGATGGATATTCTTGCCATGGGAGCAGGTGCATCCTCCAAGTTTGTATTTCACAGGGAAAACCGCATAGAGCGGGTAGAAAATGTAAAGAACGTGGATGCTTATATCACCCGGATTGATGAGATGATAGAGCGGAAACAGAAAATGTTCTCGGATTGTTAGCACCTTTGTGGAGAGGAGGAGCTGTATGATACAGGTTGACAGGGAAGACGTGGAAGTGGACGAGATGTCCTATTATCTGACTGAAGATTTAAGAACGGAGATTGCACATGGCATAGAAGTGAGCCGTCTGGCAGGAAAACTGGCAAGGGAGCTGAAAATGGAGCCGGCATTTTGTCATGATGTGGAGGTGGCAGGTATGCTCCATGATATTGGCAAGCTGCGGGCAAGCACATATTTGTATGGCGGAGATGATGACACACTGAATGTGGAAAAGATGCGTTATGTCAGACTGCATGCAGGTCTGGGGTATGAGGTGGTGAAAAATGAGGGATATTCGGACCGGGTGTGCGAAATGATTCTGCATCACCATGAAAATTTTGATGGAACCGGTTATCCGGACAATCTGGTGGGAGAGGATATTCCGTTGGGAGCCAGAATTTTAAGGGTATGTGATGTCTTTGCCGCACTGACCTCAGATCGTCCATACCGCAAGGCATTTGACAGCAAAACAGCAGTGGAGCTGTTGATTGAGGAGGTTCGGCATTTTGATATGAAGGTTTTTCTGCCGTTTCAGAGTATTGTACATGATGAGATTGTGGTGCGTGAAATGAACGGAGAGGAAAAGGATAAGCTGGTGTTTTAGGAAAAACCGGCAGAGAAAAGACCAGTCAGGATATATAAGGAAAGGATATAAGAAAATGGCTATGAAGAAAAAACCGGTTACCGGAATGAAGGATATATTACCGAGGGAGATGGAAATCCGAGATTATGTAATCCGGGAGATAAAGGAAACCTATAAGACATTTGGCTTTTGCAGTATGGAGACGCCATGTGTGGAGCATATTGAGAATTTAAGCTCCAACCAGGGCGGTGAGAATGAAAAGCTGATTTTTAAGATTTTAAAGCGTGGGGATAAACTTGGTGCCGCTATTGACAAAGTGGACGCAGAGAATACAGATATATTGGTGGATGGCGGTCTCCGTTATGATTTAACCCTTCCGCTTTCCCGCTACTATGCAAATAATGCCAATGACCTGCCAAGCCCGTTTAAGGCATTGCAGATGGGAAATGTATGGCGTGCTGACAGACCCCAGAGGGGACGCTACCGCCAGTTTATGCAGTGTGATATTGATATTTTAGGGGAACCGACAAGCCTTGCGGAGATTGAGTTGATTACCGCTACTACCACACTTCTTGGAAAAATAGGCTTTGAGAAATTTACAATCCGTCTGAATAACCGCAAAATGCTTAAGGCAATGGCCGCCTATAGCGGATTTGAGGAGAAGGATTATGACAGCGTTTTTATCACCCTGGATAAGATGGATAAAATTGGTCTGGATGGGGTGGCTGCCGAGCTGATAGAACAGGGATATCCGAAAGAGAATGTAGAAAAATATCTGGCATTATTTGAAAAGACCGGTTCGGATATTGAGGGTGTCCGGTTCTTAAAGGATACCTTAGGTGACTGCTTAGAGGCGGGGGCAGCCGAGGATTTGGAAACCATTATGGCAAGCGTCAATGCCATAAAGGCAGCTGATTTTAAGATTGCCTTTGACCCAACGCTGGTGCGGGGCATGAGTTATTATACTGGTCCGATTTTTGAGATTTCCATGGATGAATTTGGCGGTTCCGTAGGCGGCGGTGGAAGATACGATGAAATGATTGGCAGATTTACCGGTCAGAATACACCAGCCTGTGGTTTTTCCATTGGATTTGAACGTATTGTTATGCTTTTGTTAGAAAAAGATTATCAGGTGCCGGTGAAGAGCGAGAAGATTGCTTATCTTGTGGAAAAAAATATGCCACAGGATAAGATGCTTACCATTTTGCAGAAAGCCAATGAGAAAAGGAGAAACGGTGAGCAGATTAACATTGCAATTATGAAGAAAAATAAGAAATTCCAGAAAGAGCAGATGGAGAAGGAAGGCTATGCGGTTTTCGAGGAATTTTTTGTGGATAAGATGTAACAGCGGGAAAAGGCGTGATAGAAGGTCATTGAGGGATATCCACAATATGTTAAGAAATTATTGAAATCGACAAATTGTATTTGACATGAGATGCTAATTATTATAAGATGATATTGGAAAACATAGTTAATATATTTTTAGGGGGCGGTTATATGGCGGATTTATTTGATGGTAGAGATATGGCAAGCATCAAAGCTTCTATCCTTGCAAATGAACAAGAAAAAGGAATAAGTGACAAACCGGTGGCTAGAAGGCAGCGAATACTGGCAATTATTGCAATTGTTTTTGTGATTGCAGTGTTGGTTGGTATTTATGTGGTTGCATTTGCATTACATTAAGGATAGCGGATGATGATGAATATGTACAAATTGATGAGAAAACAAAAAGGATTTCGGTTGCTGGATGTGATGTGTATTAACATGAGACAATAACGGGTTGTCTTACATATGATTTTGAAAATAAAATCATAATAGGACTGGATGAAAACAATGAAGAGATTATAATTGATGGAAAATAGGAAAAACAGAAAAAACGGCATTTACGGTGCGGATTGCCTTTGTTGGGATTACAAGGCTTTATGGTAAAAAGATTTTGTTTTAAACTGTACAAATAATTAAAAAAAATATATAATGATGCATGGGCAGTCTTGCCCATGCATTTGTTTGTGTTGCCAGGCATATGAGAAAATGATTCAGTGAACCATTTTTGAGTTACGACATAGAAAATGTATTGTGAATAGAAATTAGGAGGAGCAGGCATGGCAGAATCAATGAAGGGTTTGAAAAGAACCCATAGATGTACAGAAGTAAGTAATAAAAATACAGGTGAAACCGTTACCGTTATGGGCTGGGTACAGAAGAGCCGCAATAAGGGCGGGATTATTTTTGTGGATTTGAGAGATAGAAGCGGTATTTTGCAGGTGATTTTTGAGGAGGATAAGTGTGGAAGCGAAAGCTTTGCCAAGGCGGAGAAGCTGAGAAGTGAATTTGTGGCAGCCATTACCGGCAAGGTAGCACTCCGTGCAGGTGGAATAAACAAGAATCTGGCAACCGGTGATATTGAGATTATTGCAACGGATTTAAGAATCCTTTCCGAGGCGGAAACACCTCCGTTTCCGATTGAGGAAAATTCAAAGACAAAGGAGGAGGTACGCTTAAAATACCGTCCCCTGGACCTTAGACGGCCGGATTTACAACGCAATCTGATTCTGAGAAGCAAGGTGGTAAGCATTATCCGCAACTTTCTGGCAGAGGAGGGCTTTTTGGAGATTGAGACTCCGATTTTAAATAAATCCACTCCGGAGGGAGCAAGGGATTATCTTGTGCCAAGCCGCGTGCATCCAGGAAGCTTTTATGCATTGCCGCAGTCGCCGCAGATTTTTAAGCAGCTGCTGATGTGTTCCGGCTATGACCGCTATTACCAGGTGGCAAAATGC
Source organism: uncultured Eubacteriales bacterium (assembly GCA_900548855.1). Taxonomy (GTDB): domain Bacteria; phylum Bacillota; class Clostridia; order Lachnospirales; family Lachnospiraceae; genus CAG-590. The sequence goes on from URMF01000004.1 coordinate 110,636, forward strand.
TTCCGGGACGAGGATTTGCGTGCAGATCGCCAGCCGGAATTTACTCAGATTGATATGGAATTATCCTTTGTCGATGTGGAGGATGTATTGGATGTAAATGAGAGACTGTTGGCAAAAGTATTTAAAGAGAGTATTGGAGTAGAGGTGCCGCTTCCAATTCAAAGAATGACCTGGCAGGAGGCAATGGACCGTTTTGGCTCGGACAAACCGGATATCCGTTTCGGAATGGAGCTGAAGAACGTAACGGAGATTGTAAAGGACTGTGAGTTCGGGGTGTTCAAGGGCGCAATTGAAAATGGTGGTTCGGTCCGTGGTATCAATGCAAAGGGACAGGGTGCAATGCCGAGAAAGAAGATTGACGCGCTGGTGGATTTTGCCAAGGGATATGGGGCAAAGGGACTTGCCTATATTGCAATCCAGGAGGATGGAAATGTCAAGTCTTCTTTTGCTAAATTCATGAAAGAGGAAGAGATGTCTGCATTGATTGGAGCGATGGAGGGCGAGCCAGGAGATTTACTGTTATTTGCAGCAGACCGGGACAAGATTGTGTATTCTGTACTTGGCGCATTGAGATGTGAGCTGGCAGACCAGCTGGGCTTAGTAAGCAAGGATGATTATAAATTTTTATGGATTACGGAATTTCCGGTATTTGAGTGGTCCGATGAGGAAGAGCGGTATACGGCAATGCATCATCCGTTTACCATGCCGATGGACGAGGATTTGGAGCTTTTGGACACGGATATGGGCAAAGCAAGGGCAAAGGCATATGATATTGTGCTGAATGGTGTGGAGCTTGGTGGAGGCTCTGTCAGAATCCATCAGGATGATGTACAGGAAAAGATGTTTGGACTGCTTGGATTTTCCAAGGAGGAGGCGTATGACCGTTTTGGATTTTTGTTAAATGCATTTAAGTACGGTGTTCCACCTCATGCAGGGCTTGCATTTGGTCTTGACCGTATGATTATGCTGATGACCGGAGCAGATTCCATCCGGGATGTAATCGCATTTCCTAAGGTTAAGGATGCATCCTGCCTCATGAGCAATGCACCGGATGTGGTGGATGCAAAGCAGTTAGAGGAGCTTTGTATTGCGGTTAAGCTTCCAGAGAATACAGAAGAAAAGTGAGTTTTAAAACAGATGGAGTAATAAAAAATATGAGGAGGGTATCGATATGGCAACCCCTGTAAATCCAAGGGCAACAAAAAATGCCGTTCAATTATTAGACTATTTATATGAGACTGCCGGTAATGGGATTATTACCGGACAGCATACCCAGACAGTTCCCATGGAGGAGATTGAATATATCCGCAAGGTGACGGGAAAAGAGCCTAAGCTGAGAGGCTTTGAACTGCTTGCCTGTTCGCCGAATATCAATTATGAGGATACCTCAGAGCCCTGTATGCAGGAGGTATATGAAAACCGGGGAACATTGGAGACGGCATACCAGTGGGCGAAGGAGACAGAGGGTATAGTCACATTTACATTTCATTGGTTTTCCCCTATCGGAGGCAGGGACAAGTCGTTTTATGCAGAGCATACAGACTTTGATGCAAGCCGTGTTCTGGAAGAGGGTTCACCGGAGAGAACTGCATTTTTTCATGATATGGATGTGATTGCGGAGTCATTAAAGCGTTTCTGTGAAGCGGATATTCCCATTCTCTGGAGACCCTTTCATGAATCAGAGGGGACCTGGTTCTGGTGGGGAGCTAAGGGAGCGGAAATTGCGAGAGAATTGTATAAATTGATGTTTGTGCATTACACTCAGGTACATCATCTGGATAATTTATTATGGGTGTGGAACTGTCCGTTAAAGGAAGGATATCCCGGTGATGAATATGTGGATGTGGTTTCTGTGGATATTTATCTGGAAAAATATGAGTCTACTGATTATCGGGAACACTATGAGAAGCTTGTGGCAGG